>CAISPO010000074.1 GCA_903887415.1 uncultured Bacteroidota bacterium | reverse complement strand
GCAAAAACAAAATGGCTGAAGATAATGACCTGGCAATGAAGCAGAAGCAGCAGCAGATTGATTCTGTGAAGACTGATCGCGCGTCGCTGCAGTCAGACTTTGATGCTGCGTCTGCCAAGATAGATCAGCTCACCACCCAAAATGCCAAGATGGACAGCGCACTGCAGGGCGATAAAGAAGCAATGTCGAAACTGCGCAACCAGATATCGGCTGTGCTCCATAACGATAAAGCAACAAAAGAAGAGCTGAAGCAGGCAAGGGAAATGATAAACACCCTTAACGATAAATCAAAACAGTATGAAGCGCGCATAGCTGAGCTGGAGAAAGAAAATACAGTGCTTACCGGGCAAAATAAGACCCTGGCGAAAGAGCGCGACTCTACTGCTACACAGAATGCCGCCATAAAGAAAGTAGGGTCAGTACTTACCTGTTCTAATATCAGGATGGAGCCTATCCATCTCCGGAAGAACGGAAAAGAAAAAGAAACAACAAAAGCTAAGAAAGTAGATGTGCTCCGCATTATGTTCGATATTGATGAGAACCGTATTGCTGAAAGTGGTACCAAGCAGATATACCTACGAATTATTGCTGAAGATGGAAATACAATGACCAGTCCCGCAAATGGTTCGGGTATGCTCAATACAATGAAGGGTGACCAGATGTCTTTTTCACTGGTAAAATCGGTGCCGCTTACACAAGGCCAGCCGTTAAAGAATGTGATGGCAGACTGGAAACAGGATGGCGATTACGCAAAGGGCGCTTATACTATTGAAATATATAGTGAAGGATATAAAGTGGGCAGTGGATCAGTGACTTTGAGGTAAAAGAAGCGTTAAGGAAAGTATATATGGGGCGGCAACGTAACAGGTGGCAAATGAACCAGCCTACCTTTATACGTTGCCGCTTTTTTAATGAAAATTATCAGTTCTTAACAATTCCGTAATATGGCGGTCTTTTTGGCTTAACACTAAGGTGCTATTTTTGTTTAACGATTTAGTGAAATTATGGAAGTATTCCCGGGTAAAATTCTGATTGTTGATGATGAACCCGATATAGTCGAGTTCATAAGCTATAACTTAAAAAGTAAAGGCTACCTGATCGCCGCCGCAAAAGACGGAGTTGAGGCTATCCGCAAAGCAAAGGATTTCAGGCCTGATCTTATTCTTCTTGATATAATGATGCCCAATAAAGATGGTATAGAGACCATCAGGGAGCTGCGGGCAATGCATGAGTTTGATGATACCGCTATTATATTTCTCACCGCGCTCAATGATGAGAAATATGAAATTGAGGGCCTTAAAATAGGTGCGGATGATTTTATCTCCAAGCCCATTAAGCCGGAACTGCTCGCTACCCGTATCGGTTCCGCCCTGCGCCGTTTCCGTAAAGACGAGGAACAAGAGCAAAAACAAACCTTTGGCGACCTCGAGATCAACAAGACCAAGTTTACTGTTTCCTATAAAGGCGTGGACATCCTGCTTGCCAAAAAGGAATTTGAACTCTTGTGTCTCCTCGCATCCAAGCCGGGCCGCGTTTTTCTGCGCAACGAGATACTCCAACGCGTATGGGGCACCGATGTGATCGTAGGCGACCGTACCATAGACGTCCATATCCGTAAGATACGCCAGAAAGTAGGCATAGACCTGATCACTACCGTAAAAGGAGTGGGGTACAAGTTCGAGATGTCTTAACTCACGCCCCTAATTTGCCAGTCGGCAGACAGGAGGGGAACACATGACCAAGGTCATTGAGCATCAGAGTTTTTTTGAAGATTTTCAGGGTGATGAGCGAGATTTCAAAGCTAAATGTTTTATTCATAAAGCACTCTCCGGAACAGGGTCCCGATTTTTCATTGGGAGGTGCTGGGGGTTTTACCTTATCTTAGTCGCATGTCTGTACTGGATACCAAAAACCTTTCCCCTCGCTTACTGTCGTTTATTACCGCAGCGCTTATTGCCACGGCGAATGCGCTGCTGAGCTTGCTGTTGCATCAAAGCTGGTACACACCTATCTTGGTTTTCATAGTTACATTTGGGGTGATATATAGTATCTACTATTATACGCTCACGCGCTTCATTTACCGTAAGATCAAGATCATTTATAAATTCATTTACCAGATCAAAGCCACCAAGAAGGAAGAGTTTTTTTATAAGAACATCTTACCCCAGAAATCTATTGAAGAGGTGAGCGAGGATGTGGAGAAATGGGCCATGCAGAAAAAAGATGAGATAGAGATGCTTCATGCCAATGAGCAGTTCAGGAAAGAATTTTTGATGAACCTGGCGCACGAGTTGCGCACACCTATTTTTTCTATACAGGGGTATGTGGATACATTGCTGGGAGGGGCGCTGGAGGATAAAGAGGTGAACCGGAAATTTTTAGGCAATGCATCCAAGAGCATAGACCGGCTGGTGCGCCTGGTCGATGACCTCGACGAAATATCCAAACTGGAGTCAGGAAAAATACCCGTAATACAGGAAACATTCGTGATCCAGGACCTGATAAAAGATGTGTATGAAGAATTGTCGCTCAAAGCAAAGGAGCGGGCCATACAGTTGGTGTTTAAGAAGGGAACAGAGCGCCCTATACTGGTAACTGCTGATAAGCAAAAGATCAAGCAGGTATTGGTAAACCTTGTGGAAAATGCTATAAAATATGGCAACGACCAGGGCTCTGTGATCGCAGGCTGCTATGAAATGGACGACAAGCATGTGTATATAGAAATATCTGACGATGGCCCCGGTATAGCCGAGGAGCACCTGCCTCGTATCTTTGAGCGTTTTTACCGTGCCGACCGCAGCCGCGCGCGCGCCATAGGCGGCACCGGCCTTGGGCTGGCTATAGTAAAGCATATAGTGGAAGCCCACGGCCAGACCGTAAATGTAAGAAGCAAACAGGGGGTAGGTTCGTCATTCGGGTTTACCCTGGACAGAACTTCGGCCTAATCTTTTTGTTCAATTGTTCCAAAGCATGATAATGTCGTTAAATAATCAGACCTTTCCGGCCTGCGCCAACCCGCCCGCAATAAAATATGAACAATAAGATACACGTTGCTAAGTCAGAGATTAAGAATGCAGGAAGAGGGGTTTTTGCTTCGAGAAACATTAAAGTGGACGAGATAATAGAGATTTGTCCCATCCTCATTTTAGGGAAGAAGGATACGGTATTGACAATGAAGACCATGTTACAGCATTACGTTTATGAATACGAAAAAGACACCACCCTGATGGCATTAGGTTATGGTTCTTTATATAATAACAAGGATACGCCGAATGCAAAATACGAGTTGCAGGAATATCCGGGAAGCCCGGCACAGGATAGCGAGCTGGTTATTACCGCTATTAGGCCAATTGCGAAAAATGAAGAAATATTTATCAATTACGGCATCCGGGACTATTTAAAAACGTTAAAACCCGGTTCCTGATACAATTGCAAATCACTATTTTTGCCGCACTAAAAATAAATCGCAGGAATGTTACAGGCCACAGTTAATGACAAAAGTGCTTTTTCCATAAAGCAGGAAGATGGAATTTTTTCGGTTGACGATGTTGCAGTTGACTGGGATGCAGCTTGGCAGCCCAACGGGCTCATAAGCATATTGCACAATGGCAAAAGCTATACGGCCATTGTTGAGAAAGCTGACCGCGCTGCCAGGGAGGTAACACTAAGGGTAAACGGACAGCAGTATAAAGTAAATATACAGGAACCAATAGACCTGTTGCTGAAGAATATGGGCATGGATCTAAGGTCTATGCAAAAAGCGGAGCCGGTGAAAGCGCCTATGCCTGGTATGGTATTGAAGGTGCTGGTATCGCCCGGCCAGCAAATTAATAAGGGAGACGCGCTCGTAATACTGGAGGCGATGAAAATGGAGAACATACTTAAAGCCACCGCTACTGCTACTGTCAAGGCAATAAAAGTGGGGGAGCGTATCGCAGTGGAAAAGGGTGCGGTTTTAATTGAGTTGGAGTAATCCATTTTCTATTCTTCGCGGTGATCAGTACGGCCTCAAAAATTCCCGGAATGTTTTTGAGCACTCGTTTTTTTAGTTAATTCCGCTCCTGAACTGGTTCACCCATTTTAATGCTTTCCCCTTGGCTATTTCAGTAGAAAAAAGCCGCTATTTTTAAATACATTTACATAACCCAACAATCGTAAATGCAACAAAACAAGGGCAAAAGCTCCATTTGGGGCTGGGTTTTATTAATCATTGTTACTGTCCTGGTTTACTTACTAGACAAGTCGCCCAAGCCGGGAGTGCCCGCCATAGGCCGCCTGCTGGATCCTGTAAATGGTTGCTGGGCTAATGCCGAACCGGTTAACAAGAGTTTTTCTGCTGATCTTAAATTGCCTGTAAATAATAATGCGACTGTACGGTATGATAAACGCCTGGTGCCACACATCCATGCAGATAATGACCATGACCTATACTTACTGGAAGGGTATATACATGCCACCTTCCGGCTGTGGCAGATGGACATGGAGACAAGGGCCGCCGGTGGGCGTGTGAGTGAAGTGGTGGGCGGAAAAGCGCTGGAATATGACAGAAAGCAACGTAGGAAGGGCATGGTATATGCCGCTGAAAATTCACTCAGGGTAATGGAAGCGGAGCCACGCACCAAGGCCATGATGGATGCATATACCGAAGGTATCAATCAATATATTGCTTCGCTTTCTTTTAAAGACTATCCGCTTGAGTATAAACTCATAGGCTTTGCCCCTGAAAAATGGACCAATCTAAGAACCGCTTTACTGATGAAGTACATGGCTGACGACCTCACCGGCGGCACTGACGACCTGGCGCTTACCTACCTGCGGGATCGGTTGCCAAAAGAGGAATTTGACCTGCTTTACCCGGAACGAATAACAGGTGCTACACCCGCTATACCTGCCGGGACTACATTTGATAAGCCTTCGCTAACAGTGCCCACCGCACCGCCAGATAGCATAGCTTTCCCTCATTTTGATGCTGCCGATTTTGGCGAGAAGAAGGAAGATGGCAAGGGCAGCAACAACTGGGCCATAAGCGGCAGCAGGACAGCCAGCGGCGCTGCTATTCTTTGTAATGATCCACACCTTGGCCTAAACTTACCCTCTCTTTGGTATGAGGTGCAATTACAGGCTCCGAATATAAACGTGTACGGAGCATCGCTACCTGGGGCACCGGGCGTCATCATCGGTTTCAACGACAGCCTTACTTGGGGGCTCACCAACAACTACCGCGATGTAAAAGACTTTTACCTCATAAAACCGGTAGCCGGCAATAAGAACAAATACTGGTTTGCGGGCAGGCAACTGGACTTCAATAAAAGGGTAGAAGTGATTAAAATAAAGGGCCAGCCTGATGTAATTGATACCATAGACTACACCATACATGGCCCCGTAACTTACGAGGCCCAAAATGCCAAGGATGGCGGCCTGAGAAAGCCGCTGGCCATGTGCTGGATGGGGCATAAAGGAACCAATGAAATGCTGGCGGTTTATATGCTGAACAGGGCGCAGAATTATAATCAATTTGTGGATGCCATCCTCAACTTTCAATGCCCCGCCCAAAACATGGCCTACGCCGACCGGGCGGGTAATATAGCGCTATGGGGCCAGGGCCAGTTTGTAAACCAGTGGAAAGACCAGGGCAGATTCGTAATGAACGGCAGTGACAGCTCCACACTCTGGGGCCAACTCATCCCCATGCGCGAGAACCCGCATGTACTAAACCCTGCACAAGGCTATGTGGCATCAGCCAACCAGGTTACTACCGACAGTACCTACCCATATAATTACACAAACAGTGGATGGGTGAATTTAAGAGCTTGGCGCATAAACCATCTGCTAACTGGTATGCAGAAGGCTACCGTAGAGGACATGAAGGCTATGCAGAACGATACGTATTCTGAGTTGGCTGCCCAGGTGTTGCCGGTAATATTCAAATATATACCTGACACGATACCTGCGGATGAGAAAAACTATTTGGAGGAGTTGAAAAAATGGAATTATCATCTCGATGCTAGTAGTGAGGCTTCAACAGTATTCCAGCTTTGGTGGTACTTTTTTACTAAGAATGGCAGCCCGAATACATTTGACAATGTGCCAGACCACTTAATGCCATTGCAAGAGCGTACGATGCAATTGTTGCAATATGAGATTCTTTGCAATGTACATTATGCGACAGCAATAGACACCATACACGAGCAACTCTTGTTGGCGATACCTAAAAGCCTTCACGAAGCAATTGACAGCGTCAAGGAATTACAAAGAGGAGCTACCGGTACAGAATGGTATAAAGTAAAAAACACCTCAGTAACCCATCTTGCAAAACTCCCCGCTTTCAGCTACGACCACTTAAAAATAGGTGGTTGGGGCAACACTATCAATGCGGCCAAGGGCGACCATGGACCATCGTGGCGGATGATCGTGCAGATGGGCAAGGAGATAGAAGCCTATGGTATATACCCTGGCGGGCAATCCGGCAATCCCGGCAGTAAATACTATGCCGATTTTTTGCAGCAATGGGTAGAAGGAAAGTACAACAAACTGGAGTTCTTCCCAAACAGTGACAAGCAGAGTGATAGCTCGGTAAAGTATGTGTGGACCATTAAAGGATTAAAGAGCTAACACGGTTAAAAAGCAAAATTGGAATACTGTCATGGTGAGCCCCGCCGAACCCTGACTTGGTGAACTAAGCACTTGGCTAAATAGAATTTCGAGCGGCTAAAAATAAAAGAGTAAAGAAATGAAGTTTTTATTATCAGTCATATTGATAGCATTACTATCTGCAGGAGCGGAGGTATTGATGCCGTGGTGGGCAATTGCGATAGTCGCGTTCCTGGTCTCGTTGTTCATTGAGCAAAAAGCCGGAAAATCATTCTTGGCTGGCTTTTTAGGCATCGTTATTTTTTGGTTAGTAGCTGCCCTTGTTCATGATGGCGCTAACGACCATATTCTCTCTACAAAAATGGCAGTATTGTTTCACCTTCCTAATTACGGCATGTTTATTTGCGTTACAGCCCTTATCGGCGGGCTGGTCGGCGGGCTGAGCGCATGGGCAGGGGCTTTTATCCGTCCGCATTAATCGGTGTTTTTCCATACCGAGGAACGGATGTGTTCCAGGCATCGTTTGAAAAGGATCGCTGTAGCCGTTAAACTCTTAACGAATGGAATTAAAACAGGAGGACCTAATAGAAAGCTGGTAAGATATAGTCAATCTAAAAGGAAGTATTCGATCTTCAGTAAAGGTATTCACAGCGCAAAATTATGGTTGTGATGAACTTGCATTGACAGAATTGATAAATGAAAGCGATAACCAGGCAGGAGGCATAGTAGTTTTCGACAGAGGGCTAAAAGCGAGGTCTGCCTATGATAAATTTACTAATGATGGTAAGTTGTTTGTAAGTAGAGTTGAGTCTGTTGTAAACAAGCCGAGATACACCCAATTACTAATGAATCTGAAGGGAGTACAGTGACCCTGCACAGCGAAGTCAGAGGATATTTAGTCGGCAAAATGCAAAAACGCTCACAGCATAAGTATAGGGTAATTAAGAGCTTTATAGATAAAAGCGGGGATCCAATCTGCTTTGTGACAAATATGATGAAGACCCTTATGTCATTGCAAGTTGGTATCGTCAACGATTGGATATAGAGGTATGCTTTAAGTTCATAAAACAACATCTTAATGCCAAGCACTTGGTATCGTGAGGTATAAATGGAATAAAGGTTATGCTTTACATGACAATTATAGCTACGCTATAATACCATACAAGAAGATCAACCGAATAAAAGGGTCAAAATCGCTAAACTAAAGTTTGAATTAGAATTGGAAAATGAAATAATAAAGGCAATTGCCACTTTGTGCGGGGGTGACCCCGCAAGGTCGTCGCGCCTATTGCAAAAGCTTTTACACCGCTCTGTGCTGCAATTGATCTCTATACGTTTCGATATGTGACTTAATGGTGTTTAGGTCATTCTTCACAGTAAGCAAGCCATCTTGCAGAAAGTCACGGGTACTGTCAAAAATAATACGGAAACTGCCAAAGAGCACCAGGGCTACTATGAGGAGGTGATTGCATACGGTATGGTCGAGGTTGAAAAAGAATTTCAAGCTTTCTATGGTGAGGTGTTCTATGTGCTTCCGGATCATGGCTCTTCGTTTTATCTGTTACTACAAGTTGTCATACCAGTAGTTTTAAAAACCGTGCCAGACATCAGAGTCAGGGAAAAGCAGAATGTTATTTTACGATTAATGCCGGTACTCCAACAATAGTGGTATTTTTGCAGATATATAAAGCCACGTTGAAACAGACTCTAAGCGCGATATTGTTTTTGTTTACCTCATTCTGTGGGTTTGGGCAAGGAATACATATTCCGGCATATAAGGATACGCTCCGCCCTCTTTACAACCTTCACCTCGCAATATTTCCCCAGCCTGGTTCAAATTTGGCGAACAATCCCCCCGCCATTCCCGCCGACTTTTACACACAGCATCTGCCGTTCTTTTGCAGGCAGGAGCTAATGATGAAGGATGCACATGTTCCGGTTTCTTTCCGGCTGGGAACAGCGGAGCAGTGTGATTATCTGGAAAAGAAGAAGTCTGAACCTTGATTTTCTTGATTATAGGATTTTCTTGATTCCAGTTGCCAATTACATTTTTACAAACTTCTTTACTTCTGTACCGTTGTCACCTCTGAAGGTGATATAATACAGGCCTGGGGACAGCATGCTTACGTTAACTGTTGTTTGAGTACCGGTTATAGATTGCTCTATCATTTGCTGGCCTATGCTGTTGGTGACGGTGAAAGTGTTATAGGCGTTTGGTGGCATTTTTATGGTTAGTTCGTCGGTGGTGGGGTTGGGGTAAATTGCAACAACCGTGTTTGCAATAAGCGGGTGAACATCAGTCGTCACCGCTTCAGAATCTATAGTATTAAGCACCGTATTGGTAACCACCGCCGGATTTGAGTCGAAATAAATGTAGCCTGTATTTTTTATCTGTGTGCCGGGCACAAGGCCGTTATTTAACGCCACACTGAATTGCACCGCACCTTGGCTAGCTGCAAAATTATCGCCACTATCGGGCAGATTGATGTTGTTGAAGCTAAACTCCACCACGCCCGGTGCCAGCCACTGTGGCTCCATGTTGGCACTGGTACCCAATATCCTAAAGCTGGCTGCATTAATGTGGCTATCCAACGTATCTATGATGTCCACATTAATAGCTGCTGCGGTACCGGTGTTCTGGAAGTGCAGTGTGTAGGTAAGTGTATCGTGGCCGCCGGGTATATAGCCCTCGGCACCTGCGCCCCTGGGGCTTACCGCCTTTTCGTTAGGGTCGTATGAATACACCACGGGTATGCAGAACGAGAATGAATTATTCAGCGGATCTACATCGACGGCGGGTATACCAGTATAGCCGGAGAAACACAAAGTATCGCCCACAACCACTGTGGTATCCAGAAACAAATGAATATCAGACAGGAAGCTGTTCCAATAGGCGGTGCCGATGGCTGAAAGATTTGTGAGGCCTGAATAGTTCCATATCAAGGTATCGCCATGAACGGTATCGGGCGGGTAAAGGCTTAATAAGGGATCGTAAATAACCCGGTTGTCCAGTATCATAGTGAAAGTGCCCGATTGTGTGTCGCAGCCGGTATTGCTTACGTAAGGCTGTATATATAGGTCACGGTGCAACCTTATGGAGCCGGGGGTGAGCGCATTGCATTGCAGATCGCAAAGGCTGGTGCATTGCAGGGGAAAATCTATTCCGGTATGCGGCAATGTTGTAAATGGAGCGTACACCGTAAAGCATGGAGAATACGGAAAAATGAAGGCATAGTAAGATGGTAGGGAAACAGTATAATTTACCATCCATGATTGCTGCAAATATGGGAAGGTGTATGCCGAACCACCCCATGTTGCTCCCAAAAAACTTAGAATTCCTGCCGGGCTCGATAAATTTTCTACGATGTTTAAATGGATCTCGTTTAAATAAGAATCGCCACTGTCAAATGTACAATTCGCATTATTATCAATGTACACCGTTCCCGATATGTCGCCATATAAACATGGGTTAGTAACCAACAAACTATCATAACTGGATATATATCGAAGCGTATCGGTACCGCATACGATTTTTGTTACAGGGGTCGCAAAATGAACATATCCTGGCGGATGATCGTCCGCATTTGATGCATTCCAAATTTGCACCGTAAAAATCCATGGAGAAACCCCTGAAGTATCAACGTTTGGCGTACCTAACAGCGACGCGCTCGATGTATCGACTATATCTACAGTATTACTTATGTATGAGCTGTCTATTGTAATTTTGTATGTAACAAAATAATAACTTTGACACCATGTAGAATCATGATACATAGTATCCGTCACCACAGCAGTAATATGTCCGGCAGTATAGGTCTGGGCTTTTAGGCATGCAAATGATAAAAGGCAAATGGCAATCAGGAGTGATTTCTTCATTAGGTTACTTTAAGGTATGTATATCATTGACGATAAAAAACTACCGAATGTGAGTAATGGTAAGTAGATTTATTTATGCGCTGGCTTATGCGTATTACTTCATAAACGTCCTTCGCGCACTACCTTTATATTTCACCTGCAAATGAAAATAAATTCAATACCACATAAATGCACATTCAGTTTGTATAGAAAGCAAATACCTACACCCCCAACTGCTTCAAAATACCCGCAGGCACCGCCAGCCCAAGTTGCTGCATATGCTTTGCGAGGGCTTTGGCTTTGTCGGCCTGTTGGGTTTGCATGTACAGCAGCAACAGGTTATTGTTGGCCATAGGGTTAGTGGGGTCACGTTTCAGATAAGCTTGCAGGCAATCAGCGGCGCCGATGAAGTCGTTGCGCCCCATGTGCACTCGTGCGAGGAGGAAATCACACTTAAAGTAGTCGGAAACCTGTTTTTCAACCAGCAGATATTTTTCAGAGGCGGCTACAGAGTCTTTGTTGTTGGTGTTCTGCAGCATCTCGGCCATGTAGAAGTTGAGGTATTTTTCCCTTGGGTTGATGCTGTATGCCTTGCGGAACAGTGCCTCTGATTTTGCAGCTTCATCTTTATCCAGCCTGGCAGCCAGCATCATGTCGGCAAATGCGGAGTGGGGCGAGGTTTCCACCGCTGATGTCCAGAACATTCTGGGGCTGGCAAAACTGGGTTGATGATAAAAATTAAGGGCTGCAAGCAGCAGGCAAACAGCGGCGGAATAAACGAATAGCTGTTTATCGGCGAGTTTGTTGTTGAACAGTACTGTTTGTGGCAATAACAGTAAAATGCCTATTATGGGCAGGTACAGGCGGTGCTCAAATGTCTGTTGGTTCAGGTTACTGGGCACCAGCAGCGCAGGCATCAGGAAAAGCAGGAATATGGCGATGCCGCTGAGAATGATCTTAGTGTTCCGCTGCTTATTCAATATAATAATTGCCGTTAATAGGGCAATTGCTGCAATGCCGTAATAATAAACAGTATCTTCCTGTATAGGGAAAACGCTGAGGTTGAAGGGCAGGAATATTTTTCCGATATACTGTATGATAATGGGCAGACGGCGCAGTGTTTCATTCAGCGCATGGGCGGAGGTCATGCCCACAGATGTGGTGGTGGCCATAGCCCGCGCTGCATACCATATGCCGAAACAAATGGCCCATACAGCGTATTGCATCAGGCTGTTTCTTTCGGTAGGTTTTTTGTTCAATACAAAGGTGAGTACCAGGAATGCGACAGGTGCCGCAAACACCGCTGTTTCCTTAGTGAAGTAGGCCAGCAGCAGGAACAGGCCGGATAACAGCAATGACTTTATTTTCCCGCTGTTTGAATAAGTGACCGCAGAGATCAGAAAAGAGAAGACAAATATCGCCAGCATGGTGTCGTTCCTGCCAGGTATCCACGCCACTGCCTGCGACAATACCGGGTGCACCGCAAAGATCATGGTCAGTATAAAAGCGTGCAGCTCCTTTACTTCCAGTTTCCGGAATAGCTTGAAGAGCAATACAACCGCCGAAACATGAAGCAGTATATTGACCAGGTGATAGCCCCACGCATTTTCAAGTCCGCTGAAATGATAGTTAATTATCATAGCGTCTGAAAACAGCGGACGGTAGTAGGGGTCTTTCACCGCATCAAACAGCCCCCGCTGGAAGGCAGTGACGATGTTGTGCAGGTGCTCATTATAAGCCTGGAAGTCGCGGATGAAAATGGTATCATCCAATTCGGTATAATCAAAAAACAGGGAAGGGAGATAAACCACTAGAGCGGCAAGCGCCAGCCAAAGCATAGGGCGCCCGATAGTAAATATCGCTGGCTTTGAGGTAAGCGGGGCAGCCACCTGGGCAGGGCCGCCTGTTTTTTTAGGGTCTGTTTGCTTTGGCTTGCTTTTACTCATGCGATTACCTGATAGACCAAACCCATAAGCGAGCATACTCATTTACATAAGTAGTCGCAGATCAGATAATAAGGGGAAGCCCCTTTAGGGGTTTGGGGTTATTAATGTGCATCCAGCTCTGTATGCGTTCCGTGCTCATGCAGCATACTTTGCGCCTTGTCCACATCTGCCTTGTGGCCATGAACAACGACCAGGAACTTGCCGGCAGCAAGTGCATCATGGTATTTTTTTGCAACGTCTTTGTTCACGCCTATTGAAGTAAGCGCGCTAACAATACCGCCGCCAATGAGCCCCACATCAAAGCCTGCAAACGCGCCAACCAGTGCTCCTGCGCCGCAAAGCACACCCAGGCCGGGTATAGCAAACAGGCCAACACCGGTAAGTACACCCAATGCCGTGCCTATGGCCGTGCCTGCTTCAAGTCCGCCCTTCTTTATTGTATTTTCTGGTAAAACGTGGTTTCCCTTGTCAACAACTTCTGTTTCCGTAAGCCCCATTATAGATAAGTGCTCGGCAGGGTAGCCCTGGTCTTTAAGCTCTATTACGGCTTCTACAGCTAATTCATGGTTATCGTATATACCGATTACTGCGTTCATAAGATTTCAAAATTTTGATAAAAATAGGTTTTTCAGTTGCGATATTCAATATTTTATAAAAAAAGTATTCCGGCAGGTGTTAAAATGTTTCCGGAAGCAGCTTAAAACCTGATTATCGTCATTTTCCAGTGGCATGATATTAGCGAGATTTGTAAAAACAGCTATAATGAAACGCACAATTCTCTTTGTACTGCTTATTTGTCTTATTCCATATTTCGGTCTGGCTCAGGATGCGCCCGCAAAGCACACCAAACACAAGAAAAAAGCCCATAAAACAGAAAAAACAATCGTGGCGCCGCCATGGGCTGCAGCGCATAAATACGATGCTACCGCCCACGTTTATTTCCCTGACTACTACACTTATTACGACCCTAATCGTGGCGGGTACATTTTTTGGAATGACGGCAAGTACACCTTTACCCCCTCATTGCCACCTTTCCTGGAAAAGGTTGACTTAAGCAGTTCCCGGATACAAATCCTGAAGGGTCTGAGCCTGGACCTTCACCCGGAGCTCAACTATCCTTACTACATGAAGCAATATCCTGCGGATAACAATAATAACACCATGGTGCCGGTACCTGTGCCGGGAAACCCTGCGGGGAATTAATGTATGTTCATCGGGTCACTCAAAAAGTATTCAGGAAAGAAGATCGGCAGAGCAGGCATTGCCTGTTTTACAAGATGCTTATCCCTTGTTAGGAAGAAATCCATTTTATGATGCATGGCTGTGAAATATTGCAAGGCATCTTCCACATCATCCATTTTTGAGCAAAGCGCATTTACCGTTATTTCATGGCTGGCATCAATTATCCTAATGCTTAGCAACAGGGACAATATCAATTCTTTAGCCTTTTTAGGGCCATAATGTTTTGTAAGCCAGTAAGCGACTATGTGGATAACGGCCGGAGTGGTAAACGCCTGTATATCCCCGTCAATAGCTAATTCAATGATCTTTTTTGAAATGAGGTAATGCTCGCGTTGCAAAGTAAAATCAAGAAGGATATTTGCGTCAAGAAAAACTTTATAGACCATGTTTCCTACCTTGCTCTTTATAATATAGTGCCTTAAGGTCAGTGTCCGGGCTGATATAGGGCTTTTCTAATTTCTCAACCATGTCAATGATCGTTGTTTTCTTTACTGGGGTGGGCGCCAATATCTTTTTAAAGAACTGTTCTACCAGTTCGGATACGTTGGTATCATTTTTCTGTGCGAATTTTTTCACACTTATAAGCAGCCGCTCGTCAATAGTAAGATTTAAACGTGCTTTCATGCCCTAAAGATACGCATGTTTTCATAATATGCGCATCTTTTTATAAAAACGAATTGAGTTAGCCAACTAATTTATGCGGAATTTGTTGATAAATAAAGGAAAAATGAACCTCCGTAAATTTGGAATTTGTGTTGCAGAATTTTAATTTTGAACAAAGCATATTGCCAATTAAAAAATCCCCTTCAACATGAAGTTCACCTTTTACGGCCACGCCTGTTTTGCTATTGAAACCGGCGGTAAGAAGTTCTTATTCGACCCTTTTATCAGCGGTAATGAGCTGGCTAAAGACATAGACATAAACAGCATTGAGGCAGACTATATTTTAGTGTCTCATGGGCACGGCGACCATGTTGCCGACCTGGTGACTATCGCTAAGCGCACTGGCGCTATGGTGATTGCCGCCTACGAGATAGCAGAATGGGTGCAGAAACAAGGCATTACCAATGCGCACCCTATGAATTTCGGGCCATATAATTTTGATTTCGGTAAGTTGCATTTTCTGCCGGCATGGCACAGCAGCGTAATGCCTGATGGCGTTTATGGCGGCAACCCGGGTGGTTTTTTGCTGCATGGCGCAGAGCGCAAGTTTTATTACAGCGGCGATACCTGCCTGATGATGGATATGCAGCTGATACCAAGGTATGCAAAGCTCGATTTTGCGATTTTGCCTGTTGGCGGCAACTTTACCATGGATGCAGACGATGCCATCATTGCATCAGACTTTATACAATGCAATAAGATCATAGGTATTCATTTTGATACGTTTGGGTATATTAAGATCGACCATGAAAAGACAAAGGAAAAATTCAAAGCCGCCGGAAAAGAATTAATATTGCCGGAGATTGGAAAAAGCATTGATTTGTAAAGGAATGGGGAATTTGTAGTTTGGAATTTGGATTGTTTCCCGGAATCAAAGCAATCAGTTTTTTTTGGAATTTGGAATTTGCTTTTTGGGTCCTTCAGCGTCGCTCAGGATGACAAATTGAAGGTTGATTTTTGAATTGAATAATAATTATGGCTAAAGTAATCGCAATAGCGAATCAGAAGGGCGGGGTAGGGAAGACAACCACTGCAATTAACCTTGCGGCAAGCCTTGCCGTGCTGGAGTATAAAACCCTGCTTGTGGATGCAGACCCACAGGCGAACAGCACCAGCGGGAACGGTTTTGACCTGAAGAATATACAGATCAGCCTGTATGACTGCATGGTGAATGAAACCCCGGCTTCGCAGGTGATACTGGAGACGGAAACCCCTAACCTCAATATCCTGCCTAGCCACCTAGACCTGGTGGGGGCTGAAATAGAACTCATAAACCACCCCAACAGGGAGTTTGTGATCCGTAAGGCACTGGAGCCCGAGCTGGGGAATTATGATTTTATTATCATTGACTGTTCACCATCGCTGGGCCTCATAACCGTAAATGCCCTGGCTGCGGCAGATAGTGTGGTAATTCCTGTTCAGTGTGAATATTTCGCATTGGAGGGACTAGGCAAGCTGCTGAATACCATTAAGATCGTTCAGACGCGCATCAATGCCAACCTGAAAATAGAAGGCATACTAATGACGATGTATGATGGACGTTTGCGCCTGTCGAACCAAGTGGTAGAAGAGATCAAAAACCATTTTGGCGACCTTGTATTCAATACCATTTTGCATCGTAATACCCGGCTGGGTGAAGCCCCAAGTTTTGGTATGCCGGCGCTGCTGTATGACGCCGAGAGCACAGGAGCGGTAAACTACTTAAACCTGGCTAAGGAGATACTGCAGAAAAACAATATGACCAAGATCAAGAACGAGGATAAGATCTTTGAAAAGGAAGAGTAGCTTTTTGAGGATTTGGGTAGTTCGGCTTCGCTCACTATGACAAAAGGAATTGGAATTTTGAGTGGGGCATAGCATAATTTGGGGAGTTTTGAATTTTGAGTTTTTTACTTTTGAATTTAACGAATGTCGCAGGTAAACAGAAAACAGGGGTTAGGTAAAGGTATCCGGGCATTGCTGGATACGATAGACGATGAGATAAAGACTTCTAAAGATGCTGTGCCTGCAGTATCAGGCCAGAATAACAGAAATGGTGACGCCAATAATCCGGCTGGCATTGCAAGGATACCGCTGGACCAGATAGCAGTAAACCCTAAGCAGCCCCGCCACGACTTTGACAAACAGGCGCTGGATGAGCTTGCAGAAAGCATAAAGCTGCATGACATTATTCAGCCTATTACTGTAATAAAGACAGCCGCAGGCAAGTACCAGCTCATAAGCGGTGAGCGTCGCTTGCGGGCATCAAAAATGGCAGGACTGGTTGACATTCCTGCGTATGTGCGCACGGCCGATAGCCAGGGCGTGCTGGAAATGGCCCTGCTGGAAAACCTCCAGCGCGAAAACCTCAATGCGATAGAAATAGCGCTCAGCTACCGCCAGCTTATGGACGAGTGCGGCCTTACCCAGGAGCAAGTGTCTGAGCGGATGAAGAAGGAGCGCAGCACTGTTGCCAATTACCTACGTTTATTAAAGTTGCCCCCGGATGTGCAAAAAGCTGTCCGTGATGGCCAATTAAGTATGGGCCATGCCCGCGCTATTATAGGCCTGGAGCATGTGGAGCAGCAATTATATGTATTCCGCGAAACCATGCAGCGCGGCCTCTCCGTTCGCCAGGTGGAGCAGATGGTAAAGGATATGGTGACGGAAAAAGCACCAGCGTCCTCTGCTCCAAAAGTTGCCGCCAAACTGGCACCTGCATACAAGCGTATTGAGGACAGTATGGCCTCTCATTTCTCCACACGGGTGAAATTAGATAGGAAAAAGACGGGCAAGGGAACAGTGGTTATTGAATTTTATAACGATGACGACCTTGGGCGCATTATGGATAAGATGAACCTGTGATCAAGTCGTGAGTCACAGGTCGTAAGTCTGCGTAAAAAATGGTCTCTCGCAAAAGCGCAAAGCCGCGTTTTCCGAATTTTGTTTGGCAAGGGCGCAAAAACGGCGTAAAGCAGATTTTAACGAAATAGAGGGCGCAAATTTGCGCCCTCTCCTTTTACGCCAATTCATTTCCTTTACTCACCCAATGATCCGTCAATATTATTCAGCGTGTAATAGTACATGCCTTGCCTGCCGGGATAGAATCCTGCGATCTGCATGTTCTTATTAGCGGAAGCTGCTGCCATCAGGTCATTTGCAGATCCTATGGGGCTATTATTCACCTGTGTTATTACGAAGCCCTTGAGCATTTTTGTTTGCTTTGCTAAGATGCCTTTTCCAATATCGGTAACTATAATCCCTTTGTCGGTATTATAGGTCATTTTTTCATTGTCGTTGAGCTGGCGGAAGGTAGCGCCAAGCACCCTTGGTTCTCCCTTAATAATGTCGGTAGTGCCATTGAGGTTAGTCAGCAGTACGTTTGCATTATACTCTTTTCCGCCACGGCTGTAGGTAACGTTCACATTATCGCCGGGATGGTAACGGGCCACCTGCTCCTGAACCTCGCCCTTGGTGTTTACAGCCTCACCATTAATGCGGGTAATAAAATCGCCCTTTTGTATGCCCGCCTTTGCTGCGCCGCTATTGGGTTTCACTACTACTACATACACGCCATCGTTTTTATCCAGCCCTACCTCGGCTTGCTGCTCGGCAGATATAGACTTGTCAACGTACTCTACGCCAATTACTGCACGCTGCACTGTACCGTATTTTATTAGGTCGTTCACTGATTTGCGAACGATGTTGGACGGTATTGCGTAAGAATAGCCTGCATAAGAACCTGTGGGGGAAGCTATGGCAGAATTGATGCCTACAAGCTGACCTGCTGTATTTACCAATGCCCCGCCACTGTTGCCCGGATTCACGGCAGCATCTGTCTGGATATAAGACTCGACACCTAGCTGGGTAATGCCCAGTGAGCGGCCCCTTGCGCTAATGATACCTGCTGTAACGGTGGCATCAAGGTTCAGCGGATAACCCACAGCCAGTACCCACTGGCCCAGCTTCACTTCATCGCTGTTGGCGAACTCCATGAACGGCAATGTTTTATCTGTAGTTATTTTGAGTACGGCTATATCTGTTGCAGGGTCTGATGCAACAACCTTTGCCTTTGTGTCATACCGGTTATTGAAGGTAACAACCACCTCGTCCGCATCGGCCACAACGTGGTTGTTGGTAACAATATAGCCGTCAGGCGAAATGATAACTCCTGAGCCCGAACCTTGCTGCTCGGGAATAAGATACTTCTGAGGCCCGAAAAGCTGGCTGAACATGTCATTGTTGTCCACGGTAATGGCGCGCGATCTTACCGTGGTTTTGACGTGAACCACTGCTTTTACTGATGATTCTGCGGCGCTTTCAAAGTTCACCGGGGCGCCAGAGCTGGTTGGCCCGTTATTGTTATAAGATACATAGTTTGCCGGCAGTTGTTTAGCATTCTGTGCGACATCAAAGTAGGGTAAATTGTGCTGGAAATGTGATACTGCAAAAAGTGTCATTACAGATGTCAGTGCTGCTGTTAAAATGACCGGGAATAATCTGGTTTTCATATCTGGTAGCCTTTTTTTTGTTTCTGTGATTAGTATCTCAAAAATAATTCCGATTGATATTACAGATTTGTTAAAACACCGTAATGGAAAGTTAAAGAATTTATGGCACAAGAACGATACTTGAAGGGGATAACTTTTATTAGCAGTATCCTGACTAAAATTCGTTTTAAACTTACGTTCCAGCTATCATACGCGCCTGTAAAACTCGAATGAATTCTCTGCCAGGCGCGAGCCAACCACCGCAATAACCTTCCTAATAGTTCGGCTGCGCTCACTACAAGAGGGGAGGTGCAGTACACTCGGATCATCTACTTTAAAAAGGTTTATCCAAAAGAAAAACACCTATTTCATAAACTGCAAATTTATTTCCTGCCGATCATGATAGATTGCCTAGCTATTGTATTTTAAACCCGGGTCCATATCGGGGTAGAAGCGGATGGAGTCTTACATTTTGAGATGCCTTTCGTAGTTGTCGAGGTCTTTAGGGTGGTTTATCCAAATGATGTTTCCTTCGCGGAATGGGGCCGGGCGTTTGCCTGGGGGCAGGTAGATTGATGCACTATAAAGTGCTCATACCAGACCGTCTTTACCCAAACGCCTCCTCTACAAGTTGCGCCTGCTCAATAGCATGTTTCTTGGCGAAACCTGTAGCGGTGGATGCACTTGCCAGTCTGCTGATATAGTTCATCTTGAAGTCAGACAGATTCATGATGAGGAAGCTCAGAGCGCCCATATTGCGCGGCTCTTCCTGCACCCATGTCCATTCGGCTTTTTTGTATTTATCGCGCAAGGCATTGAGTTGGGCTACTGGCAAAGGATATATCTGCTCCAGTCGAACCACAGCTACATCTTCCCGCTTGTCGGTAAGTTGCTTTTCGCTGAGGTCAAAGTACATTTTACCGCTGCACAGTAATACTTTTTTCACCTTGGCCGCGCTCTTTATATTGGGGTCGTCCAGTACTTCGCTGAATCCGCCGGTGGTAAATTCACTCATGGCAGAGTAGGAGCGCACATGTCGCAGATTAGCCTTGGGAGAGAAGTTAATGAGTGGCTTCCTGAATTCCCACTTTAGTTGCCTGCGCAAAGCATGGAAGAAGTTGGCTGCGGTAGTGATGTTGGTCACCAACATATTGTTCTCCGCGCACATCTGCAGGAAGCGCTCCAGGCGGGCGCTGCTATGCTCCGGGCCGCCGCCTTCGTAACCGTGTGGCAGCAGCATCACTATACCATTCATGTTGGTCCACTTCTGTTCGCCACCCACGATGTACTGGTCTATTATGGTTTGTGCGCCGTTGGCAAAGTCGCCATACTGCGCTTCCCAAAGCACGAGGTTGTTGGGGTTTGCCATTGCATAGCCATATTCAAAGCCAAGCACGGCAAACTCACTAAGCAGGGAGTTATAAATATAAGGTGTACCCTGGTTTTCACTGATTCTGCTTAGCCTGTTATATGGCTCATTCGTATTCTGGTCGTAGATAACGGCATGACGATGGGAGAATGTACCGCGCTTCACGTCTTCGCCGCTCAGGCGCACCTCGTTGCCTTCCAGCAACAGGCTGGCATATGCCATAAGTTCGCCTGTAGCCCAGTCGGCCTTGCCCTCCGTGTCAAATAGCTTTATCTTATCCTGGATCAGCTTCTCTACCTTTTTCAGCGGGCTAAAACCTTCCGGCCACTGCATAAGCGCAGTAAACAGTTTCTTGAAATCCGCCTCCGTTATGGCTGTATCGGGCGATTTGGCGAAATCGGCATCCTGGGCTTTTCTCAGGGCTTTCCACCACATTTCAGGTTTCTGGTAGGTATAGGGTAGTGGTTTTTGCTTTATTTCATCCAGGCGTTGCTGAAGGTCTGCCCAGAACTGGGCTTCCATTTGTTTTGCCAATTCCTGTGCATCGGCTTCGCCGTGCTGCATCAAGTATTGCGTGTACATTTCGCGCGGATTGGGGTGCTTGTCTATCAGGGCGTATAACTGCGGTTGCGTAAACTTTGGTTCATCGCCCTCATTGTGGCCGTGCTTGCGGTAGCACACCATGTCTATGAAAATATCTTCGTTGAATTTCTGCCGGTAAGCAACGGACAGCATAGCGCATTTTACCACGGCTTCCGCATCGTCGCCGTTTACATGAAGCACAGGGGCCTGCACCATAGATGCCAGGCTTGTGCAGTAGTCGGCAGAGCGGGCATCATCAAAGTCGGTAGTAAAGCCGATCTGGTTATTGATCACATAATGTATAGTGCCGCCGGTATAATATCCCGCTAGCTTAGACATCTGCAGCAGCTCATAGCCCACGCCCTGCCCGGCTACCGCCGCATCTCCGTGTATAAGTATGGGCAATACTTTGTCGTATTCTTTACCATATAGTGTATCGGCTTTGGCTCGTGCAAAGCCTTCCACTACCGGGTTTACCGCCTCCAGGTGTGATGGGTTTGGCGTAAGCTGCACATTGATCGTATTTCCCTTAGGCGTTGTGATGTTCGACTGGAAGCCGAGGTGGTACTTTACATCCCCGCTGCCCATAGTCATATCCTCGGGCATGTTCCCTTCAAATTCCGAGAATATCTGTTCGTATGTTTTCTTGAGCGTATTGGCCAGTATGTTCAGCCTGCCGCGGTGCGCCATGCCTATCACGACTTCCTGCACTCCCGCTTCCGCAGCGTCATTGATTATCGTATCAAGTGCCGGTATGGTTGACTCGCCACCTTCCAGTCCAAAACGCTTCTGGCCTATGAATTTGGTATTGAGGAATTTCTCGAAGATCACGCCTTCGTTCAGTTTCTCCAGTATTCGTCTTCTCTGGTCGATAGAGAGCGGCTTTTGCATTAGCTCCTCGTACGATTGCTCCACCCAATGGCACTTCTCGGTATTGTTGATGTAGGTATATTCTATACCGATATTGCCTGTATAGATCGCCTTTAGCTTCGCTAAAATATCCTTTAATTTGCCATCCTTAACTCCAACAAAACTGCCTGCAAAAAAAGACGTTTCCATATCCGATTCGGTCAGGTTGAAACGGTCCAATTCCAACTGTGCGTGCCTGTCCTTCCTCGCGCGTATCGGGTTGGTAGTGGCCACCAGGTGCCCGCGCTTGCGGTATGCCCTGATGAGCTCAAACACGCCCAGTTCTTTTACAAGGCGATCGTTGCCTATCGTTGCTTTTCCGGCATCAGCACTAGCTGTAGTAGCACCGCCATTGCTGATTGCAAAGTCAAACCCTTCAAAGAATTTTTTCCATTCCGGATCAACTGTAGTAGAATCTTTTGTGAAATCGGTATAAAGCGACTCAATATATTCGGGGGTAGGCCCCATCACGTAAGAGAAATCTTTCATTTATTTATTGGATGTAGTAATGGTGCAAAATTAAAGCATAAAGGTGTAACTGCCCAATCGAAACAAGGGTGATTAACAGGAAATTGAGCAACCCCATTATCATATCTTGTGTATATTTGTTTCGAATATCTTGGAAGAGCAATGCAGTTAGCACAACGATTAAGTTCTATTACCGAACCGCAGACGATAAAGATGGCCAAGCTAAGCCGCGAATTAAAGGCGAAGGGCATTAATATTGTGGACCTCAGCCTGGGTGAGCCAGATTTCAAAACACCTGAACATATCTGCAATGCTGCTATCAAGGCCATGAATGATGGTTTTACTAAATACGCGCCTGTTGCTGGCTTTCCTGACCTGCTTGAAGCGATCAGCATAAAGCTGAAAAGAGATAACAATCTCGACTATCCTGCCAACCAGATAATCGTGTCAACAGGGGCCAAGCAATCATTGGTTAACGCCGTACTTTGCCTTGTAGATCCGGGTGATGAGGTGATCATACCTACGCCATTCTGGGTTACTTATGCTGCACAGGTGCAGCTTGCCGGCGGCATTGTGAAGTATGTGAGCTGCGGCATAGAAAATGATTTTAAACTTAGCCCCGAGCAACTGGAAGCGAGCATCACACTCAAAACCAAACTGTTTATCTATTCTTCACCCTGCAACCCTACCGGCAGCGTCTATTCCCGCGAAGAGCTGGCTGGACTGGTTGAGGTGTTCAAAAGACATCCTCAAGTCTATATAATCAGTGATGAGATTTACGAATACATCAATTATACAGGCCGGCATGAAAGCATAGCCCAGTTTGATGAGATAAAGGATAGGGTTGTGGTGGTCAATGGCATGTCCAAAGGATTTGCGATGACCGGCTGGCGGCTTGGTTATATGGCTGGCCCCCGTGAATTGGCACAGGCTTGCGATAAGCTACAGGCCCAGTTTACATCAGGGGCGAATTCCATTGCGCAAAAGGCATCGGTTACTGCATTGCTAAGTGATCTTGCGCCTACTTATAAGATGGTTGATGCATTCAAACAGCGAAAGGATTACGTGATACCAGCGCTTCAAAAAATGCCGGGCGTTAAATGTAATAACCCCGAGGGCGCATTTTATGCATTCCCAGACATCAGCTCATTCTTCGGGAAGAGCTATGGCGGCAACGCGATAAATAACGATGAAGATTTCAGCATGTTCCTGCTCAATGAAGCTCATGTGGCCACTGTATGCGGCAGCGCCTTTGGCGCGCCCAATTGTGTGCGCCTGTCTTTTGCTACTTCTATGACCAACCTTATGGAGGCGATGGAAAGGATCAGTGTGGCGTTGCAGAAACTGGCTTAGTGTCGTGCCAAGTGTATATTGTCAAATCCACATTAGCTCATTTCGGCTAAAGCAGCTCCTACTTTGTTCTTCAACCCCGACCTGAAGGTCGGGGTGCTTTTTTACGGGATTTTGATTGGATTTAGTTTGGGTGGGCTCGGCGGTTTGGGCCTTGTGTGTCGGCAGGTGGCGTAGATGTATATATACGTCCTCCTTGCCGACCGTTATTTCATGCGTTATTGTCTCCACGATATTTCGTTTGCCCTCCAAGGTATAGTCATTCCATTTGTTGTACAATTCTTTGGCATCGGATAGTACAGTGTCACCGTTGAGGTGCTGCATTTTGAGGAAGTCAACATCGGCCTCAATCTCCGGCAATTGGTTGTCGATTTGCTTCATTCGCTCCTCAATCGGCCGAAAATGCTCAATGAAGGTTTCCTTTGACCATTCGCCGTTTATTCTCATTTTCACCATCGCTTCGGATTCTCTTTTCAGATTTTTTCTTTCTTCTTGAACAACGAAAAGCAGATTTTGTCTTTCTTGCAATTGCCGATCGATTGTTTTCAGATATTCTAAAACTGTGGTGTCTGTCAGCAAAAAGGTCTTTAGCTGGTCGCGGTAGATTCCGTCCAGGTCTTCCACCGGAATCCTCGTTTTGCATTTCGAGCAGGTATATGCCGGGTTGTTGGTTTGGTGGTAGACATACATCTTCTTCCGGCATTTTTCGCACTCTACGTATCCGGCTAACAGGGTCTTGGTCTGTGGGCCTACTCGTGTGCGCTTCTTCTCTATCCGGTCAAGAAGCTGGTTGCACTCGTTCCACAGGTCTTCGGATATTATGGCTGGGCACTTGGTTACCACCCATTCAGATGTCGGTTTGAGGGTATAGTTCCGCTTACCTCCCATGTTGTCGGTCTTGTTGGCTATGCGCTCACCTTTGGCCATGGAATCGCGTAAAAGACGGGTTACCGTGGTATCGGTGAACTTGCTGCCGCTTCTGGTGCGATAGCCTTGGTCGTTCAAGGCCCTTGCTACGGCCTTCTTTCTTTTGTGCTTTAGGAATAGTTCATATACCAGTTTCCTGACAGGGGCGAATTCTTCGTCAATGATGAGTATTTGGTTTTTACCCCTCTCGCCTTCCCATTTGTAGCCTAAGGATGGCTGCCCGCCGAGGTGTTTGCCAAGCTTCGCCCGGATGGGTATGGATGCCACGATACGGGACACGATCTCCTCCCTGTCCCACTGGGCCATTGCTGCGACCATGGTGTAGAACAGCCGACCTGCCGGGCTTGATGTGTCTATGGATTCCTCCAGGGAGATGAGGTCTGCGCCCTGTTCCTTGAAAATGTCGGCGAATTCAAGGAGTTCTATAGTGTTCCTGGCAAACCGGGCTAACTTAGAGAATATGAGGCCGGTGATGTTTCCGTCTCTCACATCCGCAAGCATTCGCTTGGTCTCGGCATATCCCATGACCGATTTGCCCGTAAGGGCTTCCAGGTGATATACGGTTACAACTTCCCATCCTTTGCTTTCGGCGTAAAGTCGCGCTCTTTTTTCGTGGTGTTCAGGAGAACCTCCCTTTGCCGAATCTTCGGTACTTACCCGTATCCAAATACCGACAGCTTTGTTCTGTAGCATATCAATACATTATTTTTTGTGAAAAAATCGGATTACCTGCTATCTCTCAGTGCGGGAACAATGTCGCATATCTATATGGGGAACGCTAGATGCGATAGCAGCTACTAAGGTACAATTTATTTCAAAAAAAAATAGAGGATTCCCATTCACCCTTTCTGATATTTATCATTTTGCTTCTAACATGTTCTTTAAAAGATAGCTATGGTATTCGCGCCTTCTGTCACCTCTTGAAGGGATGTCAATTCCAATCCAGATTTTTGCATTGAGCGTATTGGCTGTATTGTTTTTTATGATCCCATATAGCTGAGTGCCAAAGGCTCCGGTAGTATCTACTTGCACTTTACTTAGAAAATCGATTATCTTTCCTACACAATTATCCACAGATTCCAGATCAGTAAGCAAATGTATATCTGGGACGGCAGGTCTTTCGTAAGGGCTATCAATGCCTGTGAAATTTTTTATTTTTCCGCATTCTGCCAATTTATACAAACCTTTTGTATCACGCGATTTGCAGGTTTCAATACTAGCATCTGCAAAGACTTCAATAAAATCATCTCCGCCAATTATATTTTTGGCGGCGAGACGATCGTCTATAAAAGGCGAAATAAAAGAAGCTATTATAATGATTCCGGCATCATTAAACAGCTTGCATATTTCAGCAACCCTCCTGATATTCTCTCCTCTATCTTCTTTAGAAAATGATAAGTCGCTATTAATCCCCAGGCGAGTATTGTCTCCATCTACAATGTACGACCTTAAGCCGTTTGCGAAAAACCAACTGTCCAACTCTGATGCTATCGTAGATTTGCCCGCACCTGAAAGGCCAGTTAGCCAAATTGTAAATGACTTATTTTCATTCAACTGCTCTCTTTGGCTTCTATCTACTTTGCTGGTTTGTAAAAATAGATTCCCGGCGTTTTCTTTTTTTACTATCTCGGCTTTCTTAAATCTTGTCGGCAAACCAAAATTGACTCTGTGCCACGCTCTTTCATGAAGAAAGTACAAAAACATTTTAGTCAGCAATTCAAAGCCGCCGATCTTGGCACCAATGGTTAGTTTCCCCGTAATCAGCGATCCCAAAAGAATAGTATCAAGAGTACCTACAACTCTCCAGGACACAGTTTTTAAAAGATGCCTTTTTACCGTAGGGTCTTTTTTAAAGGGCTTGAAGATGGTTTCGAGAATCATTCTGTATCTTTCTGTTTAGGAATTACTTTTTCAATAACAAACGCACCAGAAGTATAATTAGTCTCCGTGTCAATAATTATTCCACGTCCATTTTCGGGCAATTCACTAAATTCATCATAAGGGATTAAATCTTTCGTTTCTATTTTTACTCTTGCAAATTGGTTTACGTCCAGGGCATTTTCGTCATTATACTTTTCAAAAGAATTGATATCAGTTTTGAATAAAATCTCGCTAATACTACAAACTGTCTCCTTGCTATTGATCCTTAGAAAATATTCTTTCCCGATTTTTAATGGCTCATCAATATTTAGCCAACAAACAGTTGCTTCGAAAACCTTATTACATTTTGGTGCTTTGTGGAATCGGGAGATAATATCCCCTCTGCTAGCCGAAAGATCATTAATAAAATACAAAACCACGTTTTGACCTGCAGTTGCCATTTGAACATCTGAGTAACCGCTCACTATTCTTCCGATCGTCCTACTCTGCTCTCCCGGAAATGTCGCTACATTATCTTTTACATCAAGATTGCCGGACAACATTTTTCCTGCATAACCTTTCTCTTGACCTTCTATAATGTATTGGACTGAGAACCTTAGTGCATCGCTCTTTGCGGTAACAGGCTCACATTTATCAAGATACTGCATTAAGGTTTTTCCTTTATACCATTTCATATTTTCGGATCGAAGCAAAACATTGTCGCCACAGAGCGCACTCATTGGGATGAACGAAACATTTTGAAGAGTTAGTTTTTCTGCGATTTCAAGATATTCATTTTTGATCGTTTCAAATACTTGTTCGCTGTAACCGACAATATCCATTTTATTTATCGCCACAACGATATGGCCTGTTTGCAGAAAGGAACCTACCAGTGAATGTCGCCTGGTTTGCTCCGTAATGCCGTTTTGCGCATCTATAAGAATAATCATCGCATCCACTCCTGATGCGCCGGTCACCAGGTTCTTAGTGTACTGGAAATGCCCAGGAGCATCAGTGATAATATATTTCCTGTGTTCGGTAGTAAAGTATTTATAGGCTACATCTATGGTTATGCCTTGCTGCCGTTCGGCGCGTAGGCCATCGGTAATGTGCGCCAGATTGCTAACCCCATCCGAACCGGATACAGCCTGTAGTATATCGTGCTTTATATTGTTCGTATCATACAACAGGCGGCCAATGAGTGTGCTTTTCCCATCGTCAACATTTCCGGCAGTAATAAACCTTAGTATATCCATTTTTGGAACTTAGATTTTCTTCTTGAATTTTCTAAAAATACCCTTTCATTTTCCTGTCTTCCATTGCTGCGTCCGAGAGCTGATCATCTATCCTTGTTTCTCCGCGCTCGCTGATCACTGAGTTTTCAATTTCACAGATCACTTCATCTATCGTCACGGCTTCACTCTCTATTGCCGCTGTGCAAGTCATATCGCCCACCGTTCTGAAGCGTATTTTTTTATTTGCCACAGTGTCCTTTTCATCAATAAAAATATACTGCGATACCGCTATGAGCTTTTCATTATAAAGTAAGCATCGGCGCTCGTGTGGAATATGTGGTTGAAAGCTGGTCAAGCAGTTTTATTTTATCGGTATCTTCCTTGGATTTTGCCAGTTCTGTAAGCAAGGAATCAATGAGCGGCCGCCCTTGTTTTTGAGCGCATGCGAAACATGAAGTCATTGATAGGAACACGACTAGGTAAAACTTCATAGGAAATGGTTTAGGTTAATTCGATAAACTCACTCGGTGTGTCTGTTCGTGGATTGTGGGATCGTATATGATCGGCGGCAGTAAAGTCGATCTTCGGCGATGGTCGCTGTAGCAGGCATTAATCTCTACTGCTACTGCATGTGTGTAAAGGTACGCGTTCCACGTCCCTAAAAAATGGGTGTTTCTCCCGTTTTTTATTAAAAAGATTTATCGTATCTAGCCGTACAACAATTAACCGAAGTCTCAATGAGAAAACAGAACTAGAAAATCAAAGGAATGCCGTTACATGCTATCTCGCCAATATAGTTTCGACCTGTTTTCCGTCAGCTCGCCATGTCCAGTGACGTTATGTATGCCGACAGGTCTCTCGTGCGAACGTCTAGCGAAATGATGGAGTTTTTCATCATGGAGGACACGGACTGCAATTCTTCCTCTGAAATGATTTTTGCGTCCAGTAGGTCGGTGAGGCTCATGATGCTTGCCACCGGCTGCCGCACTTCGTGCGATATCTTGAACAGGATCTTTTGGGTCTCTAGCATCCGCTGCTCGCGCTCTTTCTCCCGCGCCTTCCGCTCCGATATGTCCATGGACAGGATAAACAGGCCTTCCGGCACCGGCTCTATGAACAGCTCGAAGAAGCCGATGCTGCCGTCGGGGTAGCTGAAATCGTTCTCCATGTGGGCGATCTCCCGCTTCTCCATGCACTTCTGCATGGTCGCGAAAAAATGCGTTTGCTCGACACCGGGATATCTCTCCAAGATGGTGTGGCCGATCAGTTCTTCGCGGGAAAGTCGGCTATGCCTCACGGCGGCATCGTTCAGGTACAAGTACCGCCAGTCGCTGCCGATGACCTGAATGCCTTCCATCATGTTGTCCAACACCTGCTGATACCGCTCCTGCTGCGCCGTCAAAGTCTCTTTTCCTTTTTGAATGTTCTTGAGGAGGAAGTAAAAGAAGACGAAGGACAATGTGAGGAAAAAGCTGTCCATCGAGAAATCCGTCAGTATGATATGCCAGCTAAAGCGTTCCGTGAAGCTGTATTCTTGCCACATGGAGAGCAGGAAAAATAGCCCGAGCATGAGGGCATATGGCGCTATGAGCAATTTGAGACTGCGCTTCGATACCTTGGTCATGTGATCTGCGGTTTGGTCTCGTAAAAATAGCACTTATCCCGCATGACGCAATGCTCATTCGTAGATGCAAAAAGCCATTAGGAACCTTGCCCGTTCGGCTGGCTGAACAGGCGATCTATGCATTTGCCTTTAGGGGTGAGAGAAATCGCCTTTGTCCGGCGGTCGTATTTTATCAGTCCCAAGCCAACGAAAGCCTTCAAATAGGTATCAACGTGCAGATCTTGCTTCGTTAATTCTGCAAGCAGTTCGTACACTGTCTCATGCCCGCTTTCCTGAGTTCGTACAATGGTTTTTGATGACCAAAATAAATTGTCAAAATATTTCGCCGCTACTCTTCTTCATTCGTTTAGATGCTGACAAGA
Organism: uncultured Bacteroidota bacterium; assembly: GCA_903887415.1. GTDB lineage: Bacteria > Bacteroidota > Bacteroidia > Chitinophagales > Chitinophagaceae > Nemorincola. Next base: position 7,805 of record CAISPO010000074.1, on the reverse strand, counting down.
TATATAATGCCAACAAAATAGTGAAAATTAGACGTTCTTTTTCTGCCTACTTATACAAAAATTAACCCATGAGCCACCTTGATTGGAGTATGCAAACTACTCCAACACGCTTTATTTTATTATACTGATGCAAAACACGCAATAGTAAATTACAATATGATGGCTTTTTACCACCTATAGCAAGGTAGGAACTAATATTCTATTTTCCAAGCATATAGCCAAAATTAACACATACCGGCTTAAAAAAAGTATTCCGCATAAAAGCTTTTAGTCTACTTCTATATCTATATGGCCCTACATCACATAATCACCTTTTGAATTATCTTTATAGTTTCCAACAAAGGCATATATTTCCCATTTTCCCAACTCCAAACCGTAGACCCATCAACACCCAATAGCTGCCCAAATTCCTCCAAACTAAGCCCATGAACATACCGGTACTTCCGTATTCTCTCGCTTAAAGTTGTAGGTTCGGCCAAAGGGTAGCACCCGATAAACTCAATGATTTTTTTCATGCTTCGCACGTCAGGGGTAGATCGGTTGGTTTCCCATAATTCGATTGTACTGGGGCTTATACCCATTTTGGCTGCTGCGGCTTTTTTTGTAAGTTGCCGCTCGAGCCTGGCCTTTAACAGGTGTTCGCCAAGCGTTTGAGGGTTGTGCGGGTATCCCTTTGCCCTTCGCTCAATATGGTTTTGGGTAGCGGAAAAAGGCAACGCGAACAGAAGGTCAGGGCAATTGAAAATATCCGCTTAGCACGACTAGTAATCTAATCTTTTCAATTACTATTTGCATTACCCACAGACCGTTGAGGCACCGGATGTGGCCGTCCATTAGGCACATTCGGGTGTATTGTGGCAGGATGCGTTGCTGGAGGTGCTGGTGTGCGCAAAGGTGCTGGTGCGGCCGGTAGCCCCTGGGGTGGTATAGGTGTTGCCGGTATGGGTGTTTTTGCCGGAGGCAACTGGGCCTGTAACCTGTTTGCTATGGGTATAATACGTGCATATACCGAATCCAGTTCTTCGGGATGGCTTTTGTACCAGTCGAGGCTCTGGGTAAATTCCTGTTCCGTTATTTTGTAGTGATCAAATATCCTTTTATAGAACGCAGAAAGGGAATCCACATTTTTGGCGCCAGCCCTGTGCAGGCTGTCTTTTGCACTGATGCTGTATGCCTCGGCCAGGTTAATATCCAGCATCACTTTTTGCATCACCTCTTTCGACAAATGATCGCCCGAATATTGATCGCGCTTGCACGAAAAAAACAACATCACAAAAACAAAAGCAATTATTATCCGCACCATTTATAAATTTTATTAAACACCTTAGCAGTTAACTAACAACTCATCCCGGGACTTACAACTATCTAAGCGCATTATACTTAGCTGCGTTTGGTACATCAAGGGCGTTGAGCAAGGTTATGTATTGCGGGCGTTCATTTTTGGGCGCCTGGCTTACCAGGTGTATGATCTCATCGCTCTTAGCATTGAAAAAGAACTGGATATATACAGAACTTGGGTTCTCCTTGTTCACTTCATAGAGCTTACGGATATTGGACAATATGCGGTTCCGGGCTTCGGTTGGCTTGGCATACATGCTGTCCAGCCCTTCGCGGTGCATTGAGTACCATACCTTCCGTACATCAGAGAACCTCGTGTTCAGCATCTGGTCCACTATCCAATAGCGGTTGTGGGTACTCTCTACATTTTTCCATCCAGTTATGCCCTTTCCATCCGGCGCATTATTAACAACATTCTGCGCTTTTTTTAAATAGTTAGAGCCGCCATTGGGCGAAAAGCTGTCGTAATCAAGTCCCAGCACTATATAGGAATAATAAGCCAGTATGGCAGTTAGGTTACCCGACATAGGGTCCGTGCCGGATGCCTGGTTATCGTCAAAGTGCATTGGGGTATAAGGGGAAAATTTAAAGGACACATCCTTGTCTATAAAGTCTATGAGCTTTGTAGTATAAGTGGAATTATACACCGGGCGTGTAGCCTGTATGCTAAGTGTAGCATTATAGCTGTCCGGGTCACTGTTCACGTTGTTGCCCGTAAGGTTGATCAGGATGTTGCAGTCTATTTTTTCCGATGCGGCAAATTCATCGGTAGTCCATTTGTGGCTATTCATGAACTCTGCAATAGATTTCTGCATGGTACTGAATACCTGCGGGTCAATGCCGGTACTCGATATTTTATCGTGCAGTACAGTTACAACACAATTCAACTCCTGTGCCTGCCCACTAAAAGAGCAGGCCAACCAGATCAACGTAATACTAAGCAATCTTTTCAGCATGTCTTAATTCCAGAATATGGTCAACAATTGATGCCGCTGCATCTTTTTTGCTTTGTAACGGCAGCGCAGCCTGCACGCCGTTTCTCATTAGTAAAGTGATCTTATTGGTATCATGTGCAAAGCCAGCCCCCGCATCCCTGAGCGAGTTTAGCGCGATCATGTCCGCGTTCTTTGCTTTTAATTTTTCAGCAGCGTGTTCCAGCTCATCATTCGTCTCGAGGGCAAAACCTACTAACGTCTGCCCCGGCTGTTTTATTTTGCCCAGGCTGGCGAGTATATCATCGGTTTTTGTAAGAGCTATAGTTAGTTCCGTATCCTTCTTTTTTATTTTCTCCGTTGCCTGTGTCGCTGGCCTGTAATCTGCAACGGCCGCAGCCAGAACGGCAACATGAGCGTCCTTAAAAGCAGTCATGCAGGCGTCGTACATTTCTTGGGCACTCTCTACAGCTATGGTCTTCACCAGCGAATGATAGGTGTGCTCATGCGATGGGCCAAGCACCAGTGTCACCAGCGCGCCCCGGTCAGCGAGGGCCTCGGCAATGGCAACGCCCATTTTGCCGCTGGAGAAGTTGCCAATGAACCTTACAGGGTCGATGCGCTCATAAGTAGGCCCCGCGGTAACCAGGGCTTTTATCCCTTTCAACGGTTTATTTTCATCAGAGAAAAAAGCAGAGAGATGCGCCACCATATCCTCCGGCTCCGCCATACGCCCTTCGCCAATGAGGCCGCTGGCCAGCTCGCCATGTGCTACTGGTATTATATGGTTGCCAAAGGCCCTTACTTTACTCCTATTAGCCTGCGTGGAAGGGTGCAGCCACATATCCTCATCCATAGCCGGAGCTATGAATACCGGGCAGCGTGCAGATAGGTAAACCGCGCAAACAAGGTTATCGCACAGGCCATTGGCTAGTTTTCCCAGCGTATTGGCACTGCAAGGAGCGATGATCATTGCATCGGCCCAGAGGCCAAGCTCCACGTGGTTGTTCCAGGTAGCGCCATCGTTCACATTGGCCAGAACAGGATGCTTAGAAACAGTAGCCAGCGAAAGTGGGCTTACAAATTGTACAGCGGCATCGGTGACCAAAACCTTCACCTCGGCCCCTGCTTTTACCAACAGGCGCACAAAATGCGGCGTTTTGTATGCCGCAATGCTACCAGTAACCGCTAAGATGATTTTCTTGCCTTGTAAAGACATGGTTCAAAGTTACGTTTTTTAGTTAATAGGTTAAACAGGCAAAAGGTTAAAAGGTTGCAACCCTGGCTGAAGGTTAATCCTGGATGAAAAGCTGAAAATCGTTTCAAATTAGTATTTTTGCATACTATGTCCCAGAAAAAAAAAATACGCATTTTCTCTTCTTTCCAGGAACAGGAAGATGAGATGATCGATTACTGGGCATCAATTACGCCTTTAAAGCGGCTTGAGCACCTGCACGAAATGGTTATCGCATCATTTGGCCTTACAGACGATAAAATAAAGAACCCCCAACTTAGCCGGTCTTTAAAGATCATCTCCTATAAATCATGAACATCTTCTTTGAAGAACATAGGAAACTGATAGCCGACATGCTGGCGGAAAGTGTGCAATTTATGCTGGTCGGCGGATATGCGGTGAACTATCACGGTTATAATCGAACAACCGGCGATATGGATATTTGGGTAAAACCAGACAATGACAATAAGATAAGACTCATCAAAGCTCTGGAGAAAAACGATGTTGATGACGAAGACTTGCTGGTAATAAAGGAATTGGATTTTTCTGAGACCCTTGTTTTCAGCGCGTGGGAAAGCCCCTACAAAATAGATTTCCTTACAAAAGTTTCGGGAGTGGCTTATGAGGATGCCGACAAAGAAAAAATTGTTGCCGAAATTGAAGGCTTAGCAATGCCTATTATCAATCTTAATCACCTGGTTTTGACAAAATTTGGGACAGGCCGCCTCCAGGATAAAAACGACATAGAAAAACTACAGCAAGTACAACGGAACAGAAAATAGTTTATCAGGTTTATCCACAAAACGCCCCGATTCCTTAATAACTAATTCCCGATTCCTAACCCAAAGGTTTTGGAGAAATCAAAGTTTGCTCTATCTTTAGCCTTCGTAATCAATAAATACCATAGCTTAAAAGCCATTTTATGATGAAAGGAAAGATACCTGTTTTGTTTTTTGCTTTATTAATGATCTGTTTTGCGCACCGCGGTTTTGCACAGAGAGGTAAGAGCGAAATAGCAGTAGGCTACGGGTATTACAGTATTTACAGCTTCGTTCAGGGTGCACCTTTCTCGGCTTCATCAGGTGTTTCTAATATCACTTACCGGTACTATATCAACAAGAATGTGACCCTGGGAATGGGCTTAGGTTATGAGAACATCCGCACCTGGGGCAGTTTCCTTTCTTTTGTACCTGAAATGACCTTCTGCTACCTTGATACCCGCAACGATCTTATAAGGGTAAGGCTATATGGCGCTCTTGCTTATGGCATTAGTGTATTTGACGATCTTAACCGCCAGCCAGGCGAGGCCGACAGGTCTGGTTTATGGGCTACTGGGTTCCAGGCTACACCGCTTGGTTTGCGCATTGGCCGCCAGGTGGCAGGCTTCATTGAGGTGGGTGTGGGCTATAAAGGCACTGTTCACGGTGGTCTTGAAGTTCGTTTCCCCAGGATACTCAGGCAGCACAGGATAGCTGAAGAGGATGCCGCCGCGAAGTAGGACGGGCTTTAAAGCTCCTGGTTTTCTGAAAATTTTAATCAATGTTTTTTGTCCGGAAGGTTGTATGCGAACTCATAAGCGTGTTTACCTTGCTCCCTGATTATTGTTAGCGCCCCCGACAAACCTTCCAGTTCGCCCGTTCCCGAATCCGGAACTACCGTTACAGTCAATGTGGGTACGCCACGGTTCATTATCCCTACATGCTGCAATACAAAACTTCCCTTTTTGCCATGCAGTGACCCTTCCACCCGCTCTATAGCCACATAACCAGCAGAGTTTGGTATTGCAGTGCCAGCGCTAAGCATCTGCCCTTGCGTAGTTGCCTCGAGGTCTCCAAAGAACTGCTTGTCTATGGTCATCCGGCCAAACATAGGAATCTCACGGTCGGTTTGCGGAACAATTTTCACTTCGAATGTCCCGGTGGCTTTGTTGGTCATAAGTCGGTGTTTTATTTACCCGTTATCTTATCAATGGCTGCGGCAAGGGTTCTATCCTTGTCGGTTACAATATCGCCTTTGTCGTGTGTGTTCAGCCATATATCCACCTTATTGTAAGTGTTTGTCCAGGTAGGGTGGTGGTCTTGTTTTTCGGCGATCAGGGCGACATGCGTCATAAATGAGAATGCTTCACCAAAGTCCTTGAACTTGAAGCTGCGGTAAAGTTTGTTGTCTTTTTCTGTCCAGGCCATGTTGTGTAATGTGAAAATGTGAAAATATGTGAATGTGAAAATGCCGGTGTTATTTGGGGTAACGAATGAGCAAGTATTATGCCATTAAAGTTAGTTGAAATTGCAGAAGAAATTGAACAATGTTACATTTTACTTATTCCAAACCATAACGCCTCTCCTGATCCCTTTTATCGATTTTCCGCCAAATGCAATGTCGAGATAACAAATGCCATTTCGACTTTAATTTTGCACCGATCGAATCATCGGATTACGTGAGTTGCTTCACCACGGCTAGCGCACAAAGCTCGATAGCGCAGTTCGCAAAGACGCGAGCCTTTGATGTGATTTTAAAGTTCGCACGGTATAACAATCGCACGACCTCATAACAAATGCAGTACTTAGGAAAAGGACAAATGACGCAAATTATGCGCCATTTGTCTTTTAATATTACTTATTAATCTATTGATTTTCAACTTATCTCGCTCTGCCGCCGTTACCAGCGCTAAACCTTCTTCTCGGGCCATTACTGTTTCCAGCGTGGCCACCTGAAACTGCATTTGGCCTGCGCACCACTTCTTTGTTCTTTGGCAGGTTTATATGCACCTGGCCGCTTGCTGCCATAGGGTAGGGGTGGCCTTCCACCACTGGTATCTTCTGGGCCGTGAGCTTCAATATGTTTCTCCAGTCCTGCATTTCTTCGTCATCGCAGAACGACATAGCGGTGCCGCTGGCGCCGGCACGACCGGTGCGGCCAATGCGGTGCACATACGTTTCCGGCACTTCCGGTATTTCGTAGTTTATTACATGGCTCAGAAGATCCACATCTATGCCGCGGGCGGCAATATCGGTAGCTACCAGCACCCTTATCTTGCCTTCCTTAAAGTTGGTTAATGCCCTTTGGCGGGCGTTTTGGGACTTGTTGCCGTGTATTGCTTCGGCCTTAATGTTCTCCTTTACCAGGTCTTTTACCACCTTATCGGCACCGTGCTTGGTGCGGGTAAATACCAGCACCATTTTCATTTCCGGGTCTCTCAGCACATAGGTAAGCAGTTGCCTTTTATCTTTTTTGTCCACAAAATAGACTGACTGGGTTACTGTTTCTGCGGTAGTAGCCGCCGGGGTTACCTCTACTTTCTCCGGGTTGTGGAGCAATGAGCTTGATAGTTTTTGTATTTCCACAGGCATAGTGGCGCTGAAGAAAAGGGTTTGGCGCTTAGCAGGCAGCTTGGCAACTACACGCTTCACATCATGAATAAAGCCCATATCCAGCATACGGTCGGCCTCATCTAGTACGAAGATGCTGATGTCTTTAATGTTTATATAGCCTTGGTTCATAAGGTCCAGCAGGCGGCCTGGCGTGGCAATAAGGATGTCCACACCCCTGTGCAGCGCCTGTACCTGTGCTCCCTGCGGCACACCGCCAAAGATCACTGTATGCCTCAGGCGAAGATTGCGGCCATAGGCAGCAAAGCTTTCACCTATTTGTATAGCTAGCTCACGTGTAGGTGTGAGAATCAATACTTTAATGTTCTTGTGCGTGCGCTCGGCATGTTCCTCATGCAGTATCTGCAGGATAGGAATTGCGAATGCAGCTGTCTTGCCAGTACCCGTTTGTGCGCAACCTAAAAGATCTCTGCGCTGCAGCAATATAGGGATAGATTGTTCCTGGATTGGGGTGGGGGTTTTGTACCCCTCCGTCTCAAGAGCCTTTAATATGGGCTCAATGAGGTTTAACTCATTAAATGTCATTTGTATATTTTAAGATGCAAAAAAATGTAACTGCCTGCGCCTCTCCCGCATCTGCGGAGTTGAAAAGGTGTGTATCACAAGCCTGCCTGTTGGCTAAAAACTAAGATTGGAAACACTCGTTAAAATGCAAAGATACGGAAAAAAGAGGTCTGAACCTCAGATTAGCCGAGATTAACTGATTTACTGTTTGTGCGGTGCTGGGAAAAGAAGTGGTTTTAATGATAGTCCTAATACTGGTTTACATATGGTATCGTCCGGCTTTTAGTTTACAATTTTGGCGGGTTAAAAATGATTGATTTTTCACTCTGTCACAGGTGATAACTGCATGAAGTTAAGCTGAGTTTTGAGATTCTGTTGTTGCAGTTGTCACCTGTGACAGAGTTGCCG
>CAISPO010000073.1 GCA_903887415.1 uncultured Bacteroidota bacterium | reverse complement strand
ATACAGTAGATGACCTTGCCTTGTACATTGAGTCTAAGATACCGGAATTAAAGTCGTTTAACCGCAGGGGGCTTTACCGTATGAAGCAATTTTATGAAACATACGCAGCGGATTCGGAATGTGCCGGTGTATGGATGGAGGTGCAGCGTAAGAATGTAAAGGAACTACCTGTTCCATACAAGAAAGCTAAAAGTAAAAAGGTAATTGTGTCGCCGGCGGCGACACAATTAAAATCATCAAGTAAAAAAGCCAAAACCCTTACTGGGAGCGCATTTGAAATTGTGTCGCCGCTGGCGACACAATTTAATGATATTTATAATGCGAGTGAGGGGCTTGTGCAAAACCTGCTTACACAATTATCGTGGACCAATCACCTTGAAATACTTTCATCCACCAAGACGGCAGAAGAAAAGCTGTTTTATATTTTCACTGCTATTAAAGAAAAATGGAGCAAGGTTGAATTAAGAAGACAATTAAATTCGGCATACTTTGAGCGTACTATGCTGGGAAATAAAGCAGTCGTTTCTCTGCCGCAAAAAAATCATGAAGGTCTATTGAATATTTTTAAGGATCCGTACGTTTTTGATTTTTTAGACCTCCCTGAGCAGCACTCGGAAAATGACCTGGAGCGAGCGTTGACTAAGAACCTACAGCGATTTATATTGGAGATAGGAAAGGGCTTTACGTACATGGGTTCGCAATTCCGCTTGCAGGTAGGCAAGAAAGACTATCATACTGATTTACTGTTTTATCACCGTGACCTGCAATGTCTTGTGTTGTTTGAGTTGAAAGTAGAAGAATTTCAACCTGAATTTTTAGGTAAACTGAATTTCTACCTGGAAGCATTGGATAGAGATGTAAAGCGAAAGAATGAGAATCCAAGCATCGGTATATTGCTGTGTAAAGGCAAAGACACAGAAGTGGTGAAGTATGCTATGGCTAGGAATGTATCGAAAGCATTGATCGCTGATTACGAAACAAAGCTGATCAATAAAAAATTACTGGCGAATAAACTGCATGAACTTGCAGAGCTGTTAAAAAGATAATAATGTCACACACTACCGGAAAACGCGTGATACACGCACCAACAGGCTCAATGCTTACCTGCAAAAACTGGGTAACGGAGGCTGCTTACCGCATGATACAGAACAACCTGGACCCTGATGTGGCTGAGCGCCCGGAGGACCTGGTGGTATATGGCGGCATAGGCAAGGCCGCGCGCAACTGGGAGAGCTTTGATAAGATACTGGAGTGCCTGAGAAACCTGGAGGAGGACGAAACGCTGATGGTGCAGAGCGGCAAGCCTGTAGGGGTACTGCGGTCGCATAAGAATGCGCCTCGTGTACTTATTGCCAACTCCAACCTGGTAGGTAAGTGGGCTACATGGGAACACTTCAGGGAACTGGAGGCCAAGGGGCTGATGATGTATGGGCAGATGACCGCTGGTAGCTGGATATACATAGGCTCGCAGGGTATAGTGCAGGGCACTTACGAAACGTACAGATCGGAAGAGCACACGTCTGAACTCCAGTCACATTACTCGATCTCGTATGCCGTCTTCTGCT
>CAISPO010000072.1 GCA_903887415.1 uncultured Bacteroidota bacterium | reverse complement strand
GCAAGGGCTAGTGCATTGCCTCCGCCAGTTCTTCTTTCTTAGGCGGTTTACCGTCTTTTACCATTAACATAAAGGGTATGCATATCAGGAACAATATGCCGAGGTACAGGAACACATCCATGTATGAAAGCACAGCTACCTGCTTGTTTACCATAAATTCCAGGCTTTGATACGCCCCTTTCAGTGCCAGGTCTGGAGGTGCGCCGTGTGCCATATTGCTGTGCTGGATGGCTTGCACACGCTGCTGCACTAATGGGTTATCATACTGCATTTTGGAAACGAGATCATTGCGATGTACCATATTCTGGCTAGCCATAAACGTAGTGATCAATGCCACACCAAATGAGCCGCCAAGCTGGCGCATCATGCCCGTAAAGGCTGCGCCCTGGCCTATTGCCTGACCCTTAAGGGTGGACAATGAAAGTGCGGTAATTGGAATGAACAGCATACCCAGGCCAAACCCGCGCAGTATAAGCATCCAGAAGAAAGAATCCTTACTGGTGTCTGGTGTTAATATATTATAACCCCAAAAGCTGTAAAAGAAGAAGATGAGCATGCCAAGGGCTACAAGGTATTGTTTCTTTGCCCCTCTTTGCAGCAACTGGCCTATTATAGGCATCATAAATGCAGTGGTAAGGGCAGCGGGTATCATCAGCGAACCAGCTTGCTGTGCCGTCCATCCTAGGATACTTTGTGTGTATAGTGGAATGATGAACGTGGAACCGTACAAACCAAAACCTAATATGAAGGATAATATGGTCCCCACTCTAAGGTTCCCATTCTTCAAGACTCTTAGCTCTACAATCGGGTGCTCAGCTGTAAGCTCCCGCCATATGAAGAAAAAGAAACCGAGCACAGCGGTAACTGCAAGAGCGGTTATGACCCGGCTTGAAAACCAGTCGTCCTCCTGACCGCGTTCCAATACGTATTGCAGCGACCCCACCGAAATTGCCAGCAAGGCTATACCTGCCCAGTCCACATCCTTGGCGGCTTTCTTTGCAGCGTATTTAGGACTCCGTACAAATTGCAGGGTAAGCAGTGTAGCTATTATACCAATTGGGATATTGATGTAAAAGATAAACGGCCATGACGCGTGATCTACAATATAGCCGCCCAATGGTGGGCCAAGCGTAGGGCCAATAATAACACCTAATCCATAGATGGCCTGCGCCATACCGCGTTTTTCCGGTGGGTAACTCTCGGTAATAATGGTTTGGGAAGTAACGAGCAGCGCACCGCCGCCCAGGCCCTGGCAAAAGCGGAAGAATACCAGTTGCCATATCCCATCTGCATTTCCGCAGAGGAAGGAGAAGACGGTGAATATCATTATAGATGCCGCAAAATAATTCCTTCTCCCAAACTGTGCAGACAGCCAGCTAGTCATCGGTACCACGATCACATTACCGATAGCGTATGCCGTGATCACCCAGCCTATTTCATTAAGTGTAGCGCCAAGATTGCCTTGCATATTTGTAAGCGCCACATTCACTATCGTCGTATCCACTATCTCCAGCAGCGCGCAAAATATTGCAGTGACCGTAATGATCACCCGCCGTGGGCCATATTCTACAAGTGATTCATGTTGCATATCTTAAATTCAAAATTCAAAAGTTAAAATTCAAAAACTCAGAGTTGTTTGCTTTTCTAACTTTTCGTGTTAATAATAATTTTGGCTATTATTTTCGACAATTCATCGGCTTCAGTTAGCAATTCCCCTATCTTTATCTTATCTGTTGCTATTGTGTCTCTTATCAGACAAAGCCAATATTTTGTTTCGTTAGCGGATTTAAGCGCAATGGTATAAAACTTCAAAAAGTCATTTACTGAAGAGCCTGATCTTCCTTCAACCAAATTTGCGCCAATAGATGTACCGCTTCTTGTTAATTGGTCGAATAGTGAAAAATGTATCTTTTTAATGTCAAGTGCTCCGATGTACAACACAAGCTCTTTTGAAAAACTATATGCTCTATGCTTAATGTTGTAAGCCGGTTGCTTGCCATATTCGGGTGCCTGTTCTTCAACATTAAATGAAATGTCTTCCATTTTTTGAATTTTGGCTTTTGAATTTTGAATTAATCAAGATGCACATCCACATCCACATTCATTCCCGGGCGAAGGTTCTTCACGAGGGGGTCATTGCCGGTAAATTCCATTCTTACAGGCAGGCGCTGTACTACCTTCACAAAGTTGCCGGAAGCATTGTCTGGCGGAAGCAACGCAAAGCGTGAGCCGGTGGCTGGTGAGAATGAAGCCAGTTTTGCTTCAAAGTCGTGTCCTGGGTAGGCATCAATGTGTATGGTCACTTTTTGTCCTTCATGCATGCGCTCCAACTGTGTTTCTTTGAAATTAGCAACTGCCCATGGGTTAGTATCAAGTACCACATTAAACAGTGCCTGTCCTGTTTGCAGGAATTGGCCTATCTGTACGTTTACTTTAGAGATAGTTCCATCTTCAGGTGCAGTGATCACGGTATAAGAAAGGTTGAGCATTACGTTATCAAGGTCTGCCTGGCGCTGCTGTATGGTTGCGTTTGCCACGCTCACCTGTTGGGTGCTTGCATTGCTTTGCGAGTTGGCGGCATTTGTCTGGCGGTTAGCAGCATTCTTCTGGTCTGTTAATACTTGCAACTGGCGTTCAGCGCTTTGTTTAGCCGCTTCAGCCTGCTCATATTGCTGCTGGGTAATGGTATGATCCTTTATCAGGTTGGCATAACGGTCGTAATCCTGCGTAGCGCGGCGCAGCGTTACCTTAGCAGCTTCTATCTGCGCATCTGCGGTGGATACGTTAGCCTCATATGTGGCAACATTAGCTCTTGACACACTTGTGTTGGCATTAACAACACTGAGGTTGCTTTTGGCTGCAGCAAGAGCGGCCTGTGCCTGTTCCAGTTGTATCTGCTCTGTGCGGCTGTCGAGGATAACCAGTGTATCGCCTTTTTTTACCTTCTGGTTGTCTTTTACGCGCACCTCGGTCACATACCCTGAAATACGCGGGATCACCGGGCTGATGTTTGCTTCTACCTGCGCGTCATCGGTTTCTTCGTGGTGCTGCCCGTGGATATACTTGGTAACCCCGAATGTACCACCGCCAAGCACCAGTATGATAAGCGCTATCATAAAGCCCTTACTTGTTTTCTTTGGTGGTTCAGGCTGCTGGTGGTGATGCCCTTTTTTATGGCCTTCCTGTGGCTGCTGTGGTGCGGTGCTGTTAGTTTCGTTTGTTTGCGACATGACTTACATTTTTATGAATGAGATAATTTTTTTTATTGATGAGCTTGTTTTTCCTTTTTGTGTTTCTCTTATTTAGTAAGTGTTCCTGCTGTTTGCTGTAATTTTTTATAAGCTACCAGTGCATCTGCTTTAGAGAGTAAGCTGGCAAGCTGCGCCTGGAGCTGTGCTACATCGGCTTCAAGCAGATCGGTAGTAGTTACGAGGCTATTGTCGTATTTGTTTTTAGTGATCCGGTAGTTTTCAACAGCCTGCGCCTGCGCTTTGTTATATACATCTATTTTCTTCAGGCTCAGGATATAATTTTGGTATGACTGCGTTACCTCCAGGCGTACCCTGTCCGACAGGATGCCTTCATTCGCTTGTATCTCATGTAGCCTTGCGTTAGCCTGCTGTACTTTTGCGCCTGTTTTCCAGATAGCGCCGAAATTGTAAGACAGGCCGAGACCAACATTCAACGCATCATTAATGGTCAATAGATTGGGAATATCCGCAGCTATAACGCCGCCGGTGATCGCGATGCCTGGGTAGTACTCTCCTTTGGTGGCTTTTATAGCGGTATTGGCTGCTTTTTCACGAAAAGACAGCGATGCGATGTCCTTACGGTTCTTTATTGCGCTTTCTTCCCATTGAATAAGGGCGCCGGGGTCTGCGATATGAAAGCCTGAGGTATCAGGGTTTACTTCGGTGCCCTGCGGCAGGCCCAGCATCAGGTTCACATTGGTATAAGTAATCTGCAGGTCGTTTTCTGCTTCCAGCAGTGTCAGCTCTACATTTGATTCCTGCAATTGCACTTTTAAAAGATCATTGCGGGCCATCAACCCGTTCTTTTCCAGGTTCGTGAAATCAGTTACACGCTGCTGCTGCTGTTTCAAGTTTTCCCTTACCAGTCCCACATATTCCCGGGCTTTAAAGAGTGCGCTGAAAGCATTAGCGGTATTCATGATCACTTCTTCCTTGTCATTTTCTACATCAAGCTTTGCCGCCTGCTCGAGGTATTTTGCTGACTCTGTACCATACTTGATCCTAAGTCCGGAAAAAACAGGGAGGGAAGCATTCAATATTCCATAGGCTGCTTCGTTTACCTTGATGGCGGGAGCGCTGCCGCCAGAGCCGCTGCCGAGCTTCACTTTAAGATCTACGGTCGGGTTGTTCAGTCGCATATAGGCCCCTGTTACCTTTGCGTCTGGTAAATGGTTGTTCCATGCTTCCTTCGCGGCGCCTACGGCCTCATCAACCTTCGCATTGTCCAACTTTAACTGGCCGCTGTTCTTAATGCTCATTTCTATGGCCTGATCCAGTGTCAGCACCTTTTCGTTTTGGGCATCTGCAGCAAGCCCGGATAGGATTGCGAGGGAAAAGATGCCGGCTTTGATATATTGTCTATGCTTCATTTGTAAGTACTACTTTAAATAAGTGTTTTAAATGTGTGCTCAATTTTTTTCTTATAAGCTTATTAAATTCCGCATCATCCATGTTCTCAATATTACTTACTTCACGGTAATAGCATTGCGACGTTATCAGTTGGCTCATGGTACCCACCAGGGTCGCCATCATCATTACAATATCAATATTTTTCTTGAACTCCCCTGTTTTTTGTCCGCCCACTATCAGCTTCTTTATAGATGCCAGATTCCTTTTCTTCAGGGCCAATATCTGGTTTGCCAGCCCGGTGCCATTTTCAGTCACCTGCTCACGGATCATGATCTTGTGAAAGGCCTGCTGGCCCACAAACCTGTCCACATAGTCATCGATCAGCACATACACTTTTTGCAGGTACTTAACGTTTTCATCCTGCAGCAGGTTCTCCACCATCAGCGTCAGCTTATTCGATTTCTGTTCGAAAAGCATTTCCATTAATTTTTCCTTCGACCCGAAGTAGTAAGAGATCATAGCCACGTTCACGCCTGCTTCCTGGGCAATATCTCTTACTGATGTACCGCTAAAGCCGTTTTGTCCAAACAGCTTTTCTGCGGTGTCCATTATTGCCAATTGTTTTTCACTGTATTCCATACTCGCCGACTTTCCATACTATGTAATTTCAGAAAGACAACGCAAAACTAAACAACTGTTTAAAATTAAACAAACGTTTGATTAAATTTATTTTTATGACGCAATAAGAGAAACTTATGATTGACGGTAATGAACTGAAAATCAAGTAATCAGTGCAAAAGAGCAAATGGAGCTTTTAGACTATCAAGCTGAGTTGCATCCATAAACATTTTGAAGACATTATGTGGGGAATTGGTCCTTAATAACCCGATACTGGGGTTAAAACGCCCCTGTATTGATTTGCCCTGGATAACGGCGAGGCATGAAGTTGAATCGCTACACAATCAAAGCAGCGGCACCTATCAGCTATCAATTCAGGGCTTTGGAAAATCATATGGCATGGTTATTAACCACTAGGTCTTTTGTTGTGAAAATTAATTCGCAATGCAATTGAATAATATGAATATTAGAATACGCCGTGTAATGATTGCGATTGTTATGTTTTTGATGCCCGGAGCAATTTTCGGGCAAGCCCCAACGCTGGGTACAGCGTCAAAATTTGTTCTTTTCACCACTGATGGTGCGATGACAGGTTCCGGAACACTGTACCTTACCCACCTCACCGGCAATGTAGGCTCAAACCTTGCAGGCAGCGTCACAGGCTTTGGCAATGTGGATGGTGTATTGCATACAGCAGATACGGCCACCGGGCATTGCACTGCAGACGTGATCAGTTTGTACACGCAGTTTAGTACGGCAATATCAACTGGCACCATAGCTAGTCCGTTCGGGCATGGCGACACGCTGATTGCGGGTGTCTATAGTTCAGTGGGTGCAGCAACACTGACTTCAAACCTTGTTTTAAACGGACAGGGAAATCCAAATGCGGTATTCATCTTTCAAATTGGAGGGCTCTTTTCTACAGATGCCCTGGCTAAAGTGAAATTGATAAACGGGGCGCTTGCATGTAATGTGTTCTGGCAAGTGGGCGGCGCGATAAATATTGGTACCGGTACTTCCATAAAAGGCACAATTGTGGCCAACGGGCAAATTGATATGACCAGCACACACGATACGCTGGAGGGAAGAGCGCTCGCTTTGAACGCAGCGGTTTTAGTAAGTCAGTTGGTTGCCTATACGCCAATAGGCTGCGGAAGCCCGTTATTAACGGGGCCTGCTGCCCCAACGCTTGTTTCCACTGCGGCTTATGGCGTTTTTTCCAGCTCCGGCTCAGTTACCAGTACTCCCGAGACCTACGTTACCGGCAATGTGGGCGCAAATTCAACAATACCTAGTGGCTTCGATCCTTTAAATGTAACAGGTACCATTCATGGTATGGATACGGCAACAGCAGCAGCAGCAGGCGATCTCACTAACGTCTATAATTACCTTGTCGCTCTCCCTGCTGATATTAATCTGTTGGATCCATCTGATTTTGGTCACGACCTCGTGCTTACTCCTCATTCGTACCAGATCACGGGCATAACACAACTAACAGGTAACGTCATCCTGAATGCGGAAGGTGATGCCAATGCGGTATTTGTAATAAAAATAAACGGGGCATTTACAACGAGTACGCTTTCCCGGGTTATCCTGATGAACGGCGCGCAGGCTAAAAATGTATATTGGAAAGTTGATGGTGCCGTGGACATATTTTCCAACTCTGTTTTCAACGGTACGATCGTAGGTGCTGGTGCAATATCATTAGAGACGGGAGATACGCTTATTGGGAAGGCACTAACTATTAATGGCGCGGTTGCCATTAACGGAAGTTATATCAATTTTGCCCCATCGCCTTGCATTGCTTCGCCGATCACCGGTACACCGCAGGTTTGCCAGGGCTTTACTACTACTTTGTCTGATATAGATACAAGCGGCACGTGGAGCAGCAGCAACAATTTAATTGCCACTATCGGTTCTTCTTCAGGCATACTTTCAGGGCTTGCTCCGGGAGTTGATACCATTACTTATACATCGCCTCTAGCCTGTGTAAATACAATAACAATAACTATAAATCCTGCGCCGGCAACAATTACCGGGCCGGATAGCGTGTGCGTTGGCTCAACAATAACATTGAATGACGATACTTCTGGCGGCATATGGAGCAGCAGCAACACCTTGATCGGCACGGTGGGCAGCATTTCCGGAATTGTTGGTGGAATGTCTGCGGGTATTGACACGATTGCTTATACCTTAACAACAGGTTGCCTTGCGCAAAAAGCGATTACCGTTAACTCGCTTCCAAACGTAGGAACGATAACGGGCATGTTAACGATTTGTCCCGGTGCTTCTTCTACTTTAAGCGACGGCGTAGGCGGCGGTACATGGACCTCAGTTACTGAATCTACGGCCACTATTGGGTCTTCAACGGGTATCGTTACCGGCATTGCCTTAGGCACTACAACTATATCTTATATAGTGAACAGCAGTTGTGGAATAGCTGCCGCCACCATTGTTGTAACAGTAAGTGCCACGCCAGAAGCAGGAACCATTACCGGAATATTGACGGCTTGTCCTGGTACTACCACGACCTTAAGCGATGCAGCAGGTGGGGGATTATGGAGTTCTGTAAATACAGCGATGGCCACCATCGGTTCGTTAACGGGTATTGTTACAGGAGTTGCTCCGGGTACCAGTACAATATCATATACGGTCAACAGCAGTTGCGGAACAGTTGCAGCCACAAAAATTGTAACAGTTAACCCTTCACCTGATGCCGGAACAATCACAGGTACATTTACTGTTTGCCCTAGCGCTACCACCACTTTGAGCGATGCAGCGGGTGGGGGAACCTGGAGCTCGGTAACTCCGGGTATAGCTACCATCGGTTCTTCAACAGGAGTCGTTACTGGTATTGCTCCTGGTACTACTACTATATCCTACACGGTTAACAGTGGTTGTGGAACAGTAGCAGCTACTAGAATAGTAACGGTTAATCCTTCACCTAATGCAGGAATTATCAATGGTATATTAACTGTTTGCCCCGGAGCTACCACTACCTTAAGCGATACAGTGGGTGGCGGAGCATGGAGCTCGGCAACTCCTGCTGTAGCTACTGTCGGTTCTTCAACGGGTGTTGTTACCGGTATCACTTTTGGTACCACAACGATATCTTATACAGTTAATAATAGCTGCGGCATAGCTGCGGCAACTACAGTAGTTACAGTAAGCGCTACACCTAATTCAGGTATAATTACAGGAATAGCAGCGGTTTGCCCAGGTGCGGTTACTACCTTAAGCGATGTTGCTGGGGGCGGGGTTTGGAGCTCGGTAACCACAGCTACAGCTACTATCGGTTCATCAACGGGTATTGTTACCGGTGTTGCTCCGGGTACTACTACAATCTCTTATACAGTTAGCAGCAGTTGCGGAACGTCTGCCGCTACCAGGATAGTAACCGTAAATCCTTTTCCTAATGCTGGTGTTATCACGGGCCCGGCAAGTGTGTGTGCCGGATCGGTAATTACATTTACGGATCCCGCGGCAGGTGGAACTTGGAGCAGCAGCAATGCGAATGCTGTTGTCTTCGGTGGGGTGGTTACGGGAGTAACTGCCGGTGTTGATACGATCTTATACACGGTAACCAGTTTAAGCTGCACATCAACGGCTACAAAAACAGTGACTGTGGATGCTACTGCAAACGCAGGTGTTATCACAGGCCCATCAACGGTGTGTACGGGCTCATCAATAACACTAAACGACCTTGTGGCCGGGGGTGTTTGGAGCGCCAGTAATGCAGATGCGACAGTTCTTGCAGGTTTTGTTGCAGGCGTTACAGCAGGTATTGATACAATTATGTACAAAGTGAGCAATTCTTGTGGCGCAGATTCTGCAACAAAGATTATCGTTGTAAATGCAACACCAGATGCAGGTATTATAAATGGCTCTTCGAGCGTATGCGTGGGTTCCATAATATCCCTTACAGACCCTACCGCCGATGGCGAATGGAGTGCAAGCAACACAAGTGCAACTGTTGTTGACGGTATTGTTACCGGTGTTATTGCTGGAGTGGATACCATCGAATACACGGTAACCAATTTAAGTTGCACCGCAACGGCTACAAAAACGGTAACGGTAGATGCACTTGCGGATGCGGGTGTTATTACTGGCCCATCTACTGTATGTACGGGCTCTGCAATAACATTGATAGACCTTGCACCAGGCGGTACATGGAGCGCCAGCAACGCCAATGCAACCGTGACCGATGGCATCGTGACTGGTGTAACAGCCGGTATAGATACGATAGAGTATATCGTTGTAAATGCATGTAGCATCAGTGTTGCATCGAAGATTATTGCCATAAATGCAACGCCGGATGCAGGTATCATCAACGGCCCATCCAGCGTATGTGCCGGCACAACAATAACCCTGACAGACCCAGCCACCGGCGGTGAATGGGGTGCAAGCAATACCAACGCCGCTGTCGCTGACGGACTCGTTACCGGAATTTTAGTTGGGGTGGATACCATCATATACACTGTATTTAATATGGGCTGTACGGCTACTGTCACTAAAACAATTACAATAAACTCGCTGCCTGATGCCGGAAGTATAACGGGAGATTCAATGGTGTGCGCAGGTTCATCAATAACCCTGACAGATACAACTGGGGCTGGAACATGGAGCGCAAGCAATACAAACGCATCAGTTCTTGCCGGTGTAGTGACCGGAGTTACCGCTGGTATCGATGCAATTATGTACACGGTTAGCAATACATGCGGAACAAGTATGGCAAGCAAAATGGTAATGGTTAATTCAATGCCCGATACCGGCACCATAACAGGGCCATCCAGCGTTTGTGTGGGCTCATCGGTTACATTTACAGATACGGCATCTGGCGGCACCTGGACTGCTAGCAATGGTAATGCATTAGCGCTAGGCAACCTCATCATAGGCGCAGCAGCGGGTACAGATACCATCATATATACGGTTAGTGATCTTTTTTGCACAGCAAGCGTCATGAAAACAATTATGGTGAACCCATTGCCTGATGCAGGCACTATCACCGGTCCGGCAGTCCTTTGCGCTGGATCATCTATCACATTAACTGATGTTGCAACCGGAGGCACATGGACTAGCAGCAATGCTGCGGCGACTGTTATTGATGGTATCGTTACCGGAGTAGCAGCAGGCTCCGATACTGTTATATATACTGTCAGCAATGTATGTGGCACAGACACAGCAACAACTACGGTTGCCGTGTTTTTAGCGCCTTCTGCTCCGGTTATCTCCACACAATCGCCGGCATCAGTTTGTTCGGGTACTATGTATCAAAACTTTGGTGCGGCTACTTTACCGCCAGCAGGCACAGTGTATAATTGGTCTGCAAGCAATGCCGCTGTTTGGGCACAGGGCGCGGATCACCAGTATGCTTTGGTAAATTTCGATGAAGCCGGCACCGCCGTTGTAACATTGAGCGCAACCATATCCGGTGCGTCCTGCTTCAGTCAAAGCACGTTTACTGTAACCGTCGGCAATTCTGTTTCCACAACTCCGGAAGTGGTTTTCTTCAATAACCATTTTGTTTGCACACCAGCTAATGAGGATTCTTACCAGTGGGGTTATGACAACATTCTTACCCTGGACTCGACCATTCTTGTTGGAGAGATCAACCAGGATTATTTAAATGAAAGCCCTGATTTCGGCCATAAGTTTTACTGGGTAATGACGTCGCTTAATGGCTGTTCGCAGAAGACTTACTACATAACGCCAGCGGCGATAACCAATGTTAACAACGGTGCAGTCGATATATCAGTGTATCCTAACCCTGCCAGTAATCATATCACCCTGGAGATCAGCTCTGCGGTAAATGGGCCTGTGCAAGCGGAAGTTGTAAATATGCTGGGGCAGAAGATCGCTGCATTGCAGATTTCAGATAACAAGGCATCAATAGACGTAGCTGCTTATCCGGATGGCGCTTATTTCGTTAGCTGTTATCGTAATGGGGTCAAAATAGGTTCGGCAAGATTTACTAAAAACTAACCCCAGTACTTTCTGGACAATTCATAAAACTTAACTTTTAAAAAAACAAAATGAAGAAACTTATATTCCTCCTGGCAGCAGCTTATGGCACTGTCCTGGCAATAGCCCAGGAGTCAAAACACAGTTATCATGCAGATAGTCTTTTATCCAGGTGGGTGATCGATATAAACCTCCTTGGAGGAGGAGCCAGCCAGGCGTTTACATCAGCAAATACAGATGCCAACTATCCAAACACACTCAACACGAATACAGGCCAATTGAAATACCGGAATGGGTACTCCTACGGTGGAGATGCACAACTGGGTTTCTTCTTTGGTAAGAAGCGCCATTTCGGGATAGGGGCAGGCATACTGTATATGCAGCAGAATGGAGACGCAATTCTGAATGACTATCATACAGAATACCAGGCAACCGATGGCGCAGGAAACATCTACAGGCAGGTGGTAACCGGCAATGATGTAAGGGAACAGGTCATTTCTACAAACATCAATATACCCCTGGTGCCGAAGTACAAAAACCGTTTCTCCAAACATTGGGGCTTTACTGCAGATGCAGGCGCGTTGTTCAATCTGCAAATGAAGAACGCCTATACTACTTATGCCAATTTTGATTACGGCGCAATTTACAAGTTCGCCCAAAGCAGTGATGGTGGTACAGTATCGGTATATGACAACGCTCCAGTGGCATCGTCAAATGACTGGTTCATAACCAAGGGTGAGTTCCTGAAAAACAATCCTAACGGCAATTACCAGGCGTACGTTGATGCCAAACGTTTGCTTGGCTACAATGTTGGTGAAGGATTAAGCCCGGGTACGCGTACCGGCAATACCAATTATACAACTGGTTCTGTTGGGTTTATTTTACAGCCCTCATTCGCCTACTACTTGTCTGATAATGTAGCGCTCAACTTTGGGGTTTACTATATGTTCCAACCATTTAAGAATAACGCGCAGGGCGGTTATCGCCTTACTGATGGTATGGGTACTTATAGTTCAACAATGAACAATGTAACGGCAAGTGTCAACCAGCAGTATGGTATTAATGTTGGTGTACGCTTCCTGTTTGGGAAAAAACAAGTGCCGCTGGTTATCACTTCTTCTGACAAGTTTGCGCCAACCCAATGTGGCCTGTGCGACGGCAGTATTATACTTCATGGCTTATTACCTAACGAGCCTGTTACCGTTGATTACAGCCTCAATGGTGCACAGCCAACGGAGTATGCCGCAACAGTGCAGCCAGACGGGGCAGTAAAAATATCCAACCTGTGTGCGGGGAATTATACGGGTGTTACCGCAAAAATAAAGAGGAAAAAAGCTGCTACAGCGGATATTATGATCGCTGCACCGGTGATGACTATATCTTCCCAGCGTCCCTCAAATCCATCGGCCAAAGGTGTATGTGATGGCTCAGTAACGTTCAATGGCCTGTATGCGGGCAAGGCAGTGTCCATTAATTATAACCTGAACGGGGCGCCGCAGCCCGTCTTTACGGGAGTAGTGGGTGTGAATAATGCAGTAAACATCGGTGCCCTGTGCGAAGGTGCTTATACCGGCGTCGTGGCCACCTCTGGTACCTGTTCCGCAAACGGTAAGGATTTTACCTTAACTGCGCCTGTACCAGTGGACACTGCAAAACCGTTACCGGAATCGGAGGTCGCAACCACTATCACCAGGACACGCAACGGCGTAAACATCTCAAAGCCTATACTATTTGACTTTGATAAATCCACCATCCACAAAAGCTCATATGCCGAGCTGAACGAAGCAGCAAGAGAAATGAAGAAGGACAAGAAGTCCACCATTACCATAGATGCGTATACCGATAAGATAGGGACAAAAGAATACAACCAGGCGTTGTCCGTAAGGCGTGCAGAGGCGGTGAAGGACTACCTCATCAGGAAAGGCATCAGCGCGCACAGGCTGAAAATAAAAGGCTTTGGCGAAAAATATCCCGTAGCGCCGAACAACACTGCAGAGGGCAGGGCTGAAGACAGGCGTGCTACAATGGAAATAAAGAAATAGCAGCAAGCAGACGAAAATTTTAATAGATACATCCTACAGCCTTCAAGCGATTGAGGGCTGTATTTTTTTGGAAATACGGGACTAATTGGAATGGTAACGAAATAATTTCTTCCAACGTCCGTTGATTATATTTTGCCAAATCAGAACATTTAATACCACAGCAATTATGGAAGGTTTTATCATAAAAGTAGGTGCCGAAAGTGTACGGTTTGCTTACTATGAACAGGAAGCCCCGGTTACTTGTCATGCCTTTGACCGTTTGCTTCCGTTCAGGCTGACCCTTATGCACGCCAGGGTGTCGGGGCAAGAGATATGGACGGACCAAAGTCCGAAGCTGGATATTATTCAGGAGAACAGTTCAGTGTTTACCATGCCCGGTGAAGTTGTTCTTGGGCCTATGAAACCGGTTCGATCTAAAACGCGCAATGCAATGGGCATATACTATGGGGAGGGCAAAGGACTAGACGGCTGCAATATATTTGCCCGGGCTGTAGCGGATGACATGGACACCTTAAAAATGATAGGCGAGAAGATATGGAAGGGTGGTGTGCTGGCAGCGGTTTTTGAACGTATGCCGTAAAACAAAAAGGAACAACCAACGCTGTTCCTTTTTACCATTTAATTTTTTATCGAATTAACCCAAATATGCCTTCAGCGCATTGCTGTAGCGAGCCTTTTGCAGGCGCTTAATAGCGCGCTCCTTGATCTGGCGGATACGCTCCTTCGTTAGGTCGTATTTCTCGCCTATTTCCTCAATGCTGGGCCCCTGGTCACCTTCCAGTCCAAAGTAGGCTGCAAGTATTTCGGCTTCGCGCTGGCTGAGTGACTTAAGGATACGGCGAATCTCATTACGGAGCGAATCCTTCATTACATCATCATCGGTATCGCTGCTGCCGGGGAGGAGGTCGCCCATCGCAACATCTTCTGCCTCATGCACAGGTGCATCAAGTGAAGTGTGGCGTGTATTGCTGGTGAATATGTTCGTTACTTCCGTTTCGCTCATATCGAGTATGTCTGCCAGCTCTTCAGTAGAAGGTTCGCGCTCGTTTTCCTGCTCAAAAGCGATGAACGCTTTGTTGGCCTTATTGTAAGTACCTATTTTGTTCTGTGGCAGGCGCACAAGGCGACCCTGCTCGGCCAAAGCCTGCAGTATCGACTGTCGTATCCACCAAACGGCATAAGAAATGAATTTGAAGCCCTTGGTTTCATCAAACCGCTGGGCGGCCTTGATGAGCCCGAGGTTGCCCTCGTTAATAAGGTCACTGAGCGATAAGCCCTGGTGCTGGTACTGTTTAGCCACAGAAACCACGAAACGGAGATTCGATTTAACTAACTTCTCCAGCGCACGCTGGTCGCCCATGTGTATCTTCTGGGCGAGGGTAGTCTCTTCCTCAGGCGTGATCATTGAAATTTTGCTGATCTCCTGCAAATACTTTTCAACGGCCTGCGAATCGCGGTTCGTAATCTGGGTAGCAATTTTTAATTGCCTCATAGAAAAAACATTATTTTTAAATACTATTAATAAAGGCAGGTATTTGTGAACTTATTTTTTCAAAATGCCTGTACATACATACGCACAAAATACGTTCCACAGTTTGATAATTTCTATTAACAAATTGTATCCCGCTGGTCTTATTTTAATGAGAAACGCTGTAGTATGTCGTTTCAGGGGTTATGATTATTACTTATACCCCTATAATTTTAAGACGTTCTGCCTTCACTAACGTTTAATGCGCTGCAAAATTATACCAATATGCCAAAAATGCTACCTTTGCGCCACATTTTCACCCCAACTTTAACAAAATATGGAAAAGGATTTATATCAGGCGCCCGATTATTTTCTCGTAGATGAGCTTTTGACTGATGAGCATAAACTGATAAGAGATGCGGTGAGGGCTTATGTAAAGAAGGAAATATCGCCCATAATAGAGGACTATGCCCAAAAGGCAGAGTTCCCTAAGCAGATCATCAAGGGCATGGGAGATTTGGGATGCTTTGGCCCATTTGTTCCCCAGAAATATGGCGGCGCGGGTCTCGACTACATTTCTTACGGCATTATGATGCAGGAACTAGAGCGCGGTGACTCCGGTGTTCGTTCCACGGCATCGGTACAGGGTTCATTAGTAATGTTCCCAATATATAAATTCGGGAGCGAGGAGCAGAAAATGAAGTACCTGCCAAAACTGGCAACCGGGGAGTGGATGGGCTGCTTCGGACTGACGGAGCCAAACCATGGCTCTAACCCAGCCGGTATGCTCACCAACTTTAAGGATGCAGGGGACCATGTAATCCTGAATGGTTCCAAAATGTGGATATCCAATGCTCCCTTTGCAGACATAGCAGTGGTATGGGCTAAGGACGAGGCGGGCGAGATCCGCGGCATGGTGGTAGAGCGTGGCATGGAAGGTTTCTCAACGCCTACTACGCATGGCAAATGGTCGCTGCGGGCATCTGCTACCGGCGAGCTGGTGTTTGATAATGTGAAGGTTCCGAAAGAAAATATCTTCCCAACGATAAAAGGCCTCAAAGGGCCGCTTACCTGCCTTTCCAGTGCGCGCTACGGCATAGCCTGGGGCGCACTTGGTTGTGCTATGGATTGCTATGATACGGCGCTGCGTTATGCAAAACAGCGGATACAGTTTGGCAGGCCTATCGCTGGCTTCCAGCTTACACAGAAGAAACTTGCAGAGATGATCACCGAGATCACCAAGAGCCAACTGCTTAACTGGCGCCTGGGCGTGCTGCGCAATGAAGACCGCGCTACGCCGGCACAAATATCTATGGCAAAACGCAATAGCTGCGACATAGCCCTGAAAGTGAGCCGCGAAGCCCGCCAGATACTGGGCGGTATGGGCATCACCGGTGAGTTCAGCATTATGCGCCATATGATGAACCTGGAGTCTGTTGTTACCTACGAGGGTACGCATGATATTCACCTGCTCATTACGGGTATGGATGTAACGGGGTTGAATGCGTTTCAGTAGTCCCTCCCCCGAGCTTCGCTCCTTCCCTCAGGGGAACCCCCAAGGAGAGGAGATGTTACGTAATGTCAATGAAAAAACAGTATAAAGAATATAATGCCCCATGAGTCAAGAAAAAAAGAAACTCACAAATGGGGCATTGTATTCTTATGCAAGCCGTTGTGGTGGCTGATATTATTGAATAATCGCGTTTCCCATTGTGCCCCACGCGCGGTGTTTAAGTTGGTAGTTTTCAGTCGGCAGGAGCAGTTGCGGTTTATGTTGTTAAATTGATTTTGGAGCAGTCATTTATTTGAGCAATGCCCCATGCCCCACGGAAAAAAAGAAACTCACAAATGGGGCATCAGGCAGTTTTAAATTTCTGACTTTTAATCGATTATGTATTATGCCATGTCCCACTTATGCCCCATGTGGGGTATTGGGGTTTAGTAGGTTTTTAGTCGCGGTAGCAGCTTAAAGTGGGATTGTTATCTGTTGCCGAAATGTCCTCGGTCACATGCCATATTATGTCCCAATTTTTCCAGCGAACTGAGTGCGTCTCCCAAAAAGAATTGCGGGATTCATTGTACTTATAGATTTTCGCAGATCAAACGGTGTGGATGTGGAAACGGTCTTTTATGCCACAAAGATCTATAGAAAATTAATACGGTCCAAGACGAAATATCTATTTATGGGAAGAGAAAAACTATAGAACGCATTTGGTTGCTGGCGTTGCAAACGCCGCTCCCTTTGATCCCCGTTGCAAACGGGATCAGTGAGGATGTTTCGTAAGTAGAGTTATTAAAAATCAGTATTTATACTGATTTTTTTTATGCGCGGAGGTTGTACTTTTACTGTAAATATGCCCTATGAAAAAGTTGAGGTCGCGTATCGCATTACTTTTTTTATTAGCCCTTTGCAATACTATGAGTGCTGATGCCCAGTCTTGGCAATGGGCAAATGGCGAAAATTGTGGTGGACTCGTTGGCGGCGGTCTTGGCGATGGGTGGCTATGTAGAACTGACATTTTTAATAATGTTTATACAGGCGGTATTTTCTCCGGTGGAAATCACGGAGACAGTATTTGTTTTGGAGGCAACAAGTTTTACCGTCCTGCATTGTCGGCCAATATTGTTCTCAATAAATATGATACATCAGGTAATGTATTATGGACCATGGTTAGCGGTAATGGACAAGCCGCACCATATAATATTACAACGGATAGATCTGGGAATATGTACCTATTTGGCTATTTTTGGAGTGACTCGCTCATGTTTGGGAACTATTTAATTACAAACCCCTATTACGATGCAGCAATTGGTGAAAATGACTATTATAACACGAGCTATTTTATACTAAAATTTGATACAGCTGGAAATGTAGTATGGCATAAAACAGGAGGTAAAGTAATGCCCGATGGTTATTCTTTGTCCGTAGGAGGCATTTCTTGTGATAAATTCAACAATATCTACGTTTGTGGATCTTTTTCAAGTTCATCAATTCATATTGGTGCGGACAGTTTGGTGAACGCTCACGACAGCACCAGTGATATTTTTCTTGCTAAATACGATTCTTCTGGTAACGTTCTTTGGACAAAGGAATTTGGCGGTATTGAAGATGATTTTGGTTTAGGTATCGCAGTTAGTGCTGACGGTAGCCCAATAATCACGGGTACATTTAGGTCCCCGAGTATCGCGTTTGGAACTTCTTCGTTGACATATTCTGTAGGCTCTACAACAGCATATGACGCTCCGGATATATTTTTAACGAAACTCGATTCAGGCGGCAGTGTAGTTTGGACAAGGAATTCGAGTGGAAGTGGGGCTCCAATGGCAATTGCGGCCGACTTGGCAAATAACGTGTACATTTCAGGAACTATTTATGATTCAACGAGTTTTTCTGTAGGCTCAATTACGTTTTTTAATTCGTACCTCTCCCAAAGCGGTTACCTAGCCAAATACGATGCTGCGGGCAATGTAATATGGGCAAAAGCATATAGTCCGATATCGGTTGGAGGTGGTACTCAAATTTCGATATGGGGCCTTACAACTGATCACTGCGATCACGTTTGGATTTCCGGAGTAATGAATGGTTCGTCATGTTACATTGACAACACAACTATTGTTTATGCTCCGTCGGGATACTCTAATCCTACGTTATTGGTTGGCTATACTGAAAACGGGGCTTTACTATACCATGATATGATACCTAACGAGGAAGATGATAACTCAAGTTTATCTTCCGATGCTCTTGGAAACATTTACCTTTCTGATGACGTAACAGGTGCAGCTATCTTGGATACGAGTGTTGCATACTGGTGGGGTCGCAGTGGTGAAGCAATGTTTACGGCAAAGTTTCGGCCTGCCTTAGAGTGTTATTATTATAGTGACGTAGAGTTAACCAAAAAGTATGTAGACAATATATCCCTCTATCCGAACCCCGCTACCACATCGCTCACCATCACCTCCCCGGATAAAATAACCCAGATAACCATCACCAACCTCTTAGGGCAAACGGTTTACAGTTCACAGTTTGCAGTCGGCAGCCTGCCTACCGGACAGGCGGGTTTGCAGGCCAGCATTGATGTTGCTTCCTTTCCTGCGGGTATGTACTTTGTAAGGGTCAATGATACAGCGGTGAGGAAGTTTGTGAAATCGTAGATCCCGATGCATATCGGGTGAGTAGATGCCTAACACAAGTCGGATAATTATCGTATATTTATGCCATGAAAACGAAAGAAGCAAAACCAAAAGATAAAAAGATAGTCAGAGAGCAAATTATGCAGTCTGCTATTGCGTCTTTTCGTATTGAGGGAATTCAAATTTCCACACAAATGGCTTTGGAATCATTGAAAAAAGTAGAGTCTAGCCTGGGAAAATAAGCCGTATCATCTCTTCCATTTTAGTATAATTTTTGTCCGCTGCCATCTGAACTGCTGCTACATAAGCGCCAAATTCTTTTTCCGTGATCAATTGAAATTTCAACGCTTCATAACCTTGTTTCCTGCACATAATATTTGCTAAAACTCTCGCAGTGCGGCCATTTCCTTCACGGAACGGGTGAATGAAAAGCAGTTCAACGTGTACTTTGGCGATGTCTTTTACCAGTTCATCTTTGGTTTTGTATTTGTGTGGAAGATTTGATAAAATCTCGCTCTCAAATGTGGCCATTGTTTCCGGTAAAAACGCGCTGCGGAAAACGCGAAACCTCCTTTTGAGATATTCACATCACGATATTTTCCTGCAAAAGAATACAAATGGCCTGGCGCCAGTTTGTGTATTCTAAGGGTATAAGAAACGTTAAATTTGGTTCTTGGTGTAAGGCTTTCGGTTAGTTGTATTTCGGCTTTCAAAAACCCTTCAAATTCTGACAATGCAATTTCTTCAGCCGCTTTCAGGCCGGGTATGTTTGGCAAAATTTCATTTTGATTATCCGGAAAATCGTATTTCATAAAGATTACAAACTTAGGCGTTTTGTACTTTTGTTATCAACTGAAAGGGAATATCTTTATATTCAAGTAGCAAAAAATATGAAATGGAAAAAGCATTAGTTGATTATAAAGAATACCTGCAGTCCCTGATAGATGGGTATTCACTTGATCTCAGCGATGACTCAGGGTGGGGTGTAGGTAAGCAGGAGGCTATAGATGAGCTGTCAAAGGGATTTCGTGTATCGGCTACCGTAAAGGCTGATGAACTGTTGTCGCAGCAGGGGAGCAACGTATTTTTAGGCGCCCTTTCAGATAAGATGAATGAGATCAGCGCGGAATATCAGCGGAAGCTGTTGGCGAAATTTAAGTAGCACCTTGTGAAAGATTAGCGCGCACAGGAGTCTCAAACCTTCGAGGCGTGGGACACTGGCAGGGCATTTTTCAGGGGATTTTTCATTTTTATAGCAATTTTAGAAATACCTTTCTTAACATTGCATCAATCAATCAGGATTATGAAGAAATACGTGATCATTCCGGCACTTTTGTGCCTTACACTGGCGGTAACAGCTAAGCATAAACATGGTAAAGGGGGCGATGCACCTGCAGCGGCACCGAAGGCAGACAGCGCGTCTAAAAAAGGGCCTAAGCCATTTAATAAGGTAATAACCGATAAGGCGGTTACTAAGTATGGCCTATTTACGGTGCATAAGGTGGATGACAAATGGTATTTCGAGATACCGGATTCGCTGATGGGCCGGGAGATGATCGTGACCACCCGCTATAGCAAAACTGCAGGCGGCGGCGGCGTCTATTCTGGCGAAATGGTGAACGACCAGACCGTAGTATGGGAGAAAGGCCCGGATAATAAAGTGTTCCTGCGTGTAGTAACTGTAGTCAGTGTAGCTGATTCCACTAACGATATATATAAAGCGGTAACTAACTCTAACCTCAATCCTATAGCCCAGTCATTTAAAATTGAAGCCTTAGGTAAGGATTCTACATCGGTAGTAATAGATGTTACTGACTTCTTCAAGGGCGACAACCAACCTATTTCTTTGAGTGAGTTTGCAAAGAAGCGCTTCAATCTTTCGGGGCAATCCTCTGAAAGGTCTTATATAGAGAGCATTCATACCTACCCCATTAATACGGAGGTGAGGGTAGTAAGAACATTCAATTCTACGCCGTCATTTATGCCCTCAGGCCCTGGTTCGTTCCCTTCCACTACTTTGCCGGCAGCATGGGCTACAGGCGCGGTTACGGTAGAGCTTAATAACTCATTTGTGCTGCTGCCTAAGGTGCCTATGCAGAAACGGCTTTTCGATCCGCGTGTGGGCTTCTTTGCGGACGACTACACTGTCTTTAGTGACGCACAGCAAAAGGTGGATAACCAGGTATTTGCGGTGCGCTGGCGCCTGGAACCCAAAGACGAGGACGTAGAAAAATGGAAACGCGGCGAACTGGTAGAACCAAAAAAACCGATCGAATATTATATAGACCCTGCGACCCCCAAAAAATGGCGGCCATACCTGATACAAGGTATAAACGACTGGCAGAAAGCCTTTGAAAAAGCTGGTTTCAAAAATGCGATCATTGGCAAGGATTGGGATATTAAAGACACGGTGGCAGGGCTTGAAGATGCTCGTTACTCGGTGCTTCGTTACCTGCCATCTGATATTGCCAATGCCTATGGGCCAAATGTACATGACCCGCGCAGCGGCGAGATAATAGAAAGCCACATTGGCTGGTACCACAACGTTATGAAGCTGGTACACGACTGGTATATGATACAAACTGCTGCGGTGGACCCCAAGGCAAGAAAGATGGAATTTGATGATGAACTGATGGGGCAACTGATCCGGTTCGTATCGTCGCATGAGGTGGGGCATACGCTGGGCCTGCGCCACAATATGGGCAGCAGCAGCCGCACACCTGTAGAGAACCTGCGCAACAAGGCATGGGTGGAAGCACATGGCCATACCGCATCCATCATGGACTATGCGCGTTTCAACTATGTGGCACAGCCGGAGGACAATATCAGCGAAGTGGGCCTTTTCCCACGTATTGGCGACTACGATATGTGGGCCATTATGTGGGGCTATACAGCCACTTTTGCCAAGGATGAAAAAGTAGACCAGAAGATCACCAACAAATGGGTGATAGACAGTCTGAAGGCTAATCCCCGCCTTTGGTTCGGCACAGAGACCAATCCATTCGATCCACGCTCGCAGACAGAAGACCTAGGCGACAATAGCATGAAGGCCAGCGAATATGGTATTAAGAATTTGAAGCGCATTATTGTGCAACTGCCGGAGTGGACAAAAGAAGAAGGCGATAAGTACGATAATCTCCGGGATATATACGGTGCGCTGGTAGGGCAGTGGGGCAGGTATATGGGCCATGTGGTGAAAAATATTGGTGGTGTGTATGAAACCCCAAAGAGTGTAGAGCAAGCCGGAGAAGACGTATATGAGCCAACTCCAAAACCGGTACAGGAAGAAGCTGTAGCTTTTCTCAACAAACAATTATTTGAAACACCAACCTGGTTGCTGGATAAAAGTATCCTGAACAAGATCACCAACCCCGTGATGGCAGAACAGGTGGGCAATGTGCAGGTAAGCATACTCAATAGCCTGCTTTCGGGCGCACGGCTCAACAGGATGGCAACCGCTACAAACCGTTTTGGCGAGCAAAACACCTATACGCTCGATAAGATGATGGATGATGTGAAGAAGGGCATATGGAGCGAGCTGTCAACGAAGAAAGTAATAGACGGCTACCGCCGCAATCTGCAAAAGGCATATGTAGAGGCACTGATAAATGTACTGAATCCACCGCCGGCACAACCGGGTATGCAGGTAAATGCAATGAATTTCACCACTAAAAATTCGGATGCAATATCTATGGCGCGCGGGCAGTTAGCGGAGCTGAAAACAGAGATAGCCGCTGCGATCCCCGGCACTAAAGACAAAATGAGCAAATACCATTTACAGGACCTTTCGTTCCGTATCACCAAGGCGCTGGACCCGAAAGGGTAGGGATGGCAGGTTATTTATCTACCGCAGAATTTTTGTTATGAAACCCTAACTTTGGGTTTGTGAGTGGTGTGTCAAAACGGTTTTTAGGGTATACTTTGATATGGCTGGCGGTTATAGCACTAAGCCTGGCAGAGGGCTATTTTAATTCTATATTGCTGGATACACCTTTTCACCTTAAGCAGGAATTGCCATTTATTGCGCGTTGGCTGGTCTGGATTCCGCTTACAACGCTGGCGGTGGCGCTCGCCGGGAAAATGAATTATGCGGGAAGCAAAGCAGGTGTTTTTTTTGCGTACCAGTTTTGCATTTACCTGTTGCTTTGCACGATCCATGTTTTTCTGGCATCCCTCACCGCCCGTTTCATAAATGTTTTGCTTAGCCAGCCTGCTGACTATGTTGTGATACTGAAAAAGTGTGCGCTGACGGGGTTGTTTTTCAATTTCATTGTTTACGGTGTTATCCTTTTGCTTATCAACGGCCAGCAGTATTATAAGGCGCTGCAAAACGAGCAGCTTAAAACCGTAACACTCGAAAAATCGCTGTCTGATACGCGCCTGCAGTTTCTGCAGCAACAGTTGCAGCCACATTTTTTATTCAACACGCATCATTCTATCATAACGCTGATAAAAATAGGCGAGCATGAAAAAGCTGCCGGTATGCTGGAGAAACTGAGTGAGCTGATGCGCATCGCTATTCGCGAAGCGAACGATCAAAAGGTGCCCTTGTATAAAGAAATAGAAACGCTTCAGCTCTATGTGGATATTCAACAAACCCGTTTTGAGGATAAGATGAGTGTAGCGTATGCTGTGGCTGAAAATACCCGCACCGCCCTTGTGCCCAGTATGATTTTACAGCCCCTTGTGGAAAATTCCATAAAATATGCCGTAGAACGATCGCGGGGGGCAACAAGAATAACCATTAATGCTGCAAACGATGATGGCGCATTGATGCTTTCAGTAAGGGATAGTTGCCGGGACAAGCTGGGCGCAAAGGAGATAAAAAAAGGTACCGGGCTTTCTAACTCTGAAGAACGGCTGCATAAACTTTACGGAAGCAATTCATTTCTGTCTATAACGCCGCATAACAGTAATGAGGACAGCGGTATGGAAGTTACCATTAAAATACCGCTACAGTATGCTGCCATGTAAGATACTGATAGCCGATGATGAAATGCTGGCACGGAAGGCAATAAAACTTGCTCTTCCTCAAAATGGCAGCATTGATATTGTTGCAGAGTGTGGCGATGGCGAGGCAGCGGCGGCTGATATCCGACGCCATCTACCGGATGTTATCTTCCTGGATATACAAATGCCGCTGCTCAATGGCTTTGAAGTGCTTGAAACACTGCCGGCAAACTATGATCCGCACCTCATTGTCGTTTCTGCGCACGACCATGCCGTAAAGGCTTTTGAGCATGACGCTGCCGATTATTTATTAAAGCCGTTTACACAAGCCCGTTTCAATAAAGCATTTCAAAAAGCATTCCGGCATTGGGAACAAGGAGCTACCGGTGCCCGCCCGGCAAGCAATTTGCCGTTAACTATGCGGCTGCAGCAGGCAATTCCGGAAGTGTATAAGACCAGGATAAGTATCAGGGACGGAATAAAAATAACTGTAGTGTCGTGCGGGGACGTGATCTTTATTGAGGCCAGCGGTGATTATACTTCCGTTCATACGGCCGGAAAAAAATACCTGCACAACGAAACGCTGAAGACGTTTGAATTAGTGCTTGACCCATCTGTTTTTGTCCGTATCCACCGGTCGTTTATTGTAAACGTCAGGTTCATTAAGGAGCTTATCTCCCATTACAACGGCGA
Source organism: uncultured Bacteroidota bacterium (assembly GCA_903887415.1). Taxonomy (GTDB): domain Bacteria; phylum Bacteroidota; class Bacteroidia; order Chitinophagales; family Chitinophagaceae; genus Nemorincola. Next base: position 61,720 of record CAISPO010000072.1, on the reverse strand, counting down.
TTATACAGTAGCGCTGCAAAATGGTGAACTGCTGAAACTAAGCAGGAATTACCGGGCGCAATTGCTGCAATTGCTTGGTTAGGCTTTTACTCATCTTGCCGGGCGTTTTCATCATCCTGCCGAAATGCGCCATGCACTTAGGGTACTGTCCGCTACTTTTGGTTTAAAACACATAATTATGAAATCATTCATCAATTGGGTTATGAACCCTCCGGTTAGCAATCAAAATTCAATTCTTATCCTGCGCCTGATGGCGGGCGGGGTTTTCTTTTGGGAAGGTATCCTCAAATTTGTATTTCCCAACCAGGGGGTAGGGCGGTTCACCAAATTGGGTTTCCCCATTCCGTATATTACTGCCGACTTTGTTGCTACACTGGAGATAGTAGGAGGGCTATGCCTTATTTTAGGAATTCTTACACGCCTCTCGGCACTGATCTTCATTATAGAGATGGTCGTAGCCATCTTAACTACGAAGATAAGCCTCTACATGGGCACCAGCCCGCTGCCCATGCCTGTAGCGCCACCCAAAACAGGCCTGGGTGCGGTGCTGCATGAGATAAGGTCGGACTACGCGCAATTGCTGGTGTCACTCTTTTTAGTAATTGAAGGGCCGGGCACGCGATCGCTCGATCATTTTTTCAGAAAGCAGAAAACAATAGCCTAATGATAATCGTTGCGGGCTACGGCTTCATTTATCCTGGGATAAATGAAGCTTATTTTTTTCTGATCATAGGTATCTGCAGATTGTCGGGGCGGTTCTCAGCATTATCAAAACTGCGCCCGTCAACATGCTTGGCGCCCCAGAATAGCATATCAAACACGCAGCAATACATCAAAAATAAAAAATAGCTAGTTCTTATTTATTCAAGCCTTATTTTTATAGCGATAATTTCATAACCTATGCTGAAAACAGGAACGCAGGCCCCCGATTTTTCTTTAAATACAACACCAGACCAAAAGCTGTCTTTAAGCCAACTTAAGGGCAAAAGGGTAATACTTGCATTTTACCCGGCAGACTGGAGCCCGGTGTGCGGAGACCAGATGGCGCTCTATAATGAAATGCTTAAGATATTTAGTAAACATAATGCACAACTACTGGGTATTTCGGTGGACAGCAAATGGTGCCACATGGCTTTTGCGCAAGACAGAAAACTGCATTTCCCTTTATTGGCCGACTATGAGCCAAAAGGTGCTGTCGCCAAATTGTATGATGTATATGATAATGAGGAAGGTCAGTGCAAAAGGGCATTGTATGTTATTGACGAAGTGGGTGTGATCCGTTGGAGTTATTTATCGCCGGTAGGTATCAATCCGGGTGCAGATGGCATTATTGATGCATTAAATGAAATGAAAAAATAGATAACGTATGTCAAAATTAAAGCCACCGGTGGGTGGTAAAGATCATATCCAGGGGAATAAAAATGCGGCCATTGAGCTGGTTGAATATGGCGACTATCAGTGCCCGCATTGCGGCCGCGCCTATCCGATAATAAAAAGCATACAGGAAAAAATGGGGGATAAACTAAAGTTTGTTTTTCGCAATTTCCCCCTGGCTGAAGTGCACCCTAATGCCACCAATGCCGCAGTGGCAGCCGAGGCGGCGGCGCTGCAAGGAAAGTTCTGGGAGATGCACGACATTATTTTTGAGCACCAGGAACACCTCGGCGATTCCCATTTAGTTAAGTATGCCGCCCGCATTGGCCTGGACGTGGCAAAATTCACAGTGGATTTTGAAACGCCCGCAGTACTCGATAAAGTGGAGGGTGATTTTGAAAGCGGCGCCCTCAGCGGCGTGAACGGCACACCAACCTTTTTTATCAATGGAGAAAGATACAACCGCAGTTGGGAAGAAGATGACCTCCTCTATTATTTGAGGTCTAAATGATTTATGAACAGTAGCAAAAATAAACGATTGCCGGAATGCCCCTAACAATACAGTATTGCTCAGACCTGCACCTGGAGTTTGACTTGAATAGCAGATTAGTACGTAGATATCCGCTGGAGGTAAAAGGAGATATATTGTTACTTGCCGGCGATATTGTGCCCTTTGCAGTGCTGGATCAGCATAACTATTTTTTCGATTTTGTCTCCCGCAATTTTAAGGCTGCCTACTGGATACCCGGCAACCACGAATATTATGGGTCTGATATTGCCCGCAGGAACGGGGTAGTGATGGAGCCAATAAGGGATAATGTTTTCCTGGTAAACAACACCAGCATTGCCATTGAAGATGTTACCCTGATATGCTCCACCCTCTGGAGCCGCATAAACCCTGCAGATGAACTCGCGATAACACGCGCCATGAGCGATTTTCATGTGATCAATAATGGACGTGGTAAACTAAACATACCTACATACAACAGCCTGTATGAAGCCTGCCTCAAATTTATAGAGCAGGCGTTAGCCGATGCCGGAACAGCAAATAAAATAGTAATGACGCATCACGTGCCCACCTTCATGCACTACCCGGAAAAATATAAAGCCGATGTCCTCAACCAGGCCTTTGCCTCCGAGCTTTATGACTTTATAGATACCTCCGGCATCGACTGCGGGATATATGGCCACCACCACTGCAATATCCCTGAATTTAAAATAGGCAATACGCGCATGCTCACCAACCAGCTAGGGTATGTGAAATATGGGGAGCATAGGGATTTTAATGGTGGGAAGGTGTTTGTGGTGGAGTAAAATAGCGAGTCATTTTTTTATGTTGGAACTTGAATTTCCAAAGAAAACCCTAATTTTAAGGTAACAAGCGGAAGTAACTCTCCCGATAGAAAATGTCTGTAATAAAACTTTTTGCAATAACCTTCTTATCCTTCCTTTTCATAAACTTTATCGCATATGGACAAACCTTTTCCATTGAGTCTTTAGAAGGTACGCAGGAAGAGGTTGTGATATGTAAAAATGAGAATGGTGGTAGAACATTCATGGTTGCAAGCAATTGTGATACCCTTTACGTCCCCAATGAATACTCTGGCGAAATAACGGTTAGCTTGCTCAATAAAAATTTTGCTGCGGTAACTTATGATTTGCCCACTTTTCGGGGAGAGATTACAAGTCAGTGTTTATTGCTGATATGCATACAAAACAAGAAGGTATATGCGGCATTGCATATACCCAGCAAACGAATATATGCACGGCGTCACACGGAGCCGACTCCGGTGTACGAGGTTATTGGTTCTGTTTCCGAGAAACGAAAAAAGCCGAATTACCGGATGAAGCTATCAATACGTGACACGCACTGGGATGACGTATCGGGAGTTCAAAAGCATATCCGTAAGACGATAAGGCTGAAGTTTAGCGAACAAGACAAAGTTTTTTTTAATGCAGTCCCGCATTTTGACACACTGGACCTGTATTATAACAGATATAATGCAGCGGATTATTATAACGGATATCTGCATCAACTTGATTTTCCAATTAAAATGACGGGTTATGGTTTTCCTGCTATAAAACTGGGCGATAAAACGTATTATTTTTGTTATGATAGGTGGTTTGAATCCAGTGCAGAAGGGTACTTTTTTTGTACTACTTCAAAAACTTGGTTCAGATAAAGCTAAAAAGCCTATTTTTACGGCAATAAGCGGAAGTAGCTCAGTTGGTAGAGCATCAGCTTCCCAAGCTGAGGGTCGCGGGTTCGAGTCTCGTCTTCCGCTCTTTGATTTTTTTATTTCTCCAGGGAGTTTGATATGGCTTACCTTGTACCAAAATATGTTTCACCTGAGGAGTATTTCGCTTTGGAAGTTAATTCCAGGGAGAAGCACGAGTATTTCAATGGAGAAGTTGTCGCAATGGCTGGCAATACCGAAAAACATAATCTCATTGTCAGCAATCTAATTGGCGAACTGCACGGTTTTCTTAAAAATAATCCATGCAGGGTATATCCTTCTGACCTTCGGATTGCCACTTCCCTTTTTGAATCCTATATGTACCCGGATGTAACTATAGTTTGTGGTGAAACAGAGCTGAAAGACGATCGTTTCGACACGATTACCAATCCATCAGTCGTTATCGAAGTAATGAGCAAGAGCACAGAGCAAAACGACAGGGGCTATAAATACTTTTATTACCAGAAAATTCCTTCCTTAAAAGAATACATTCTTATTGACTCTAATAGCTATCATGCCGAAATAATACGCCTCGAAGAAGACCGCAGTTGGAAAATAACGGAAATTGACGGCATAAATGAGGTGCTGCCCATAAACAGTATTGATATGCTGCTTCCTTTAAAAGACATTTACGACCGCGTTTCTTTTTAGAAACACGTTATTTATTGCAATTTTTAAACTTTGAGGCTTTTTATTGGTCTAAGACATACCAGTGCAGAACTAAGTCATTTTCGCTGATAACCAAAAAATTGCTATATTGCGCACTCATTTTTATTCAATTCAAAATTCTCATGTTCAGTAGGTTTATTTTTATTGTAGCCGCTATATTATGTATAGCAGGGATAGGACGTGCGCAGTCTGAAGCGCAGCCATGCAGTTCAGACGAGCATTACCGCAAATTGCTGGCCAAATACCCCCAGCTTGCCGGGTATGAAAAAGCGTTTGAAGAGCAACTGGGCAAGCGCATGGCCGAAAGGACAACCGCTGCTGCCGACACAACTATCTATGATGTTCCTATTGTTATCCATGTTATCCACGATTACGGTGATGAGAACCTTAGTGATACTGTTCTCTACGATGCTGCCCAATACTGGACGGTAGTATATATGAAAGAGAATGCGGATACCGCGGATGTGATCCCTACGTTTGTGCCCTACGTGGGCAAACCCGGCATGAGGCTGCACCTGGCTACCAAAGACCCCAACGGCAACCCCACAAAAGGTATCGTCCGTTTCCAGTCGTATCTTACGGCTGCGGCTGATGATGAGGCGAAATTCAATCAATGGCCTCCTAACAAGTACGTAAATATCTGGTTCATCGGCACTTTCGGCGCAGAAGACGTGGGTGTTGCGGCCTATGCTTATTTTCCCTCATCCGCGGTTTTTGAGCCTTATTATGATGGTATTATTTGTCTTTCCAGTTATGTAAGCGTATCTGATGTTTCTGTTGCCAAAACCGTACCCCACGAAATGGGACATGTTATGAATCTTTATCATCCCTGGGGCAATACAAATAATCCCGGTGTGGCCTGCGGCGGTACCGATCATGTGGATGATACTCCCCCTACGAAGGGCCACAACCCATCAGGCTGCACGCCCGCTGCCCTTTACGATACTGCTTGCGCTACCGGGTATATGGTTACTTATATGGATTCGCACGGTGTGCTGGATTCTATAGTAAACTATCCCGACACGGCTAACTCGCAGAACATAATGGACTATACTTACTGCTCTAAAATGTTTACTAAGGGACAGGCTGCCCGTATGCGCACAGCGCTTACCAGCGCTACTGCCGGCAGAAACAATCTTTATACTACTGCTAACCTGGCAGCTACCGGCGCTCTGGCTCCTATGCCAGATCTTCCCCCGGTTGCTGATTTTATTATGAACAGGGGCACAGGCCCTACATCCGATGCAAGGGCTTATTTCCTTACTTTCAATAATTCATCGAGCTTTGTTTTCCGCAATGCAAGCTGGAATGATACAGTATCCGGTGTTTCCTGGTCGTTTTCAAATGGTGCAACAACTCCCACTTCCACAAGCATGTCAACTGTAACTAACCAGTTCTCTGTACCTGGCTGGGTTACTGTATCGCTGACAGCTACCTCTAATGCCGGTAGTAATACAATAGTAAATACGCAGGCCGTGTATGTTGCAGACACAACGACCGTGGGCGGTATGGGATATACACAGAATTTCTCAAATGCAAGCGATATCAGCAACTGGCCAATGATGAATTTTTATAACAACCAGTTCAAATGGCAATTCTATACCGGCGCCGGCATTGGCGATAATTCCTGTATCCGTTACCGCTCATATGACTCATCCGACAGGATCACCGGCAACGCAGTTGGCGACCACGATGACTTTTATACGCCTGCATTCAACCTTTCCACAAGTACAGATAACCTGTACCTGAATTTCTTTACTACTGCCGCATACACCAATCACAATATCGCAGGAGGAACTACTACCGTAGATGATTCAATGGAAGTTGATGTAAGCATTAATGGCGGCGGCACATGGTACAGGATCGGTGGCTACGGAAGTACAAGGCTTGATAATAACGGAAATTACGGTACCGAATTTGTTCCTAACTCCGCAACTACCTGGGTGCCCCGCGCTATTAATATTCCCTCAAGTTTTCGCAATGCGCAGACCTTCTTCAGGTTCCGTTATCACCCCGGCAATACCGGCAATGATATGTACCTGGATAATCTGTACTTCGATGGTTTCCCGGCAGGCATAAAAGAAGCAATAACTGCATCGCCTAATTCATTTAATATATTCCCTAACCCGTCTTCCAATGGCTTTAGCATGGTGTTCAAGACCGGCAATACAGGCGCAGTAAGCTATTCAATAAAAGATATTACCGGTAAACTGGTATATCAAAACACAAAGGTTTTTACTGCGAACAGCATTCAGCAGGAATCCGTATCACGTTCGGCCACACAGGCTGCAGGAATGTATTTCGTAACCATTACTGTTGATGGTGTAAACATGACACAGAAGTTGGTGGTGTATTGATCCTGATCAATAACAGGTGGAGAATAAATGAATATAGTAACTTCGCCAAGCTACTATATTCATTTAACGCCTGTTATAGAGTATAGGAACGTTGGCAAAATGGGCTGCACAGGGTCATGCGCGCTTAACTATGTTTAATCGTGGCATGGTTATGCTTGCAGTTAGACAAATATTAACCATGAATCCCAATAGTGACAATCTGCAACGGACAGACTACGAAGATGAAGAAGATGATATACTAATAACAAAAAAGTCTCTTTTTGAATTGGAAAAACATGCCAAAAATGCGAATGAAAAGCTCAGGGTCTTTTTGATGAGTCTGTCTCCAAACGATATGATAGCCCGCATAAATCAACTGGAGCTTACAGACAGGAGCCTAAATTTTTTGTGCGAGGGAATTGCACTGGAGCATGAGGACTATGAGATATGCATGGCAGTGGAAGCTATCAAAAAAGCACGTGCCAAGGTCAAAACAACCTGATATAATTACCTCCCAAAATGGGCGCTGCTATCTGGATAGGGCTTGCTGAGAAAATTGCAGCGTTATCGGATTTGCGTTTCAAGTGATACTTCGTTTTTTAGATGCAAGGAATTTGATGTTTTGTCTATTAAAACCTTGCACTTCATTTTGTTTACCACATTCAACCCCTCCCGGGGTTGTCATTTTCTTTGCCTATAGCCCCCGATGAGAAGGGGGCTATTCAGATTTGACCCCTTTCGGGGTTTTTCCTATTATTCTTTACTTTTTAAGCAGACCCTACATAAGGCTTTAGGCTTATCTTTACAGCCAATAAATGCCACCTAAAAGAATAATCTGCACCGTTACCAACGACCTCAACTACGACCAGCGCATGATACGTATCTGCACATCGCTGGCCAATGCAGGGTACGATGTGACGCTTGTGGGTTTTAAAAAAAAGAAAAGCAAACCGCTTACAGAGCGCCCGTTCAAGCAGGTGCGCCTGCCCATTATTGTGGAGCATGGCAAGCTGATGTATTTCCATTACTGGCTCAACCTTTTTTTCTTCCTTCTTTTTCGCAAGGCAGATATTCTCTGCGCCATAGATCTGGATACTATACTGCCGGTTTATTATGCATCCAGGCTGCGCGGCAGAAAAAGGGTTTACGATGCCCACGAGATATTTACCGACCTCAAGGAAGTGATCTCCCGCCCCGCGGTTCATAAAATGTGGACTTGGATAGGCAAGCATACTGTGCCGCATTTCCGGGTTGGCTATACTATCGGTGAGTGTTATGCAGATGAGTTTAAGAAAAGGTACGGCGTGAATTATGGCGTGGTGCGCAATGCCACCATTCTGAAACCGGTAGAGATACCTGAAAAGAAAGACCGGTTCATACTCTACCAGGGCTGGGTGAATGTGGGCAGGTGTTTTGAGCAGCTTATACCTGCCATGCAGTATGTAGATGCCCAGCTTATAGTATGCGGCGAAGGCAATTTTTATGCGGAAGCTAAGGCGCTTGCAGAGCAATATGGCGTGACAGACAAAGTGGTATTCAAAGGTTATGTGCCGCCTACTGAATTGACTGGCTATACTATCAGGGCCTATATCGGCATAACCTTGTTTGAGGATACCAGCCTTAGCAACAGGTTGTCTCTGGCGAATCGTTTTTTTGATTACATGCACTATGGTGTACCGCAGTTGTGCATAAAGTACCCTGAGTACAAGCGCATCAATGAGCAATATGAGGTAGCCGATCTTATCGCTAACCCGACACCGGATACTATTGCAGCCGAACTAACTAAACTGCTGAAAGATGAGGGCTACTACCATGGGCTGCAGCAAAACTGCCTACTGGCCCGCGAAAAATATTGCTGGCAGGAAGAAGAGAAAAAATTATTGGACATTTATAAACAACTATAGGGCGTATTAATGAGCGAACCGGTTCAAAATAGTGGAATAAAATTCAGTGTTATCATCCCAGTCTATAATGGCGCTGGTACCATAGTGCGCGCTATCGACTCGGTGCTGGCACAGTCGTACCCGCCAGTGGAGATTATTGTGGTGGACGATGCGAGTAATGACAAGACCCATGAAATAGTGCAGGACAAGTACGCGGGCAAGGTAATGTTCATACAAAAGATAGTGAACCAGGGCAGCTCAGCGGCCCGCAACAAAGGCATGGAGGTTTCTACCGGCGACTATATTGCGTTCCTGGATGCAGATGATGCCTGGCACCCGGACAAGCTGATGCTTATGAATACCATCCTGCTATCCAAGCCTGACATTACCCTGTTCTACCATCCTTACACACAGGACAACATAATGGATAAAAAGCTGCCGGAAGATATAGTTGTGTATAAGTATCCATTTGTAAAGCTGCTGCCGAGTAACCCCATTGCTACATCCTGCGTTGTTATCCGGAACAAACCAGCATTCCGTTTTGAGCCCACTATGCGCTATATGGAAGACCTGGATCTATGCCTTCAGGTTGGCTACAAGCATAAAATATACATGATCAATATCCCGCTCACACAGATATTCCGGGCATTTACATCGCAGGGAGGTATTAGTGGCAACAAATGGAAAATGCGAATGGGTGAAATGCGGGCATACAGGCGCCTGGTGAAACTGAATCTATTGTTTCTACCCTTATTGCCATTCCTCTTTTTAACTAGCATAGGAAAGCATATCGTTAAGAGCCTGTCCCGAAAACCCCTGACCCTTCCCGATAAAAAATCGGGACCTCGTTCCGGGGAACCATACATTTAGCTTCAGAACGAATGCTGGTCAAAAACCATAATTGAGCTGATTTATTTTTCCTGGGCATCAAAACAATTGCAACTGCGAACTGCCGTTTGCCTTCTTAGGTGGCTGAGCTTTACCCATTACGGTTCTGCCGCCATACTTCCAGGAATCACGGCGTTCCCGCTCTATCAGTTGCTCAAAATTGTTGTTGGGTGTGAAATCCTGTTCCAGCCGCTGGGCAGCTTTTGAGAGGTTTTTTATGGCTTCGTTTTTGTCATTGATACCCAGCTTAGCCCGGTTCACGGCATTTTCAAGGGTTTGTATGGCTTCATCATATACGTAGGTTGGCACAGGGAATGGGTGCCCATCCTTACCGCCATGCGCAAATGAGAACCGTGCCGGGTCGTCAAAACGTGAGGGGGTGCCATGTATTACTTCGCTCACCAGCACCAGCGATTGCAGTGTGCGTGGCCCCAGGCCCTCCAGTAGTAGCAGTGATTCCATATCCAGGTGCTCCTTTTCGTAGGCCACCGCCAGTATGCTGCCCAGCCGTTTGATGTCCACATCTTTTGCTTTCACATCATGGTGCGATGGCATTACCAGTTTTCTTATTTCGGGCAGCAGCCGTTCCGGGTTTTCTTGTGCCAGTTGCAGTATGCCGGTGCGGGTTGTGTCCGCGCCTTTGTCGGTGATGTTTATGATCTGTCCCTCGCTTTTTCCATAGATAAAGCTATGGGGTTCCTCCACAAACGAGGAAAGCGTGGGAGAGTGCCAGTGGTAACGGCGGGCCATGCCATTAGCGCCATTCATGCCCTGCTGTATCACAGCCCAGTCGCCATCGCTGCTGAGCACAAAGGAGTGGAGGTATAGCTGGTAACCATCCTGTATAGCAGTGTTGTCCACCTTTGCCGATAGCTTGCTGCTAAGCACAAGCAGGTCGCCATTCAGGCCGGTTTGTTCCGCTATGCGTATTAGCTCTGCCGGCGTTTCCCGTGAGTATTTACCTTTTCCGCCGCATATATAGATGCCCAGCTCTTTGGCGCGTTCATTCACAGAGCGTTTAAGCGCACCCATCACCGAAGTGGTGATGCCTGATGAGTGCCAGTCCATACCCAGTACGCAACCCAATGCCTGAAACCAGAATGGGTCGCTTAGCCTTTGCAGCACCGCGCCCCTGCCATACTCCTGCACTATTGCCTCCACAATAGCCACGCCCAGTTTGCTCATGCGCTGGTACAGCCATGGCGGAACCTGGCCATAGTGCAGCGGCATATCGGCATAAGAGCGGGCGGGCATAAAGGAACGATTTTGTGTTGTTTAAAGTTACGGACTTTTTGATGTTATAAACTGTATTTAATGCGTAGAGACGGCATGCATGCCGTCTCTGCTATACATAAAAATACAAATAGGCATGCGCTAATCCTTTTTCATTGATTCGGCATAGCCGCGCAATTGCAGCACCCGTGCCCGCACAACATCTATGCGGCCATTCTGGCGCATCAGGCAAAATTTATTGCCTGGGCGGTTGAACATATTGTCGTAGGAGGCAAATTCTGCATCCCGGTAAGCCTTCCATGCAGTTTGCGATTGTTTCAGGGCCGTTTTATCCTTGGCTTTCTTCAGCGATTTCATTAATTTATTATAGGCATTATCCAGCTCTTTGTTCCACTTGCCATAAGCTATAAATGCACAGGCGTCAATATTGCCTGATGAAGTATCTTTTAGCAGGCAGTCCCGGTAAGCTATATCTATAGCATCTTCTTTTACTGTTTGGGAAAAAGCGTGAAATGCCGGGAGGAGCAATATAATAAGGATCAAATATTTTTTAGGCATAGCTCTGTTTCTTGCTTCAAATATACTAAGGTGTTTTTATTTTCTTTTGTAGATCTCTGCCCATACTTTTCCTTTTTCGATTCTTTTAGCCAGGTAAAAGCCTGTGTCGTTTTTAATACGAGTATAACGCTCATCGGCTTCAATATTATCAAATATGGCATATCGGGTATCGTCATTAATATCCCATTTAACATCTGTATATGGCTTATCTCTGTGCAGGAAGCCCGTGGCGGGATCGGATAGGTGTTGTCCTTCCATAAAAAGAGCCGCGATATGCAGATCGTTGGGCACATTCTTTTCAAAATAGTCAACTACTCCCTGCTGCACATAAAGCCCGTCAAAGATGCCATGTTCGCAATCTCCCCAGGCATCGTTATGCATATATGCAAAGCCACCGATGGTGAGCACAGCCAAAATAACAGCGTAGTATAGCCATGTGTAGGATTGCTTGATAACATTGACGCAGCATACTGAAATAATAAAGAAAAGTGGTATCATGGCTGCCAGCAGGTATCTCGGCGTAAAGAAGTTCATGGCTGAAAAACATAAAAAGCATAACACAAACCACCCGCTCAACCTCACCAGTTTCCTTTGTTTGCTATCCGGGCAATATTCCTTAGCAGAGTAGGTATAAATAAAGAAAACCGACGCTGCTACAAACAAAATGAAAAAAGGAATGCTCGGTAATATCCGTCCCGCTCTCGTATCATCGACAAAATAGTATATGCAAAAGGCGGGCAAAAGTATAGTCATCAATGCCGTATTTTTTTGTCGAACCGCAGCAATTACAGCAATTGGTAGCAACAACAGAAAATAATAGAATCTTAGTTGCTCGTAGAATAGGGTAGTTATACAAGACATACGAAAGGTGTACCAAAAAATATCCCAGCGATGCTGTATCAAACCAGAATAAAGTGGGAATACATACCAGCCTCTTACGTGCTTTTGTACAAGAAAAAAGATCCCGATAAATGCACATGGCACAGCCACAGACAACATTTTGTACAGGCGCAGCTTCAGGGGGGGGGTATTTTTGTTCAACATACTTACGACAGTATCAATGCCAAGTACAGCCCCCATTACCAGGCCACTTTCTTTTGTGTAAAAAAGCATGGTAAGGGACAGTGCAGTTAATAAGTATCTTTCTTTTATGTAAAATACAAGGCTTAAGAAACATAGAAAAGCAACAAGCATTTCCAGCAATACCAATGACGACTGGATAAAAAACATTTCCTGGACGACAATAAGTAACAACGCTAATAGAGCTGTCCGCTGGTCGAATATACGTAGCGCCGTTTCATAAATGGCAATAAGAAATAGCGCCGAGATCAGTAAAGCGAAAGAATGCATGGAGATATGCGAACTGCCGAAAATGTGCATCCATGTTGCGGCAACTGCATGAAAGAAAAGCGGATGCCCGCGTGATAGCTCCGCATCAATGGCATTTGGCATCAGGCTCACCCCATGCTGATACATACCCTTGATGGCAACTGCATAGGGCCAGCTTTCGTCCCAGTAATACGCATAGTGCAACTGCGGGACCTTGAGCGCGACAAACACCAGGAGGATAATAAATAGCGGTATACTTTTTTTTAAATCGGTAAGTACCATCAGAGTTTAAAAGTATAACGGATTTTACTAAACACATTATGCACGATAATATTGCACTATGAATCCGGCTAATTTCAGAGGGCTGTGAATTGCGGTTACGGCATCCGTTTATTGTCCGCGAAAAATCCCCCGATTTTTCACACATCTATTATTTACATTTATTGTGCATTCTAATAGTCATGCCTTACTTTTGCGCTCTAAAATAAAATCAGATAATGAATTTAAAACACAGATCTCTTTCGCTGGCTATTGGGGCAGTTGTATTAGGGATAGCATCTTGCCAGCAACCCGGCGCTGCGGTTTCCGGAGGCAGTGGTATCAAATTGCTGGACCCTGCAAATATGGACACGACCGTTCACCCGGGGGATAATTTCTTCGAGTATGCCGGCGGCTCATGGCTGAAAAACAACCCCATACCAAGCACGGAGACACGCTGGGGCAGCTTTAATATTCTGGCGGAAAATAACTACAAAGCACTCCATGGCATTCTGGACTCTGCCGCAGGGGTGAAGAACGCGGCCGCAGGCAGTGCCGTGCAGAAAGTTGGCGATTTTTACCGTAGCGGTATGGATAGCTCAGCTATAGATAAGGCAGGCATAACACCACTAAATGAGATAATTGCCCGTATAAACAGCATTAAGGACGCAAACGGCGTACTGGCGGAAGTGGCCATGGAACAAACTCAGGGCATAGGCCCGCTGTATAGTTTCGGTGTATCTCCCGATGACAAGAACGTTACAAAGGAAATATGCCAGTTTGGGCAGGGCGGCCTGGGTATGCCAGGCAGGGAATACTATTTTGATAAGGATGAACGTACTACTAAAATACGTGAGGCATATCAGCAATATATACCCAAAATGCTGGCGTTAATGGGTGATGACAAAGCCGAAAAGAACGCGGCAGATGTGTATAAGCTGGAACTCGCGCTTGCCGGTGCATCCATGACCCGTGTGGAAATGCGTGATCCCTACAAATTGTATAATAAGTACGATATAGCAGGCGCCGGTAAGGCTATGCCAGGTACCGACTGGAAAACAATGCTAACGGCCTTAAAAGCAGGAAATGCGGATAGCATAATTGTGGGGATGCCTGCATTCTTTACAGCGATGGCAAAGCAACTGAAGAGCACACCCTTGGAAACTTGGAAAAGCTATCTGAAATTCCACCTTGTAAACAATATGGCGTCAGAGCTGAGCAACGGATTTGACTCCACCCATTTCAACTTTTATGGCAAGACGATGAATGGCCAGAAAGAACAAAAACCGAGATGGAAGCGCATATTGCAAGTGGTTGACGGCTCTATCGGTGATTTGCTGGGCCAGTTGTATGTGGACAAATATTTTAAACCGGAAGCTAAAAAACGTATGCAGGAACTAGTGGACAACCTGCAGTCAACCTATGCCGAGCGCATACAGAAGCTGGACTGGATGAGTGACAGCACTAAAAAGAAAGCGCTGACCAAACTGAATGCCTTTATGAAAAAGATAGGCTATACGGACAAATGGAAGGACTACAGCGCCCTGACAATTGTAGGCAACGATTATGTAAAAAATGTACTTGCATCAGAACAATGGGCATATAATTATAACCTCAGCAAGCTGGGCAAGCCAGTAGATCGTGCAGAGTGGGGTATGACGCCGCCTACGGTTAACGCCTACTACAACCCTGCATTCAACGAGATCGTGTTCCCGGCCGGTATCCTCCAGTTCCCGTTCTTTGATGAGAGCGCAGATGATGCTGTGAACTATGGAGGAATAGGTGCGGTAATTGGCCACGAAATGACGCATGGTTTTGACGACCAGGGCCGCTTGTATGGTGCCGATGGTAACCTGAGCAACTGGTGGAGCCCAGCCGACTCTGCAAATTTTGTTGCGAAGGCGAATGTTATGGTGAACCAGTTCAACAAAGTGATAGTTATTGATACAAGCCACGCAAATGGCACCCTTACAGAGGGCGAAAACCTCGCTGACCTTGGCGGCATCAATATTGCTTATGAAGCCTTCAAAAAAACCAAGCAAGGCCAGGGCAATGAAAAAATAGACGGCTTTACACCAGACCAGCGTTTCTTCCTGAGCTGGGCCCAGGTATGGCGCTCTAATATTCGTCCTGAAGCATTGGCCGCACGCCTCAAAACGGATCCGCACTCTCCTGGCGTGCTCAGGTGTAATATGCCCATCAGCAATATGAAAGCATGGTATGATGCTTTCGGTATCAAACCGACCGACAAAATGTACCGCCCTGATAGTGAAAGGGCAAGGGTTTGGTAATCTGTGCGCATTATTTCTTTCCAGGTGTTAGTAGAGACGTTGCATTGCAACGTCTCTACGCATTTTTGGATTGCCAGCAACAACATCAATGATGCCTCATATTCATAAACAATAATTACAGCATGCAGGATGTTTATTGTAATTTTGCACCCCAATTGATAACAAATAACATGCTTTTAAAACGTTTAACTTTTTTCGGCCTTGCTGCATTTACCCTGGCATCCTGCGGCCAAGGTGACCAGTCGTCGGCATCTGTACATAAAATGATAGACCGGGCCAACCTGGATACCACTGTACGCCCCGGTGATAACTTCTATCAATATGCTAATGGCACCTGGATGAAACTGAACCCCATACCAAAAACGGAAACAGGTTGGGGCAGCTTCAACGAGGTAGAAGAAGCTACCTACAAGACACTGCACGCCATACTTGACTCTGCGGCATCCCTTGGCAAAGTACCTGATGGTAGCATCATTCAGAAAGTTGGCGATTTTTACCGCAGTGGCATGGACAGTGTTACTATTAATAAGGAAGGTATTAGTCCGCTCAGCGACATTATGGCCCACATCAATAATGTAGGCGATGTATCCAGCCTTATAGATGAAATAGGTAATGAGCACCAGATAGGGTTGGGACCGGTTTTCAGTTTTGGCATAGCGCCTGATGATAAAAACGTGTCTAAGGAAATATGCCAGTTTGGGCAGGGTGGCCTTGGTTTGCCTACTCGTGAATATTACTTTGATAAAGACGACCGTACCGTGAAGATCAGGGAAGCATACCGGAAGTATATACCAACGGTACTTATGCTGATAGGCGAGGACCAGATCACTGCCGGCAGAGATGCGGCGGATATCTATAACCTGGAGCTATCGCTGGCAGGTGGCTCCCTGACCCAGAATGATATGCGCGACCCGTACCGGGTATATAATAAATTTACTGTCGATGACATCAGCAAGCAAACCGGCATGGACTGGAAGAAACTGTTAGCCAGTCTGAACGTAAAAGGGCAGGACACCTTGCTTGTAGCCGAGCCAAAGTTTTTTATGACCGTGGCAAATGACCTTAAATCTGTCCCGATAGACGTATGGAAAAAATACCTTAAATTTCATCTCGTCAATGAAATGGCACCGCATTTGGGCGCAGAGTTCGATAGCACGCAATTTAATTTTTATGGTAAAATACTTTATGGCCTGGAAGCGCAGCGGCCACGCTGGAAAAGAATACTGGAAATGACAGACGAATGCGAGGGCGAGATGCTGGGACAACTGTATGTGAACAGAAAGTTTAAGCCCGAAGCAAAGGCAAGAATGCTGGAATTGGTGGACAACCTACAGAAAACCTATGCCGAAAGAATACAAAAACTGGACTGGATGGGCGACAGCACAAAAAGGAAAGCGCTTACCAAACTGAACGCATTTGTGAAGAAAATAGGCTATCCCGACAAATGGAAAGACTACAGCGACCTCGTAATTGTGGGCAACGATTTTGTGAAAAACATTTTTGCCGCATCGCAATGGGCTTATAATTACAATCTTGGAAAATTGGGAAAGCCGGTTGACAAAACAGAATGGGGCATGACGCCGCCTACAATAAACGCCTATTACAATGCTGCTTTTAATGAAATAGTTTTTCCGGCAGGAATACTTCAATACCCGTTTTTTGACGCCAATGCCGATGACGCTGTAAACTATGGCGGCATAGGCGCTGTGATAGGCCATGAAATGACACACGGTTTTGACGACCAGGGGCGGCTGTATAACGCTCAGGGCAACCTTTCCAACTGGTGGAGCAAGGAAGATGAAGCAAACTTTAAAGCAAGGGCAAAACAGGTGGGAAGCCCGTTCAGAAAAATTATTGTTATTGATGATATTCATGCCAATGACAGCCTCACAGAAGGGGAGAATCTGGCCGACCTCGGGGGTATCAACATTGCATATGAAGCATTTAAAAAGACCAAACAAGGCAAAAGCAATGATAAAAAAGATGGTTTTACGCCAGATCAGCGTTTCTTTTTGAGTTGGGCACAGGTGTGGCGCATGAACCAGCGCCCGGAAGCACTGGCCGCCCAGGTAAAGACCGATGGGCATTCCCCTTCGGTGTTAAGGGTCAATGTGCCGCTTAGCAATATGGCTGCCTGGTATAAAGCATTTGACATAAAACCGTCTGATAAGCTGTTCCGGCCCGAAAATGAAAGAATCCGGGTATGGTAAAATAGGGTAAACTGCATTGGGATAAGCCATTTTATCAATTGCAAGTTAATAATCGCATTATTTTTAAAAAAATATCTCATTTATTACCAACCTTTAATAATAACTTAATGTCTTCTTTACTAGGTGTTCATTTTACGGTTCGCCTGGCAATACACTAATGTTACTAAATAGTTCTTTGTTGTTTTGAAAGTATTACTTATATTTAACACGAATTAAAATAAACAATCTAACCTATGCGTCGCTTACATTTACTTTTACTTTTGTTTGTACTGCTAGTGAGCAACCTTTGCTTCGGCCAACTGGTGGGTGGAGTTGGTGGTCAGCTATACTTACCAGGCCATTGGCTGGAGATAGGCCAAAATGATTATGGTGCTTTTGGTGCTAATCCGCCACCGGCAGGATATCATCCTTATCCCGCAGGCAGCGACCTGGCAGAAACATACGACTACGGCCACGATGGCTGGACGGTGGGCGCACCTCCGTTAATGGGCGACTACACTTATCCCGGCAGCCCGTTTGAAGGCTGGGGAATACAAGTGGGAGGCCCCGGAGGCCTTAACTGGGCGTTTACCTCCAACGGCGCTATTACTGCTGGCAGTGCTGCCGGTGCAATGGCGACACTGAACGGTAATAATGTCTCTTATGTCAATGCTGGTGGCCAGCTTATCGGAAACTGGTCTGGTACTACTGCTGCCGGGCAATTGAAGATAAACATGGAAACGCGTGTGGACACTAACGCTTCGTGGGTGGTTGTAACAGCCAAATTATACAATACCGGAGCCACTACGCTGAACAACCTTTATTATATGCGCTCCTGCGACCCGGATAATGATGAAGCACATGGCGGTAGTTTTGCCACAACTAACCAGGTTACCTTCCAGAATGATCTGGATCACCGCGTGGGTGTAGAAGGCACCGGCGAAACTTACACTTATGCTTATTTACAGCTTTGCACGAAGGATTGCCGCGCCAAAGCGCTGGTGTATGATTCCTGGCCAATTGATTTCTATGTATCTGACCTGAGTACGGTATATGCAGGAACGGCAGCTATAACACCCGTTTATACCACCCATGCTGCTGATCCCGGAGATATTGCTATAGGCCTTGTATATAGCCTCGGTAACCTGTGCCCATATGACAGCACTTTCGTTTCCTATGCATACACATTCCTGAATACAGCGAATGGCATAGACAGCGCTTTTCCTGAGCCAACGATCGTAGTAAATGGCGTACCGGTAAATCCGCCTACTGCTCCCGGCGCTATTTATGACACATTCAATGCTTGCCTTTTCCCCGGTATGACTACATTGCCTGTTAATCTTTCTTTTGCAAATACAGGCGCAT
The DNA here is from genome assembly GCA_903887415.1 of uncultured Bacteroidota bacterium. Classification (GTDB taxonomy): domain Bacteria; phylum Bacteroidota; class Bacteroidia; order Chitinophagales; family Chitinophagaceae; genus Nemorincola. The sequence continues at coordinate 43,110 of CAISPO010000072.1, read as the reverse complement.
GGACATGGGCCACATGGGCGTGGGCATCGGGCACAGGCCTTACATCTACTACAGGTGTTACCAATACGATCAACCTCACCGCGCTACCGCCAACTATCACTTATACCATAACTGGAACTGCTTATAGCAATTGCGGTGGTACAGCTACCGGCACTTGCGGTACCAGGATCATTTATCTGACTGTACTTACCTGCAATGGGGCGGTTGTTAACACACCTTGTTACGGTGATACGCTGACATTTAATGTTCTGGACAGCTCTGCAGGCGCTACTTATACCTGGTATGGGCCTTACCCGTCCACCACCGTTCTTTCAACGAACCAGACTTTTTCAATTTATCCAGCTACCTACGCAGATACAGGTAAATATTATGTCACCAAAACAGTGGGTGGCGTAACGACACTGGACAGTACAATAGCATATATACACCCCAAACCTGTTTTGAACTTATCGACCAATGCACCGCAATGTATCGGGTCTTTAACTACGCTCACATTATCTGTAAATCCTGCCACAGCGGGGGAGACATTCAGTTGGACCGGCCCTGCGGGCTTTACTTCTGCGCTTCAATACCCTACACGGCCCGGTTATTCCTATGCGGATACTGGTATTTATACGGTGATCGGGGTGAGTGCTTATGGTTGTAAAGACACGGCGAGCATTGACGCCACTATCGTAAACCCTCCTAATGCGCCGGTGATCTCGGGCATTACCCAATATTGTTACGGCGCTACATTCGTTCCGTTTACAGTAGCCGGTTTGAACATTAAGTGGTATCCGACCGATACAAGCACAGTTGGCTGGACAACAGTTGCGCCAACAGTAAACACATCCATACCAGGCACGTACACATTCTTCGCTACTCAAACAGTAGGATGTGAAAGCCCGATGGATTCTATCACTGTCGTCGTATATCCGCCAGTTGTAGCAAACTTTATTCCTACTATACATCCCGGATGCGAAGAGGATACGGTTTACTTTACAAACACCTCAACCGGTGCTACCTCTTATTCCTGGAATTTCGGCGATGGCTCTCCGGCTGTGACTACTACTAACCCTACGCACCTGTTCTTTACGCATGCGGTTCAGAATGTAACACTTACGGCTTATTTCGCGATTTGCTCAGCCAGCATCACCGAGCATCCGAATACATACCATATGGTACAGGCGGCATTCACGCCTGTTCTAGACACGATCTGTGCTGGACAAAACAGTACTATGGTTGATGCGTCTTCTGCAATGTACCAAACTACACCTACAACATTGGCCAGTTATGCCTGGGATTATGGTGACGGAACTACCGGCACTACACCTGGCACTACGCCTGCTCCCGGCCATCTCTATAGCCAGGCAGGGATATATGATGTTTCATTGTTAGTAACAGACGAATTTGGCTGTATCAGCGTTACAGATCATAATGTTTACGTGCTTCAGTTGAACATCCATTCCTGGCTCGACACTACACTTTGCCTGCGTCAGCCATTGCCGCTTGACAATTATGTAACTGTTTATCCTGCATTAAGCGACCTGACCAGCTTCACCTATTTATGGACGCCCGGTGCTAACCTGAGCAGTGATACGGCCGCGATACCGTTCTTTAACGCCTTTGGTACCTATTCATTTACCGTAACTGTTGGTTTGGCAAATACGGATTTTGGCGCATGTCCAGCTACGCAAACTATGGTGATACATTCTGTACTTGGTAAACCGGTATCGCATGTAACCGCTGACGCTACAATACTGTATGGCGACAGCTACCAGCTTAACGCAGACAGCCAGGTTTACTACTGGTGGAGGCCCGATGATGGCAGCCTTAACAATCCTAACATCAACGACCCTATAGCGACCCCACATGTTACCACCACCTATACGGTATATGGTATGGATATATACGGCTGTGTTGACTCAGCATTCGTAACGATACATGTTGACAGTAACACACATCATTGCATACCTAGCGGCTTCACGCCAAACGGTGATGGATTAAATGATGTGTTCCGCCCCGTAGGCATCAAGTTCACGAATCTTCTTGACTTCCGCGTATATAACCGGTGGGGGCAGCAGATATTCTATACCAACAACCCTGATGTGGGATGGGACGGAACATTCCAGGGTGTACCACAGGATATGGGTACCTACTACTATACGATTATAGTAGGGGAACCCGGAGGCACCAACGTGGTGTATAAAGGAGATGTGACACTGATAAGATAAGTTTTAAACGATTCATAAAAATCCCCTGCAAGCCGATGCAGGGGATTTTTTTATGGACCGAAATGGATATACCAGGGTGGAAGTTTCGAATACGCTTTACCCTTCCCCGGAAAATTTAAAAAACAGAACCCAAGCTTGGATAAGCATGTACAGGAAATAGAAACAAAGGCGATTCTTGCTAATGCGCAAATGCCTCGTCATAATTCTTCATTCGTTCTATTGGCGGATTGAAATAGCCGAATTTTACCTTCGGGAACTCTTCATGGATCATGTCTATCATTTGCCGGATCCCCAGGCATTCGCCGGGGTCAACAAGGCCCATTTTGCCCAGGTACCAGTCCGGGTCTATATTGAAACTGCGCCACTGTATCATACTGAGATCTGTGGCGCTGATGAGGCTGCATAGCGCATCAAACTCCGCCACACTGTCGGTAACGCCGGGGAAGACAAAATAATTGATAGAGGCCCAGCCATTGTATTTGCGCACTATCCGAAGGCTTTCTACGATATCTTCGAACTGATAATTGTTGGGGCGGTAGTATTTGGTATATAGATCCCTTTGTGCAGAATTGAGACTCACGCGAATGCTGTTGAGGCCCGCTTTCATCAGTTGTTCTACTGCTTCTGGTTTGCTTCCGTTGGTATTTATATTGATGCTGCCCTTCGATGTGTGTTTGCGTATCTCAATTATCGATTCTCTAATTGTTTCCCACATCAGCAGCGGCTCTCCTTCGCAACCTTGTCCGTAGCTTACTATCGGGAAAGGTGCAGTCTCCAGGTGAGGTACAGTGAACTCTACGATCTCTGCGGCTGTGGGTTTGAATTGCAACCTGTCTTGGGGGGAGACAATTGTTTCATCTTCCGGCTGAAAGGAGATGCAGCCAAGGCAGTTGGCATTGCAAGCAGGTGATGTAGGTATAGGGCATTCCCAGCGGCCCATAAAATAGTTTCGCGCAGCGGGACAGTTATAGCTAAGCGCACAATTATCAGCAAGATGTTTTACCAGCCGGTTATGCGGGTAAGCGTGGGTAAGCGTTTCGAGGCCGGCGTTGATCTTATCTTCATCGTAGCCGCTGCACTCCTGGCGTATATCGCGCTCAATGCGCATAGCGGGAACATAAAATTTATCATCAAGCCAGCCGGCGGCAGTATAGCAAAACAAGGGCAGGGTAGGCGCGTCTTCAAGCGTCTCAAAGGCAGCAAGGTAAAAGCTGGTGTGTGCAGGAGGAACAAAGGCGGCCACAGCCCAGCCTTTTTCGCACAGGCGCATGTCGCCGGTTTCCACATCAATACCTATTCCCCTTCTGCCTGGTAGCTCGTATAGGTTGCCGCCATCAGGCAACTCAATCCAGTCCTCTTCGGGTATAGGCATAGCATCCCAACCACTGCGGCCCACGCTGTAGAGGGTCGTGTCTTCAAAGATCGTTCCGTTGCCGTCTGAGTATAATAGATATGGATTTGTCATTTGTATTGGAATTGCTTTTAATGGAATTGGGAATTAGGATTTTGGAATTAGGATTGTTTCTTTAATGGAATTTTGAATTGGGAATTTGTAATTTGGATTGGATAGTAAATGCAGTGTAAACAATCCTAATTCCCAATTCCACCGGACTAATTCCACAAATCTACCAGTCATCATTTCTTCTTTTAGGCCTGTTCTCTTCTATTTTAGCGCTGCAATAGGCTTCAAATATTTCGTTGTCAAAATCAGGGAGTGCCACGTTCCACTGAAACAGATGGTTGTCGGCGGTGTTGATGGTGAGTGTGCCAAACCGAAATACTACCTGATCAACTTCAGTCCAGGCCAAGGCTCTTTGCCGGACTACTGGCAGCCTGAGGCCGGAATCGTCAATATGCACGTATAAGGTGCTGCCTGCCCTACGTTCCCAATAAAGGGCGAACAGGAGGCCGGCACTTAGTGCTCCGAACATACCGGTAGGAAATTTCCAGTGCTGGATTGCGGAATAGATAGCCACTACGAGCGCGATAACCAACTCGACAATACGCAGAAAAGGGTTTATTTCTTTGCTGGTGACCCATTTGTTCTTAAAAATAGTAAGTCCGAGCAACAACACGCCGGCAAACAGTAATGCACCACCCCACAAAGGGATAATATAATTATATACAGCAATTATTGCTCCTGTACCAATAAAACCCAATGCACACACCAGGTGCAGCGTTGTGACCTGGTGCGGCTTTACTTTTTCTTCCGCCAGCGGCAGATCATATTCCATGGCGCAAAGGTAAGGAGAAACCCCAAACCCCTAAAGGGGCTTCCGCTCATTTCCTTTTTACCGCTACACACCAATGAAAATCAGATGAATTACAGCGGCAACGCATACTGCGCATTAGTTCCATCGCCCGGCATCTTTACATCAAAGTCTTTGAGGCCTTTTGTCACATCTCCTTGCAGCTCGAGCCGGCCTGCGTCCACCATTTTGCGAAGTCGCCAGCCGAGGTAGAGATCGCCGGGGGGTATGTTGTAGCGGGCTATGGCCTGGTTCACTACTTTAGATGCTTTCTGAAATTGATGAGAACAGAAACTGATGAGCTGGTTGTCATAATGTTCTTCGCTCTTTGACACAAGCCGTTTGCCGGCTTCGTGTATGCGGATGCCGGCGTTTTCGGATTGCAGTTTGCGCCATTCTTCGGCATCGGTTTCAAGTTCGGCCGGTGTTATCAAACGGGCCAACCGCTTTGCCTTTATTAGTTCTTTGGGTTGTATCTCTCCTATGCCTTTTGGATAGAACACTTTGCCGTTTTCATCAAGAAAAGGCAGGCCGGCAATGTTCACCACATAAAGGCGGCCCATGTATTTCCCAAGGTATTTTAATGACCAGTAGTAGGTTGCGATATCAGCTGGCCAGGGAGCTTGCCACAGCCATATTTTTGCGTCTTCGTTTTTTGAAAGCTCGTTGCCGGTTTCCAGCAGCCGTTCCAGATCGTCCACCTGTATCGGGTTTTTCTCATTAGGCACTACCTGCTGCCAGAAGGCGCTGCGCAGTTCCGAAAATTTTTGTCCTTCTTCTTTTTGCAGCGGGCCTACACTGAGTACGTCTTTCATTATCACTACCTCTCCTTCCATCGCGCTGTCAGCTATTATTGCGTCTTTAAGTGGCGCGGCAGCTATATCTCCTGTTACTATATGGTAAATCATGCGGCAAATGTAGTAAGCTGCGCTGGAATTAGGAATTTGGTTTTGGGAACCTCTGCCGACAGGCAGGTTTGAATTGTTATCAGGGCAGCAGAAAAAATAGGTTGGTTACAGCATAGGAGGCTCCGTCTTGGTACCACCCATCCCATACTCATTATTCTCGGCCACTGCCTGCTCCATATATTTAAGGACAATTTCATCGAATGCTGCACCTTTATCAAATAAAACGGTAACAGCTATGGGGACGACCACAATGGGTATGTTCCAGTCTTTTAGTTTTTCAAAATGAAGCTGCAGGCGGGCTGCGTCTTTTTCAGTAGTGACGATGATCTTGTCTTCGACTCTCCAGTTCTCGTAAGCGCTTTTTATTTCTTCCAGATCCTGGGTTACGAAGTAGTGATGGTCCTGGTAGGTGAGGGTGTGTACATCAGTTGCGCTGTTTTTCAGATAGGCCAGCAGCGGCTCCGGGCGGGCTATACCGCACACCAGCACGATATGCTTGCCCGCCAGTGGCACCAGCTCATTGCTGATCATATCAAAAGGCGTATCGTATCGTATGCCTGTGTAAAAAACCTGCTGCCCGGCAATTGGGTTTATATGCTGCTCTATTTCTTTAGCCTGTGCTCCAGTCATATCCAGCGGGCACTTGGATACGATGATCACATTTGCGCGTTTGTAGGCGTCCCTGCTTTCCCGCAGGCTGCCAAACGGCAGTATATGGTCTTTATAAAAGGGGCGCGAAAAATCTGTGATAAGTATGGTGAGGCCAGCCTTTACCGAGCGGTGCTGGTAGGCATCATCGAGTATAATGGCGTCAATATCAGGCCGGCGCTGCAGCAGTGCAGGAATGCCGATCATCCGCTCTTCGGCCACACTCACCACAAGCTCGGGAAACTTGATGTGGTACTGCATAGGCTCATCGCCAATGCGCAGTGCATTGCTATTGTTGTCGGCCACCATAAAGCCTTGTGTATGGCGCTTGTAACCTCGGCTCATGGTGGCTACGCGGTACCGGTACTGTAACAAACGGACCAGGTACTCCACATGTGGGGTCTTGCCGGTACCGCCGGTAGAGAGGTTGCCAACGGTAATAATGGGAACCGTAAAGCCAATAGAAGTGAAAAACCTGGCATCATACATGCGGTTGCGCAGCCACACTATAGCGCCATAAAGCACCGCAAACGGGTAAAGCAGCAGGCGCACTACCGAGAAGATATAATACAGTATATTTTTCGAGTCCATTCAAATTCAAATTCCAAATTCCAAAAATCATCCCGATAGCTATCGGCACCAAACTCCCAAGCTGAAATTCCAAACTCCACTATTAACCCTAACCTCAATTCCCCCTCAGTGGGTGAATTTACGAGTTATGCCATTAGCAGCTGTAAATTTTTGAATTTATGGCACGATTGTGTTAGGCTTTTTTTGAAATTTCATTCACCAATAAAAATCTAGTTTATGAAAACAATCGTTACGTACTTATTGTCACTTTTCATTCTGCCGGTAGCAATGTCTGCCCAGCCCGTGCTGTCGAATAATGAGAATTATTACACAGGCGAATCATTCCAAATGCTGAACTGCGATGCCACTAGTATAACCGCAGGCAGTTCTGGCAGCAATGTGACCTGGGACTTCTCAGGGCTTACCTCTGCCGGAGGCATATATACAACTACCATTCTGCCCGATACATCAACCGTATTTACTACTTCGGGCCTTATGGAGGTTATGCCATTCGGCACCATTGCCTATCTCGAGGAGAACAGTACTGATTCATACATCAATGGCATATATGATACAACTTCGCACATTACTACTTTTTACACGAATTACGACGTCGCAAAACGCCCCTTCACTTATAATTCAAATTATTTGGACTCTTTTCGCGTGAATGTGCCCGCAACCGGCAGTTACGGCGCCGGGTGGATAGCAGTTACCGGCGATGGTTATGGCACCATCATATTGCCAGGTGGAACCTATTCCAATGTGCTGCGGATAAAGAAAGTGCAGATAGAACGCGACACCCTTGCCGGAACACCGTCTTTAACAGCCACTACGTCCTATTTATGGTTTGATACGGGCAGCAGGGCGCCTCTGTTGAGGATAGACTCAGTGCTAAGCACAACAACTGAAAGTCAGACAATTATGTACCTGCTCCCGCCAGAAGGGGTAAGCACAGTAAAAGGATTGCCAAGCATTTTCAATGGGTATTTTGATAACAGCGACCATTTGATTGTAAGCGGATTTGAGACCGGGAAAGAATACCAGGTGGTGGTTTATAACATTATCGGGAACAAAGTATTTTCTGAAACTTTTTCAGCAGCAGGCAACTCCGAACGATTTGATATAAACAGGCAGGTAAATCCCGGGATATATATAGTAGGCATAACCCTGAAAACGGAACCTTACGGAACATCTGTTTTTAAGGTTGTTAAAACGGAATAATCAGGAATTATGGGGCGTAGAGACGCCATGCATGGCGTCTCTACAACATGCGTAGCATATACCATCAGCCAATGGCCGGTACTTTGTTTTTATTTCGCGCCTGCTGTATATTGCAGCTATGAACTGGATACAACATCCCGTAGTACTGGAGGGAGAGAAAGTAAGGCTTTTACCACTCGAGAATTCGCACTTTCCCGGCCTTCTTGAGGTAGGTAGGGATGAGAAAATATGGGAGCATATTTCTATCAATGGGGCAGACCCCGAGCGGCTTACACAGCACCTGAAAAGTGCAATACTAAAACGAGGTACCGGCGAACAATATCCTTTCACTGTGTTCGATAAACTAACCGGTAAGATCATCGGCAGTACGCTTTATCACAATATTTTCCCGGAACACAGAAAACTGGAGATAGGGTGGACCTGGTATGCCCCGGCCTACTGGCGTACGGGGTATAACCGCGAATGTAAATTGTTGCTGCTAACACATTGTTTCGAGACTTTGAAAGCGATACGTGTGCAACTGGTAACTGATGAAAAAAATGTGCGTAGCAGTACAGCAATACTGGGCATCGGCGCTACTTTCGAAGGAATATTGCGCAATGAACGTATCCGTGCTAATGGAGTGATACGCAATACTGCGATGTACAGTATTATTGAGGAAGAGTGGGGCAGGGTGAAAAAAGGCCTCTCCCAGCGAGCAGACCGCTCCCCAGCCCTCTCCGAACGAGAGGGTGAGGTCGAATGAGTTTGGCACAACTGCGCTGATGAATCAGTACGTGTGTAGAGACGTTGCACTGGAACGTCTCTACGTAACATGATAAGTAAAATGGTAGGTAAGATAGAATGTGCTATGCGAATTATCTCGCCTCTGCTATTTTATATTTTTTTCCTTTTAGCTTTTCGTTTTGCACTTTGCGGAGCAGCTCTTTTACTTTGTTCTTTTTCACGGCGGCAAATGAATTATTGTCTTTCACTTCTATCATGCCCAGGTCGTCTTTTTCTAAGCCCCCGGCCTTTAAGAAAAAGCCCACAATGTCTGTCTTGTTTACTTTATCCTTTTTACCCCCGCTGATATAAACTGTTGTCCAAAGTGGTGACGGCGGGAGTGGTTTGTCGGTGAGTGCCAGCGCTTCCGGAGCTTCTGTAATGTATGCAGGGAGCGGTTCGTCTTTGTGCAGAAGCAGGTAGGCGGTTCCTGCCGCATTCATGCGGGCGGTGCGGCCGTTGCGGTGAATGAATTCCTCTGCGGTACCGGGAAGATGGTAATGCACAATATGCCTTACAGAAGGAATGTCGAGGCCGCGGGCGGCAAGGTCGGTGGCTACGAGAAAGTAAACGCTGCCATTGCGGAAGCGGATAAGTGTTTGCTCCCGCTCCATTTGTTCCAGTCCGCCATGAAAGAACGCATTTTCTATGCCATGCTGCGTGAGGTGCTTTGCCGCCCGCTCTGCCGCTTCGCGGTGATTGCAGAAGACAAGTGTTGATTCGCCGCCTATATGACATAACAACTGCAGCAGGGTATTTACTTTGTCTTTTTCATCGGATATGACCATTCTTAGGGCAAGCCCGTTGCCCGTATGTTCTGAAATAAAATCGAGGGTAACGGGATTTTGCACGCCAGTAAATTCGGGTATAGCCACGGCTGCGGTCGCTGATACTAAAACCCGTTTTTGCAACCGGTGCAGCTTACTGATGATGAAAGACATCTCCTCTTCGAAACCCAGCGCCAATGATTTGTCAAACTCATCCAATACCAGCGTATTGATGGAATCGGTGGTAAAAGACGCGCGGGAAATATGGTCCATGATGCGGCCGGGAGTCCCTATAAGGATGGCTGGTGGTTGTGCCAGGTTATTAATCTCGGTTTCCACATCGTGCCCGCCATAAAAGGAATTGGCTTTAAATCCAGTGCCCATTTTTTTCCATACCTGTTCTATCTGCAGTGCAAGCTCACGGGATGGAACGAGTATAAGGCACTGTATGCCGGTAATATTGGTTTTCAATCCCTGTAAAACGGGCAATAAAAAACCAAGGGTCTTTCCGGAACCAGTGGGAGAAAGCAGCAGTACATTTTTTTCTTTGCATATCGCGGCATATGCGGCATCCTGCATGTCGTTCAGTGCTGCAATATTTATGCGGGCAAGAATATCTTTTTTGGAAGGTGTGGGCATGCTGCAAAGTTATACGTTGAAAGGTTAATAGGTTGATAAGTTAGTAAGTTTGTGGAATGCAAAAAAGTGGGCCTAACTGCTTGTTTTTTCTGTCTCACAACACTCAAAGAGGGAAAAACATTGGTGAGCTATCGTTTTTTTTAAATACTAAAAAATGGCACTATTTTTGCTTCCGTAAGTTGGTTATTGTTAATTTTTGATTACCAATTCGATTTGTTATTCATTAGTTAATTAGCTTATTAATTACCCCGCACTTTTGGCTATACACCCCAAAAGTGTTAATATTATGGCCCTTGATTTATTGGGGGAAAAACTTGCAATTAAACCAACTTAATTGCATGTATAAATAATTGTAAAACAGTTTAGATGAAAAAAATATTTTACTGCCTTATTCTTATTCCAGCCCTGTTTTTTGCATGGAGTAATGCACGTTCACAGACTTATACATTTACTTGCCCCACAACAACAACTACTTGGACGGTACCTGCTGGTGTTACAAGTATCCTGGTTGATGTGCAGGGCGCGTCGGGCGGTACTGCTGGCGCCGGGCTGGGTGCTACCACACCCGGCAAAGGGGGGCGGACGCAGGCTACATTAACTGTGGTGCCCGGGCAGGTTTTAAATATTTATGTGGGCGGGACCGGAGGCAATGGTAATGCTGCAGGCGCTGCTGGCGGATTTAACGGCGGTGGTAATGCTGCGGGTTATGTCACATGGAGCGGCGGCGGCGGTGGTGGCGCATCTGATATCAGAATAGGCGGAACGACATTGGCCAATCGTGTTGTGATAGGAGCTGGCGGCGGCGGCGCCGGTTACGATGGCGGCGGATGTGGCGGCGACCAGCCAGGTGGCAATGGCGGCGGCCTGTCCGGAGCAACGGTGACTACTTGTACCGGGTATATTACTGGGTTTCTGGGTTATCCTGGAGTTATTCTATCTGGGGGCGGCACTCAGGTAGCCGGAGGCGCAGGCGGCTGGATAGTTGGTGGTATTTATCCCGCCGGGTCTGCCGGGACATTAGGCACTGGAGGAAAAAATAATAATGGCGGTGGTATTGGTGGCGGCGGCGGCGGCGGCTATTATGGCGGTGGCGGCGGTTGCTGGATGGGTGGCGGCGGCGGTTCATCATATACCGATCCGGTCCTGGCTACTGGAGTTACACTTACTTCAGGTTTTAATAGTGGGTGCGGCAAAGTGATCATCACTGTAACCTGTGTAGCCGGTACTATTACGGGTACGGGCACAGTGTGCGTAGGCGGCACTACCGCACTGACTGATGCGACCGCGGGCGGCACCTGGAGCAGCAGCGCCGTTGGGGTAGCCTCAGTAAGTGCCACAGGCGTGGTTTCGGGGCTGACCGCGGGAACAGCAACTATCAGTTATATAATGCCTTTGGGCTGTTTCGCTACATCAATTGTTACCGTATCTACAACGCCTATTACCGGCGCTTCTTCCATTTGTGCAGGCAGCTCAGTGGCTTTGACCGATGCGCTGGGCGCGGGTACGTGGACTAGCAGTGCAACTGGTGTGGCAACTATAGGTTCTACTACGGGCGTTTTAAATGCCATTGCACTCGGCACCACCACCATATCTTATATTGCCGCCGGCGGTTGTATGGCCACTACCGTATTTACGGTCAGTGCAGGTGCATCTCCTATCAGCGGAGGGACATCTCTATGTGTGGGCGGGGTATTAACGTTAAGCGATCCGCCCATTGGCGGCACTTGGAGCAGCAGCTCGGGCAATGCAACTGTGGACATCTTCGGAGATGTCATTGGGGTAGCGCTGGGCACTGCGGTAATTACTTATTTTGCCACGCCGGCCTGTTATACAACTACTACGATAAACGTTATTAGCGCACCTGGGCCTGTTATCGGACCGACCACATTATGTCAGGGCTCTTCTACTTTTGTAATTGATGGTATATCCGGCGGTATCTGGAGCAGCAGTAATACGAGCGTGGCGACTATTGGTTCCATTGGTTCGTCTGGCACCGCCACTGTTACAGGAACGGGTGGTGGAACTGCCACGCTTACTTATTCGACAGGCGGCAGTTGCTTTGTAACATCGCCTATGACGGTCACGGCCTTGCCCGGCCCCATTACCGGTACACTCTCCATGTGTGTGGGCAGTACGTCTAACCTAACTGACGCAGCAACAGGCGGAGGATGGAGTTCGAGCGCTCCAGGTATCGCCTCGGTGGATGCTACTGGTCTTGTAACCGCCGGCACGCCTGGCACAGCAACAATAACTTATTCCACCGGCTGCCCACCCGATGCAACTGTTGTGGTCACGGTTGTACCCGCTCCGGTTGCAATCACTGGCATCCCAACGGTATGCGTAGGCCTGACAACAAATCTGACTGACGCTTCGCCTGGTGGAACCTGGAGCAGCACCTCGGGGACTGGCTTAGTCACAGTTGATCCGACTGGCCTTGTCACGGGTATCCTGGCTGGTACAGCAACAGTATCTTATGCTAACGTGTGCGCTATACCGGCCACTATTGTTGTTACGGTAAACCCTTCTCCGACAGCGATAACTGGTAATGCACCGGTGTGCACCGGGTTAACGGTAACACTGAACTCAACTCCTGCCGGAGGAACATGGACCACATCACCGGGCACAGGCAGCGTGGGTATTGACCCTGTTACCGGTGTTGTCACAGGCGCAACTGCAGGAACAGCAACGGTAACTTATTCGTTTGGCGGCCCATGCTATGCGGTTGTAACCGTAACTGTAAACAGTACTCCAACAGCCGTTACCGGAAATGTGCCGGTATGTGTGGGCTTATCGGCAACCTTAAATTCAACACCTGCAGGCGGCACCTGGACGACCACTGCCGGAACAGGCAGCGTGGGCATAGGTGCCGGCACCGGCATTATTACCAGTGGCACTGCGGGCAATGCAACCGTTACTTATACACTCGGTACAGGCTGTAATGTTACGGCAACAGTGACAGTGAACAGCAACCCAACCGCAATTACTGGCAATAGCCCGGTATGTGTTGGTTTAACAGCGACATTAAACTCAACACCCGCAGGCGGCACATGGACAACAACTGCCGGTACCGGTAGTGTAGGAATAGGCGCTGGCACCGGTATTATTACCGGTGGTACTGCGGGTAATGCAACCGTTACCTATACACTGGGTACAGGTTGTATTGCAACAGCTACAGTAACAGTAAACAATAATCCGACAGCTATTACGGGGAATGTGCCGGTATGCATCGGCTTAACAACGACATTAAATTCAACCCCGGCCGGCGGCACATGGACGACCACTGCCGGAACAGGCAGCGTGGGAATCGGCGCTGGCACGGGTATCATCACCGGTGGTACTGCTGGCAATGCAACCGTTACTTATACACTCGGCACGGGTTGTAATGCAACTGCGACCGTGACCGTGAACAGTAACCCGACAGTAATCACCGGCAATACTCCGGTATGTGTTGGTTTGACAGCGACATTAAACTCAACACCCGCAGGCGGCACATGGACAACAACTGCCGGTACCGGCAGTGTAGGAATAGGCGCAGGTACAGGTGTCATCACGGGTAATACTGCGGGTAATGCCACCGTTACCTATACACTGGGTACGGGCTGTATTGCAACAGCTACAGTAACGGTAAATGGCAATCCAACGGCTATTACAGGGAACGTGCCGGTGTGCATAGGATTAACAACAACCTTAAATTCCACACCGGCTGGGGGCACCTGGACTACTACTGCCGGAACGGGTAGCGTAGGCATAGGCGCAGGTACGGGTATAATAACAGGCGGCACAGTGGGCAATGCAACCGTTACTTATACGCTCGGCACGGGTTGTAACGCAACTGCTACAGTAACCGTGAACAGTAACCCAACAGTAATTACCGGCAATGCCCCGGTATGTGTTGGTTTGACTGCAACATTAAATTCAACACCTGCCGGTGGCGTATGGACAACTGCAGCGGGTACGGGTAGTGTGGGCATAGGCGCAGGGACAGGTGTAATAACCGGCGCCACAGCAGGTAATGCAACTGTCACCTATACCATGGGCGCGGGTTGTTTTGTGACCGCTATAGTAACAGTTAATCCTAATCCAACAGTTATTACCGGTAACGTACCGGTTTGCGTGGGATTAACCGCTACCCTGAACTCAACACCCGCAGGCGGCACGTGGACAACTGCCGCAGGAACGGGTAGTGTGGGCATAGGCGCAGGCACGGGTATAATAACTGGTGGTATAGCGGGCAATGCAACGGTTACCTACACGCTCGGCACTGGTTGTATTGCAACGGCCACTGTAACTGTGAACAGCAACCCGACCGTGATCACCGGCAACGCTCCGGTATGCATTGGTTTAACAACGACATTAAATTCAACCCCAGCCGGCGGCACATGGACAACTACTGCCGGAACCGGCAGCGTAGGCATAGGCGCGGGTACAGGTGTAATAACTGGCGGCACAGCAGGTAATGCAACCGTTACCTATACACTCGGCACGGGTTGCATTGTGACAGCAATCGTGACTGTAAACAGTAACCCAACCGCTATTACGGGCAATGTTCCTGTCTGCGTTGGGCTTACAGCAACCTTAAATTCAACCCCAGCGGGCGGCACATGGACTACCACTGCCGGAACTGGCAGTGTAGGGATTGGTGCGGGCACAGGTGTAATAACAGGCGGCACAGCAGGAAACGCTACGGTTACTTATACACTGGGAACAGGTTGTATAACTACAGCGACTGTTACCGTAAATGCAAACCCAACTCCAATAGCAGGGTCAACCACTGTATGTGTGGGCCTTACCACAACACTAAACTCGACACCCGCTGGCGGCACCTGGACAAGCAGCAATGGTAATGCCAGCGCAGGCGCAGGTACAGGTATTATTACTGGCAATATTGTAGGTACATCTACAATAACTTATGCACTGGCAACAGGCTGCATCGCCACAACCATCGTATCTGTTTCCACATCGCCTGCGGCAATAACCGGGTCGCCAAATGTGTGCCTCGGTTCTATTACTCCGCTTACAGATGGTGGCGGCGGTACCTGGAGCAGCAGCAATGGCAATGTTTCTGTTGATGGTTTTGGCAATGTATCCGGCCTTTTCTTAGGCACATCCACGATCACTTACGCTTTAGGCGGCGGTTGTATATCAACACTTACCATGACCGTTAACCCCAACCCAACGGCGATCACCGGAAACGTACCCGTGTGTGTTGGGCTGACAGCTACATTAAATTCAACCCCCGCCGGCGGCACATGGACAACTACTGCCGGAACCGGCAGCGTGGGCATAGGCGCAGGCACCGGGATAATAACTGGTAATACTGCAGGCAATGCGACTGCGATATACACACTTGGAACGGGATGTACTGTGACGGCAACTGTGACGGTAAATTCTAACCCGACTGCTATTACTGGCAATACTCCTGTATGTGTGGGGCTTACTACCACGTTAAATTCTACTCCCGCTGGGGGTACCTGGACAACTACTGCCGGTACGGGCAGCATAGGCATTAACCCCGCGACAGGGGTCGTAACGGGTGGCACTGCGGGCAACGCAACGGTTACTTATACGATTGGCACAGGTTGCATTGTAACTGCGATTGTAACTATTAATGCTAATCCTACAGCAGTCACCGGCGATGTTCCGGTATGCGTTGGCTTAACAGCTACATTAAACTCAACACCTGCGGGCGGCACCTGGAGCACAACTGCCGGAACAGGCAGCGTGGGGATAGGCGCTGGCACAGGCATCATTACCGGCGGTACAGCAGGTAATGCAACAGTTACCTATACGCTCAGTACGGGTTGCATTGTAACGGCAATAGCTACGGTAAACAGCAATCCAACAACAATTACTGGTAACACACCCGTATGCGTTGGCTTAACAGCAACATTAAACTCAACCCCGGCAGGCGGCACGTGGACAACCGCTGCGGGAACTGGCAGTGTGGGCATTAACGCCGCAACCGGCGTAATAACCGGCGGCACAGCAGGTAATGCAACAGTAACCTACACGCTGGGCACCGGCTGCATTATTACAGCAGCAGTAACCGTGAATGCGAACCCAACCGCTATTACCGGAGATGTTCCTGTATGTGTTGGTTTAACAGCTACATTAAATTCAACCCCGGCAGGTGGCACATGGACTACCGCAGCAGGTACAGGCAGTGTGGGTATAGGTGCGGGCACTGGTATAATAACCGGCAGCACAGCGGGAAATGCAACAGTTACTTATACGCTGGGTACTGGCTGTATCGCCACCGCCGCAGCTACTATTAACCCCAACCCTACCGCAATAACCGGCAGCACCAGTATTTGCGTTGGGTCAACAACTACATTGAATTCTACCCCGGCCGGTGGTACATGGACCAGCAGCAACGGCAATACGACTGCCGGTGCAGGTACCGGTATCATCGCGGGTAATATTGTTGGTACATCAACGATTACTTACACTTTGGGTACCGGTTGTATCGCAACTATAATAGTGACTGTGAATACCACGCCTTCGGCGATAACGGGGACAATGAGTGTATGCGTTGGTTTGACCACTACACTCAATTCAACTCCGGGCGGTGGCACCTGGAGCACTACTGCCGGAACCGGTAGCGCGGGCATAGGCGTGGGTACAGGAGTGGTAACAGGTGGTACTGCCGGCAATGCGACAGTTACCTACTCACTCGGTGCCGGATGCAGCGTTTTCGCTACTGTTACGGTGAACAGCAACCCAACCGCAATAACCGGCAATGTGCCAGTTTGTGTTGGTTTAACAGCTACACTAAATTCTACACCCGCTGGCGGCACATGGACTACAACAGCCGGAACAGGCAGCGTCGGCATTGGAGTAGGTACGGGTGTTATTACCGGCAGCACTGCGGGTAATGCTACTGTAAGTTATACCATCGGCACAGGCTGTTATGTTACCGCTATTGCTACTGTAAACCCCAACCCAACCGCAATTACCGGGAATGTCCCGGTTTGTATTGGATTGACAACAACGTTAAATTCAACTCCCGCTGGCGGTACCTGGACTACAACTGCCGGAACAGGCAGTGTGGGAATAGGAGCCGGCACTGGTGTAATAACCGGCGGCACTGCGGGCAACGCAACGGTTACTTATACACTGGGTACAGGCTGTGTGGTTACCGCAACAGTGACCGTGAATCCTTTGCCTGCGGCTATTACCGGAGTAATGACGGTTTGTGCAGGCTCCTCAACATCGCTCACCGACGCTACTGGCCCAGGTACATGGAGCAGCGCCAGCGGCCTTATAAGCGTGGGCGCCGGAACGGGCGTTGTTAATGGCCTTTTTGCAGGTACTGCGACTGTTGTTTATACGCTGCCAACAAGTTGCATCGCCACAGCAGTTGTTACTATTAACCCGCTTCCCGCAGCTATACCGGGCACACTTGCCGTGTGCGTGGGATCTTCGGTAACGTTAACCGATCCTACGGGAGGCGGTACATGGGGCGCAAGTAACCTTAATGCAGCAATAGGCGGCGGGTTCATAACAGGGTTAAACACAGGTACTGACATAATCACTTACACGTTGCCTACAACCTGTTATGTAACAGCAGTAGAAACAATTAACCCATTGCCTGCCAACATCACCGGTACACAGGTTGTTTGTTCCGGTTTAACAACACCGTTAACGGATGCCACACCAGGCGGCACCTGGAGCAGCAGCGCCATAGGTACTGCGAGTGTCAGCGCAACCGGCATGGTAACAGGTGGTGCAACATCAGGTACCGCGGTCATCACTTATACGTTATCTACAGGGTGTATTGCTACGGCTGTCGTAACTGTTAATCCGCTGCCGTCAGCAATAATTGGTAACCTCACCGTATGTATCGGCCTTACTACTGTGCTCACAGATCTTACACCGGGCGGCACCTGGACCAGCAGCAATGCTAATGCAACTGTGGTTTCGGGAACAGTGACAGGTGTCACAGGCGGTATCTCCACCATAACTTATACGATACCTACCGGCTGTATTACCACTTCAGTTGTTACCGTAAATACACTGCCGGTGCCTATCATGGGCACACTGACAGTTTGCTCAGGTCTTACCACATCTTTGAGCGATCTGCCGGGTGGCGGCACATGGGGTAGCAGCGCTTTGGGTACGGCAATGGTTGGGTCTGCCAGCGGCCTGGTGACCGGCGGCCTTACTTCAGGCACTGCAACAATAACCTATACCATTGGCACCGGGTGCATCACAACAGCCGTTGTTACTGTTAATCCTTTACCGAGTGCTATACTCGGCACACTGACCGTTTGCGCAGGGTTAACGACATCGTTAAGTAATCTTACCGGCGGAGGAACCTGGAGCAGCAGTAATCCTGCTGCGGGCACTATATCCGCTACAGGTGTGGTTACTGGTATTGCAGCCGGCACTACAGTCATTACTTACACATTGGGTACCGGTTGCATTACAACGGCGATTGTCACAGTTAACCCGCTGCCAGCAGCCATTACAGGTACACCGGTTGTTTGTGTAGGGTTTACTACTGCACTGACAGATGCCGGTGGCGGCACATGGGGCACCAGCGCGCCGGCTACTGCTATTGTGGGCAGCACCGGCGTTGTGACCGGTGAGCCAACAACCGGCACTGCTACCATAACTTACACCTTACCCACAGGCTGCATTGCTACAGTTGTAGTAACAGTTAATCCGCTGGCGACTGCCGGGGTGATAACCGGGGTATTTACCGTTTGCGCTACAGTGGCCACAAACCTTACCGATGCTACGCCTGGTGGCGTATGGACCAGCGCATCCCCAGGTATAGCCACAGTGGATGCCTTTGGCGTTGTAACAGGTATCGCCGCAGGCACTGCTGTCATTTCATATGCTGTTACTAATAGCTGCGGTGCAGCCTACACTTCTGTAATAGTGTCTGTAAACCCGCAGCCTTATGCCGGTGTTATATTGGGATATCCTGTTGTTTGCCCGGGGAATACCTCTTTGCTGAGCGACCTGACCCCTGGGGGCACATGGAGCTCCGGATCACCGGGAACGGTATCGGTTACGCCAGGCGGATTGATTACAGGCTATGTATTCGGCACCGCAGTGATCTCTTACGAGACTACTAATGTCTGCGGTAATGCATACGCAACTATAATTGCTAGCGTTAACCCCGCCCCGAATGCAGGAACGATCCTGGGCGGAGTGTTGGTTTGTCCTGGTACTTCTATCACCCTCAGTGATCCTTCCAGTGGCGGCAGCGGTGTATGGAGCTCTCTATCACCATTAATCGCCACGGTCGGCAGCTCCACCGGTGTTGTAACAGGTATCACCGCGGGAACCGCTGTGATCTCCTATTCTGTAACTAACAGTTGCGCAACCGCGACAACCACAACTACGGTAACTGTGCATCCTTTCCCTACAGCGATCATGGGTGATTCTACATTATGCCAGGGGAACAGTATCTTCCTGAGCGATTCAGTTTCGGGAGGCGTTTGGGGTAGCAGCAATCCTGCAGCAGCTACTGTAGCAGTTGTAGCGGGCACTTTCCCTACAGGAGCCGTATCTGGTATTTCCGTTGGAACCACAACTATATCATATGTTGTTGCTCCGGGTTGCTTTGCGGCTAAAACGGTAACCGTAAATTTCCTCGCTGCCATAACTGCGGCAAGCCAGATGTGTACCGGAACTTCGCAAACAGCGACTGATGTACCGGGCGGAGGTACCTGGAGCTCCAGTACACCATCCGTCGCAACTGTAAGCACAAGCAGCGGTGTTATCAGCGCTTTAGCCTCGGGAGCAGCAACTATTACTTACATACTTAGCCCAGGCTGCTTTACTTCTGTTCCGGTCACAGTAAATGCTCTTCCTGAAAATTTCTACCTGACCGGCGGCGGCAGCTACTGCTCTGGCGGAACAGGTGCCGACATTGGCCTTGACGGATCTACTTTCGGCACTACCTACGAGCTGTTTTTGGCCGGGGTACCGGTAGCAACAGTGTCCGGTACGGGCAGCACCCTCGATTTTGGTTTGTTCACAGCTTCCGGCATTTATACAGTGAAGGCAACTAATGATACCACGAGTTGCGCTGCTGTAATGGGCAATAGCGACACGGTTTCCATCACTACGCCGCTTACGCCATTTGTAAGTGTTAGTTCAGACATGGGTACACTGGAATGTGTGGGCACACTCACCACATTCAGCGCGGTGCCCACTAATGGTGGCCCATCGCCGCTATACAACTGGTCTGTGAATGGTATTCCCGTAGCGGCAGGAGCTACCTACAGCTATGTGCCAAACAATGGCGATATTGTTTCCGTAAAGCTCACTAGTGATGCGGTCTGCGTATTCCCTGATACAGCAATTGGCTCCCTGACTATGACTACTACCAGCGGCCTCACGCCATCTGTGGTATTGTCAGTAAGCCCGGGCAATACAGTATGCCCCGGCACACCGGTAACGATCACGCCATCTGCTACCTATGGCGGAACGTCACCGGTTTACTCCTGGATAAAGAACGGTGTGTATGAAGGAGGCGGTTTGACTTATACTTTCCTTCCCTCAGATGGTGATAACGTATTTTGCTGGATGCAAAGCAGCATTACATGCAGCCTGTTGGATTCTGTGGCGAGTGAAAATAATATCGTGATGTCCGTGACACCGATCGCTATTCCAAGTGTGAGCCTTATAGTGGCGCCAGGCAACAGGATAGTAGCAGGCGAAACGGTTACACTTGTTGCAGACGTTGCCGCATTTACCGGAAGCAGCCTTTCTTATCAATGGGAGATAAATGGCAATCCGGTGCCCGGCGCCACATCCGATACCTTTACCAGCAATGGCTTTGCCAGCTATGATTCTGTGACCTGTGCAGTTACCGGTTACAGCCTATGCGGCTCGGCAACGCGTGATGTATCAACGATCATCATAGATACCATTACCGCCGGTGTGCATTCCGTACAGGCAGGCATCACAGATCTGCGGCTGGTGCCAAACCCTAATAACGGTACATTTACCGTAAAGGGTACAATGGGAACCACTCTTGATGAACAGGTATCGCTGGAGATAACAGACATGCTGGGCCAGACGATATATAAGAGTACGGTGCTGGCGCGCAATGGCAAACTCAATGAACATATACAGATCAGCAACACACTCGCCAATGGCGTTTACCTGCTGAACCTGAAATCGGACAGCGGCGACATTGTGTTCCATTTTGTGATAGAACAATAGCAGGTACTTTAAAAACTACAGAAAGAGGCTGTCTCAAAAAGGCAGCCTCTTTTCTTTTCTGATGTACCGTAACAGCGCTATAGCCTGTACGGGTCCTAGCCCTGACGTTAAGGGTATTAATCGCAGACTGACGACTGACGACTCACGACTACAACCCCTTTCCCTTACTCACATATCTATTCCCCCTGATAGAGAACCGGTATGGCCGGAGTGCATCATCCATAGCATAAGCCACACCCACCCGTGTAGCCGCTACGATATCCTTTTGCCGCACTTTAATTCTCCGGTCTTCTATTCGGATGTCCGGCCCCTGTAGCGATGACCCTGTTTGCCCGGTATGTATGCCCAGTGCCATGCTCATGGCTCCTGGGCCTGCCGTAAGCGATGGAGCCAGTTTATCTTTTCCCCGCCGTTCCAGCATAGTAGCTATACCTTCCAGCGGCTCTATTGCCCGAATCAGTATGGCATGGGGCACATCCTGCAGATTGGTAACAACATTAAAGAGGTGGTGGATGCCATAACAAAGATAAACATAGGCTGCGCCACCTTGCTTATACATTACTTCTGTGCGATTAGTACGCCGGTTTCCATGGGCGTGAGACGCTTTATCTGTGGCGCCTGCATAGGCTTCTGTCTCCACGATGATGCCGGAGGTAAGGACACCATCAAACTCAGTGACCAATACTTTGCCCAGCAACTCGCGGGCTATCTTCACCACATCTTTGCGCGTATAAAATGATTCGGGCAACACCATAACAGGCAAATTTCAAATTCTAAAATCCAAATTCCAAACCTGCTTGAAAACTGGCTCCTGATAACCTGGGTGCATTCTAAGTCTTCGCATGAAAAATATCGCTACGCCATAAGCCCGGTAGGGCTTAAATATGATTAGCCGTGGGTGTAAACCCACGGAAAACAACAAAAAGCTGGGGCAACCCTGAAAGGGTTGAATGTCGATGCACAAGCGAAGATTTGAAACTAACCTGATAGCCTACCGGTTATCGCCGGGGTTTTTGTACCTTGCTATTCCAGTAGAAATAAGACATGGCTAACGACTCACGACTCACGACTTACGACTCCAAAGGCACCGTTTACCTGATCCCGATACCGATAGCTGACGGCGCGCTGCAAACCCTTTCGCCGGAAATTACCACCTGTACTGGCCAGGTAACCCATTATTTTGTGGAGAACGTGCGCACTGCGCGCAGGTTTCTCCGGTCGTTACACGCAACACTGGTGATTGACAGCCTACATTTTTCGGAGATCGATAAACATAATGGCCCGGACACTGCATTGCTGAGAAAGTGGCTGAGGGAAGGGCACGCGATAGGCATAATGAGCGAGGCCGGTTGCCCCGGTATTGCCGACCCCGGTGCGGAGCTGGTAGCAATAGCACAGGGCATGGGGGCGAGGGTAGTGCCGCTGGTAGGGCCTAACTCGATGATACTTGCGCTTATGGCCTCGGGGCTTAATGGCCAGAGCTTTTGCTTCACCGGTTATATACCCGTAAAAGACCCCGAGCGCATGAAACGGATCAAAGAGCTGGAAGCCATTTCACAAAAAGAAAATCAATCCCAGCTATTCATAGAAACACCTTACCGTAACGACCATTTGCTCGCGGATCTGCTGAAGCATTGCAGCGGCAAAACGCGGCTGTGCATTGCCCAAAACATTACTGCTCCGGAGGCATTCATAAAAACGAAGACGATTGCAGAATGGGGTAAAGGTGTGCCTGTGCTGGGGAAAGTGCCTGCGGTGTTTGTGATGCTGGGGTGATTTAGATAGTCTAGCATCTAACATCGATTGCTGTAGCCACAATAAATATAGATTATGTGAAACCGTATTGTACATTTGACCGTTAATGAAAATTTTGTATTTCGAATGTTTGAAAAGCTACGAACAACGCCAATATTGATAATCTTAGGCGTTGCCTTTCTAATTGTATTATTTGCTTCATTTTACAATTTGCTTTTTGACAGTGCTGGAGGTAATGGCCTGGAAGGGTTTATAGGGCTAATTTTTAGCGCTTTTTTATTTTTGATGCTTCTCATAGAGCAAGCAATAGTAAAGAGGCTCAAAATAAGAGATATGCAATTGGCTATGATTGAATTAATACTTTTACCAATTTTAGCCACATTTTTTTATTTTGTTTTCGTTTCTCTAGCAGGATGACGAAATATATAAAGTCCATTTGAACCAGTACTCCTTTTACGGACTTCGTTGTAGAATAATCAAACTTTTTTGGAAATTAAATTTCGGCTTTTCACTTCACTCTTCTTCCCTTCCATTCATACCCACCGAAAAAACCAAGAAACCCGGCCAGTACAATGTACATCACATGCAACGGCTGCAATAAAGGGAAATATCCCAATGCCCATTCCTTTCTGAAGAACCAGGCTACGGGTATGATGAATACTAGTTCGGCGATGATCTTTGCCGCCAGCATAATACCTGCTATGTACCATAGTTCTGATACAAAGAAACCACCTATTCCCAGCGCCAGCAAAGAAAAATTAAATAAATAAACAAGCAGCAGAATAAGCGTAAGCCGTGCGTCATTATACTTGCCTGATTTAGACGCCCACCGTATGCGCTGCTGCAAAAAACTGCGCCAGCCGGGTTGCGGCGCAGTGGTTACTATTGCCTTTGCCGACTTCAGGTAGGCTATACCATCCGGGTATGCCTTTTTTATTTTCATCATCAGCAGGTAGTCATCTCCCGATGCCAGGTGCTCAATACCTTCATAGCCCTTCACACGCATAAATGCGGCCTTGGTAAATGCGAGGTTAGCGCCATTGCTCATGTTCCCGAGGCCAAGCCTGTGCGCCGCTGCCGTTATGCCTTGCATCCCCATAAAGTCTATAAGCTGGAATAAGTGCAGGGAAGTGGTCTTGGAAGAATAGATAACCGGGGCTATGATCATTGCCGGGCTTTGCAGCTCATACATAGCTGCCAGGTGCATTAGCCAGGCGTTAGGGGCTATGCAGTCCGCATCTGTGGTCACGATCAGCTCGCCGTTGCTATGGGCTATGCCGGCAGCCAGCGCCGCCTTTTTATAGGCGTTTATCTCTTTGCCTGGGGTGATAATATCTGCAAGCCTTATACAGCGCACATTCCGGTCGGTATATTCATGCACGACACCCGCGGTATAGTCTTCCGAATGGTCATCTACTACAATGATCTCAAAAAGCTCGTCCGGGTATTTTTGCCCAAGTATCGATTCTATACATGCGCCTATATGCTGGCTCTCATTGCGCGCCGGGATTATCACCGATATGCGGGTGTGCGGCTCATAAACCGGGGGAAGAACAAAATCATTTTGCGTGGCCCAGCCCTTGGTGTATGCCAGCATCAACACTACATAAGCCGATGTGAGCAGTGTGCATACAATAATGGTGAGCAGTATGATCATAAAAGTGATTGCGCGATCTCCCCCGCGTTTTCGTGATCGAAGATGATGTGTCCCCTGTTCAGGATGTGCAATTGCACCGTATCCAACCCTGATTTGAATTGCGCGCCTAGCCTGGGCGGCATTATTTTGTCATTAGCGCCCATGTACAATGCCACAGGAATATGATATTTGGCGATCACACTCTTTAACCGGGAAGGCAAAGGAATGAGCTGGCTCATTGCCGGCCACACTTTCAGGAGCAGGTTGCGCGCCTCCGGGGTACCCAGCGAGTGCATGGCAAACTTGTGCCGGCTGGGGTGTACAAGGTGCAGCCGCTTAAACCAGTCCATCACCTTGAAATAGCGTGCAGGCCGCTCAAGCATATTCCGGAACATTTTCTCGCCAAAGTAATTGTTGGTAAAGAACGAGTAATAATGATTCTGCACCAGGCCATCCGTTGCCAGTAGGGTGGCTTGCTCAATACTTGCGGGCAATATTTCAATCATCGTAAGGCAAACCCGGCCACCAAGACTATAGCCTAGCAAGGATACTTTATCCACGTTGTATTCTTTCTTTACTGTTTCCACCAGTTGTGCAAGGTCCTTCTTAGTCAGTGGGGCATTGCTCCATATGCTTTTACCATGGTGCGGCAGGTCGAAAGACAGGATAGTGAATTCCTCGCCCAGGTATTCTTCAATGGGTTTGAAAATGTGTGCGTCATTGCCGTATCCGTGGAAAGCAAGCAGCAGCCGTTTGCCTGTGCCCGTTTTCAGGCAGTGTAGTTGCTCATTACCTAGTGATATATATCCTTCCTCAATGTTCATTCGGGGTAAAGTTCTTTAATTCCTGTTTAATAATGAATATTAAAACAGGCGAAAAAAAGAAGTTCGAAAGATCACTTGCGGGCGTACTTATTGGCGAAGGGTTTTTAATGCTTCGGTAGGAGTATTCCCGGGATTCGGCGTTGTTTGCTTTGAAAAGCTCCACGTAATGCCAACTTTAAACGTAGCGGCGCGGTTTAGCTCGTAGTTGTCATTATCCTTTATGAAAGAAGAAAGCATGAACTGGTATTCCGGCCCGGCAATAATGTTTACCCGGTCATTTACTTTGTACCCCGCCTGCAGCCTCAGTATTTCCCAACCAATAAAGCGGAAATAAATCTGGTCAAATTCATCCTTTGTAAGCGGTTGATTTTTTCCGGCGCCAGCGTTATAGTAAATGCCGGTTTCTTCAAAATTTTCTATCGCGGTGGTATTGTAGGAGACCGCAAAACCAAAGCCCGGCCTGATAAAAAAATGCTTGCCAATATTGAACTGTTCAGAAAAGATAAGCGGCACCATAATATGGTAGTAAAACTCCGTGATCTTATCATTCGGCTCATTGGTGCCAAGATCCATAAAATACAATTGGTCCTCGTTATAGCCTGTTTTTAGGAAAGAGATACCGGTAGTAAGGCTCCAGCTCTTGTGTTTGTAGCCTATCAGCAGGGAAGGGTTATAGCTGAATATATTTTTCGACCGGTTGTACCAGCCTTCGGCGCCATATTGGAAAGGATATTGATCAG
Organism: uncultured Bacteroidota bacterium; assembly: GCA_903887415.1. Lineage (GTDB taxonomy): Bacteria > Bacteroidota > Bacteroidia > Chitinophagales > Chitinophagaceae > Nemorincola. Next base: position 16,988 of record CAISPO010000072.1, on the reverse strand, counting down.
GTGGGTTGGATGCACGTACATTGGTATATCCTAAGCCCAGGCCAGGCTCCAGGAAAAAGCCATTTTGCCCAAAGGAACTTATACTGGCGAAACACAGGCAGCAGAATAAAACATTCTTCATAAAAGTAAATTTAGGCATATTTCCTTTTTAATTAACTGCAATCCAGGCAAATTATTGTCTTAGTGAAGTTATTCCTCATCTTTATTTGCCTATCTTTAATAATAACCATAAACCTATGCTCCGTATCTTTTTCCTTTTCGTCACGATATTGTTTCTCGGATTTTATTCCTGTAAAATAGAGAATAAACCAGTGGAAAGCGACCTGAAATCCGCATTCAATTTTCAGCCCGGAACCTATTGGATATACAAGGAGGCCTTGAGCGGCGCAATAGACAGCTTTTATGTTTCTGGCTCCGCCCTCACCAGCGGGTATGGGCAACACCGTTCTTACACCTATGATATCATTGAAGAATACATCATTTCCGAGAGAATTGATACACCTGTTTTGGTGAAGAACGGTTCCTGGTACCTCACTATGCAATTAAATGAGTTCAACTTTCACATAGACATGGAGTTCATGGCCAATGCCGTAAACACAGATGAATACTTGAATTACTACGATTTTTTAGCCTTTCCGTTCTCAAAATACCGGGATGGCAAAGATTCAATTGATGTTGCGGGCACATACCAGGTTAACGGCAATTCATTTGACAACGTATGGGTAGCGCATTTTATTGACCAGCCGGGCACTCCATCGTTTACAAATGACTACTTCTATCTGAGTAAGGATGTGTATATGGTCAGGATGGTGCTTAACGATTCACTGCAAAACATTCATAAAGACTATCAGTTGCTGCGATGGCACATCCAAAAATAATTTGCAGTTATTGTTTTTCGTTATATTTGTTTCCTAAATCAAACTCTATGAAACCTATTCTTACCAGTTTATTCCTTTTGTTATGTTGTTCCCCGCTTTATTCGCAAACTATGTTTGCCCCTCCGGGCAGTGAGTGGTATCACAGCATGGGCGATGGCGTATTTCATTCTTATTATGCAGGCGATACGGTAATATCCGGGACTGCCTGCCGGATGATAATACGAAATGCGAATGTGGAGGAACCCGAAGCAAGCCAGGGCTTGCACGTTGATGATCTCCCAACTTTGTACCTTTATAATACAACGGATACAGTTTTTGTGTACAATAACATTTTCAGCCGGTTTACACCACTTTATGTTTTCAATGTCAATGACGGTGATACCGTGCGCTTACCAATATTACCGGATGATATCTGCCAGCTAACGTATATAAGTACTGACTCAACATTTTCTTTCCGGGTAGATTCTGTGCGGATGAAGCAATTCGATACGGCTTCGCTGAAGACGATATACACTCGTCCTCTCGGTACCATATCTTCAAATTATGTGTACGCTTATAGCGCCTTTTCTGATACTGTTGGCGCTTATGCAGAGCAGCTGGGTGCATTGCATATTGGCATAATGCCTTCAGGCGGACCTGCCGCATGCCTTACTACCGAAAGCCTCCAGCTTGCCGGCAACGTACGGTGCTATGCTGATCCTGCCCTGTCTGTACACCTTGTTTCAGGTTTGTGCGGCCTGCCGCCTGAGCATGTTACAACCCCGGTTGAAAAACAGGCCATTTTCGTATCCCCAAATCCTGCAGTTGACTATGTCACCGTGGCTAACCTAACGGAGAACGCAGCTGTAGATGTATTCGATTTAGCCGGGAGGGTAGCATATCAAATAAAGGCAGGCAAGAGCGGCACTATCATACCAGTTTCATTTTTGCAAGCCGGTGTGTATGTGCTCAAAATAATACAGCCGGGCATTCCTCCCGAATACAGAAAAATCAGTGTAGTGCATTAGCCTTATTGGATTTCCTTATACGGCCTGAAATTAGGTATCCACCTCGGTACTTGCTTTTTGTACTGCGCATAAGGCTCGCCGAACCGCTCCAGCATATCGGGCTCTTCCTTAAAGATAAAAAAGGCCGTATTCACAAGTGAGAACATAACCGCCCACACTGCTATGGGCCGTGCATTAAGAAAAAGCCCCTCACCTGCCAGTATCAGCAGCACGCCAGTGATCATTGGGTTGCGGCAATACTTGTATGGCCCCATGATGACTAATTTTTGAGTAGGCTGCCAGGGCGCAAGGGTGCCTTTACCGAATTTTTAAACAACCAAGTAGTATATAATTGCAATGGCAGCCCGCAGCAGAAGAGTATCGCGCCTGCTATCTTAGCACCAATGGGCTGATCTTTAAACAGCGGCACACCTGCCCGGTACATAAAGAAGGGTATCACTACAGTTACCATAAATGGAAGCGCCACCATATCCCGCAGGTGAATGAAAATCGAAGGTTCTTTATCTGCCATGTTTCAAGATTTCGGTATATTCAAAGTATGAACAAATATACTCATTTGCATTTCTTTGGATAATTCTTTGTCAATTCAAAAATCAGCATTACATTTGCCGACTGTTCAGTCAGTCGTAAATAAATGGATAAAAAACAACTACTGTTAAATGCCGCCCTTAAGCTCTTTGTGGAGTATGGGTTTCATGGCACACCTACCAGCCTTATAGCAAAAGAAGCGGGTGTGGCAAATGGTACGCTTTTTCATTATTTCAAGACTAAAGACGAACTGATAGTAGCGTTATATGTGGACATTAAAAGCCGGATGTCGGCCCATGTATTTGAAAATGCCAGGGGGCACGCAACATTTAAAGAGACCGTCAAAGAGCAATACCTGGCGTCATTGTATTGGGCGCTCGATAATCAGCTTCAGTTCAGGTTTGTAGAGCAATTCAAGAATTCCCCTTACCTCGCACAAATAGCACCGCAGGAGATGGAAGCGTCATTGAAGCCGTTTTATGACATGCTGCACAAGGGGATAAAGGATAAGATCATAAAGCCGCACCCGGTGGATATGCTCTTTACGCTTATTAGTAGCCAAACCTATGGTATTAACCAGTATTTAATTGCCCAAAATTTACCAAAAGCAAAGCAGCACCAGGTTATCAGCGAGTCTTTCGAAATGCTGTGGGCTATGATTACTTAATTTTTTAATTAACATATAGAGTGATTAGTCAATCAAAAAATAGTTAACACACGAAAACATGAACAGAGTAGCATTAATAACCGGAGCATCCTCGGGGATAGGCATGGAGACAGCAAAACTGCTGGCAAAGCAGGGATATACAGTATATGGCGCTGCGCGCAGAATGGAGAAAATGCAGGAGCTGAAGCTGGCTGGCATAAAGCTGCTGGCTATGGATGTGACCGATGAGGTATCTATGATTAGCGGTATCAACGAGGTACTAAAAACCGAAGGGCGTATAGATGTATTGCTGAACAATGCCGGCTACGGGTCTTATGGGGCACTGGAAGATGTGCCGCTCTCTGAGGCCCGCTACCAGTTTGAAGTAAACATTTTCGGAATGGCGCGGCTCACCCAGTTAGTGCTGCCGCATATGCGCGCGCAGCGTTCAGGCCGCATCATAAATATATCGTCCATCGGCGGTAAACTGGGAGAGCCGCACGGTGCATGGTACCATGCCACCAAGTATGCTGTAGAAGGTCTCAGTGACAGCCTGCGCATGGAGCTTAAAGAATTTGGCATTGATGTGGTGATCATAGAGCCGGGCGCCATTATTACCGAGTGGGCCGGAATAGCCCGGGAGCATATGCTCAAAACATCTGGCAATACCGCTTATGGCGAGCTGACCCGTAAACATGCCAAAATGTTCGAGAACGCAGACAAAATGGGATCAAAACCGATAGTTGTGGCTAAAACCATCGTGAAGGCAATTACCACAAGACGCCCTAAAACAAGATATGCCACTGGCGGCGGCGCTAAAGCGATCTTGTTTGCAAGGCGCATCCTTAGCGACCGCATGTTTGACAAAGTGATGCTCAGCTTGATGAAGTGATTGTTTTGGAATAAATTGTACCAATATTTTAGATCCCGATAAAAGAGAATTCTAAATCATGTTAGTAGCATTATTAATAATCATAGCGTTTATCGCAGCTGTAGCCATCTTTATTCGCCTGCCGCGGTTTGGCAGTAAGCCATCGGGCGAGCGGCTGGCTTTGATACAGCAGTCGCCAAACTACCGTGATGGCGCGTTTCAAAACCAAAGCCCTACGCCCAGCCTTACTGATGGCGCTACTTACTCTTCGGTGATGAAGGAGTTTTTTTTCAAGCGCAATAAAAGAGTTCAGCCGGAGCGCCCTATACCATCTGTAAAAACCGATTTGTTGTCGCTAAACAGAAAAGAGGACATTTTGGTATGGTTCGGCCATTCGTCCTACTACATGCAGATCGATGGCAAGCGCATACTTGTTGATCCGGTGCTGAGTGGCCACGCATCACCATTTTCATTTACTACGAAGGCATTTCCGGGAGCAGACCGTTACAAGCCGGCAGATATACCGGAGATCGACTATCTCTTTATATCCCACGATCACTGGGACCACCTTGACTATGATGCGATAATTGCGCTGAAGCCAAAGATAAAACAAGTGATCTGCAGCCTGGGCACCGGTGCGCACCTGGAGCGATGGGGATACGACAAGAACATCATCATCGAAAAAGACTGGTACCAGGAAATAGCTTTGGGCGATGGTTTTATGGTACATACTGTACCCGGCCGCCATTTCTCCGGTCGGAGCTTTAAGCGGAACCAGGCCATTTGGTGTGCCTTTGCCTTAAAGACACCGACAATGAACCTCTTTATAGGCGGCGACAGCGGCTACGATAAGCATTTTGCGGAAGCAGGAAAAACGTATGGCCCGTTTGACCTCGCAATACTGGAGTGCGGGCAGTACAGTAAGAACTGGAAATATATACATATGCTGCCGGGTGAAGTGCTGCAGGCGGCAAAAGACCTCCATGCAAAGCGGCTGCTGCCGGTGCATTCTTCAAAGTTCGCACTCAGCACCCACGACTGGGATGCACCGCTAAAAACGCTTACCGAACTGAATAAGCAAGAGCACGTAGACATGATCACACCCATGATAGGGGAACGGGTGAATCTAAAGGATACTACCCAGCAGTTTACAAAGTGGTGGGAATTGGGTAATTGAGAAAAATCATACTTTTTGCCCAAATATGTCGGTGTTTTGTTGCTACAAATCACCGAACGCTAAGGCATTACTTTCCACTATCTTTATTACTTTTACCACCTAAGCGTTTACATTAATAAATAAAATAAAGTTTGCATGGTATATATCGGAGGTAAAAACCTCTCTTTAAGTGATTTTTCAGATATTGTATTTAAAAAGGGTGAGATCGGGTTGGATGAGGGAGCTGTGGCAAAAGTTGGTGTGAACTATAAGTTTCTGCAGCAGTTTTCCGCTAATAAACTGATATACGGTATAAATACCGGTTTTGGGCCTATGGCACAATACAAGGTAAGCGAAGAAAACCTGTTACCGCTTCAATATAACCTTATACGCAGCCATTCATCGGGTGGCGGTAAACTATTGCCGCACTTGCTGGTGAAAGCATTGATGGTTGCCCGGCTCAACAGCCTGATGCAGGGATATTCCGGCGTCCATACTGAAGTGGCAGAATTGCTGCGGGAGCTGATAAACAGGGACATTACACCGTGTATTTTTGAACATGGCGGAGTGGGGGCCAGCGGCGACCTTGTGCAATTAGCGCATCTCGCGCTGGTAATGATAGGCGAGGGTGAAGTGATCTATGACGGCAGGGTATGCCCTACTGCGGAGGTATTTCAAAAAGAAGGTATAACACCAATGTCAATCCATATACGTGAGGGGCTGGCAATACTAAATGGCACTTCTGCGATGACTGGGGTTGGAATGGTGAACATCATCCAGGCGCAAAAACTTTTGGGCTGGTCAATGCTGCTTTCTGCGATGACAAATGAGGTTGTTGCGGCTTACGATGATCATTTTTCGTATGAACTGAATATCGTAAAACATCACAAGGGGCAAAACAAAGTGGCGGCTGCGTTGCGGGATATTCTGAAGGACAGCAAAATGATCCGCAGCCGCTCTGAACATCTGTACAACTCCGAAAACCTGGAACAGGAAGTTTTTGAAGACAAGGTGCAGGAGTATTATTCGCTGCGTTGTGTTACCCAGATATTGGGGCCTGTTTATGATACAGTTTGCCAGGCCGAAAATGTGTTGGTGAATGAACTGAACTCAGTGAACGATAATCCAATAATTGACCACGAGAACAAGAATATTTTTCATGGCGGTAATTTTCATGGCGATTATGTGTCGCTGGAAATGGACAAATTGAAAATAGCTATTACCAAGCTGTCAATGTTGTCTGAGCGGCAGCTTAATTATCTGCTGAACGACAAGCTGAACCATAAATTCCCGCCGTTCGTAAATCTTGGGGTACTTGGTTTTAATTTCGGTATGCAGGGTATGCAGTTTACAGCTACATCCACTGTTGCCGAGAACCAGACTTTGTCGTTCCCAATGTATGTGCACAGTATTCCTAACAATAATGACAACCAGGATATAGTAAGCATGGGCTGTAACGCAGCACTGATGACAAAGCGGGTAATTGATAACTCTTTCGAAGTACTGGCTATACAGATGATGACGGTGTTGCAGGCTATAGATCATATAGGCTGCGTTGCAGAGCTATCCCCAAAGACAAAGTTCTTTTATGATGAGCTGAGAGCTATCTTCCCCAGGTTTGTGGAAGACAAACCAAAGTACAAAGACCTGGAAAGGGTAAAGGCGTATTTTGAAAAATCAGAACCGGTAATTTCATTTGCAGGATAGTAGAAACAATAAAAAGAACAATCATGAAGTGTGCATTAGTAACCGGAGGGTCCAGGGGTATAGGCAAGGCTATTTGTATAAAAATTGCAGCTATGGGCTACTATGTACTTGTGAATTATAAGAGCAACGAACAGGAAGCCAATGATACGCTGTCCCGCATCATGGCTAATGGCGGAGCCGGTGAACTGGTACAGTTTGATGTTTCATCGAAAGAGCAGATTCAGGATGTGCTGGGTAAGTGGATAGCTGCTAACCCGGATAAGTATATTGAAGTGCTGGTGAACAATGCTGGCGTTAAAGACGATGGCTTGATGCTGTGGATGAAGGACGAACAGTGGGATAGTGTGATCAATACCAGCCTTGGTGGTTTTTTCTATGTTACGCGAATTGTGCTGAGCGGTATGCTGCTTAAAAAATACGGGCGTATAGTAAATGTAGTTTCCCTCTCGGGGCTGAAGGGTCTTCCGGGCCAGACAAACTACTCTGCAGCGAAGGCAGGGGTAATAGGCGCTACAAAAGCACTGGCACAGGAAGTAGGGCGGAAGGGTGTGACTGTTAACGCAGTAGCCCCGGGATTCATAAAGACGGATATGACGGAGGGGCTTGATGAAAAGGAAATGTCAGTAATGGTGCCTGTGAGGAGATTTGGATTGCCTGAGGAGGTGGCCAATGCCGTAGGTTTTCTTGCATCGCCCGAAGCTGGCTACATAACGGCGCAGGTGTTGTCTGTGAACGGGGGGCTTTATTCTTAGTTGGCAGCCTGCCTGTCGGGTAGGCAGGTTTACAGTTGGCCGTCGGCAGTGTGTGTGGTGATTGAGTAAAGTATTTTTTAGAAAAGAGATAAAGATAGTTTGATGAAATTTTTCAGTAAGGAAACAAAGACTGCATTTAAAGCACGTGAGATGGCCCAATGGATAGCATTCGGCCCGGTGATCTTCCAGTCGGCGAGGGTGTTGAGAAATTCCGGAATATTAGCAGTTATCGAACAGAACGGTGCTGATGGGTTATCCCTGGCGGAGATCTCATCAAAAGTGAAGATCCCTGAATATGGCGTACGTGTATTGCTGGAATCGGGCTTGAGCCTCGGCTTGGTGCTGGTAAACGATGAAAAGTACACACTTGCGAAAACCGGTTATTTTATTTTGCACGATGAGCTTACAAAAGTCAACATGGACTTCGTGCAGGATGTATGCTACAAAGGCCTGTTCTCGCTGGATAAAAGTATTGAGACCGGGAAGCCGGAAGGCCTCAAGGAACTGGGCCCATGGAAAACGGTTTATGAAGGATTGTCACAACTGCCGCAGCATATCCAGAAAAGCTGGTTCAGCTTCGATCATTATTTTTCCGATGACGCCTTTCCGCTGGTTTTGCCGCATGTATATAAAGATGGAATAAAGAATATACTGGACATTGGTGGTAATACCGGCAAGTGGGCTGCTATCTCGGCAAAATATTCACCCGACATAAAGATCACTATTATGGATCTGCCCGGCCAACTCGGCATAGCAATGGCCAGGATAGCGGAGGAAGATCTGACAGCCCAAGTGTCTTTCTTGCCGGTAAATCTGCTGGATGAAAATGTAAAGATACCCAAGGGCTTTGATGCTATATGGATGAGCCAGTTCCTCGATTGTTTCTCGGAAGAGGAAATCGTATCTATTTTGAAAAGATGCTACGAAGCGCTTGATGAAAATGGCTGCGTGATGATTATGGAACCGTTCTGGGACCGGCAGCAGTACGAGATCGCTGCGTTTTGCCTGCAGCAGACCTCCTTGTATTTTACTGCTATCGCCAATGGCAACAGCCAGATGTACAGCGCCGAAGTATTTATTAAATGCATTGAGAAAGCTGGATTTGAAATTTTTGAAGAGACCGACAATATTGGCCTCAGCCAGACATTGATAAAGTGTAAAAAGAAAAAATGAAATTCACTAACTAACCTTATTTAACGAGCATGAGCAGGGAAATAGTAGATGTACTGGTAATTGGTGCGGGACCTTCTGGAACCGTCGCGGCATCCATTGTCAACAAAGCGGGATATAAAGTGAAGATCGTGGAGAAGCAGAAATTTCCGCGTTTTGTGATAGGGGAGAGCCTGCTGCCACGTTGCATGGAGGCGCTCTCTGAAGCAGGTTTTCTTGATGCGGTAAAATCGAAGGGTTTCCAGGAAAAATTTGGGGCCAAGTTTGTGAAGGACGGCAAGATATGCGATTATTCATTTGCCGATCAGTACACACCGGGCTGGAACTGGACGTGGCAGGTACCAAGGGCCGAGTTTGACAAAACACTGGCAGATACGGTGGAGCAGATGGGTGTACCGGTGGCGTATGAAACTACAGTGACGGGGATCGTTTTTAATGGTTCTGATTCGGTTACAACAGTAGAAGATATTATCGGTAATAAAAGTGAAATAGAAGCACGGTTTATAATAGATGGCAGCGGTTATGGCCGCGTTATACCGCGCTTATTCAACCTGGACAAACCATCTAACCTGCCGCCGCGTAAAGCGCTGTTTTCGCATATGGTAGATGTGAACCGCTCAATGGCTGATGAGCCAAACCGCATAACCATAGTGGTGCATAAGCCGGGAGAGTATGGGTGTGGATCATCCCTTTTTCCAGTGGTATCACTTCGCTGGGCTTTGTTGGCGATCCCGGATTTTTCAAGGAGTTTGGAGGCACTGAAGAAGAACAGTTCAGGGCAATAATAGCCACAGAGCCTTACCTGGCGGAGCGTTTCAAAGATGTAAAAATGGCATTCCCTCCGCGGGTTCTGGAGTCATGGTCGTCAACTACGGATAAGTTTTTTGGAGAGGGGTTTGTACTTACGGGGAACGTAACGGAATTTCTGGATCCGATCTTTTCTTCAGGAGTTACACTGGCCACAGTTTCCAGCCAGCTTGCGGCGCATCTTGTAATTCGCAAGCTGAAAGGGGACACCATAGACTGGAACAAGGAATACACCGAACAAATGATGCAGGGCATCAACACTTTTCGCTCCTATGTGATGGCCTGGTATGATGGGACGCTCGACACCATATTCTTTTCAGAAAAACAGGACAATGCCATAAAGAACAAAATATGCTCTGTGCTCGCCGGATATGTGTGGGATACCACCAACCTCTATGTAAAAGACCACAGCACCGCTTTGCAAAAGTTGGCACGGCTGATAGAACTGGAGAAGAAGTATAGCACGAAAGAAGAATAATAATAAACCGCCATAAATTGTTAAAAAGCTAGATGAAGAGTGTCATGGTGAGAATCAATTTGGTTGCACCGCAATCATAAAGCAAATGACAAAATTTTGCATGGTTTGTAAGGGGACTGTCTCGCGTTTACGCAACACTTCCCCTCTGGGAGTGGCTAGGGGTGTGTTTTTTTAATTTAATGATTTGCAATTGTTTACGTTACTTGTCATTGGCAGCCCCGCCGAACCATGACCTGCCGGTTTTTTTGTTCGCAACTAAATAGAAAGAAGAATTCATTTATTTCACGAGGCAAACTACATCGCGGGGATAGTTAGGATCGGTATTTGCAGCACTGTAAAATATGCCGTTTATATAGCAAGACGCTATTTCATTATAACAGATAAATGGCTCATGATGCACAGGGCCATCTGTGTAGGTAAATGATTTAGTAGCCTGGCCGGTTTGCATGATCCCGGTAAACAGGTAAGCCTTGCCAGTGGCAGGCATTACAATTTTATAGTCAAAACCCGGTGGCAGCAATGCCAGCGTTGATGTATCCCCGCTTAAGGTATAGGCGCTGATTTTTTCGGAATCGATCAGTAAGTCGAAAACACTGTCCTGCTTGTAGGCATAAAGCATAGCAGATTCTGCATCGCTCCAGTCAAAGCCCACGCCGTAGAGGTAAAGGTCTGTGTTCGTGCAGGAAACGATCTCCGTCTTCTTTCTGCAGGACATTGCTGAGCAAACAAGCAGGATAAGGGTCAAAAACAATAGGGTTCTTTTCATAAATTAATTATCGTGCAACAATCATCGCCTGATAACGAAGGTTGCGCTTTCCGCTGCACCATTGTGTGTGGTGCGCAAGAGGTAAACCCCGTCAGCCAGGTCCATCGCATTTATTTTTAGTGCGGTTTCATTGCCGCTAAGCCCGCTTTGATAGACCATCTGCCCCAGGCAATCATAGATCGCAAGGCTGTTATACCCTGTCTCATTAAACGATACCGACATCATCCCGTTATTCGGATTGGGGTAAATGAGCATGCCGGGAGTTTTTTCTACAATAGGCAGAACTGAAAGAGGCGTCTCGCTGTATTTCGCTACGAACATATCTAGCGTACCTGTATGTATTACATTCTGAAGTGTATCGTTGCCAAACCAGAATGTAGTATCGCTGAAATCGCCGGCTACATATATCTTCCCCGGATAGGCAACCGCTATGCCATAAGCATCGCCATGGCCTGGGCCCGTTGTCGTTGCCCGCAAAGCATGGCCCAAAGAATCGTACTTGCCAATGAAAAGCGCGCTCAGCCCTGAGCCATCATAGCTGAGCGTAGAAGTGCCGAAGGGTAGGGTCGCGCTGGCAAAATTGCCCGCAAGCGCCACATCGAAAGAATCGTCTATTGCAATTGCATGAGGAATATCATCGGCTGTGCCACCATTGCTTTTTGCCCACTTAAAATCACCAAAAAGGTCGTATTTCACCAGGAAAATGTCATATCCGCCTGCATTGGTAAGCGTTGTCGAGCCGAATGTAAGTGTGGAGCTGGAGAATTTTCCTGTCACATAAATGTTGCCATAATTATCGGCCCCTGCCGCAGTCGGTATATCATTTCCAATCCCCGTTCCTGACCTGGCCCATAATACTTTGCCGGTAGAATCGTATTTTACTACAAACATATCGTCCAAACCTGCACTGCCCGGAGTAATATTGAGCACTGTGTCGCCAAACGTTATGGTTGAGCTGTTAAACGCACCGGTTACATAAATGTTGTTGCCGGGGTCGGTAGCTACAGCATAGCCATAGTCATAGCCAACACCACCTGCTCCTGCCGACCACACATAGTTACCCAGACTATCATACTTTATGATGAAAACCTGGTCAACGCCTGTAGCAGCCGCATTTCTAACCGTATCCTTGCCTGGGGGAAAAGCAAGGTAGGGGCTTTGAAAACTTCCTGTTACAACTACATTGCCGGAAATGTCTGTCTTCATTGAGTTAATGCGGTCATCCTTGTCGCCGCCCGCTTTTCGTGCCCATTTGAAATTGCCCAGCGAGTCGAATTTTGCCACATACATATCCGATGAGTCTATGCTGCCCGAGTTAGTAAGGGTAGTGGATCCTATAGTAATGGACGAGCTGAAAAAGTAGCCTGCTATAAATACATTACCCCACCGATCCGTTGACACAGCAGTAGCATAGTCATCATCACTGCCTCCAAAGCTCGTAGCCCACAGCACATTCCCATTAGGATCATATTTTACCAGGAATACATCGTTGAAGCCGCTGCCGGCGTTATTCATTGGGTAAAAACCAAAATTGAAGGATGCGCTGGAAAAGTAACCCGCGGCATACACATTGCCCCATGCATCGGTGGTCACAGCCGCCGCGCTTTCATTGCCAGAGCCGCCATAACGCTCCGCCCACTGCCAGTTCTGGGCTTTGGCGCCGGGTGCGCCAAGCAAGGAAAAAATAATAGAAACGAACGAAAGGATCTTCAGGTTCATACGCTAATTTAATACAAATCTAGCTATTTTTAGAGAGTATATTCCCGAATACTCACGCAGTATTATGCCTCAATAAATTATTTTTTTTACAAGGCCGGAAAATTGAATTGGTTATTAAATGCATTATATTTGTAGTCCTAACTCTAAAGTAAAAATTATGGAACTTAAACTTGGCTCGATCGTAGCATTAAGAGAACGCCCTACTTTGGGCTGGACCATCTCATTTATTGAGGGCAAGAAAATATACTGTTACCGCCATGATGACGATTGGTATTCCAGTATCGTAGTTGATGCTTCATTGCTCATGGAACCGGAAATAGTAAACAATTCTACTTATACCCGCGTTATACGAAGTTTCTAAGCGTACATAATCGACTTGTTATTAGTAGCAAAAGAGGGTGCGCGACACCTTCTCTAAAGTTGCTTTTATCTGTTTGCCGCTATAAGATATAAGGCGGATTTTCGTTCTCTAATTAAACGCCTGCTATGGAAAAACCACTTGAAGGTGAATACAATCCTTATTTCGACCGTTATATAAACCTCGTACCTGCCGGGGATTTTCATGAATTGCTGAAAGCGAATTCAGATAAGGCTGTTCGCTTCTTTGAGAATATCCCGCCGGAGAAACACGATTACCGCTATGCAAATAATAAGTGGAGCATAAAGGAATCATTAATGCACATAATAGACACCGAGCGGGTAATGTCATACCGTGCATTGGTGGCCATCCGCGCTGACGGCACCACTGTGCTCTGCAATATGGACGAGAACCACTATGCCGCACATTCAGATGTAAGCGGGCGCAGCCTAACTAGCTTGCTGGCAGAGTTTGCCGCCGTTCGCAGTGCAACGATCTCGTTATATGATCATATTACCGATGAGCAAAGCATGTTCAAGGCTAAAGGAGCTTCCTATCCGTTTACTGCCCGCGCGCTGGGATACATCATGATAGGTCATGCGGAGCATCATTTCAATGTCATCGCGCAGCGGTATTTATAACATCGCCTTATCTTTGCACTAATATATTTTCCGCAAATGAATAACAAACCACCCGGCGGCAGCTTCTATCAAAAATATTCTGCGCTTGTATGGCTCATAGCAGGTATTATCGGTGCGCTCATTGCCGGATATATATACAATGCGCTTGTTGGCCAGTGATTTGGTAGGATTTTGTTAAATACCTCCGCAGGCGAGCATATGCAGGCATATTTATTAACTTTGCCCGAAACAGGCTTCCATGAATGTAAAGCTCATACCCGCTTTTATAATATTCCTTTTTCTTTTTTGTTTTTCCTGCAAGAAAAGCACGACCACCACTACCTCAACTTCGTTTCCCACATCAGGCAATATAGATAGTATGAAAGGCTATTATGCAGGTATTACTTCCGGCGACAGCCTTTATTATTATACTGATGGTGCAGGCAAGGTGCAATATGCCATCCGCAGTTTTTCATGGGCGGACTCAATGGTCATTACGGCCGCAGACACAATGAGCATTACTATCGCTTCCAAATTTTATAATTTCACTTTTCCGTATTATTTCTTCCTTACAGCATTAGATTCGGTTTCTTACTTGCAAACCGATACAATAGGGCAGGGCGGATATGTTCCGTACAATGCTACGTTGATCGACACTGCCAATGGTATCAACCATATTGCCATCGCTGTTTCATACGGTTACAGCAAGAATTACACGTCCAGCTTCGCGCTCTATAAAAGGCAGTAAGGCTTTCCTCCTTTACTTCTTCAGCATTTTGGTGATTTGCGGCGACATGTCAATAAGGTTAAAGGAACTAAACAGATTTTTCTGGTTTAGTGTGAAACTGCTGGCCCTGGTACCGGCAACGCTGAATGCCGTTTTGAATACTGTTGCTTTGCTGGTGCCTGCGGAGTCTATACCAACGTACTTATACGACAATATCTTACCGAATCTTTCCTGGTCTTCTGCCAGTTGTTTGCCACTAAACAATTTTGCTATTCCCGCCCTCTTCTCTGGCGGCCACATCTTTACAATGTTAATTGTATCCATGGCATTATATGCCTTTACAAATTTGTTCATCGCAAAATCGTAGTCAGACCGCGATTGTGCGCTTGCCGTGCCGGAAATGAGGAGCAGGCAGAATACAGAAAGAAATGTTAAGGATCTCATGTGCTGAAACGGATTAAGTGAATTAAATAAAAATGCCGGTACTGTGGCATGGTTTTCATTAATAAACCTAATGAACAAAAATGAAAAAACCATGAAAACGACAAAGATAATTTCGGCCATAGCATTATTAGGACTGGTAACTTTTACATCATGCAAAAAAAACTACACTTGCACCTGTACCACAGTAGTTGGCACAGGATCAGTTAATGAGACACATAGCATAGACAACGCCACATTGCCAGACGCAAAGAACACCTGCAATAACTACCAGGACCAGGCAAACAACACATTGCCCGGCGGCACCACCTGTCATTTATAAAAACATTTCAAACAAGCAAGCAAGTATAAAAGAGATCCTTCACCAGTTGAAGGGTCTTTTTTATTGTAATTTGAATACAAGCAGAAAGCAGATCTCCATAAACACTCGCGTTTGGCGGCCTTAAAAACTACATATGAGGGTGCGAGCTTTGCGCCTCAGCGGGAAACCCCTTAACTCCACCACCAATATAACTGGTGTGCAATATTTCCCCATCATCCCCGTTTTGGTTGCAAACACACACCTATGCAGAAAAGCCCGATCATTATTATCGGCATTATATCTCTTTTGGCAGTCAACGCCTGCAAAAAAAGCTCCGTCTCCAATATTTCCTATAGCATGAAGGGCTCCGTAAACAGCACCGCTTTCGATGGCTCCAACTCCCTTGCTGTGGCGACCTCCGATAGCTCGCTGAATATTTATGGAGGCTTTTTCTCGGGCAGCGCTATCACCCCGCCATATATTTTTATCAATATCTGCCCTTATCGTGGGGTAGGCACTTATGTTATTCCGTCTCCGCCGTGGGGCTCTGTGACCCTCAACTACGCCTCTATAGACTCTACCGACTACTTTGCCTTCGGCCAGGTATCCGCATATGGTACTATTATCATTACTGCGGTGTCGCCGGCAATAGTTGGCTCCTTCAATTTCACCGCTATCGATTCTGCCCGGGTTTTCGGCACTTTTACAGCCAGGGCTCCCTGATTCCAAAAATTGGCATCATATTTGCACTCATATAATTTTACATATAGTTAGGACAACATTAGCTCCGTTTCTACGGGGCTTTTTTTATGGGGCTATAATACTACGTGCACCTCAAACTCCCTTCCCGGCCCGTCATACACAAACCGGCAATGCCGCAGGAAAGTACCGCCCAATATCATATCTGCCGGGAATGCTTCTTCCTCCAATGTGCCCATTTGTAGTATAGCGCACTTTGAGGTGTCAATATGGTTTTCTGTGTCTAGTATCAGGCCCAGCTTATAACAATCAGATGCTATAATGCCGCCCTCGGGGTTCAGGGCTTTGAACTTGTCCACCGGCTGCAGGCCCAGTTTTGCAGCGACCCCCTTTTTCACCAGGCAGTCCTGTGCGCCGGTATCTATAATGGCTTTTATGTCTTTGCAGACCTCGTAGCTATCCGTGTTGAAAGCGAATACCGGGAAGTAAGCAAAAAAGTCTTCGTCTAAAGCGCCCTTAATGGTGATATTCATACGGTGCGAAAATAATAAGAACAGTCAGTAGGGGAGCGTCAGGAATGGAATAGGGTGATGTGAAAACTGGCGTACCACTTAAAAAGCGATCTGCGCCCAGGCGCCCGCCTTAGTGAGCTTCACCTCGCCAAGCCTGTAATAGCTTTCGTCCAGCAGATCCATTCCTACCAGCGCTTCCAGGTTTCTAAGGGTATCTGGGTCGTCGCGGAGTTCTTTGATGATCTTGAATGTGGAAATGTAACTGGAATGTTTACTCATTTCCTGTATGCGCAAATGGACTTCTATTGGATTTATCATGGTTATGTTATTTAAGTGTTGCTTTTGAACTAATAACTAAATACAATAGATACTATGCAATTATAAAGCCATGGAGGCTACATCTGGCAAGAATTGTGATAACGTATGGATTGTTGGCGCTTACATGAGGATCTATATGGTTATAAAGAACGCTATGAAGCCTTAAAAACAAATAGATTAATCCCACCACGAAGCGTTTTACGTCCTCGGCGAGTCTTTGCTTTTCGCAGGACTTGCCGATACTCGCTCTGAGAGACAAAGAAACTATTGTATTCGTAGCTCAACCGCAATCCGTCTTGAGATAACGTGCGAATCCGATAAAGGAGGAGGAAATTTCAAATTCAAGTAATCCAGGTGGCAGGCCAGATTGTAGATCGTTGCGCGCATTACCAATTTACAGGAAGCAAAACTTCCATCTTTTTCCAGAATTTCAGCAGCTTCATAGCAAGTGTTTACATAACCCATTTGGTGTTTCATATCTGCTGAGCGGAACATATGTCTCAAGCCTTTTATCTTTTCTTTTAGCT
>CAISPO010000071.1 GCA_903887415.1 uncultured Bacteroidota bacterium | reverse complement strand
GGGTATGCTGGCTGTGAGGCCAACGTACTTGGCGAAAAATGCGCCGGCTATAAGATCCTGCTCGCCTATTATGACGATGCACGCTCTTTAGCGCCACAAATGAACGTAAAAGCAGCAGATGCAGTAGCAATGCTTAAATAAGGAACATCCTTTAGCTATAATGAATAAAACCGCCGCAGTCGGACTGTGAGTGGTTTTATTTTTTTTATTATACCTCATGAATCAGTAATCGCTTAATTTTGCAGTATATCTCTGTTTCTGGTAATGAAATATCTATTTACTATATCCCTATATTTGATCACCTCTCCGCTGTGGGCCACGCAATATATTACCGGAAGTGATACTAAAGTATTTACGTATAAAGATCTGCATTCCAAAACATTAGGTCATTTAGGAAAAAACTCCACAGTTGAAGCTACCGCTATAGACAAAGAATGGTATAAAATACATTACAACGGCGCCGATGGATTTGTGCAAAAAAAATACCTACAGGAAAAAGCCGCCCCGCTGATTGAAGATGATGCCGATGATAGTAATACCATTTACATATTTGGCGGCTGTGTCCTCGCGCTTATCGCTATAGTTGCCGGGGCCTTATACCGGTATGCACCAAAGAAAAAAAAGCGCAAGCAGAACCTGGTGATCACGCCGCAAATGGTAGTACACTGGTATCAATGCAGGCACTGTAGTATATACATCCAGAAAAACACCGAGGCCAGCATTACGGGCTGCGAGAAGGCGCATGCCCACCACTGGATAAAGCTGGGACAGGTAGGCGACCATAAATATATATGCAAGAAATGCAGCACTATAATTAACGTAGTGTCTGAGCCGTCAGAAGATGGCTGCAGGGATGGTGGGCAGCATCAATGGAAAAAAGTGTGAGGAATCGTGGCATCAAAAAACGCTTTCGTACATCTCTTTCAGCGGCAACGAAATGTTCAAGCTCTGTAATTCAACTGCGTCTTCAATATTTTGATAAACAGCAAGTTGCCAACTATCATTTTTAGTATTGCTCCATATTCTTACGTCCACCGCATCAGAGTCAATAACCATATATTCTTTCAAGGTAGGGATGTCCTGGTATAGCCTGAATTTCTCTCCAAGATCATATCCTTTTGTGGATGGTGAAAGCACTTCAAAGATCACGGTGGGATTCAATACATTCTGGTTATCATCATTCAATGTCTCTATTTTTCCGCAGATAACCGAGACATCCGGATAGGTAAAAAGCGTGTTTTTTTTCGATGTGAATTCTTGTATCACTATTGAACGGCTTGCAAGATGTGCCATTTAGTCTTTTTCTTAATGAATGATAGACATTCCCGCCAATCGTACTATGTGATATAGTTCCGCCAGACATAGCGAAGAACTCACCCTTATAATACTCGTGCTTTTCAGTCGCAGCATTTTCCATTTCCAGGTATTCTGGTATAGAGTATTTATCTTTTCTGTAGGTTACGGCTGGTTCATCAATTATCATGGTATAAAGGTAAGAAATATGATGTGTGTTCATTGAAATTTTCTGATGTCAGTACCCTTTATGAACTTTGGTGCCAAAGACAGATCTAGTAAAAACGGACTTACGACTTACGACCCATGACTCACGACCATTTCGGATATTCAAAAACGCCACTGGCTAAAAAGCTGGGGATAAAGCCGGGCTTTAAGTTGAAACTGGTAAATGCGCCAGAGTATTACCTGGATCTTTTCACCGATATGCCGGAAGACATAGATATAACCGTAGGAAAGCAAAAAGTGGACCTTATACATTTCTTTACCAAAGACGAAAAAGAGCTAGCCCAACTATTACCAAAATTGAAAAATGGGATCGTACAGAATGGCATGATCTGGGTATCGTGGCCTAAAAAAACGGCCAGGGTAATGAGCGATGTGAGTGAAAACCTGATCCGGGATACTGCATTGAGCATTGGGCTTGTGGATATTAAAGTATGCGCTGTGGATGATGTATGGTCAGGCCTGAAACTGGTGATACCTGTAAAGGATAGGAGGAAGGAAGGTTAAAGAGGTAAAGGGTCAAAAAGCTAAAAGGGGAGATCGTACTCTACCCAATTTGTAATCATGTTATACTTTAATCAGTCCAGATAGCTATCGGGAAAGGTTCAGACGAATTTTAACTTTTAAATTTAGTATTTCTATTACCTTTGGCAGCATCAATTCTTAGACCAAACAATGAGGAAAAATATAGCATTGCTCGCAGGCGGGTATTCGGGAGAATATGTAATTTCTATACAAACTGCTGAGACCATAGAAAAAAACCTGGACGAGAAGCTATATAATGTCTTCAAGATTATTATCACCAAGGAAGAGTGGTATTACGAAGCCGGCGGCAAAAAGACCGATGTCGATAAGAATGATTTTTCGCTAACAGTAAATGGTGAAAAAATAAAATTCGATTGCGTGTTCATCGCCATGCATGGCACACCGGGCGAGGACGGTCGCTTCCAGGGCTACCTGGATATGCTGCAGATACCTTACACCACCTGCAACTCCATAGTATCTGCATTGACGTTCAACAAAAGCTATTGCAATAAAGTGGTCAAGGCTTTTAATGTGGTGAACATTGCCAATTCGGTGCACCTGATAAAGAGCGAGCCATACTCTATGGGTGCTGTACTGGACCAGTTGAAACTGCCCGTTTTCGTAAAGCCCAATGAAAGCGGCAGCAGTCTTGGGGTAAGCAAGGTAAAGCATGTGGAAGAATTGCTGCCCGCAATAGAGAAGGCGTTTAAGGAAGATAACCAGGTGCTGATAGAAGAGTTTATAGAGGGCAGGGAGCTGACAATAGGGGTGTACAGAGCAAATGGCTATTTACATGCACTCCCGGCCACGGAGATAGTAAGCAAAAATGAGTTTTTTGATTACGAAGCGAAATATACCCCTGGGGTTACCAAAGAGATCACGCCGGCTAAGATAGATAACAGCCTGAAGGAACAACTGGAAAGCAAGGCATCTTTCATATACCGGCACCTCAACTGCCGGGGCATTGTGCGCATGGACTTTATACTGCAGCGCAATACCAACAAACTTTTTTTCCTGGAAGTGAATACGATGCCGGGACAAAGTGAGAACAGCATTGTACCCCAGCAGGTAAGGTCCTCTGGCCGCACCCTGATGGATTTTTACGGGGAATTACTGGAAGATTGCCTTAAAAACCATTCGGCATAAGAGCAAATAATTTTACTTTTGGAATAGCGGCATATGAACCAAAACATCAGGCAGTCTTTTCTTTTCAACGTGGTAATAGTGCTGGCGCTATGTGCTATTTTGTATGCTTGTTTTTTTGCTTCCCTGCACTGGTTTACCAAGCACGGCCAGGAGGTGTCTATCCCCGACCTCAGGGGCAAGGATGCCGGCGCGGCGATAGCACAGCTTGGAAAATTACATTTTGAAGTACTGGTGGACTCAACCTATGAGCCAACCGCTAAGCCGCTGGTGGTGCTGAAACAAGTACCGGACACAGGGGCGGTTGTGAAAGAAGGGCGCACCGTATTTCTTACTGTAAACATGCTCACTCCTCCCAGGGTACCGATGCCCAACCTGGTAAACCTCTCTATGAGAAGCGCGGAAATGATCCTCCGGAACAATAAGCTGCTTGTCGGCGATACTATATTTAAGCCGGATATAGCTGCGGGGGCAATACTGGAACAGCGTTACAAAGGCCAGCCGATACAGCCCGGCGAAATGATCATGCAGGGCAGCAAAATAGGCCTGGTAATAGGCAATGGCCTGGGCAACACAGAATGGGAAGTGCCGGATGTAACCGGGCAAACGGTAGATGACGCCACGACCATATTGAACCAGTTCAATTTGCCGCCCGTACTCGTAGTGGACGATATGATGTCGGAAATAAGCGATACGATGCTGGCCACCATCATATGCCAGGAACCAAAGGCGCTGAATAGTACCGGCGGGCATAACCGCATAAAGATGGGTGACCCGATTACTCTTCATATTAAGCAAAACCCAAAACCTGAAGAGATTTGCAACTCGGGCAATACAACAGGCCAGGATGACGTTAAATAAAAGCATTAAAAAAAGGAAAAACCCATTGGTGAATAAAGCGGCGGCAATATCATGTTTATTTTTGTTGTGTGTGCTTGCGTCATTCAGCCCTGTTTCGGGGCAGGAATATGCAGGGCCTACAAACTGTAATCCGGCGCTCAGCGGCGGCCGGGTTAGTTATGGATCAAACAAAAATGCAAAAACAACCCTTACAGCCGACACGCTTACTTTACCCTTTTTTGAAGATTTTACCGGGTATTATGTTTATCCTGACTCTACCAAGTGGGCTGATTATGAGGTCTATATAAACAATACCATGGGCGCTAGTCCGGTAAGCAGGGGTGTAGCCACCTTTGATGCCCTGGACAGCCACGGCTATCCTTACGACAGCTTCAGTAATATTGATTTCAGGTATTGCGACAGCCTCACTTCGCAGCCCATAAACCTTGCAGGTAGCCTTGTTTCAGACAGTATTTATTTCAGCTTCTTTTTCCAGCCCCAGGGTAATGGTTTCTATCCGCTGCCAGAGGACTCGCTGATGCTGTATTTTAAAGACCAGTACGGCGGCTTTGTGAAAGTATGGGCCACCCCCGGCACTACTTTGCAGCCTTTTAAGCAGATAATGATACCCATCACAGATACGCTTTATTTTCACAATTCTTTCCAGTTTCGGTTTGTGAATAAAGCCGCGCTTTACTGGGCTGACGCCGTTTGGAATGTGGACTACATAAGGATGGACCGTAACCGCAGCGCAGGCGATACAACGATCACAGACGTAGCCTTTACGTCCGATCCCACTTTCCTCCTTAATGATTATTCTTTCATGCCTTATAACCAGTTTTATGCAAATGCGCTGGGGCAAGGTGAAATAGTTTCCCAGGTATCGGACAGTATAAAAAATTCCAGCCCAGCATTCCAGAATGTAAATTACTCGTTCACCGTTAATGATGTAACGGGCGGTGCTGTTTTATCGCCAGCGGGCACACCGGGTTCTGCTCTTTTCTCCGGGTACCAGTCGCAGCAGGTTACCGGGCCATTGTCTGTATCTGCTTTTCCGGCATACCCTCTCGGTTCCAGTGTTGTTTTTGAGACGCAGTATTCGTTATCGGCACCATTTGGTGGCCCCTCAGCCAATGACACCATCGTAAAAGACCAGGTTTTTGACAACTACCTGGCTTATGATGATGGCACCGCTGAAAAAAGCTACTTCCTGGTGTTGTCGCCTACGCTGTCTGGCAGAATAGCTATAGAGTTTCACCTTAATGCGGCGGATACCCTGCGCGGCCTGGCCATTTATTTTGGCAGGCAGGCGCCCGAGCCGCTGTATAAAAATTTTGATATTTTTGTTTGGTCGGCGCTAGGCAATGTGAACGGGGCAAGCGCTGATGTAGCAATAGACTCGCAGGAGTTTTATGTGCCGCAGTACACAGATTCACAAAATCATTTCTGGGTTTACACTTTAGATAACCCCCTCCCGCTTCCCGCAGGTACTTTTTACGCAGGAACGCGGCAGGATGCCGCCAGCGGTGATGATACCCTTTATTTCGGGCTTGATGTAAACCGTATAGGGTCCAACCATGCTTATTTCAATGTGCTGAATACCTGGCAGCCATCGCTTATCAGTGGGGCTATTATGATTCGGCCTATACTTGGGCAACGCGTTATCGGCACATCTGTGTCTGACGTTCGCCTGGCTCAGTCTAAATGGCAGGTTACGCCAAATCCGGCAACTAACACACTGCAACTGGAAATGGAAACAACCGGGCAGGAGGGTGTGTATCGTATCACGGACATCCTGGGCCATTGCGTATTGCGGGGCGCTGCGATAAACAACAAAGTGATAGACATAAGTTCGCTGGCGCCCGGCATGTACCTGGTAAATATTGTAAGTAATGGCGTGGCAGGAGCGCCCCAAAAGATAGTGAAGCTGTAATTTTATTGTATGAAAAATATTACTGTAGAGGAATTGAAAAAAAGGCTGGATGCTGGCGAGCAATTGCATATTATCGACGTGCGTGAGCCATGGGAATATGCGGAATTCAATATCGGCGGAAAGCTGGTGCCGCTGGGAAAGATCACCAGTATGCAAACGGAAGAGCTGGATGACCTGAAAGATGAGGAGCTGATCATTCACTGCAAGGCTGGCAGCAGGAGCGCACAGGCCTGCATGGTGCTGGAGCAACTTGGATTTTCCAATGTAGTCAACGTTACAGGCGGTATGCTGGCATGGCAGAAAATGGCCGGTGTATGATGTGTATTAGGAACGATAACAAAATAAATTCCACCAATTTACTCGTTCTTTTCCATTTTTTCGGCGTTGCAAAACCTTTAAATATTCCGAATATTCGCAGTTTTTGCGCCTTGAAAAAAAGAAAAATAACTTCGCAACCTGGCAGACTTTATTTTGTCAACGTTCCTTTGTTGATTATGGTGATATATTTTTATTGAGATAGCATTCTTCGTAAGATTATTTCGCTATTTTTGCTAGCGTTTATTGTATTTTCGGGGCTGTATTGGCTGATTTCGTTATATTTCTATTAATATCAATAGGAATATTTTTAGCCCGGCATCCCGGATGTGCTTTAAATACTGGTTGCAGTCAAAAATTTGAATAACTATGCGGATTTTATCCCTTATATCTATAGTGATCCTGGCCAGCGTTTCCAATGCGTTCGGGCAGGTGAGGAGTGAGTATTTTCGCAGCTTATTCATAGATGTAGATGTTAATGCCGGCCTGATGAGCGACCACATTAAAGCCAACTCTTTTTCTACCAATTATCCCGCAGCGATAAATGACGCTTACCAGGGTAAGCTAAAATTCACGCAAGGCATGTCGCTGGGTTATGAAGCTCACCTTGGTTATTATTTTGATCAGAAAAGGCGGTTTGGTGTTGAGTCGGGCGTTAACGTTTATTATCAGTACGGTAAGCTGGGCATGGATTCGTTTCATGTAGAATTTGAAAAACCTACAGCAGATGGTGTTGGGAATTTCAGGCAGATCATTTCTACCGATCATGCGATCAGTGAAACGATAAAGATGCAAACAACCAGTATCCCTTTGCTGCTTACGTATAAAAAGACCTACAACGACAACTTGTTTTTTACAGTCAGCGCAGGTATCGTTTACAACATTAAGGCCAGCAGCACTTACAAAACAAATGCTAATTTCGATTACGAAGCGCTGTATCAGCTTAATGAACAAAATCTTCCTTTGTATGATAATTCCCTTATTCCCGATAGCACAGACTTCCTGGTGACTAAAAAAGGGTATAATGCATTTCTTGCCAAGCACCCCAATAACATGTCGTTAAACGAGTTTTTTAAATTCCAGGATAGTGTTGGCGTGGCCAGAGGTTCTGTTGGGCTGAATGAAAGCCCTAACAAGACTACCGGATTGGTAAAATATTCTACCGGCTCACTTGGCTATACCGCAGAGATCGCAGCTAATTACCGGCTGATGAAAAACATTTCATTGAGAGGCGGTGTTTACTACACGGCCCAGTCTTTTAAAAATCCGACAAACAACAGCTCTGAACGACTGACCGATTCGAAGATACAAGGTAAGCCCGGCCAGGACCTGGGGGTAAATTACAACTCGCTGCTCAGCGAAGTAAATTCACTGAAAGGAAGCAACTACGGTATTACTGTAGGGATAAGGGTTTATATAAACCGTACTGCCTGGAAATACATGGAGCCAGATATGAACAGGATAACGCCGGAAGGCCCGCATCCTAAAGACTAAGAACCTTTCAGGCCACGAATACTTAGCGAGTACCAAATATATTCCATCATTGGCTGCGATTACAACATAGTGTGTGGGAGACATTGCGGTGCAACGTCTCTCTACATCCGGTATATATATGCCCGGTAAAAAGGCCGAGAATATCTCCATAAGAAAGAATAATACCCGTTTTCTTTTTTGCTTCACTTTTTACACTAATTTTCCTCAAAATTAAATTATGAAGAAAATTGGCATTATCGGGTCTGGCGTTGTAGCGAAAGCACTAGGGAATGGGTTTCTTAAACACAATTACGAGGTTATGCTTAGCTCTCGGGATCTGTCGAAACTTACCGACTGGAAAGAAAAAGCTGGAGAAAGGGCACGTATCGGGAGTTTTGAAGAAGCAGCAAAGTTTGGGAAAATAGTAGTGCTCGCTGTAAAAGGTAGCGTAGCGGTGGACGCCGTAGAAGAAGCCGGCCCACAAAACCTGCAGTGGAAGACCGTAATTGACGTTACTAATCCTATAGATGCCGCACCGCCGGAAAATGGTGTATTGAAATATTTCACTACGCTTGAAGAGTCATTGATGGAGTGCCTGCAGACAAGATTTCCTGAAGTCCATTTTGTAAAAGCCTTCAACAGCGTGGGTAACGCGTTTATGGTAAATCCTGCTTTCAAAGAAAAACCAACAATGTTCATTTGCGGTAACAATGATGCCTCCAAAAAAGATGTACATAATATACTGGAGCAGTTTGGCTGGGACATTGCCGATATGGGTAAGGATACCGCTGCGCGTGCTATAGAGCCCCTTTGCATGCTTTGGTGCATACCGGGTATGCTGCAGGGGCAATGGAGCCACGCTTTCCGGCTGATAAAAGCATAATAAGCTATGTTCACATTTTCAACGCACCTAGTAATATGGAGCCAATAATCACCGTTCGGGGGCTAAGGAAAAATTATGGCGATAAAGCCGTATTGAAAGACATAAACCTGGATATCTACCCCGGCAAAATAATAGGCTATATAGGCCCGAATGGCGCAGGCAAGTCAACAACGGTAAAGATACTTACGGGTATTATTCAGGAATATGAAGGAGCGGTTACTGCATTTGGCAAGAACCTGCGTGAAAACATACTTGAGGTGAAGAGCAGGGTAGGCTATATACCGGAGCTTGCCGAACTATATGACCTGCTCACACCGCGTGAATACCTTTCATTCATTGGCAAGCTATACCACCTTCAGGATGGGATCATAGAAGAGCGCTCGCGGAAAATGCTCGAATCATTTGGGCTGGCAGACAATATGGACCAGCGCATGGACAGTTTCTCTAAAGGGATGAAGCAGAAAGTGCTTATCACTTCGGGGCTGCTGCATAATCCAGCTATTGTAATTATGGATGAGCCGCTTTCGGGCCTTGATGCAAATGCCGTGATACTGGTGAAGGAATTGCTGCAGGCGCTGAAGCAGGAGGGTAAGACAATCTTTTACTGTTCGCACATGATGGATGTTGTGGAAAAGGTGTCGGACAGGATCGTACTGATAAATGATGGAAGCATTGTAGCTGATGGTACAATTGACGAGCTCCGGCAAAATAATGCCGATACGCTGGAGCAGATATTCTCACGCCTCACATCAGGTGGTAACCAGGTGCAGAAGGCCGATGATCTCGCGGCTGCCATGAGTGATAGGTAATTAGATAGGTTAACAGGTTAAATGGGGCTTTCACTTCTAAACTTTCTACTTGTTGCTTTAGACTAAGTAGTAACTACTTCAGACTATAAAAATGAACAAACTGCTCTTGAATATGGTAATGCTGTTCTCCGCTTTGTGGCGGAGTATGGGGGCAGATATAGAGCAGCTTCGTGCCATACTCAAAGTAAGGCTCCTCATGGACGACCGCAGGCCTGCAGGCATCGGCCGCCAGCAAAGGAAGGGGAGAAAACGGTATAGTATCGTCAGCGTTATCATTTATTGTTTAATGGGATGCGGTTATATGTTCCTTTTGGTAGCAGTTAAGGATCGCGTACTGTCGCTTACCCTTTATTTTTCGGCGTTCCTTACTATAATAACACTGATGCTGATCGCCGATTTTTCAAGTGTGCTCTTCGATTCTCGTGATAAATACATATTGTTTCCCCGCCCTGTTAACGACCGCACACTGGTGCTGTCGCGAATGCTACATATTTTCATTTACCTTTTTCGCATTGTGCTGCCTATGTCGTTGCCCGGCTGGATAGCACTGGGCTTTCTTGATGGCTGGAAATCCTGTTTGCTTTTTCCGCTGGTAGTTCTTTTGATGATCGGTTTTGCACTGTTCTTCGTCAATGGGGTTTATTTACTGGTACTAAAAGTGGCAAAACCGGAGAAATTCAAAGACGTGATCAATTACTTCCAGATCGCGATCATGGCGCTTTTCTTTACCTGCTATTATGTGCTGCTGCCTATGATCAGGCGCCAGCAAATGCAAAACCTGAATATTGTCGATTATCCCTGGGTAAGGTACGTCCCTTCATACTGGCTGGCATTGTGCTGGTCCTGGATAGGGTATCCGGTCGCGCTTACCGGCACGGCTCCCTTCAGTGCACTGGCGGTTTTATGCCCTCTGGCGTTTATGTACGCGCTGGTAAGGTGGCTGTCGCCCGCATTTTCCCGCAATATGTCGGGTATTGATGCTGTTGATGTAGCCGAAAACAAAAAACCAGGGGTAAAGCGCGAAGCCCCAGGTAAATTCTATCTAAAGCTGGCCTATGCTTTTAACCGCAGCGATGATGAGCGAGCCGGTTTTATGATCACCTGGCTGCAGTCTTCACGCAGCCGCGCTTTCAGAATGAAGGTTTACCCCACATTCGCGTTCATCCCTGTTTATTTTTTCTACATACTCACTCAAAATCATACTTCTCTTACTCATGCATTCCTTCATCTCCGCGACCATCCCAAGCACATTATCCTGTTGTATATGTCATCCTTTGTGATGATAAATGCTATCAATTATATTGCTATTTCCGACCAATATAAAGCTGCATGGGTGTACTATGCAACGCCGGTTGAGGCGCCGGGTAAGATAATGATGGGTGCGTTTAAGGCTATATGGGTAAAGTATTTTCTGCCGTTCTTTATCTTGATCTCTGCCTTTGTTTTGTATATATGGGGTATAGCCGCTATTCCGGATATTATACTGGCACTCGTAAATGTAACTTTGTTCGTGTCCTGCATTGCCCGCATTAGCCAGCGGCACCTGCCCTTTTCTATGATGGAACAAATGAAGGACCGTGGCAGCAGGGTGGCCAAATCGGTGATGGTGATGCTGATACCTTTCACGCTGGGTGGGATGCACTATCTGACCGTTGATATGCTATGGTTGAAATTCATTTTCCTGGTATTATCTGCAATATTGCTGTGGCTGGTAGCTGGAAGTTACAGCAACACAAGCTGGGAAAATATGATTAGCCGTGAAGCCGAATAATTCGCTTCTATTGATGAAATTGTTATTTTTACGGTTATATCAGTAGCTATGCTAAAAACCACATCTTTATTACTTTTTGTTTTTATTACCATTAGTGCATGCCACTACAAAGAACATACCGCAGAATATAAGAAAGCTCATATGGTTGATTCAATGGTGCTCAGGGACGTTCATACCCTGTCCAATGCTGCATACATAGACATGCAGCACCTGGACCTTGACATTGCAGTGGATATGGACAAGAAGCAGATAACAGGTTCTGCCTTGTGGCGGATAAACAACAAATGCAAAGTAAATGAGTTGGTATTAGACACCTACGACCTCACTATCGACAATGTGCTGGTGGATGGGAAGTCAGCTACTTTCAAACTTGATCCGCCCATAAAATTTCTTGGCAGCGCACTGCATATACCCATAGACGCGAAGACCAGGCTGGTAAAGATAACCTACAAGACCGGGGCAGATGCCCGTGCACTGCAATGGCTGAGCGCAGATCAAACCCACGATAAGCATTTCCCATTTCTTTATACACAATCTGAATCTATCTACGCCCGCTCGTGGATACCGTGCCCCGATGGGCCAGGCATACGTTTCAGCTATAACGCGCGGGTGCAGGTACCCACGGGCCTCCTGGCGCTGATGAGTGCGGAAAACCCATATGAGAAGAACGACAGCGGGATTTATCATTTCCGGATGACGATACCCATACCTGCCTACCTCATGGCGCTGGCGGTAGGGGACATTACTTTCAAAAATATCGATGAGCGCACCGGGGTATTTGCAGAGCCCGGTCTGATAGACAAAGCCAGATGGGAGTTTGAAGATGTAGGCAAAATGGTGAGCCATGCCGAGCAGCTCTATGGGCCATACCGGTGGGGCCGTTATGACGTGATCGTGCTGCCTTCCGGTTTTCCTATTGGCGGCATGGAAAACCCGCGACTTACCTTTTGCACGCCTACTATCATTGCAGGCGACCGCTCGTTGGTGAGCCTGATAGCGCATGAGCTGGCACATAGCTGGAGCGGCAACCTGGTAACCAATGCTACCTGGGACGACTTCTGGCTGAATGAGGGGTTTACCGATTATTTTGAGCGGCGCATTGTGGAGCAGATGCTGGGTAGCAGCTACTCAGATATGCTGTGGGAGCTGGGCTACCAGGACCTTGTGGATAATGTAAAGTCGCTCGGAGAAAAAAGCAAGGACACTTGGCTGAAGCTGGACCTAAAGGGAAGAGACCCGGACGATGGCCTTACGGATATACCCTACGAGAAAGGCTCACATTTTTTAAAGCTGATAGAAATAAATGCGGGCAGGGACAGGTTTGACCGGTTCCTGAAAAAATATTTCGATGATCATGCGTTCAAAACAATTACTACCGAGGCTTTCCTCACTTACCTGGACACCGCGCTGATAAAAGACGATTCAGCATTAAGAAGAAAACTGGATATAAACGAGTGGGTATATGGGGCTGGCATACCTGCAAACTGTCCGAGGGCTGGGCAGGAGCGGTTTGCAAAAGTGGATGCAGAGCGGGATAAATTCTTAAATGACGTGCCGCCCATGCAATTGACAACGGTGAACTGGACCACGCACGAATGGCTCCATTTTCTGCGCAATATGCCACCTGCGTTGTCAACAAATCAGCTTCACCAGTTGGATATGGCATTCAACTTTTCCAACTCCGGCAATAGCGAAATAGCCGATCTCTGGTTCATCATGTCCGTGAGGGGGAATTATACCTTTGCATTTCCGCAGATGGAAACCTTCCTTAGTTCAGTAGGCCGCAGGAAATTTCTGGAACCACTGTATGGTGAGATGATGAAGACCCCAAAAGGGGAGGAAATGGCAAAGCGGCTGTACAACAACTACCGCAAAAACTATCACCCGCTGGCCCAGGAAAGCCTGGACAGGTTGGTGTTGAGGAAAGGGTAAAATATTGCTTTTGGCATAAAAGGTCGTTCTGGCTGGTAAACTAATTGTTAACGATCGGAAAATGCATGGTGATTTTTTGTTTTTTACGAGTGCAATTGTATATCTTGCATATGACTTTAATTCGTATAGTACACTAACCTTGGTACTGTTGATGATGCTAATGAAAAAAATAGCCAATAAATTGCCCGGCATAATGGCCGGTGCATTGCTATTTTTAACATTGACACCTTGCCACGCACAGGTGCGTGGGGAGCAGGAACCACCGAAGAACAGGCAATGCGAGGAAAGCGGCAGGGACGAGACCCGCTGGATGACAAAGAACCTCTACCTCAGCACAGAGCAGTATGACAAGGTGAAAGACCTGAATATTTACTATTCCTGCCTCATGGACAATCTGAGCCATATGCCTGATAAATCGGTTGCTACCAAAAAGAAAGGGGAGATAATCAGGAGCAAGGAAGCTGAATTTAAAGCTGTTCTGTCACATGAGCAGTTTGAACAATACAAGAACCGGACAGAAAAAAAGGTGATGGTGAAAAAATCCGCTTTTTCTGAGAGTATATAACTTTGGCAACAATATTCGGTATTTCCTATCTAAATGGTTGCTTTAACTTAATAATTGCAGGCCGTTATTTTATTGTACCCAATTATAAAATATAGGGTCGCTTAGGAACAATGGATGCCAGTATATTCCAAAAAAATAAAAACATTATGTGGACAAAAGAAAGTATCCCGGACCAAACCGGTAAGACGGTTATTGTAACAGGCGCAAATACCGGCGTGGGGTATGAAACAGCGCTTGCATTGTATGAGGCAGGGGCGCATGTAGTTCTGGCCTGCAGAGATACAGATAAAGCCGAAGGCGCCTGCACCCGGATATCAGCACTGCTCGGCAAGGGAAAAATAGAAATCGGGATTCTTGACTTATCAGACCTGGACTTAGTAACGCAATTTGCGGACACTTTCCTGCAAGCACACACGAAGCTTCATGTGTTGATAAACAATGCAGGGGTGATGAATACTGGTATTGCCGCACCTGTTGCCGCCAAAACCGCGCAAGGCTATGAGGCGCAATTTGGCGTAAATTTTCTCGGGCATTTTGCGCTTACGGGCCGTTTGTACCCACTATTGAAAGCCACGCCGGGCGCAAGAATAGTGACACTAAGCAGCATGGCCTACCTGCGTGGTGCGATAGACTTTGATAATCTGCGATCAGAAAATAGCTACGATGGCAGCCGCGAATATGCCCAGAGCAAACTGGCGGACATATTGTTGTCTGTGGAGCTGCACCGCCGGATCACGGCTATAGGCGACCCTGTGCTTTCTATAGCAGCGCAGCCGGGCGCCAACAGAACCGAATTGCTCCGCCATATGAGCGGCGAAGAGCTTGCTGCTGCCATAACCCGTGTAGGCCAGCTCATGGATCCCTGGCAGGGAGCATTGCCTTCCTTATATGCCGCAGTTTCCGATGATGCCCGTGGCGGCAATCTTTACGAGCCCCATGATGGCGGTTACCGTGGCTATCCCACATTGGCAACCCTCAAAGAAAATGCACTGGACGAAGCAGCAGGTAAAAAGCTCTGGGATTGGGCGGAAGAGGTGACAGGGGTGCGGTATCCGTGATAAATCTCTTTTGTTTGCAACAGATATTAATCGATCAAAAAGAATTTGTACGTAACGAACGTAAGGACTATGGCTGCATGAACGCCAATATTCAAAGCTGAATGATCTTTGCCAGTTATCAGGTCCACGATAGCGAAGCTACCGTGATAAGAAACTGTATCAAATAAGACCAGTGGAATGATCAGGTATAGCATGTATCCTATTATTGTCCTTCGCGAAATATTGGCGATGGTAATAAAGCCGCAGAACAAGCATTGGATCAAAAAGTTAAATACGCCAATTGCAACCGGGGTAAAAATAGCATAATAAAAAAAATCCGGGCTTTTGCTTACTTCTATAATCAGGGACAAAATACCAGGTATCAGGATCAATAGGAGGTTATAAAGCAATAACAGATTAATGCTGTTAGGCTTCAGTTTCTTGACCGACCCCAATCTTTCTGTTGTACCCTCATCCATAGAAAAGAATTGCCCAGACTACTTCTTCCCATCCATCAGGTCCATCAGCTCATCCAGCCTCGGTTCCAGGATTATTTCTGTGCGGCGGTTCTGTGCGCGGCCCGCTGGGGTACTGTTGGTGGCTATGGGGTCGTATTCGCTGCGGCCGCTGGCTACCAGCTTGGCAGGTACTACGTTGTAATCGTCTATCAGCACATGGGCTATAGATGTGGCGCGGGCAGTGCTGAGCGCCCAGTTATCTTCATACATTTTGGTGTGTATAGGCAGGCTATCGGTATGGCCTTCTATGTCTATGTTTATATCCTTGTTAGTATTCAGTACGCTGGCTACTTTAGAGAGGGCTTCTTTGCCTTTAGGGTTCACCACTGCGCTGCCAGATGGGAACAGCAGGCCTTCCGCCATGCTTATGTAAACACGGCCATTCTTCATGGTCACAGTAAGCTCATTGCTATTGAAACCTACAAGCGCGTCTGCTATTTTCTTTCTTAGCGCCTCGGTGGCTTTTTGCTGCTGGTCTATCAAAGCCTGCAATTGCTCCAGGCGGCGGCGCTGCTCGGCTATCTGGGCATTTGTGGCATTTAGCTGCGCATTGGTGCTGCTTAGCTGTTTGTGGGTGTTTTTGTTCTCGTTGCCCAAGTCGTTTATCTTGCTGTTCAGTTCATAAATTGTGTTCTCATCTGCATTGATGCTATCTTTAAGCATAGCTATGCGTTTGTTCAGCCCGGCAATATCACTATTCAGCCCGGCTATAGTCCCATTCAGATCTTTGATATTACCCCTGAGCTTACCCTCATTTTCTTTTTCCTGTGCCAGCTTCTGGTTCAGCTCCATGTTATTCGCATGTTCCAGATCAGCCCTTGTTTTCTCGTCGAGGTATCTCTTTTTAGACACGATACAGGATGTAAGGAAAAGGGATGCAAAACAAATGCATGATGCAGAAACAAGGATCTTTTTCATAAACTCACGGTTTTTTAATTATCCGGCTGGAAAATTACGAACTAATGCAGCCGCCCGGAAAATGAGTTATTAACACAGCGGTGCATAACTCTTTTCAAATTCAAAATTCAAAAATAAAAATTCAAAAAGCGCACAGTAAAATATAAAAGGCCGTCCCTGAAAGGAACAGCCCGTTATTAGCATACACAATTTTAAAGGAGTGCTATGGTTTCGGCGCATCCATCAATGCCATCAGTTCGTCAAGTTTTGGTTCCAGTATTATCTCTGTGCGGCGGTTTTGGGCGCGGCCTTCCGGTGTGCTGTTGCTGGCTACGGGCATATAACTGCTGCGGCCGCTGGCTATCAGTTTCACTGGTGTTACTTTATATTCATCTATCAGCACGTGAGCTATAGATGTCGCCCGCGCAGTGCTCAGTGCCCAGTTGTCGGGATATTGCTTTGTGTGTATAGCTATACTGTCGGTATGCCCTTCTATGTCTATATTAATATCAGAATTGGTATTCAGCACGGTTGCCACTTTAGCTAATGCTTCCTTACCCTTGGGGTTTACCGCTGCACTGCCAGATGGGAATAGCAGGCTCTCCTGCATACTGATATATACTTTGCCATTTTTCATGGTCACGGTGAGCTCGCTGCTGTTAAAGCCAACAAGTGCATCTGATATTCTCTTTTTCAGGTCGGCAGTTGCCTTTTGCTGTGCATCTATGAAAGACTGTAACTGCTGCAGGCGGGCCCGCTGAGCTGCTATCTGCTCCTTCGTCATGTTCAGTTCGCTGGCCGTCTTATTCAATTGGCTGTTTGTCCGGTCCAGCGCATTATTAGCGCTTTCATTTTCACTGCCCAGGGCTGCAAGCTGGCTATGAAGTGAATGTACCGTGTCCCTGAGGCGGTCTATCCTGCCATTCAGCGCAAGGTTGTCTTTTTCTTCCTGGGCTGCCTTGTCGCGGGCGAAAACGTATCTCTTTTTGGCTACGCATGACGTTAGCAGAAACGTAGCAAGGCAAACGGTCAGCACTTTAGTAATTGTGTTTTTCATGGTTTGTTTTTTAAATGTTGTTGTAAAAACTATGCCATAAGAAAATTTTTCACTCCTTTTTCACCCGGAACAGCGCTACCATTGTATCATATAATTTGGTACTTTTAGGGCTTAAATTGCATTTTCAGAATGAAGAAATTTATCGCGCTGGCTTTAGTTCTGTCTCCTGTGCTGGCCAATGCCCAGGATGAGCTGATCAAAAAGATAGAAACGAACCACAGCTATGTCACTACTCCTAATGCCCCTGTCAATAAAAAGGAAGAGGAGAAGGACAAGAAAAAGTATGAATTCAATACGATCATAGACCTGGAGCATACCAATGTGAGGAACCAGGCCAGTTCCGGCACTTGCTGGAGCTATTCTACCAATTCATTCCTGGAAAGCGAGATGATGCGTATGGGCAAGGAGCCTATAGAACTGTCTCAGATATTCAGCGCGCATTGCGTTTACCTGGAGAAGGCGGATGCTTTCGTGCGTATGCACGGGGCCATTGCCTGGGGCGATGGCGGTGAGTGCCATGACGTGATCAATATGTATGCAAAGTATGGTGCGGTGCCGCAGGAGGTTTATACGGGCCTGCAATACGGTACTACCAAGAACAAATTTGCAGAGATGATGGCCATACTCAAATCTATGCTGGAGGCAGTAGTGTCTAATCCTAACGGTAAGCTCACCCCATCATGGAAGAAGGCTTACGAAGATGTATTGAACTCCTATCTCGGCGAGATGCCCGGCAAATTCAAATTCGATAATCACTGGTACACTCCTAAGTCGTTCGCAGAGCAGCGCGTGGGTATCCATCCCGAAGATTATGTGGAACTGGGGTCATTCACCACAGATCCTTACTATAAAAAGGCAATGTTCATGGTGCCCGACAACTGGGCGTTTCAACGGGTGTATAATGTGCAGATGGAAGACCTCACGGACATCATTGACAATGCACTGAACAAGGGCTTTACCGTGGCATGGGCTGCCGATGTGAGTGAGAAATACTTTAGCTGGAAGAACGGCGTGGCCTATGTGCCGGAGAAGGACTACGAAGACATGGACGACTCTGAAAAGAAATACATGTTTAACGGCCCGAAAGATGAGCGTACAATAACGCCGGAAATGCGCCAGCGGGCATTTGATAACTATGAGACCACCGACGATCACGGTATGCACATAGTGGGCATGGCAGAAGACCAGAACGGCCGCAAATACTATAAAGTGAAAAACTCCTGGGGTGACAAAAACGACTACCAGGGCTACATCTACGTTTCCCGTGCTTATGTGCGCTACAAGACCACGGCTATACTGCTGCACAAAAACGGTGTGCCAAATACTTTACGAACTAAAATGAATTTCTAAATACCCGGCTAATATCTTTTGAAAAAACCTCCCGCGAGGTTTTTTCTTTTTTACCACTACGACAAATACTTTCCCACAATAGGCACACGCCGGCCAATTCCAAAGGCTTTAGGTGAGACGCGGATAATGGGGCAGAACTGGTTGCGCTTGTATTCGTTATTGTTTACGAGGCGGAGGATGCGGGTGGTGAGCGCGGCGTCGTTGCCAAGGGCTATGATCTCTTTGGGCCCCTGGCGGCGCTCTATGTATTGGTAGAGTATTGGGTCGAGCACATTGTATTCGGGCAGGCTGTCGCTGTCTTTCTGGTCGTGGCGCAGCTCTGCGCTTGGAGCTTTATCTATAATATTCTGGGGTATGATCTCACGGTTGCGGTTGATGTAGCGGGCGAGGGCATAGACCTGCATTTTGTAGAGGTCACCAAGCACACCGAGGCCGCCGGCCATATCGCCATATAGGGTGCCATAACCCGTGGCCAGTTCGCTTTTATTAGAGGTGTTGAGTAATATAGACCCAAACTTATTGGACAAGGCCATGACCATAGCCCCGCGTATGCGCGACTGAAGGTTTTCCTCGGCTACATTGAACGGCAAGCCATTGAACACTGGCTGTAATGCCGTCTCAAACTGCCGGAACACGCTCTCGATAGGTATGGTATCGAAGTGGTTGCCAAGGTTGCGGGAGAGTTGCTCCGCATCGCTTACAGAGTGTGAGGTGGAGAACTGGGAGGGGAGGAGCAGGGCATTCACGTTTTCCGGGCCAAGCGCCTCACAGGCAAGCGCCAGCACCACGGCGCTGTCTATGCCGCCGGATGAGGCCACAATGGCCTTGGTAAAGCCCATCTTGCCAAAGTAGTCGCGGATGCCGAGGAGTATAGCCTGGTGTATCTTGTCTGTGTTCTTTTGGGGTTGTAACTGCGCCGGCATCTGCGAATCGGCAAGTATCTGGTCACCAGTTCGTACTACGCTGCCCGAGAAGGAGCCATCCTCATTCCAGTTAATGCTGGCCATGGCTTCGGTGAAGTAGGGCATCTCGGTATGGAGATCGCCGTTCTTGTCCATGACCATGGACCCGCCATCGAAAACGATCTCAGTTTGGGAGCCTATAGTGTTGCAATAGACCATGGGCAGGTTGTACTTGAGTACGTTCTGTTTCACAATTCCTTTGCGGCCATCCTCGTGGGTATAATCGAACGGGGAGGCGCTGAGGTTGATCATTATATCGGGCCGCTGCTTGATGAGCTCGTCCATAGGGCAGATGCGGTAGAGCGGGTCATCGCCCAGGTTCCAGATATCTTCGCAAATGGTGACGGCGAGTCGCTTGCCCTTGAATGTGAGCACGTTCCATTCGTATGCCGGCTCGAAATAGCGATACTCATCGAAGATATCATAGTTGGGCAGCAGTGATTTATGGACCACTCCCTTTATTTCCTGCTCATAAAGCAGGTATGCGCTGTTGAACAGGTCTTTGCCCTCTATCCTGGCATTACGTGAAGGGCATCCCACCAACACCCCTATGGTATCTGCCGCCTGACGTATTTTATCAATAGCTACAAGGCCCTGCTCTATAAAGTCATTGAATTCCAGGAAATCGCGGGGAGGATAGCCGCATACGGACAGCTCTGAAAACACAATAAGGTCGCCGCCCAGCTTCTTTGCCTCTTCGATAGCAGCAATGATCTTGACAGTGTTGGCTTCAAAGTTGCCGATGTGGTAGTTTTGCTGTGCGAGGAAGATTTTCATGTGTTAGTCGTGAGTCTTTAGTCGTAAGTCATAAGTCCGAGAGGTACAGTAGTTGTGCAACTAGGTTAATGCTGCATATTCGACTGTTTTTAAAATATGTGGACCGATATAAGGGCTTAATGACTGTAGGGTAACTAATTCGACCTTTTTATGAAACAGGTCTTCCAGAAAATAGCACAAACTCATAAAATTGCGGAAGGTCTTGCGTTCTTTACTTATATCCACCAGCAGATCAATGTCGCTGTTTTCTTTGGCCTCATTGCGAACGTAAGAGCCAAAAAGGCCAATCTGTTTTACGCCATAGCCCTCCAGTTGCAGGTGATTGTCTGCAAGGGTTTTGAGAATGCTATTTTTATCTGGAAGCGCCATTGTGCAAATTTAAAGAAAATAAGATAGTCTAGAGTCGTAAGTCTGGAGTGTAAAGTTTGGGAGGAAGTTTAATGGTAACGTCCATTAAGCAAAAACCCCGGTATTAGCCGGGATTTTTGAGTTCTTTATTTATCGTCATTAAACTTTTTTGGTGTGTCGGTATGGCGGCGTTTGAGCTTTAGGTCATGCTCGCGGGCATACATTACCATTGGCTTTTCTAGGTCAAAATTTTCATCGCCGTAAACATATACGGTGCTGCCGGTAAGTTTGGTAAACACCTTATTTACAAGAGTGTCTTTGTCTTTCTGGTATTGGAAATCGATTGGCTCGAGTTTGCCGGCGAGTTTGCCGTTAACTATATTGAAGTAGCCGATGTACTTATTGCCGCTTGTGGCGGTGAGCAAGGTAATAAAAGACCTTTTGCTAAGGATGGGATCATCCACATAGGAGAACTTCTTCAGAAAATCGTTGTAGTAGCTGATGATGGATTTGTAATCATCATTGTTCTTTATTGCGCCATTCTCCACGAGGAAGTAGTTTTTGAGGAGCACGTCGTAATCGCGCTGGTTGTAAAGGTTGTTGGAATATTCAACTATGGTGAATGCTTTTGATTCGAGATCGTGCATCATACCTTCGTAGCGAACGATGGGTATTTCAGGGGCATCGCCTTCTTCTTTTACCATTTTAGAGGTGAGGGGGCCTTGTGGGTTGTTGGTTTCGCGTGCCCACCAGCTAGCCAGTGCGCCGTCCTTGGTTTTGCTCAGCACGAATGTAGCCATGATCGTCTCGGCAAAGTTCATTTCGCCTTTCTTCTCGCCGGTCTTATTTACAGATGGCACGGTGGCGCTCCTGATCTGCAGGTAACCCCAGTTATTGTCGGAGGCGGCGATAACGATGTCGCCCTTGGTATAGAGGTCTCTTTTATTGCGGATGATGAATCCTTTGAGGTCATTGCCGTTATTGTCATGTACTGCGCACTCGGAACAGGGGTACTGGTTGTGCTGCAACTGGGCGTTGAGGTTCCCGGTTGCTGTGCAGACCAATACAAGAGTGGCAATTCCAAAGATATTCCTGCTTTTCAATAGAGGCATAATCATGAGTTTATCAGCGGGTGGGGTATAGGCCCATTCCGTTTTGCAGCCAAATTAATAAAAAAGTATGGAAAAGGAAGGGGATATTTTTTACCAACCCAATAATTCACCAATCCTCATAGCAACCTTATCTGCATTAGGCAGCATTGCGAATTCGAGGCCCATATTCATTGGTACGGCTGGTAGGTCGAGGGCACCTATGGTTTGAACGGGTGCATCGAGGTATTTGAAGCAGTTTTGGGCGATGCGGCCTGCGAGGGCTTCGCAGAAGGAGTTGCGCAGTTGCTCTTCGGTGAGTACTATGCACTTGCCGTGTTTTTTCACGGTGCTAAATATCAGATCTTCATCGAGCGGGTATATAGTGCGGATGTCTATCACTTCTACATTGCCCGGGAATTGCTTCGCTGCGTTCTTTGCCCAGTAAACACCCATGCCGTAGGTAATGATACATATGGACTCGCCATTATCAATAGCTTCCTGTGAGGCTTCCAGCACCACGGCGCCCTTGCCCAGGGGGAGTACATAATCACGAGCAGGCTCTACGGTTTTGGCGTCTTCGGTGCCGGGCACTTTGCTCCAGTACAGGCCTTTATGCTCCAGCATTACTACCGGATTGCCATCCAGGAACGCCGCTTTAATGAGGCCTTTTATGTCTGCGGCATTGCTGGGGTAGGCTATTTTAATACCCTTTATTGTAGCCAGTGTGCTTTCTACGCTGCCGCTATGGTATGGGCCACCGCCACCGTATGCGCCAATGGGTACCCGCAACACCATAGATACCGGGAACTTGCCGCAACTCAGATAGCAGGATTTACTGATTTCTGTCACTAATTGGTTGAAGCCGGGATAGATGTAGTCAGCAAACTGAACTTCTACAATTGGTTTCAGGCCAACGGCATTCAGCCCAACAGTGGAGCCAACAATATAGGCTTCTTGTATAGCCATGTTAAAGACACGGTTGTCGCCGAACTTATCAGCAAGTGTTGCCGCTTCACGGAAAACGCCGCCGAGGCGCTTGCCTACATCTTGTCCATAAAAGAGGGCATTAGGATGATCCTGTAGTATTTCCTCTACCGCGTGAAGTGCGGCATCCACCATTACTACCTTTTCACGGCCAGCAGGGCAGCGGTCGCCCACTTCCTTGGTTATGGGAGTTGGTACGTAAACATGGTTTGTTACAGTCTGCGGATCCGGGTCTGGTGCCGCGACCGCCGCATCAAACTCGCTTTGGGCGTATATTCTTTGTTCTTCTTCTATTTTATTCAGCTCAGAATCGGGTACCCCTTTTTGTATTAACAGCAGCCTCAGCTTAGGTCCTGGATCATCTTTAGCATGTTTCTCCAGGTCTTCGGGTGTGCGGTACCATTCTTTTCGCACTCCGGACGTATGATGACCGAGCAGGGGCACTTTGGCATGTACCAATATAGGCTTGCGGTTTTTGCGCACCCAGTCTATGGTGTGTTCCATGGCCAGGTAAGAGGCCGTGAAGTCACTGCCGTTAACTTGCAGACGTTCCATTCCTTTGAAACCAGCAGCAAATTCATAGGCGTTCATAGTACGCGCCTCGTCACTGCTTACCGATATTCCCCAGTCGTTATCCTGAACGAGGTATATAATAGGTAACTGGTGCAGTACTGCAAACTGGAACGCCTCGCCCACTTCGCCCTCGGTAACGCTGCCATCGCCCAGAGAGCAGATGGTGACCGGAGGAACAGGGTAGTCAGATAATTTTTCCTTTTCCCGGTATTGTATGCCTTGTGCTATGCCCGTTGTGGGAATAGCCTGCATACCGGTAGCGCTGCTCTGGTGTATAATAGTAGGATAGCCTTTGCGGCGGATGTTCGGGTGATTGTAGTACTCCCGCCCTCCTGTGAATGGGTCGTCGCCCTTCGCCAGCAGTTGCAGCATCATCTCGTATGGGCGGTAGCCCATGCCCAGCATCAGGCTTTCGTCCCGGTAATACGGACTTACGAAGTCGCAGGGTTGCAGGAGGAAACCGGTGGCCAACTGTATAGCTTCGTGGCCCCGTGATGTGCTGTGGACATACTTGCATACCTGCCGGTTGGCATCATAGATCTCCGCCATTGCTTTAGCGGTCATCATCAGTCGGTACGCTTTTAAGAGTAGTTCCTTAGGCAGCATCAGGGCGGCAAAAGTAAGTTGAAAGGTTGATAACTTAAAAGTTTGGAGGGTTAAAAGGTGGAAAAGTTGTTGTGTTAGATTTGACTCTATATGAAGCATCGCATACAATTAACCATTATTAACCGCCCTAAAAGCAACATGAGTGCCTTATTTCCGTTACTTCACCAAATGTTTTTCGTGTTTTAATTTCGATAAGCGACCAGAACGTTTATTTTTGTTTCGTTAAAAGGCTTTTATGCAATTAGATTTCAAGAAAATGAGGATCGATATCCTCGCTGTGGTTGCTTTTATAGTGTTGTCGCTGGCTTACTGCTATCCTCAGTTGCAGGGCAAAAAGATGCTAGGCAGTGATAATACCCACTGGATGGGGATGGCACATGAGGCTATGGCTTACCACGACTCAACGGGCAAAGACGTATTGTGGTCAAACAGTATGTTTGGTGGTATGCCTACTTATACTACCTATATGGGCCGGGCGAACACCAATTATATAGCCTATGTGCAGAATGTGCTACAGGTGATCGGCAAACCCGCATATTTCTTTTTTATTGCCATGCTCTGTTTTTATATCCTCCTGCGGGTGCTGAAGGTGAATAAATGGCTGGCAATGGTGGGTGGAGTGGCTTATGCGTTCTCTTCTTATAATGGTATTATTATAGCGGTAGGACACGACACCAAAATGATGACATTGGCCTATTTGCCGGCTGCGCTGGCTGGTTTTTATCTTGTATTCCGGGAAAAATGGCTGACCGGAGGAGCGTTGCTTGGAGTGGTGATGTCGCTGATCTTCAGTAATAACCACTTCCAGGTGATCTATTATTCCTTTATTATGTTCGCTTGTTTTGGGGTGGGCATGTTATTCATTGCTATTAAAGAAGGGCGGATAAAGCAATTTTTCATTTCCTGCCTGGTGGCTGCCGCAGCTACGGCAATCGGTGTGGGGCCAAGTATGCCTTCTATATTGACAACTAACGAATATGCAAAGGAGACTATGCGCGGGGGCTCCAGCGAGCTGTCCGGGCATGATAAGAAAGCAAATGGAGGCCTTGACAAAGAATACGCATTCCGTTGGAGCAATGGTATAGGTGAGACGTTCTGCATTATGATCCCTTATTTGTACGGCGGCGCATCAGGTGAGTCGGCGGATAAAGCGCCCGCAACACAAAAATTTCTTGAAGAGCATGGAGGTAGCCCGGAAGAGTTGCCGCTTTACTGGGGGCCGCAGCCGTTTATCAGCGGGCCGGTTTATTTTGGCGCGGTCATCTGTTTCCTGTTTGTACTTGGGCTTATCGTTATCCGCTCCCCGCATAAATGGTGGATAGCCGTTGCTACTGCCATTTGTATTATGCTATCGTGGGGCAGTAATTTTGAGGGCATCAACTATTTCCTCTTTGATCACTTGCCTTACCTAAACAAATTCAGGACACCATCAATGGCGCTGGTGATACCGCAATTCCTTTTCCCGTTGCTGGGCATATGGGCGGTGCAGGAGGTGATAGACCAGAAAAACAACCCTGCCAAACTCTGGAAGGATGTGAAAATAGCAGCAGGCATTACTGCGGGGCTATGCCTGATACTTGGTGTTGGCGGTAGTGCGTTCTTTAATTTTACCGGTGGCGAAGATGCTCAGATGCAACCTGAAATGGTAAAACTGCTGAAGGGAGACCGTGCCGCATTGGCTATGGCAAGTGGTTTTAAAAGCGCCATTTACATACTGATAGCGACAGGGCTGTTGTGGGCGTTTATAAAAGACAAGATCAAGATCGGGGTGATGATAGGCGGCCTGGCGGCGATCATTCTCATTGATATGTGGGCGGTTTCATTTGCCTACCTGAACGATACGAAATATGTGGACGCATCTGAGTACGAGAATGTATTTACTCCCCGCCAGGTGGACCTGCAGATACTGAAAGACCCGGACCCTTATTATCGTGTACTGGACCTGTCAAACGATCATGGAGATCCTTATAATAATGCATGGCAGGCATATTTTCATAAATGTATAGGCGGTTATCACCCCGCCAAAATGGAGATATACCAGGACCTGATAGAGCGCCAAATGAGCCGTGGCTTTAACGCGCAAGTGCTGAACATGCTTAATACAAAGTACATTATCCTGGGACGAAAGGGCAGCCCCTCTATGGTACGGCCCAACCCAGATGCCTGCGGCAATGCGTGGTTTGTAAACGATGTGAAGTGGGCAAATACTGCTGATGAGGAAATGGATGGCCTAAAGGCAGCCAATATTGGGGATACGACGGCGCAGCCTACTGATTTTGACCCGAAGAAGACCGCTGTTATGCGGACTTCCTTTAAGGACGCTATGGGCAATTATACTTTTGGAAAAGATAGCGCGGCATATGTGAAGTTGGCTAAGTATGGCCTTGATGACCTGTCATTTACATCCAGCAACTCAAAGGAAGGACTGGCAGTGTTCTCTGATATCTATTATTCAAAGGGCTGGACGGCAACTGTGGATGGGAAAGAAACACCGATCATGAAGGCCGACTATGTGCTCCGTGCTATAAAAGTACCGGCAGGCAATCATACTATAGCGTTCCATTTTGCACCGGCCAGCTTCTATACCGGCCAGAAGATAGCCATCATCAGCAGCATACTGCTGATATTGCTGTGCCTCAGTTCACTGTACCCGTTGGTTAAGAAAGATTCGCTTCCAGCACAAAAGTAAGTTTAAAACAAGCCCCGGAATGTGAAGAATAGCACGTTATTCAGTAATTCGTTTTTCATATTCATAGCCAGGGTTTTTCCATCTCTGGCAAACCTGCTGGTGGTGATCTGGTATTCCAGGCACCTGCCGCAGGCCACTTATGGCAATTACCAGCACTTCTGGATACAGCTTTATGTGCTGGCCCCTATCGCCTGCATGGGTATTCATGTGCTGGCAGTCACTTACCGGCCGGGCTTTGTTATGAAGCTGCTGAACAGCATCAAAGCAAGGCAATACGTATTCTACGCTGTGTGGGTAATAGTTCTTGCAGGCATCTTTGCCGTGATGCAATGCAATGCGCTGCATATTTCATTTATCATTCCTTTTCTGTTCCTGCTGTGCTATACGCTGGTAATTATCTTCGAATCCTCCCTTATTGTATTCCGGAATTACACCTGGCTTGTTGGTACTAATATCGTTTACTCAGCTGCTTTCTGTGCAATACACTGGTATGTGCTGGGGCATGGGTTCTCACTGCAAACTTTATTTAGTTATTTATTAGTGATCACTGTATTGAGGTTATGCGCCTATGCAGGCGTAGCAATTGCCGATATGCAGCGGTACAATGAGGAAGAGCATGATGAACAATACCATGTGGGCAAGATACGCACCCTATGGCTGCACCTGGGACTGTATGATGTAACGCAAGTGCTGTTTGGTTACATTGATAAGTTTGTTATTTCGCTGGCGCTCAGCGCACAATTATCGGCTATTTATTATAACGGCTCGCAACCCATTCCGTTTCTGCCCCTGCTTCTTGGCGCTGCCGGCAGCGCTGTGCTGATTCAGTTAGCCAGGGGAAGCAAGAAAAATGAAACTGAAGATGCCATTCAATTGATGAACCAATTGGGCAGGGTGTTGTCGTGCATTGTTTTCCCTGTTTTCTTTTTCCTGTTCTTTTATGGGGCGCCACTGCTCATCGGCCTGCTGGGTGAGCAATACAGGCCTGCTGTCCCGATCTTCATGGTTTCATTATTGGTCTTGCCGGTGCGGG
This sequence comes from uncultured Bacteroidota bacterium, assembly GCA_903887415.1. Classification (GTDB taxonomy): domain Bacteria; phylum Bacteroidota; class Bacteroidia; order Chitinophagales; family Chitinophagaceae; genus Nemorincola. The sequence goes on along the minus strand of CAISPO010000071.1, from coordinate 124,549 downwards.
CTTATCACTTCACCACTATCTTACAGCGGATGCATAAAGGCAGCATCATTAATATAGGTTCCCTGGGCGACCTCCTGCTGGCTTGCGCCCTTATATATCCATTATACCTCTGGAAAGGGCTTCCGGGGGTAGCGCTAAGTTTTGTTATTTCCACGTACGCACAGGCTGCTTTTTATCTTTTTTATGCTGCTAAATTGGTGGACACCAGCATTCTAAAACTGATACCTTATGTGAACTGGATCATTAAGCTCATTGTTTTTGCCTCATTGTTCATAGCCATTCGTTATGCGGCCAACCTGTACTTTACCGGCATTATTCCATTAATTTTGGGTGGGATAGCGATGATTGCTATGATCAGTATTTCGCTGCTCATGGAGTATAAAAAGCAAAGTAATTATGGCCGTAGGTAATCACAGGCAGCGGTTAAGAGATATCGATAATACTGGTTTTGGCGCCAACAGCAGTATAGAGGGCGGCAGGCTGGTAAACCCGGACGGGACTAATAATCTCAAAAAAAGGGGCATACCGGTTTGGGAGCGCACTAGTGTGTACCACACGTTGCTGCGTATGAAGCGCAGCCATTTCGCCATTTTTGTACTCGCTCTTTACACCAGCATCAATTTCTTCTTTGCTGTAGTTTACTTTCTTACCGGTGTGGAGCATCTTGTAGGTGGTGATGGGGCAAAGACTTTTTTCGGGCAATTCATGGAGGCATTTTTCTTTAGCTCTCAAACGCTCACTACAGTTGGCTATGGTCGCGTAGCGCCATCGGGAATGATGACCAACTCTATTGCATCGGTTGAATCCCTGGTTGGAATACTGGTTTTTGCGATAATGACCGGCCTTATTTATGGCCGTTTTTCGAGGCCGCGAGCTTACCTGCTGTTCAGCCCTAACATTATTATTACACCATTTAAAGATGGTAAGGCAGTCATGTTCCGGGTGGCTACTTACAAAAATAACCATCTCACCGATGTGGAAGCGCAGGCCACCCTGGCGCTGCACGTGAAAGAAAACGGCAAAACCGTTACTAAATTCTACCCCCTGCACCTGGAGTTATCAAAGATACAATCGCTGGCGCTTAGCTGGACATCGGTACATGCCATCACAGAAGAAAGCCCATTATATCATTATACAAAAAATGATGTAACAGAAACACAGATGGAGGTGATCGTGACCATAAAGGCATTCGATGACCATTTTTCTAACATCGTGCAGCAGCGCACTTCTTATAGTTATAACCAGGTTGTTTATGGTGCTAAATTCCTTCCGATGTTTGGGCGTGCGCCCGACGGCGACTATACCGTTATGGAACTCGATAAGATCAACGCATATGAGCTGGTAGAGATGCCAGAGAAGGTAAACGCTGAAGCGCGATAATACTCACTCCCTCACATCCAGTACATCGCGCAAAGCATTGCCAGCCCAAGCGTGGGTTTGCAAAGGTTTTTGATTACTAGTTCGGTGTGTTTTATTTATAGCTTGATAATCTTATCTTGTTTCATGACGCGGCCCTGCTCGTCAAATAGTTTGATTAAATACACGCCTGCCGGGAATTCGGCTATTGAGATTTCGTTTGCATCATATGATTTTTTAATAATCTGGCCAAAGACGTTGTAAACATTAATCGATACATGTTCCGCTCCCTGGATGACAATATTGCCAGTAGTGGGGTTAGGATATATTTTTACTGCTTCAGGTAGGTTAGTGTTTTCAACGACATTTGGCGGTGGCGGATTGTAGTAAACTGCCCATGCTGTGTCCGCGACAATCCTAATGCTATCGAAACTTATATGACTGCACCCGTTCAGGGTGTCGGGGTTAGTTGTCACAAGCGCAACGACAAAATGCTGGCTTCCGCCTGCACTAAGATTGAAATCGCCAGTGGTGAGTATAAATCTCCTGTCGCCGGGATGGTCATGTCTGGAACATTCAGACCACTGCGCTGTATCGGCCGGGTCTCCAGTGAAAACAAAATCGCAGTCAGGCCCTGAGAGTGTGCCCATGAAGTCGTTTCCTGTAGTATCGTGCACATAATGTACGCCATTACCGTGTTTGGCGTGCAGGTAGTTATTAAATTGGGTATCTACGGTTGGTGTAGTGCCATCATCATAATATATAAAACTGCCTGCGGGAACATATGTAGTACCTGCGTCGCCCGGCACAACAACCATGGTCATCCCTGCTACCGGTATATCTGTTCCGTAAGAGTTTGGAGGGTGCGAGGGGGACGCCAATGCCCCGTCATCACTTGTACCATTGTAGGTAATACCCATTCTATATACAGAATCACAACCAAGGAAACCATCGTCATAATACCCCAGGTTCGTATCGTCCCACAACCCAAACCTCATGCCGGAATATGAGTTAAGAGACCGGTTAATTATTTTATAATCATAGTAAACAACATTGTCGATCAGTGTGCCCCTGCTGTATGCATACGCCATCGACTGCACTTCAACACCCATCGGCCTGCCGTGAGTAACGGTATGCGTGGGTCCATTATCGCTGAATACCCACCATAATGCCTGGTCTCCCTTAATATCGGGATATTCGCCCGACAGCGGTTCATAAATGCCGTTGCTGTTAAGGTCAACAAATGGGGCCATATCAGTTGTAATGATCAATGGCGCACCTGCGTTGCCTGCGGCATTGGCATTTCCCTTAGCCGGCCATGTGAGTATAGCTTCCGGAGTGTTTGAAGTTGTATGGCTGGATAAAGACAGGAAATAGAAAAGGCAACTATACCCACTTACACGATATAAAAATGAATTTTACTAATATGGTCATTACTTGTTTCAATCAAGAAGTATAATTAGTATAATTTGTGTAATATCATACTTCCTTTATCCGATTCAATTACAAGAGTTTTACCGCTATTTTTTACTTCCATACCCTTACTTGACATATTTTTCTTCGACCCCAAATAAACACGATGTCCTTTAATCGTGTAATTTACTATTTCTGAATTTGATTTACCGTTTGAAAATATATCAAGCATTGGCATTTTTATTATTATTTTTACTTTAAAACCATCCAAGAAAACTAACTTCATCTTCATACCACCTATTGACGAAATATATGCGTTAGTTATTGAATTATCCGCTTCCGCTTCCCCCTCGTATGCACCATCAAGATACATAAATGCTTCTCTCGGAACAGTTTTATTTTTATAAAAAGATAGTGCATCCTGTGAAAAAATATCAGAATTACTTTTTGATAGAGTAATATAAAAATCGTTTCCTATTAAAGATAAATTTTCACCTCTTTCCGTTTTGGCATATTTGTATTTTAATTGCATTACTTCTCCACTTGAAACACTAAAACATAATAGAGAATCATCTTGTTTATTATCGGATTTTTTTTGTAAAATCAAGGTATCGTTTCCTACTCCAAAAATTGCATTTGAAAAAAGATAAAGAGTATCATTTGATATTTTCAATTTAATTTCAGAAAGTTGTTTGTCATCAGAATTTCTATAAATCTGTCCTTGCCAAGTTGTATTGTAAATTGGATTTATTGGCTTTGGCTTTATCGGTATTGGGTTAACGCAAGACAAATACATTTCTGCAATAACTATTATTCCTAAAAAGCATCTGTTAACTCTTTTATCTGCAAGTACCATAATATTGTATTAAATAGATATTTATTTGGCTTTGGCAATTGAAGGTAAGTATTCATACGCTCCTTTAATGTCATCTTCATAAAACACGGCACTATCAGGTGTTTTGGGGATACCATTTAAGTCATACCAAATAAACCAAAAACAACTATTGCCGTTTTTCTTATCAATTACATACTCTAAAAAAAGATGAGTATCTAATTCTTCTGGCGTAACACTTCCCCTTGGCGCACCAGGTATATGTTCATATCCTTTAGTTATATCGGTTTTAAATCCGTTGTTTTCGCATGTAAAATCTAATGGGATATTGTTTTGTATAATTCTACGGTCAGTCATAAAGAAATTATTTTACTAAGTAAAGATATAAAATTGCTGTAACCAAATAGTACAAACCGAGAAGAAAAAATCAAAATAATCCATTGGGTTACTAAATCTCATTTCGGGTATAAACACCTGCGAAAAATATTTAAAAATATTAGGAGATGTGGCACGATACTTGTATCTTTATAGTGTAGTAAATCTCTGATAAAATGAACTTCAATTTCAAGACAATACACGAATTTAACGACTACTTCAAGGACGAAAAAAGCTGCTATGAATTTCTTGAAAACCTTTGGTGGAGTGGCACTCCCGTATGTCCGCATTGTGGCGGCGTAAAATCTTACAGGGTAAAACCTCGTGGTAAATTTCAGGATATACCTACTTACCGTTGCTCAAACTATAAATGTGATTTACCTTTTACAGTTCGGACGGGCAGCATATTTGAAGGTTCTAAGGTTGAACTTCGCAAATGGTTTCAGGCAGCATATGAAATTACTACAAGCAAGAAAGGTATCAGTTCCGTCGAACTTGCTACCCGTATCGGGGTGAGTCAGAAAACTGGGTGGTTCATAAACCATAGGATACGCACTATGTTGGCAAGAACAGAATCCACGTTGTTAGACGGTATGGTAGAAGCCGATGAAACCTACGTCGGGGGAAAGAATATCAATAGGCATAAGGATAAGAAAATAGAAGGTTCACAGGGGCGCAGCGCAGCAGATAAGACACCTGTTGTAGGTCTTGTTGAGCGTGGGGGTAAAGTTGTAACCTTTGTCACTCAAAACACCAATGCTGAAACGTTACACCAAATCATTGATAACAATGTGGCTCAAACCGCAACCGTTGTTACTGATGCTTACAAGGGGTATAGCGGGGTTGATAAACTTTGTGCGAAGCATGTTGTTGTAAAGCATGAAGATGGGGGCTATGTGCATGTTGAAGATGGTACAAAATTCCACACGCAAAACATTGAAAATTTTTGGTCGCAATTAAAGAGGGGTTATGTAGGAATTTATCACTGGATGTCCCCGCAACATTTACACCGCTATTGCAATGAATTTGCTACCCGATATAATCAACGTGAAGATGGGAATATTGGTCGGTTCTTATTTGTTGTAAAGAATAGCGATATAAAGAAAATAACCTATCGGGAATTGACCCCAAACATTCCTGACCCAAATAGGAAAATCAGATACGCAAAAAAGGCTACTGAATAGTAGCTTTTTTTTGTTAACTTTACATAAAAGCGAAATGGAAATAGCTACGAACTATTCCCATTTCTATCAATTTCTTTTGTGGATTTTTATTGATTTTTTCTTATTTTGCCCTCCAAAAGCAAAGGTAATACTTTATTGCTTAAAAAGAAAAAATGTTAGCCGCAAATACAAATAATACTATTCCTAAAATTGGCGAAGGTATCTTTTTGGTAAAAGATGTCGCTAAAATCCTGCGCCTTGACTATAGTCATGTTAGACGTTGGATTTTAGGGTATTGGGATGGGCATTTTAAAAGGGATTTCAATTATACATTTGGTGAGGATGGTAACAAAGCGATTAATTTCTACAGCCTTATCGAATTTTATATATTCTATAAGCTAAGAGAGCAAAATGTTAGTGCTGTAGAAATTAAGAAAATACATGAGCGGATTTCAGAAGAACTACAAACCCCATACCCTTTTGCGTTGCCTTTAGATTTCTATGTTGAAAATAGAAAAACTAAAACACTTACATGGTATGGTTATCTTGAAAACTTAATAAAAACTGACGGGAAGCATCAAATCTCGTTAAATTTTGTAAAGCCTTTTCTGAAACACGTAGATTTTGATAACAATTTAGCATCAAGATATTTTCCATTAGAAAATACAAAAAGCGTTGTTGTTGACCCTAAACATCAATTCGGGCAACCTACAATATCTGGCACAAACATACAAACCAATACTGTGTTTGGATTATACCAAGCGGGAGAAACAAAAAGCACAATATGTAAACTATATGATATAAATTTGCCCCAAGTGGATGCGGCTATTTATTATCATAAACTACGTGCATAATGCTTTTTATCTTTGATGAAAATTACTCCCATTATTTAGCAGATGGTTTAAATCTATTAGAGGGTGGGAATGATAGAAGTCCGATAAGAGCAGGCGCAACTCATATACTAACCCTGACCAAAGGAGTTACAGGAATACCAGATGAAGAAGTGATAGAAATAGTTGGTAAGCATAAAGGAATACTATTTACTAAGGATAAAGATTTCAAGCAAATAAAACATTATTATCAGTTATACAAGCAACATAATATAGGGGTAGTATTTTTTGAATCATCCCGAAAGCCGCTTCTATATTGGGATTACATCAAAATATTCATTGAAAAATGGGAGGATTTAAAAATACTTATTGATAAGGAAACTGCCCCATTTGCTATTAAAATTCCAAAGCAGGGAGGGGCGCAAAAATTATCATTTTAACATGGCAAAAGAAGAAAACAAACCAACAGAGCGAAAGAAGCGAGGCAAGTACGATGATAAGCTACATGTCAAAGGTTCGTTCTTAGACTTAATGAAGGCGGCAGGAAAGGACGCAAAGAGCCACAATGCACCCGCCAAGCCTGACACCGAAAAGAAACCGTAAAAAGCCCACATTACGGCACATTAAGAAAATCTAATTTTATATCGTGTAAGTGGGTATAGTTGCCATAGAAAATATCGTTTCTATCGACTTTCCATATTTTGGCCCAACTTTGCGAAGTTGCATAAGTAAGTGTGTCGCCGACTAACGGTCCCGGCCAATAGTCATTGCCGGATTGGCGATAGGTCTGCGCAGCTATATGCAACTGCCCACCAACCATCAAAGCCCGACATCCACAATGCAGTGGCAAAGTTGATGTGTTTCCCAGAGCCTTTGGGAAACTCACAAGCAGCCACACCAGCCATCGGATCCCAAGACATATCTCCATGAACCAATATTCTTGCGTTGACATTATTGATATTAACAGAGTCGCAGGTGGTGAACGGCGTTTGGGCTATGGTGTGTCCGATAGTGTAGCACAATAACGAGATTAAAAGTAATGGTTTACACATGTGCTGCAGTAAAGTTATACCTATATAGACGTATAATTTTATGAAAATCTTGGGTATATGGAATTTTTTTTTCAGCCGCTGAGGAGATCAGAATCTGTTTTTCAGGCCTTTTGTTTCATAAACATTCACTCCCTCACATCCAGTACATCGCGCAAAGCATTGCCTAAAATATTGAAGGCATATACCAACAGCATGATGGCTATGCCGGGAATAATGGCGAGGAGGGGGCGGTTGGTAAGGAGGAAGTTGTAGTGTTCTTTGATCATGAGCCCCCAGGAGGGGTGCGGTGGCTGCACGCCAAAGCCGAGGAAGCTGAGGCCGGCTTCCACCAGTATGGCCGAAGCGAAATTACTGGCGGCTATGACCATGAGCGGCCCGGCAATATTGGGCAGTATGTGGCGGAAGATGATGCGCATATGTCCGAGCCCGAGGCCCTTAGCTGCAGTCACATATTCCATCTCCCGCAGCACCAGCACCTGCCCCCGAATGAGCCGCGCCGCGCCTACCCACATGCTGAGGCCAATGGCAATAAATATTTCCCAAAAGCCCTTGCCGATGGTGAGTGTTATGGCAAACACCAGCAGCAGGGTGGGGATGGCGTAGAGTATATTGATGAGCCACATCACTGCCTTATCGGCCATGCCGCCAAAATAACCTGCAATAGAACCGAGGAGGATGCCAATAGTGAGCGACAGCAACACAGCTACCATGCCCACTGCCAGGGTAACGCGGGAGCCCACGAGCAGGCGGGAGAGTATGTCACGGCCATAGCGGTCAGTGCCTAGCCAGAAGGTACGCGTGATGATGAGGCGTTGTTTGATGTACTCTTGCTGGGCGGGGAGTGGGTCGTTCAGGTGATCAACGGGCAGTAGTGAAGCTAACGCATAAGTAATAGTGTCCTGCAGCCCATCGTCTATATAATGATCTGTGACCAGGCTGTTGCCGGAGAAATGGTAGCCATTTATAGGTGACAATAGATAGGGTGAGGGGGCTCCTATAAACCACTCCAGGAGACGGCTGCTGTGTTGCTGGGTGCCGCTTTTGGGGACATACAGGAGCTGTTTATGGAAGCCGGGCTGCTTTGCACCTAGCTCAATGATCATGCGGTTGGCTGATGGGGTGGAGTCGGGTGCGAGGAGGTAAGCGAATATGGAGATAAGACAAGTGAGGGCAATGACGAGCAAGGAGATGAGAGCTGAAGGGCGCTTCAGCAGTTTTGATAGTACCGTTGGCTGGTTGCTTCGCAAATTTGAAAATTTGAAAATGTGCAAATTTGAAAATGGCAGGGTGTTGGACCAGGCAGTGCGTGGTGTAGAGACGCAATGTATTGCGTCTCTACGAAATTAGATGAGGCGGAGCGGGGGCGCTTTCATGGTATAGAGACGCAAAATCTTGCGTCTCTACAAAAAACCGTTACATCCCATGCTCACTCACCAGGTATATCAGTTGCGCCATTACTGCTGCGCCTAGTTTTAGTTCGCGGTGGTTTACTTGTTCAAAAGTGTCGTTGTCGGTATGGTGTAGGTCGAAGTAGCGCTGGGAGTCCGGCATGAGTCCGGCAAGTGGTACGTTGAGGACTTTCTTTAAAGGCCCGATATCCGTTCCCCCTTCCTCGCGTGAAAAATCATACACTCCATAATCGAGGAACAGGTTCTTGTATTTTTGTATGCTTTGTTTTTGTGCCTCAGGCATTTCCAGGCCAATGCCCCTTGGTGAGAAGCCTCCGGCATCGCTTTCTATTGCCAGTATGTGCTGCTCATGTTTCGCTTTTGCAGAGTCGGCATATGCCTCGCCGCCTTTGTCGCCGTTCTCTTCGTTCATAAACAGTACTGCCCTCACGGTACACTTGGGGCGTAATCCCAAGGCTTTGAACGCACGTATTATTTCTATTGATTGTACACAGCCTGCGCCATCGTCTGTGGCACCTTCACCCACGTCCCATGAGTCAAGGTGGCCACCTACGGTAATTATCTTTTCAGGTGTTTCCGATCCCCTTATTTCACCTATTACATTATAGGAGTGTACCGGGTTTGGCATCATGTGGCACTCCGAGGTCATTTTTGCGGTTGGGGTGCCTTTCTCACAGGCTTGCTCCAGTTGGTCTGCAGTGATATTGCCGAGAGACATCTCGGGTATTTTGGCAAAAGAATCATTGTAGTGCATCCCGCCTGTGTGCGGAAAATCATCTTTGCCTGTGGACATAGACCGTATGATAACACCTGCTGCGCCTTTCTTTGCCGCTATACTAGGGCTGGCCCAGCGGTACTTCACTGCGTCGCCATACCCCTGGAAGGTGAACACGAAATCCTGCCGGAACCGATAGTCGAAGAATATGATCTTGCCTTTCACCTTACTGTCCGGCAAGGCATTGAATTCATCGAAGCTGTGTACCATTACAATTGGCGCTTCCAGCGTTTTGCCGCCTGTGCCCTGGCTGTTGCCCAGAGACAGCGCCCTTACTTTTTTGTATTCCTTGCCCATTTTCAGGTACAGGCTTTCCTTGCCCCTGTACCAGTAGGGCACATCGGCTGCTTGCAGCCACACCTTATCAGCACCAGCTTCTTTCATGGCTTTTTCGCCCCATGTTACTGCCTTCGCAGCCTCCGGCGAGCCGCTGATGCGGTGCCCCACGGTTTTGCAGAGCACCCGCAGGTTTTCGTAGCATGTGCCATGCAGCAGTATTTCATCAGCTATTTTGCGCATTTGCAGCGAGTCCTGCGCATGGGCAGTGCCTATGCTGATGCAGGTGAGAATGGTGAGCAGGCGTAATTTCATTTTATAAAAGTAATTTAATCCGGTAAAAGAGGAAATACCAAATCTTCAACATTTGTCACGGGGAGTGGAAAATAAAAGAGCGGAGAACCTAACGCGCTCCGCTCTCCATTCTTCGCTCTTTGTTTGTTATACCGTCATTATCTCCTTGTCCTTATCCTTGCAATGTTGATCTACAAGTGCTATAAATTTGTCGGTGATACCCTGTATGCGGGTTTCGCCGTCCTTGGCTATGTCTTCGCTTAGGCCGTCTTTCTGGAGCTTTTTTACCTGCTCTATACATTCGCGACGTATGCTGCGTACGGCAACTTTAGCCTGTTCACCTTCGCCCAGGACACGCTTTACCAATTCCCTGCGGCGCTCTTCAGTGAGCGGCGGCAGGAACAGGCGTATGAAGTTGCCATCATTCTGAGGGTTCAGGCCGATATTGGACGCAATAATTGCCTTTTCTATGGGGTGCAGCATGTTCTTCTCCCAGGGCTGTATAGTGAGGGTACGGGCATCGGCCACCATCACGTTAGCCACCTGGCTTAACGGGGTGGGGTTGCCATAGTAGTCCACATATATGCCGTCCACTATCTGCGGAGTGGCTTTGCCGGCACGTATTTTGCTGATCTCCACTTCAAGATGGCCGATGGCCTTCTTCATTTGGACGGATACATCATCAATTATCTTTTCTAATGCTTCGCTCATGGTTTGAAATTCAAAATTCAAAATTAAAAAATCAAAAGTAATAAAAAAACCTCCACCCCATCCCGAAAAATCGGGACCTTATTCCGGGGGATTATAAATTTAGCTTTTTCAAAAGTTCAGGATTAATAATTTTGATGGGGCCATTGTTTTTTTGTAGCGGGAGGATATGATCCCGCTCCTGCTATTACTTCTTTTATCGTAAATTTGCATAAATACTTTGGTATGGAAACAATGATAAGCGCACCGGTGAAACTTACAGCAAGCGCAGTTGCTGAGTTGAAACGGCTGATGGATGAAGCCGGATTTGATGCGACCCAACAGTTAAGGATAGGTGTGAAAGGTGGTGGGTGCTCCGGTCTCAGCTATGTGCTGGGCTTCGACAAGCCAGAGGCAGATGATGAAGTATATGAGATAGACGGCATACCCGTGGTAATGAAAAATGCACATGGCATTTACTTGTTTGGCATGGAAGTGGACTACTCAGACGGCTTGAATGCAAGGGGATTTGTGTTCAATAACCCAAATGCAAGCAGTTCCTGTGGCTGTGGCAGCTCGTTTGCGGTTTAATTACTATCTGCTATTATGAAATTCACGCCCTTTACATTAGAAGAAGCAGAAGAGATCAGGGAAGATTTTGAGGACCTCGGAGATACCGAATTCAAAATTGGTTCGTCGCCATTAATGTTGATAGATGCTGTCCTGATATCGCCATTTAATGAGGTGGATAAGACCGGTTTCGCTGAGCGCTACTATGCAACAAAGAACTGCGATAACCTGCTAAATTCATACAGCGGGAATGAATTTGATGTATTGCTCATCACCTGTGAGGCAGACGATGAGACAAATTATTCTTTTATAGGTATAAGGGAGTTTGCAGAGTTAAGGGGGATAAAGTATGATTTTCCGGAAAAAAATTAATGAGGGGACAAATCAATTTTGCCCCCTCGTGTAGATAATAGCTTAATCTATAGGTAGTAGTTCAAGAAGTATATCTGCATTAAGGTAGCTGCAATCTTTTTGGCTGTTTATTTCATTTACCAATTTTTTCAGCGTAGCCGCGCGTACGGTATCGGCATTGGTTTTCAATAGCTGGCTCACTTCGGCAGTGAACTCTTGTTTAGCATCTGTGTTAAGACCATCATATATTCGGCAGGCCTCGTTGTCGATCTCAAGTGTTATTGTTTTCATGGTTTTTGTTTTAGGTTGGGTAAAAATAGGGTATTTTTCGATTCAATAGCACATTATTATGAATTTGTTTTAATTCATTGACTGTCAATATTTTGTAGTAAAATTAGAATAATTAATCCAACTGTTTCCTGACTTTATAGGTATAATATTTGCTAATCACTGGTTATTACTTAACCAATAACAGGACCGGCGATTGTTATGAAATAGTTACTGATTTTTGTAGTGGTAAGCCTTCGCCCCTTTCTGCAATTCTACTTTTTTATATCAGCATACCATATGCTTTTTTTTGTCCCCAGTATCCTGGAATTCATGCCGGTAAATACCGAATCCTGGCGGTGATAGTATCGAAATAGAAAATGTGTTTATGGTTTTTCTGGTCTGTGATCCTCATTTCTACCCTCGGGGAATTTTCAAACTTTACCGTGTTGCCATGCTTGTCTGCACACGCTATTTCCTTTACCCCGTTTGCGGCATAGGTGCGTGAGCCGATAGGCACGGTGTGTTCAGTAGTTACTTTTTTTTACTCTGCCGAACTGATTTGGTGATAGAGCTGCTCTGCGCTCATTGTATAGCTAGCGCAAGCGCTAAGAAGCAATAGTGGCAATAAAAGGAGTAAATGAGTGGCTTTTCCGGTAGCCATAATCGGGTATTTATTTACTGCTAAAATAAAGTTTTATCACAAAAAAGCATGATCTCTTGTGCAGGGGTTATTTCGCTAACGTTCCTTAACTTCGCACTCCATTTTAAAATGCCATGTTTGATAATCTGAGTGAGCGGCTCGAAGCCGCGTTTAAGCAACTGAAAGGCGAAGGCCGTATAAACGAAATTAATGTAGCCGCAACCGTGAAGGATATCCGCCGTGCGCTGGTGGATGCCGATGTAAACTATAAGATAGCCAAGGAGCTCACCGACAGGGTGAAGGAAAAGGCGATGGGCGAAAAGGTGCTTACCGCAGTGAGCCCTGGACAGCTTATGGTGAAAATAGTGAAGGATGAACTGGCGGAGCTGATGGGCGGCAGGGAAGAAGAGCTTAGCCTCACCGGCAAGCCTACTGTGATATTGATCGCTGGTTTGCAAGGTTCCGGTAAGACTACCTTTTCGGGCAAACTCGCCAACTTTTTGAAGACGAAGAAAGGCCGCCAGCCACTGCTTGTAGCTGCGGATATATACCGTCCTGCTGCGATGGAGCAATTGCGTGTGCTGGGTGAGCAGATAAAAGTGCCTGTTTTTCTGGAACTGGAAAACAAAAGTGCGGTCTCGATAGCCCAGAACGCAATAGCTTATGCAAAGCAGCATGGGAATAACATAGTGATCATAGATACTGCGGGCCGCCTGGCAATAGACGAGGCAATGATGCAGGAGGTTGCAGATATCCGGTCGGCAGTAAACCCACAGGAAATACTGTTTGTTGTGGATTCGATGACGGGACAGGATGCGGTAAACACTGCCAAAGCCTTCAATGACCGGCTGGACTTTACGGGCGTTGTGCTTACAAAGCTGGATGGCGACACGAGGGGTGGGGCCGCATTGTCTATCAGGTACACAGTGGATAAGCCCATCAAGTTCGTGAGCATGGGCGAGAAGATGGATGCGCTGGATGTGTTCTATCCCGAGCGTATGGCACAGCGCATCCTGGGCATGGGTGATATTACCACGCTCGTGGAGCGCGCCCAGGCACAGTTTGACGAGGTGCAGGCTAAAAAACTGGAGAAAAAAATACGCGCCAATAAATTCGACTTTGAAGATTTTAAGGAGCAACTGGGCCAGATAAAAAAGATGGGCAATATAAAAGACCTGCTGGCAATGATACCCGGTGTGGGAAAAGCGATAAAGGAGATAGACATATCAGACGATGCATTTAAAGGCATAGAAGCAATGATCAACTCTATGACTCCTTATGAGCGCACTAACCCTGATGTGATAGATGGCAGCCGCCGCAAACGTATTGCCAAGGGCAGCGGAAAAGATATAAACGAGGTGAACGCATTCATGAAGCAGTTCGACCAGATGAAGCAGATGATGTCTCACATGAACAAAATGAAGGGCGGCGGAATGGGTATGCCAGGCATGATGCCGGGGCGGAGATAATTTTAATTCTGTGCGAAAGATAATTTTCTATTAACAATATTTATAGGCGCTAAACATACAGGCGTATAAAAGCGGAGTGCCCCGAGTTATGTAGAGACGCAAAATTTTGCGTCTCTACTCGTGTATGCGCTTTTTGACCTTCTTGCTCTGGTTTATCTCCCCACACGCATGTGTGCCTTTCATACGCGCGGACTTACGACTAAGTAAGTTATTTATAGATGATCTTCATCGTAGCTCTTCGGTTAAGATCGCGGTCGAATTCCGTTCTTTCGGGATAGACGGAAGGCTTTGTGTTGCCGAGGCCCGAATAGCTCAGGCGGCTTTTATCTATTCCTTTGTTTACGAGATAATCATAAATATTTTTTGCCCGCGCAGTTGATCGTGTACTGCCCGCGCCATCCGGTTCATCAGTGCCGTCAAGAGGGTTGAGGCAGCATATACGGCCCTGTATTTCTACTGCAAGATTGGTATTAGTCTTTAAGAATTTGAACAGTTGCTCCAGTGAGGGCTCCGACTGGCGCAGCATTTCATTCGATGCTGGTGCGAAGTAGATATTGTTCAGCGGGATTATATCCCCGATGATCAGCTTCTTGGGGTCAAGCGTGGCTATGTTCTTTTCCTGTTTGCGGGTGATTTTTGCATCCTTAGTGAGTGGAACAATCGGCTCAGGAGCGGGTAGCTTTGGCCGCATAATTGGGGCTTCACTAACTGGTGGGGGAGTGCCCGATGTGGCTGAGTTTGCACCTGCAGGTGTGGGCGTGGAGCTTCCCATACTTTCGCCAAGAACAACAGGGACCGGCGCTGTTCCATCGGCTGCGGAATTACCTGTTGTTGTTCCAGCGGTAGTCGCAGTGCCAGGTTTAGATCCATCTGATTTTGGATTTTTGGTCTTAGCGACCTTCGCGGCTGCGGCAGCAGAATCCGCACTGGCTTTTTTAGCTGCTTTCGCAGCCAGGGCAGCAGCGTCAGCGCTTGCTTTTTTAGCAGCTTTTGCGGCCAGGGCAGCAGAATCTGCGCTCGCTTTTTTTGCGGCTTTTGCTGCCAGTGCGGCAGCATCTGCGTCCGCTTTTTTAGCAGCTTTCGCGGCCATAGCAGCAGAATCTGCACTCGCTTTTTTTGCGGCTTTTGCTGCCAGTGCGGCAGCATCTGCGTCCGTTTTTTTAGCAGCTTTCGCGGCCATAGCAGAATCCGCACTCGCTTTTTTTGTGGCTTTTGCTGCCAGTGCGGCAGCATCTGCGTCCGTTTTTTTAGCAGCTTTCGCGGCCATAGCAGCAGAATCTGCACTCGCTTTTTTTGTGGCTTTCGCAGCCAGAGCAGCAGCGTCAGCATTTGCTTTCTTAGCAGCCTTCGCGGCCATAGCAGCAGAATCCGCACTCGCTTTTTTTGCGGCTTTCGCAGCCAAGGCAGCAGCGTCAGCATTTGCTTTTTTAGCAGCCTTCGCGGCCATAGCAGCAGAATCTGCACTCGCTTTTTTTGCGGCTTTCGCAGCCAAAGCAGCAGCGTCAGCGCCAGCTTTTTTAGCAGCTTTCGCGGCCATAGCAGCAGAATCTGCCGGATTTAATTCACTGGTTTTCGGTGTTTTAGATTTTGTTGCGTTAACACCATTCAGGTCGCCCGAACTCGTGCCATTTTTCTTCGCTTCAGCGGCCTCTTTAGCTTTCGCGTATTTAGACGGTGCCCGCTCCATTATTATGAGCACCTTCCTGTCTTTGTCCTCTTCCTGGTCAGTGCGGGCCTTGCCCTTTCCTTCACAATGCACAATATCCCGCTCATCCAGGCCAAGCGATACGAGATAATTCCTTACATTTTTTGCACGAGCTATTGAAAGCTGCTTGTTATAGTCGTCAGATCCTTTATAATCGGTGTAACCATATACAGTAGTTTTGTGGCCGGGAACAAGTATCCGGGCAAACCGGAAGCTGTCCAGCCTCATCGAGGAGGCATCGCTGATCCTGGCCAGGTTGTAATCAAAATAAATTTCGGCCGTATCCGCATCCTGGCTGTAGCCTTTTAAGACAGTTAATAGCAAAATGAAAGTAAATATGTTTTTCATAACTGTACTTTATTGTGAGGAGTACAAAACTAATAATAAATTCAAAAAACCTTAGGCTATTTACAAAGCTGTTTTTTATGTAATCGTTAATTGAAGGAATCTGATAGTTTATTTCATATATGGAGCGGTATTGCCAGTCTTAAAGCCACGCAGCATAGGGGCAGCAGCAGGATTTAAGCTGGTTTATAAAAGGATCGTAATTATATAATTATTAAGAAAAAAGCAGGGTGGCTGGAAGAACAAAATATCTTTACAGCAATAAGCGAAGCATATGCAAATGAATCTCAGCGAGGCGATACTGCAAAAGGTGTCGGTACATTATATAGGCAATAAGGGAAACGGACAGGACCTAGTGATCTCTAAAAAGCCGCTGAAACTGGCGGACGATGACCTGCGTATCATCAAGGATTCATTCCTTGCAAAGTTTAGTGCTGAACTGGACAGATATTCGTTTTATCATCTGTCTTCCTTGGATTATAACGAGGTGTACAACTATTGCCTGGAGACACTGGCCGAGGGCGCAACCTTTCATAAGAACTCTGTGAACATAGCCAAGCACCTTTATGAAAGTACCACGCACCCCAAAATAAAGACCGGTGAGCTATATGTATGCTATTATGAAAACTGCCTGGTGGATGGTGCGTTCGTGGATGCGATAGGCATATACAAGACAGAAACAAAAAGCAACTTTATCGACCTGGCAATTGACGCAAGTGAATTTGCGCTTACGATGCGTGAGGGGGTGGATGTGGCAAAGTATGACAAGGCCTGCCTGGTGCTGCCCACCAATGCCGAGCAGGGGTTTGATGTGCTGATATATGACAGCGCGAGCAGGGGAGAGGAGGCTGTTTTCTGGAGAGAGACCTTTCTGAATGTGGCGCCGCAAGCCAATGAGTATTTCCAGACCAACCAGTTCCTGAATGTGGCCAAACAGTTCATTGCCAAACAATTGCCGGAAGAATATGATATAGCCAAAACCGACCAGATAGACCTGCTGAATAAATCGGTAGAGTATTTCAGGGCCAATGAATCGTTTGATAAGAAAAAGTTTGAGAAAGAAGTGTTTGATGACAGCGGCATGATAAAGGCGTTCCGGAAGTTTGAGACGAACTACGCGGAGATGAATGATGTGGACATACCGGACCGGTTTGATATTTCGACATTGGCTGTGAAGAAGCAGGCGCGGGTGTTCAAAAGTGTGCTAAAGCTGGATAAGAATTTTCATGTTTACATACACGGAGATAAGAGCCTGATAGAAAAAGGATATGATGAGCGGGTGGGGAAGAGCTTTTATAAGATATATTTTGATGAGGAAGAGTAAGCATTCCTTTACTTCGTAGCCGTCAAAATGCAGGTGTCGTTCACCGTGCCTTTCCGAATCCTCGTCAAAACGAGTGTAACCCCGTAGATAGTGCCATACTGAATGAAGGTATATCCGTTGCCGCAACTATCCTCGTACACAGCAGCAGGAAATAAGATACTATCGCCGTTCACGGTTCCGTAAAAAGTAACCGACTTCGAGCAAAAACCGGTATCTGTGTGGCCGGTATAAAAAACTGAATTCACATTGTTAAGCGGGGACTGGATGTTTATCGTTTGTATGCTTGAATCGCAGGAGTTAATGCCGGTCCATATGCCATCAAATTTTATTCCATAGTTTATAGGGGTGATTTTCTTGTGACAGGAATGAATTGGCATCAACGTAACACAAAGTAAGATTATATACAGCAGGATGGTTCTGTTCATATTTATTTGTACGCAAAGAATTGCGAAAGATACTGTTTTTAGTTGTAAGTCATAAATATGTCGGCTAGCATCTGCATTCGGGTGTAGGACAAACTACGCTTGTAGAAAAATATTTTACATGCCCGGCCTTCAGGTTGGGGCATGTGGTGAAGAATGCAATTTGTACTACACCCCGTGCATTACAACCGTATCCATTTTTATCGTACGTTTAGCCCATGAAATCCGCACGATCATCATTGCCCTTGCTGGTGGGGCGAAAGCCGGTGCTGGAAGCGCTTGAGCAGGGGATAACCATAGAGAAGATATTTTTGCTGCGCACAGCTACCGGCGAGGATATTAACCGGATAAAACTGAAAGCTAAAGAATACAACATACCCGTGAGCCAGGTGCCAGTGGAGAAACTGGACTACCTCACTAAGGTCCAGCACCAGGGCATAGTAGCGTTGACATCGCTGCTGCAATACGTGGACCTGCAGGCTGGCATATCCTATGTAGTAGAGAAAGGCGAAACGCCGCTATTCTTGCTGCTGGATGGGATAACGGATGTGCGCAACGTGGGCGCCATAGCGCGCAGTGCTTTGTGCTGTGGTGCACAGGGGATAATTCTCCCCACTTCTCATACTGCGTCTTTAACAGAAGACGCAATAAAGACATCCGCCGGTGCATTGCGAAAGATATTGCTGTGCCGCACGCCATCTGTACAGCAAGCGATGGAAGTGCTGCGGCTGAACGGCATACAGATACTAGGCACACAGATGAAGGGTAGCGTGCCGGTCTATGAAAGTGATCTCACTATACCATCTGTAATAGTAATGGGCGCTGAAGACACGGGGATCAGCAAAGATGTGTTAAAACGCGCCGATCAACTGATACGCATACCGATGGTAAATAATTTTGATTCCCTTAACGTGTCTGTAGCAGCCGGAATGATACTGTATGAGGCGCTGAGACAACGACTGCGTACGCGGTAAACTTCAAAGTCGAAATTCCAAATTCCAAGACCCATATTTTTAGGTAAGAAGGCTGTAAAGAAAACATCAAAGGCCGGAATTTAAAACTCCCAATTCCCAGGTAATCGTTTACCGACTTGGAATTTTGGTTTTTTTCTTTTGCAATTTTTCAAGTATAAAGTATTGTTAAGCAATGACTCATGGCAGGGTTATTATGCTCTGTATATGTGTGTTTGAAAAGGAGGGCTAGGTTATGTTTGGTGGAAACAGTGACATAAAGATACCTGCGGCTTTTTCCGGGGGCGGACAATTGGTATTATATACGCGTTATGATGATCCGCGCGGTCCGGGGTGGGAAAATAAGTGGCTTACCAACTGGCATGTGCAGCAATTGCACCCATGGTTCCCGCAGCAGGAAATAAGGATACACAAACACTTCTGGCCGCAGTTGCGGGATGCATTTCTTGAGTTGGAGCAACTGGGATTACATAAAGAAATAAGAACTTTTCATCGTTGTTATAAACTGATGTACCTGCAGGAAAGCCCGGTGCTTTCTGTGCATAGCTGGGGTGCTGCCATAGACCTGAATGCGGAGAATAACCCACGGGGAACTGCGGGATCCTGGAGCGATGAGCTAATAAAAGTGATGCAAAAACATGGCATACACTGCGGCCAGAAATGGGCTGGCAATGCAGAGCCCATGCATTTTGCAATGGTGGACGGAGAATAGCCTCTTGGGAAATTCCAAAAATGAAAATCCAAATTCCAAAGTGTACTTTGGGATTTGGAATTCTTGATGTGGATTTTTTTTGGGATTCGGAATTTCTGATTTGGAATTTGTTTTTTTGGAATTTGGAATTTGTTTTTCCTACCTTGGTATTGCTAATAATATATCTTATGTCGTTCAAAGGAAAAACAGTATTCATTACCGGGGCGAGCCGGGGAATAGGGGAGGCTATTGCTTTGCGGCTGGCAAAGGATGGCGCTAATATAGTAGTAGTGGCTAAATCTGTGAAAGAAGATCCGCGCCTGGGTGGTACCATATACGCCACGGTGGAAAAGGTAAATGCAGCAGGCGGCAAAGGCGTGGCTGTGCAGTGCGACATAAGGGATGAAGACCAGGTAATAGCGGCAGTACAGCAGGCTGTTACGGTTTTTGGCGGGATAGACATATTGATCAATAATGCATCAGCGATAACCCTTAGCAATACCGAAGAAACCGAGATGAAGCGTTTCGACCTGATACACGACATTAATGTTCGGGGCACGTATGTAGTCACCAAGCATTGTGTGCCGTTTCTGAAAAAAGGTAATAACCCGCACATTCTCACGCTGTCGCCGCCAATAGACCTCAACCCGCAATGGATGGAGCCCTATGTGGCCTATACCATCAGCAAGTATAACATGAGCATGATGACGCTTGGATGGTCGCTTGAATTTAAGAAGTACGGCATAGCCGCAAACTCATTGTGGCCCGTAACTACTATAGCTACTGCTGCAGTGAAGAACCTGCTTGGCGGTGACTGGCTGATGAACCGAAGCCGGACACCAGAAATACTTTCGGATTGTGCGGCACTAATTTTAGCGCAATCTTCCAAAGAATGTACCGGGCATTTGTTCCTTGACGAGGACGTGCTGAAAACAGCGGGTATCACAGATCTTGACCATTATGCTGTGAAGCCTGGAGAGACCTTGCAGAAGGATCTGTATGTTTCTTAAAGCGGTGTTTTGCCGATAAATCTGCCGTATTCACTTATCGCATCAGCTAGCGAACCCTCCTGTTTTTTGTTCAATTTCAGGAATGGCGTTGTTGTTATCAACACGGAGTCGTTTTGTATGTTGCGTTTCCATGTGCCCGCGATCTGGCCTTCTATCAGAATTGTGTGATTAAAGATAACGCTGCCCCGGGCATCAAGAATCTCTATACCTTTTGGGTGCATCAGGTTGCTGCGGTCTTTGTAGCTGATAATATATTCATCATAATTCGGCAAGAGATGTAAGGGCCCCGTAATTGATTTTAGCGTTACCGCTGACGGTGAAAACCAATAAGATTGACCATTTATCTGCTCTGAAACAAATTCTTTGGCTACTGTTGTTAGGCCCGTCTTTGCGTCTGCCATTGTCAGGCCCGACCACCATGCAAAGTCCCGCAAAGTTGCTGGTCCGTGACTGGCGAAGTATCGTTTTGCCAGGGCAGCTAATGCTTCGTCGCGTTTCATTGTATTGTTTGGTGGCACCCGCTCGTCGAGGAGCGCATAGGTAAGTTGTCTGCCTTGCACAGGCCCACTGCACACAATACCATCAAGTTCTGCCCGCATCATCAGGTGGATGAACCGATTGTCATCAGTAACTATACCAGCGTTATTCAGGGTTGTAACGAGTTCCGCCCGCGTAAGATGCTTGCCGCCAACCAGTGCCTTTTCCAAAGCCCTCTGGCTTTTTTTTACGACGGAATCGGTGAGGGAATAATAACGGTATGCAAAAGCACATTGGGCCTTTATCCTGGGTGCGGTTAATTCGAGCAGCCATCGAATATCTTCTGCCGTAACAAAATGCCATGTAGGCCGCATGAGGTGGGTACGAAGGATACTACCCCTGTCAAAGGCTGTTTGAACATCTCGATCCGTGGAGTTCAGTAAGCGAAGGCCAAGTCCCCACTTTGCAGCGGCAAAATCCTGTGCCTGTACTGCGCCCATGAACCCTACAATGTCTGCAGGGGCAGTAAATTCCGGTTTGACGAGATATTGGTTATTGAGCCGGTACTTAAGGATATCCTGATCTTTCATTTAGGGCCGCAATTAGAACGTTCTGAAAAATAGCTCTTTAAGGTAATAAGCCAGGCTCGTTATAATACTGGTAACCGGTCCGGAATAAGTGTATTGCTCATATAAAGATCCTTCCAGCCATTTCCCACGCTTCGGAGAAGGCAGCCTTGTTAAGGTTTAAAGGGACATTATTGCGCTCACACCAGCTTACGATATGTTCAGTAGCAATGTTGCCTACCAGGTCATCTTCGGCCATTGGACAGCCGCCTATGCCTCTTATGGCGCTGTCGTAGCGCAGGCAGCCGGCATTGTATGCGGCCTGTATCTTCTCTTCCCATTTATCTGGTGCCGAGTGGAAATGCGCGCCTATGTTTATGTCTTTGAATTCAGGGATCAGGTGGTTGTATATATAGGTGATATTCCCCGGATCTGCCACGCCTACAGTATCGGCCATAGCAATTGTTTTGATGCCCAGCCCAGTAAGTTTCCTTACCCAGTTTATAGCAACTTCTGCATTATATTCATCGCCATAAGGATTGCCAAAACCCATGGATATATATATCACCAGCTCTTTGTTACGCTGCACACATAATTTTTGCATTTCTTCTACCTGTACCAACGACTGTGCAATGGTCTTATTGGTATTGCGCAACTGGAATGTTTCTGAAATAGAGAATGGGAAACCCAGGTAGGTGATCTCATCATATTGCACCGCTTCTTCAGCACCACGAGTATTCGCAATGATGGCAAGGAGCTTAGTGCGGGTACTGCTCATGTCTAGCTTTGGAACGACATCTTTTGTATCAGCAAGCTGCGGGATAGCCTTTGCAGAAACAAACGAGCCAAAATCAAGCACATCGAAACCTACCTTCAGCAATGCATTCAGGTAATCGATCTTATCAGCCGTGGGGATGAAGTGCGCCCAGCCCTGCATGGCATCGCGCGGGCATTCTATTAATTCAAAGGCCAAAATTAGAAATTCAAAGAGTTATGATAATAGCGCGAAGTTACGATCCCAAATCCTAACAACAAATTCCCAATTCCAGTAAGATGCTACGCCAGCAATACAGCAAGGTTATTGCTCGTAAGTGGTTTATTCAGAAACTGTTTCACCGTAGCATATGTGTGTACCCTTACCAGGTCGTTCTCGTTTATTGACGATGAAATGATGTAGATGGTGTAATTATCGGTAACATCCGCAGGCAGCTTTTCGAAAGCTTCTACAAATTCAAAACCATTCATCACCGGCATCTGGATATCCACCAGCATTACAGTGCGCTGATGCTCACCGGCTGGTATGGATTTAATATATTCCAGGGCCTCCGTGGCCTGCAGGATCGACTTTATCGATTCGCTGATTCCGGTGTTCCTGATTATCTTTTCCGCGATAAAGCAATCCAGCTTACTATCGTCAACCACAATAAAATTCAGCTTAGTTTGTACCATGTGCCTTGCCCGGAATGATTACTTTAAAAGTTGTTCCTTCATTTACTACTGATGCTACCTCTATTGTTCCATTTAGTTTTGTGAGTGCGTCCTTCACATTATATAGGCCTAATCCCGATCCCGTTTCTTCGGACGTAGCCCTGTAGAACATTGTAAAGATATTATTTATGTGGCTGTCATGTATGCCTATGCCATTATCTTTTACCGTTATAGTTGCTACATTGTCAGCGACAACTATACTTACATCCACATATTTGTCAGGTGCATCTTTCCGCTGGTAATTGAACGCATTTGACAACAGGTTGTTCATCACCATCTTTATCGATATTTCGTCCGACAAAAATTCATCGTTCTGAACCGCATTGGAAATGAACCTGATGTTGTCCATTCTCCCGGCTATCCGGAAAAGCGCAGCAATATCTTTTACAAGGTTATTAAAGTCAATTACCTCAAACTGCAGCAATCCTCTCTTTAGCTTGTAATACTCATGTGTATTCTTGATGTACTCATCCAGTTTGTGAATGGCATCTTCCATCATCTCCAGGATGTCCCTCAGCTCGGCCGGGTCTTCCATGTTTTTTGCAAGGTCCAGCGCCCCGAGAATGCTCAGCAGCGGCCCCCGGACATCATGGGTGACGCTGTAAGCAAATTTACCGAGTTCATCATATGCGGATTGCAGCTCTTTATTTTTAGCAACCAGCATAGTATTTGTAAGATAGAATTTACTGGCCTCTTCGATCGCCGACCGGATATCGGAGTCCGTCCAGGGTTTTTTAATATACCTGAAGATATGCCCCCTGTTTACCGCATCTATCACCGACTCAATATCGGTATAGCCGGTTATCAGCATGCGCACGGGGTTTTCATAGGTATCACGCATTTCTTCAAAAAACTGTACTCCGGTCTTATCCGGCATACGCTGGTCGCACAGTATAACGCTGATATCGGGATGCCCCTCCAGATGAGCATAAGCCTGCGGTATATTTGATGCGATCAAAACGGTATAGTCGAACCTGAAAGTGGCTTTGAAACCATTCAGGTTGTTCTGTTCATCGTCGATGTATAGAACTTTTATTTTTTTAGGTGTGTCCAATTCTGTTTCTATTTCTGAATTAATGGCAAAATAAGTATAAATTCTGTTCCTTTTCCAATTTCTGAATTAACTTGTATCTGTCCGTTGTGTTTATTTATGGTGTTATAGGCGATCGACAAGCCCAAGCCAGTACCTTCACCCACGTCTTTGGTGGTGAAGAAAGGCTCGAACAGTTTCTTTTTAGTGTTTTCGTCCATACCGGTACCGTTATCAGCAATTTTAATAAAAACGCTGGTGTCGTCAAAACTGGTGGAGATAGTTAGCAATCCACCTTCGGCATCCGCAAATTTTTTCCTCACTGCATATATCCCGTTTGAAATGATATTTAAAAATACCTGGTTCAACTTACCCGGATAACATTCTATGAGCGGGAGATCTGCATAATGTTTTTCGATCTTTATGATATTGTTCAGGAGATTGTTGGTAATAACAAGGGTTGATTCCAGCCCCTCATTGATATTTGCCTTCTTCAGGTCGTCCTCATCCAGGCGGGAGAATATGCGCAGCCCCTTTACTATTTCCGCCGTTCTGGATGCGCCCTCGCCTATACCGCTCAGTAACTGGTCTATCTCTTCTTTCAGGTAGTCGTAGTCTATCTCCTCTTTGTAGGCATTTATCTTTTTCTGTTTCTCTGCCGCCGATGCATCGGCATTTGCTATTTGCTCTATAGCATCCACGGCATCCAGCAATATGCGCACGTCTCTGTTTAGGGGCTTTACATTTGAAGTCACAAAGTTGATCGGGTTGTTGATCTCGTGAGCAATACCTGCAGTTAACTGACCAAGGGACGCCATTTTCTCCGACTCTACAAGTTGCGTCTCGGCATCCTTGAGCTCTTTCATCGCTTTATTCAACCCGTCGTTCGACACCTGCAATTCATGGGTTCGCTCGTCAACTTTCGCCTCCAGCATTACATTCTGTTCACGCACAATTCGTTCGTTCTCCTGCAGCGCATCCATGGCCTGCGCCTGCGACTGTTCTTTTTCCTTTTTATAGGTATTGATCTTATCAGCAAGGGCGAATGACAGCATAACAGCTTCAAATGCCGAACCAAAGAGCAAAGCCGAACTGGTGAGGTTGTTGTAAGGCAATATCCCGAAATCCTTGAGCACGTAAACAACAACACAAACGATGAATACGGACCACGCAATAAGGAAGAAGCGTGCAGAGCGGGAACCCTTCATCAATATGCGTATAGCCATAGCC
This sequence comes from uncultured Bacteroidota bacterium, assembly GCA_903887415.1. Taxonomy (GTDB): domain Bacteria; phylum Bacteroidota; class Bacteroidia; order Chitinophagales; family Chitinophagaceae; genus Nemorincola. Next base: position 99,528 of record CAISPO010000071.1, on the reverse strand, counting down.
AGTACATAGACAGAGCTAATCATTGCCGCCCCCAGGATGATCTGGTAGGCCTGGTTATAATGGCGGGTAAGCGCCAGTACACATGCCGCAGCGTATATTACCCAGAAGGCGTATGATATTTTATGGAGACCCGGTGTGTTGGTCTTGGACGAAAGGAAATTCTTGGAAAATTCAATAGCTGCCAGCCCGATAGCCGCACTGGATAGATAAATGCACATATCCACTATGTCGGGGTTATCAGGAAAGATCATCCTGAATGTATATCCCTCAAGGGTAGTTTGCGTAATTAAGTTAACGGCAAGGTATAATACGTAAAAAATGTAGCTTTTATCCTTTACCGTGGTATAAATAAACAAGTTGTAAAAGATCATTACAAAAATGATCCCGAGATAGATGCCAAATAAAATATCCTTGGTCAGGGCATTTTCAAATGTCTGTATCTCACTGCCCACATAAAGCGGCACCATGAGCTGTTTGCCGCTTTTCAAGTACAGGTAAATGGTGACGGAATCATTCTGCTCAATGTTTATGGGATAGATGAACGTCTGATTTTTTACTACCCGCTCATTAAAAGGCCTTCTGTCGCCGCTGTGGTTTTCAACGATAAGCGAGTCGTGGCGGAACTCATAAAAGTCAACATAGTCAATGATAGGCTGCGCCAGTTGTATTGCCAGGTTTTTATCCCGGGTATTATTTACTACTGTAGCCTTTATCCAATATGAGTTAGGTGTTATTGATAGGTTTGGTACATGGCTTGAGGATGGCTTGAAATTATGCGACTTCATTGCAGCCTGAAGCGAAATATTTGAATTACTGTCTGTGAGAATTTCAATTTTATCGCCAACGGTACCAAACTGCCCTGAATAAGTGACTATCTGCTGCGAGAAAGCAAGCTGTTGAAAAACAAAGAAGAATACAAGTGTGAATAACGTCCGGATCATTTTTTTTTGTGATCTTAAAAATTAAGGTTATACGATATTTCAATGCTTCCTTTAGGGCCATGCTCCATCCTCGTAATGTTCGGGTTGTCCCGCAATTCAAAGACCAAAGCCCGCTCAGCAGGCAAGGCTCCCGGTAAATTCTTAGTGTCTTTAATGATGATGCTTGTGGCTACCAGATCTAATTTGGGGTAAATAAATGTGCCCTCGTTGCCAATTGATGTTTCCTTTTCAAAGCCTTTCTCTACACTTATCTGCAGCGTGTGGGGGGCGCATAATGCAAAAAGGGTAGGGAGGTTCAGTTGATTGGTAACGCTGATGCCTACCCGCATAAGAGAGTAGCTTCCCAAACCATACCCGGCCACTGACTTGGCATTCCAAAGGCCGCACAATTCGCCAGTTCCTATCGGGATGTACTTTTTGATCAGGTCATATACTTTTGTATCCACAATAGAGATAGCGTCTTCCATAGGGAGGTGGGTAGTGCCATCAGCAATATGTATCCTTATACCACCGACTACTTCACCCGTTTCCTTATTTTCAGCTATCATCACATAAGCTGCGGGGTTATAAAACCAGTCTGTGCTTGAAGAGGTTACCTTGCTTACTCCATAATCGCGCAAAACATTAGCATGTCCTTCAGCGAAGGATTTGCACGAATCTAGATCTTCAACAGCTCTGAAAGCCCTGATTTTTATCATTTATCTCCTAATAAAATACTTCTTCTTTTGGTTTTCTAAGCGACCTTACCCCAATGTCATCGGCAATAGCCAACTTCATCAGAAATACTTCCGAATATCCTGGCAAACTATCCAAATCCTGTTTAAAAATACTAATGAATTTCTCCCTAAGCGTTTTTAATTTATCCACAACATGTGGAGGAATATCAACTCCCTTGCCATGTATCAGCCTGTTAAAAAAGAAAGCAGATGAAAGTACCGGGTGTACGGATACTCCATTCGCATTGGCATATATCCATGCCCGTTCCACGGCCCTGCCAGCCATCATCAGCTCTTTACTGCTGAATTCAGGCACAGCAAAGATCAGTATCGATGATGCAGCCTCCACTGCTTTTGTGGACAATTTCATAAAGCCATCACCCTTATCCCATTGCGACAGCAACTCCACGGCGCTCCAGTCCCTTGCTACGCGGAAGCCAGCCAGCTCGCTTTGCGTAAGGTCCACCGCCGCCAGTTCTATGCCATCGTTGTGCTCCATGGCGTGTTCTCTGTTCCACCTTATTTCACTGTAAAATTCTTCATGGCCCTGTTCGTGCAGCAATCGCACCTTATCACAGGCTGCTATGATTTTTCCCAGTTCGTTGAGCTTTTGGTCATCGTCAGTATAAAATATTTTTATGCCGCCCTCTGTACCTATAGCCTCCTTCATTCCCGAGTAAAAACTACCTGCCAGTTTTTGCCTGGTACCTAATTTCCTGTTAGTGTAACGGGTGTATATATTTTGGGCGAGCGATAGTGCAACCGAATCCGCAGGCTTCGCTGATGGCCGGAAACGAATTGCAGCCGCTATTTTGCCACCCTCACCGGCCGGGAACAGGGAAACTGTATCCTCGAGGCCAAGGGCCGCTGCCTGCAGGTGCACGTTCTCTATCCCGGTGCCTAATCCCATGAACGAGCCCATAGACGCATAATCGCCCCACGACCACGATCTGTACTGGTCATGGAAGAGGAACAGCACACCATTGCGGTACATCCATTTCCACGGCTGGTTATTGCCCGCCGAGGGTGCTGCAAGTGCCGCTTCGGTGATTTTAGATAACTGTTCATCTGCCAGGGCATACTCACCTGCTTGTTCTTTTTGAAAGTATTGTTCCACCGCCTGCTCCATAGCCGTCTTATCCAGCGGTGTAAATGGGTTGATGAAACTGCCGCCTTTTTTCTCTTTTTTCTCCTTGTCGCCAACCAGTTGGTCCAGATCCACATAATACCTGCCGGATTCATGATATTGATCCAGCAATATTCTACGGCAAACATCAGTGGTAAGCGCACCACCCAGAGTTACCGAAGATGCAAGCTGCGGCCACGTATTTATAGATTGCTCTACTTCCATCATCGAAGCCTTCAATCTCGTCGAGATCGTTTCTGCGCCGATCATTTTAAGTATGTAGGGGACTTTCTCTTCATTTGTCAGCCCTTTTACTTTATCAGGGTCCAGGTCTCCCGCAAGCCCGTGAAATATTGGCCGGTCCGGCTCCAGGTCAAAACGCTCTACATCCAGCATTCCCCGGTCATTGGTATCCATAACTACGGGTATCTCAAACTCGCGTGCTTTAAAGCGGCTCACGATCTTTATGTCCAGCCCATCGCATACTTCAACGAGTGTGTCCAGTTTCCCGTCTTTGATAAAGAAGTCATTGATATTTTGATCGGTAAGGCCATCGTTAAATATTTTTACATCTAGGTAAGGGTCTATCTCTGCGATCTCGCGGGCTGCTATTATCGTTTTCAGCAAGCCGAGGTTATGCACACCGGTGCGTAAACGATTAAGATTGCTTAGTTCTGCCGTATCAAAATCGGCCAGCCTTATCTGCCCGCAGGTGCGCTCCATAGCAAGTGTAAGCGCTATCGATTGTCCCACAGAGAGCCCGATGATGCCTATCTTCTTTGTTGCAAGCGTAGCCTGCTCCGCTACCGTTATCTTATATTTGTTACGGTTGGTGCGGATGTCAATAAACTCTGTTTCATCGAGCAGGTGCACTATCCGCTGCGACCAAGGGTAATATACCCATACGCCATATTCATCCATAGGGCAATCGCCCACATGTTGCGGTATCAGCACTTTGTAATCTGCATCTTTGAGCTTCACACTGGGATGCCTGCTTTTTACCAGTTCCTTAAGTTGGTCATATATTTTATCATAGATAAATATATTGGATGACTGGAGCAGTGCATCGAAAGATTTTTTGTCTTCAATTTTGGCAAGGCGAAAGAAAACCGGCTTGTAGCTTTCATTTAATTGTTTAGTAGTATTTACCTTTTCGCTTAACATAGCATTAGTGTTTTTTGGTGCTTAAGAATAGGCTAATCGTAAACAGGTGGTTAAATATACTGCAATTACTATTTATTTTCTCAATATTTTGCTACCTTGCGAATAATATTAATCGGCATAATATTATTATAAACATGGCTAAACAGGATGGGATCAATATCTTATATGTTGATGATGAGTTAAATAATCTTGTTTCTTTTAAAGCAGTATTCCGGATAAAGTATAATGTTTCTACTGCCCTTAGCGGGGAAGAAGCTGTGCAGATACTTAGGAAGAACAACATCAATATTATTATCACCGATCAGAGAATGCCGCAAATGACCGGCGTTGAGTTCCTGGAATCGATATTGGATGAATTCCCCGACGCGATAAGGATATTGCTTACTGGTTATGCTGATATGAATGCTGTGATAGACGCTGTAAATAAAGGCAAGATATTCCATTACCTGAGCAAACCCTGGAATGAGGAAGAGCTGGACCTCACTATCAACAGGGCTTTTGACGTTTATAAACAGAAAATGGACGAAAAAGAGATGACCTACAAGCTCAGCCTCTCCAACGACCAGCTTGAATTTCTTTTGCGCCAAAAACTGCTCTCATAAATAAATCATAAATTCTCTTCCGCGGTACTTGCAAGCCTATTCATTGTGGCATTTCCTGTGATTACTGCTTACTTTTGAACACTCTGGCTACACTAACTGCATCAATGATCCGCATCAGTATCGTAATTATTACTTTCAATGAAGAAAGAAACCTGGCGCGGTGCCTTGAGTCTGTAAAAGATATCGCTGACGAAATAGTGGTCGTGGACAGCTGTTCCGCCGACAATACCATAGCTATAGCACAGCAGTACCAGGCGAAGGTTATTCAGCACCCGTTTGCAGGCTATGGCGAGCAGAAAAATTTCGCTACCCAACATGCAGCCTACGACTGGGTGCTGTCGCTGGATGCGGACGAAGCGCTTACTGCGGAATTGAAGGAAAGTATCCGGGAGATCAAAAAGAACCCGGTACATCATGTTTACCAAATGCACCGCATCACCAACTATTGCGGAAAATGGATAAAATACTGCGGCTGGTATCCCGATTCACAAACAAGGCTGTACAACCGCACCAAGGGAAAGTGGGAAGAAAAAAAAGTGCATGAATACTGGCGCCCGGACAATGACGCTGATATAAAGGGCACCCTGAAAGGAGACCTGCTGCACTACAGCTTTACCTCGGTTAGTGAACATCTGAAAAAAATAGAGAAATATAGTGAGTTGGGCGCTGAAGAGGCCGTAGAAGCAGGTAAGGAAGCCAGCCTGCTTAAAGTAATGCTCTATCCTAAATGGCGTTTCTTTAACGATTATATTATACAGTTGGGCTTTCTCGATGGCTTTTATGGCTTCGTTATTTGCAGGTTGTCTGCATATGCCGCCTTTATAAAATACTCAAAAATAAGGCAGCACCGCCGGGCGCTCTTAGCGCACCAGCCTTAGCAGAAAATAAGATGGCAGCCCTTCGGCTGCCATCTTATTTATAAAAACGATCTCGTATTAGTCTTTCAGCAGCTTACGGGTATAAACATTTTCAGGTGTCGTTACCTGCATGATGTAAGTACCCGTAGGCAGGTTTAATGCAGCGCAATCTATCGTGAATTTATGATTGCCGCGCGCCAGGTCATTCACACCGCGATATATCATTCTGCCGGTTACATCATACAGCTTTACAGATGCGCTCATGTTGTCTCCGACACTGTAGCTCACGTATATCTTATCACGGAACGGGTTGTTATCAACCTTTATCGTGTTGTCCGTATTTGCAACGTTTGCAACGGCAGTAAGGCCAGGTATAGGGCCATCAACGAGGAAGAAACGTGAAAAGCCGGTAAATGTGCCGGTGAACCCGTAGTAGTTCTCACCAGCCATCAGCACAGGGTGGGCCAGCGCGGAATTAGTAAGATCAATAGCCGCATCTGTTGCTGCATCGGTTTTAAAGATGTACATGTTTCCCGGAATGCCGCTCGCCAGCTCTGTATTGGTAAAATACAGTGTTGCGTCATAAGTTGTCGCTGATCCGTTTTCTGCTGGCGTTACAGAGAATTCTTTTACAGATCTGTTCACTCCCGGAGTATAAGAGAATGGTGTAAAGCCATTGCCTTCAGCAGTAAGCGTGGTATTCACGCAGCCAAGGTCCATTGTGGGGTGGTTTAAGCCCATGATCACGCCGGTGTCCGCAAGTGCATAGAAATAAACATCTTGCCCTGATCTTACATTCCAGCTACGGGTAGCGGCTGCAGTGGTTTCCACCTTTCCGGGAGCCACTACCTGGGTAAAACGCATAATGGGCACAGCTGTAGAGGTTTGCATTGCATTATAGGGCAGGCTGCATCCGCTGCCTGAGGTAGTGCTCGCATAACTGTACGCACATACCGTATTGCCGCCTATAACACCATCCACTTTATCATTTGCCGTTGCCGCACTGGTGTTTGTAAAGCATACATCCATCACAATATTACTAACGCCATCCCATACAAATGGAGTGGAAAACATTACGGAGTCTTCGCCTACGCTGGTAGTGTAGTTGCCGGAATAAACACTTGTGAGCCCCGTAGTCACAAAGCTGATGCTGAGGTCTGCAACAGTAGTATTTGCCATGCTCATTGTGTAATCGGTATACGGCTGGGTGGAAGCTTTGCTGGTTACATTAAATGCTACTGCAGATATAGGGTAGTTTGGTCTTAGCCCTGACGCAATAAGGTCGGCCGGGTACAGCATGAATTGTGAATGTGCTTTATTGGCGCTCCCGTAAAAGGGCGATGTGTGGTTGGAAGTAACGTTCGTAGTATTCACAGTATGGTACTCGTTACCGCCGGGCTGTGGGGCAAAGTCATCATTCGTTATAGTTACTACATCTGTATCAGCTACCGGAGACATGATAGTCGTTGTGCCCATAGCATCAAACGTAAATGCCAGCCTGAATGACTTGTCGGCAGCTACAGCCCCGTTGTCATAGATCGTTACGGGAATGTATTGGGTGGTGGTGTCTCCTGGTGCAAATGACAGTGTGGTAGGCGTGAGTGAATAATCAACTCCCGATACGGCTGTGCCATCAATGGCGACAATGGTAGCTGTAGGGGTGCCTCCGGTGATCGCCGGGCCTGTTTCTTTGATAGGTATCATTTCCACGTGACTGGCAGTGCAGGAGTTTGCGTTTGCATTCTCCGTAACTGTAGATGCAATATTTACAAAGCTGATCTGCGGCACACATGGGTCAAATACCGGGCCTACGCCCACCGCATACCATGCTGTTGTTACAGCCTGTACTTCTGGAGAGCAGGCGCCATATATTGTGGTTGCTACGCTGATCGAAACATCGCGTGTCGTTGGATAATCTGAATTGCTCGGCATAACCAGTTCGGTCTGATACAGGATATTTTCCGATTCCGTAAAGCCGAGGCCGGTTACCGTATAGACGTGGCCGAGATCATTTGTACCCGTACCGCCTGCAGTAAGCAGGTAGTACCACTTGCTGATTACCCCCATGTTGGTATGCACACCGCACTGGTCATTAAGCCCGGAAGGGGTGCAGCCAACGACATTGAACCAGTTAACGCCGAGGTAGGTATCCGGCAGCCCTTGCAGCTTTGGAGTATCCAGGCTGCGCAGCGGATGCCCGCAACCTATTTCCTCTCCCATTTTCCAGGTTTGCTTTGGTACTGCATCTACTTCATGGGGATTGCCCCAGTTTTCTATTGTTGCGCCCCAGCAGTCGCTCAACCCTTCATCCAGTCCGCCCGATTCTCCGGCATATATCAGGTTGCAGGTAGCCTGGCATACGCCATGCCCTATCTCATGGGCTGTTACATCAAGGCTTACAAGCGGCGTGAAGCCGCCACCACCGCAACCCGAACCATCTCCATAATTCATTTCAGCACCATCCCAGAAAGCATTATCATACGCATTGTCATAATGCACATATTGGAGCAGTATGCCGTTCATGTTGTCCCAACTCAGGCGGCCCTGTACGGTATCCCAGTAATCATATACCCTCGATGCACCCCATTGCGCATCCAGCGCCTGCGTATCAGCAGCGGCGTCAGGCCAGCTATTGGTAGCGCTTGTGAATTCTGTAGCGGCCGTATAATCAGTGCCATTGTGCATATTCAGAGTATGTACTCCATTTCCTCTTGTAGAATCGTATAGAATATAATTTGAGCCCACATGCGCAGATTGAAACGGTACTACACCGCTATATAAAGACTGGCCGCTTGCGGCAGTATGCCTGATGAGTGAATTGGACAATAAAATTTTGCCGGTTGCGGCATCCACATACACCACCTGCCTGCTCAGTGGCGCCCTGGCATAAATATCAAAGCTATAGGCAAGGTGCAGTGCCCGATCATCGCTCTTCTCCGTAAAATCCTCGATCCAGGTCAGCTGCCCCTTTGGTAAATAAGTGGTATCAGGATTATGATACCTTGCTTTTATGAACTGCTCGGAGCTTGCATCCTGCCACATATACTTTTGGGCACCCACGGAACTAAGCGCTTTTTCAAAAGCCTCCTGTTCGCTAAGAGCGGGTATTGCAGACGCTGAGGTATTGGTCTTGTAAAAATTGCCAGCCATAAAACGGACTATATTGTCTTTTACGGTAAGCGTGTAGCTGGCATAGCTTACTTTAATGCCTTTGAACCACTGGTTGTATTTATAATGCGTAAGTGTGCTTTTCGTCTTTGTGACATTTTCAAACACCATTTTGTTGTCATTGCCATTAGCGCCAAAGTATTTACCAAATATCGCCTGCGCATCTTCCGGATGATAATTGGCAGACTCCGAGAACCTGACAGACCTGGGCGTATTATCCCTGTTGTTTTTCAGGATAGCGCTCACAGACTTGTCGGAGGTTTGCTGTGCCCAAAGGTTGGCGACGGGTAAACAACTCAATACGGCAAATACCAGCAGAACCTTGCTGATATTTCTGGTTGCAGAAAATGACATAACAGCTTTATTTTTATTGTGAGGAAATTTAAGAGCCACTAAGGTAGTACCTTCAATGGAATATTGATAATTTAACATTTTAAAGGCTAAACTTCAATGAAATACCTGAAAAATAATGCCGCGATGTTTTGCAATTCGCTGTTTCGTCCATAACTTTACAAAAAAAATCACACAAAATGAAAAAAATCATTACTTCAGTAGTTGCCCTTCTTGTTATGGGTTCTGTAAGCTTCGCTCAGGATGCGAAAAAAACTGAGACTAAGAAAACCAAAAAAACTGAAACCAAAACGGAATCAAAGGACGGTACTAAAACTACCAAAGCTGAGACTACCAAGACGGAATCAAAAGATGGTGGAAAGAAAACTAAGACAACAAAAAAGACAGCAACAGAAACTAAGCCAGCTACAGCAAAATAATTTTTGCCTGGTTCGAAAATAACAATCCCCGGACATTTCCGGGGATTGTTATTTTAGGATACTTTCATGTGCCGGCTTATTATTTGAAAATCAGTAGTAACGTTCCGCCAATTATTAATACCGCCCCTGCCGCTTCCTGCCAGGTGAGTTTTTCGTGCAGAAAAACGACAGACAAGATAATGGCTATAGCTACACTAAGTTTGTCGATAGGCGCAACCCTGGAAACCGCACCAAGAGATAACGCCCGGAAGTAGAACAGCCACGATAGCCCTGTCGCGCAGCCAGATAAAATGAGGAAAAACCAGTTTTGCTTAGTAAGTCCGGGAAGCTGGCTGGTGGCACCCTTTGCCATAACTATTCCCCAGGCAATTAAAAGAATAATGACGGTACGGATCGCCGTGGCAACATCCGAATCAACACCCTTTATGCCGATCTTGGCAAATACTGCAACCAGCGCTGCAAAAACTGCCGACAAAAGCGCGTACAACCACCACATAAAAGGTTTTGGTTTAGATAATAAACAGTAAATCTACTTCTTTTCTGCGTTCCAGATAAGCTGTTCCAGGTCTTGGCGGCTGGTAATAAGGCTTGCCCGGTAATCATATATCATGTCCCACCGTTTGTCCACGGGGTTCCATTTTTCAGGTATTGCGCTCCATAATATCTTTTTTTTATCGCTTAGAATAAAAACCTTGCTATAAGTGGTTGACATATTTGCTAACAAGGAATGGTCTGGCAGCTCGGTTACGTTTCCCCCGGTAGGGAACTGGTGAAACCCCTTCAACGTTGTATCCACATCTTCAAGCGTGCATTGGTAAGCCCATATTTTTTTAAGGTCGCTGCTGCCCGGCGAAGGCTCCTCCAACTTTAATATTTCCGGAAGTGACGCTCCATGTGAGCAGATATTGTTATTGTATAAATATAGATAACCGCTTTCAGACCGCCGCACACTATGTTGGTGGCAAAATAACCCGTTCCCGCTTTCAGGTACATCCTGCTTGTATAGTTCGCCATAGGAGTTCAAAACCGTGCCTTCGGGATATTTCACCTTTAATATCCTGCTGATGTTCCGGAAACCTATATACAAAATGCTGTCCTTTTCGTCAAAATAAAATGAATTCTCATGCACAGCGATCTCGGGCCGGTTCGCACGACCCTTGTGATAATAAATATCTGATCGCCGGAAATAGTCAGAGGATTTCCATGACCATACGACATTCCCCTTTTCATCGTATTCGATAACGGTGCCAAACGGCACCTTTGGATACCTCATTGCGCTGCTGTCGCGGCTCCTGCTGCCTTCGTGAAAAATCGTAAAGCTGCTGTCTGTCGCCGATGGCATTTTCATGTTCCACTGCTCAAGTTCGCAACCCAGTATCATATAGTGCCCGTTCGCAAGGCGTGTGAATTCATGATGATACATTTCGCTGGTATAGCCGCTTATTTTTCCATCGTTCGGGGCCTTCCATAACACGTCTCCGTTGTAGTTTACTTCATATGCATTTAGCTCCTCAAACAAAAAGGTAATGGTTCCGGCCGGGGAAAGTTTCAGGTCACGCAAGATCGGTTTTTCAATATGAGTGCCGTCAACATCGGGCAGGTACCATACGGCATTTCCGTCCATGTCATACAGCACTCTTGTTCCATCCAGGAACACATAAGCGTCTTTATATTTGGTCGCTTTCTGCAATACCCTTAAGCGGGTCAAGGTGGTGTCAACCCCATTTGTGCTACCCGTACTGAAATGATGCAATTCTCCGTTTACCCCTTTTTTTTGTACATCTGCCACAGTCCATGTATATGCTTTCCCAAAAAGCGGCACTTCGCCTATTATTTTCCTATTTTTGTAAGGCAAGCGTAAGGAGATATTTTTTTTAAAGGAATCAAAGGAAGTATAATTGCCAGTGGCGATCTGGAGTTCGTAACTGCCCGTTGTTTGTAATGCCGGCGGTGAAAACCCGATTAGCCTGTAGTTCAGCACACTGCCTTCCTTGGGCAATACCTGCGACAATACCTGGTGGTTAGCGATGAGCAAAAAAACAGAGACGGTCAAAATTTTCCACATGAGAAATGGATCTTTAACAATAGGTAAATATAAATTAAAAATTCTGGCTGGCCTTTTCATTTACAGTTTCACTGCCATATTCGCGTGTAATAATACTGTAAACGATCCGAAAGAGAATACTGTAGCCGTTAAAGACACAACTGCCCTATACGTTACTCCGGACACAAGTACCATTCCTCACGATCAGTTTGGCGATATGGTACGTTATGGAAGGGACCTCGTAATAAACACAGCACATTATATAGGCCCTGACGGAACTGTAGGGAAATACCTTGGCAACAAAATGAACTGTGCGAATTGCCACGTTGACGGAGGCACACGTCCGTTTGCATTTAATTATTTCAGTTCTCACGCCCGCTATCCGCAATACCGTGGACGGGAAAACAAAATACTCACCCTTTCTGAGCGTGTAAATAACTGCATAGAGCGGCCGCATAGTGGAAGGCCGATGCCACTCGACAGCAAGGAGATGGTTGCCATAGTTTCATACATCAAGTGGCTGGGCACAGGAGTACCCGTAGGCCAGCATGTGCGGGGCGATGAAAGCCTGGAAATAAATTATCCAAACCGCGCCGCCGACCCGGCGAAGGGTGCTATTGTATTTGCTGAGAATTGCGCCTCGTGTCATGGCAAAGATGGAGAAGGCCAGTGGAATGCAGATTCATCTACATATACCTATCCGCCATTGTGGGGGAAATATGCGTTCCAGAAAGGTTCGAGCCCATCCCGGGTAGTAAAACTAGCTAGATTTATTAAGGCAAATATGCCGGACAAAAAAGCCAGTTGGGAGAAACCGTTCCTTACTGATGACCAGGCTTTGGATGTGGCCGCTTTCATTAATGACGATCGTATTCACTCACGCCCCCAAAAGAAAGACAAGACCATTCCCGACTATCCCAACCCGGCTACCAAGGCGATTGACTATGACACGCCACCTTACATCGACACATTTTCGGCCATTCAGCACAAGTTTGGCCCTTACCAGCCTATTGTTGACTACCATAAAGCGCATAACCTGCCGGTCATTTGGTAATATTAGTTCGATTAATAGTACACTTTTCTTATAGCCCCGCCCTTTTTGGCGGGGTGATATAACAACCACATCTACGGTTCCAGCCAAACTGCGTATAAAAGTTAGCGGGATTACAAGGTAAATGAGTGCAATTCAAATCTTCGCATAAAAGCTATCCTACTGCTTATTGAAAAAGAAGCCCCAGGAGCTTCAATATGAATAGCCACTGGTGAAACCATTGGTAAAACGGATGAAGAGTGCCGACCCCAACGGTTGAATGTGATATTCAGTGCAAAGATTAAAATGCACCTAAATGGAAGTGCTCCGATTGAGGCGTGTAGCTTGTATTACTATTGGAATTGGACAATTAAAGACGCCCTTGCTGGATCGGCAAGGGCGCAGTTTCGTATTTTCTTTATTTCTTTACTTCTGGTAGGCTACAGCCATTTTTTCTACAACTGCAGGTGCAACATAGGCAACCGTTTTTACTGCCTTTGGGGCCGTAAGGGTTTGTGCCGGTTTGCCGCTATGTATCTTGGCTATGGTTGGCGCAATAACCAGCGCAACGATAGACATCAGCTTAATAAGAATGTTCATAGACGGTCCTGATGTATCCTTAAATGGATCGCCGACGGTATCACCAGTTACGGAAGCCTTATGTGGTTCTGATTTTTTGTAGTAGATCTCACCGTTTATTTCTACACCTTTTTCAAAGGATTTCTTAGCGTTATCCCATGCACCGCCGGCGTTGTTCTGGAACATCCCCATCAAAACACCGCTCACGGTTGCGCCTGCCAGGAAACCGCCCAATACTTCAGGCCCCATCAGGAAACCGATAGCCAGCGGAGAAATGATAGTAATAGCACCGGGAAGCACCATTTTTTTCAGGGAAGCATTGGTAGATATGGCTACGCATTTGTCGTACTCGGGTTTACCGGTACCCTCCATAATGCCCGGAATAGTACGGAACTGGCGGCGCACTTCTTCCACCATAGCCATTGCCGCCTCACCCACCGCGCGGATGGCGAGCGATGAGAAGATAAATGGTATCATACCGCCTACGAACAGGCCTGCAAGTACATCTGCATGATAGATATTAATTGCATTATGCAGGTCAAAGCCATTTTTTTCAACCACACCTACATAAGCAGCAAATAATGCCAGTGAGGTAAGTGCAGCGGATGCTATAGCGAAACCTTTGCCGGTAGCAGCCGTAGTGTTACCTACCGCATCAAGTATATCTGTTTTTTCGCGCACCTCTTTTGGCAGTTCGCTCATTTCGGCAATACCGCCTGCATTGTCTGCAATAGGGCCGAAGGCATCAATAGCGAGCTGCATAGCTGTTGTAGCCATCATACCTGCTGCAGCGATAGCCACACCATATAAACCAGCACAGGCATGAGCGCCATAGATGCCCGCAGCCAGAACCAATATCGGCAAGAACGTGCTTTCCATGCCAACGGCGAGGCCGCCAATAATATTAGTAGCGCTGCCCGTTGACGACTGGCGGATGATGCTCAGCACGGGGCGTTTGCCCATAGCCGTGTAGTATTCCGTGATCATACTCATCAGCGTACCCACAGCAAGGCCTACCATTATAGCGCCTACAACACCGTTCTTCGAGAAGTGAATATCTCTAAGAACCATATCATCAGGAAGCAGGTAAGTAACCAGGAAATAAGAAACTATCGCCGTAAGTACAATCGAGCCCCAGTTGCCCATGTTCAGCGCATTTTGGACCGCCTTGGTACTCAATCCCGCGCTTTCAGAGATACGCACAAACAAGGTGCCGACCATAGATAATACAATACCGGTACCTGCTATCAGCATAGGCAGCAGTATAGGGCCGAAGCCATTAAAATGATCTGCAGAAATTGTTTCCTGGCCCAAAACCATGGTAGCCAGTACCGTGGCAACATAAGATCCAAAAAGGTCTGCACCCATACCGGCAACGTCACCTACGTTGTCGCCCACGTTATCAGCAATGGTTGCCGGGTTGCGGGGATCGTCTTCGGGTATGCCGGCCTCTACTTTACCTACCAGGTCAGCGCCTACATCGGCCGCCTTGGTATAGATACCACCGCCCACGCGGGCAAAAAGAGCTATGCTCTCCGCGCCCAGCGAAAAGCCGGTCAGCACCTCAATAGCCAGCTTTACATTATCGCCATTGGCAACACCTGTTGTAGCGGTGAAAACATCTGGTGCAAATACGCGCAATAATATAATGAATAAGCCGCCAAGGCCCAGAACTGCAAGCCCGGCAACGCCAAGCCCCATCACAGAGCCGCCGCCAAAGGAGACCGCCAGTGCCTTGCTGAGGCTGGTGCGCGCAGCATGAGCCGTGCGCACATTGGCCTTTGTGGCAATGCGCATACCAATGAACCCTGCCAATGCGCTGAAAAAAGCCCCGATAATAAATGCAACTGCTATAAGCCAGTTGGAACTGCTGTAACCCATTACCGCAAGCAGCAATGCAGCAATAACCACGAAATAAGCAAGCACTTTGTACTCTGCTTTCAGAAATGCCATTGCGCCTTCGGCAATGTACTGGGCTATTTCTTTCATGCGGTCGTTGCCCGCATCTTGTTTACTAACCCATGCGCTTTTAACGAATGTGTACAACAAAGCCAAAACACCGAATGCCGGCACAAGTAGAAAGAGGCAAGTAAGATTCATAATTTATATAATGTTGTTGAAATTTTGAGTGTGCAAATATAGGCGTTTGTCCGTAAAATCATAAAACATTTCCGTGTTAGTAGCGGACCCATGTGTCCGCCCAACATGTGACGCCGGGCAAACCACCGGCGAACACATAATGAAAGGCAATCTAAGCTACGAAAAATAGGCTATTGATTATGTGGAATCTCTAAATTAGCGTTTCTTTACTCTATGTTTGGCCGCATTTTTAAAAAATTGATCATAATTGCTCTCTTGCTCCTTATCGGCCTGGTATGGACAGTCAACTATGTTGTCAGTTCTTCCACAAAAAGCCAGATATATTATGATCTCGCTCAGATACCCAAAAACAAGGTGGGCTTATTGCTGGGAACTGCGAAGTACAATGATAAGGGCAGGAATATCGTAAACCTGTATTACCAGAACCGTATAGATGCCGCAGTAGCATTATATATGGCAGGCAAAATAGACTATATAATAGTTAGTGGCGATAGCAATACGATCTATTATAATGAGCCTGTGCTGATGAAAAACGACCTGATCGCCCGCGGCGTACCTGCCAAAAAGATATTTATGGACAATGCCGGGTTCCGCACACTGGACAGCGTTCTACGGTGCCGTGATATTTTCGGTCAGCAGCAGTTTACCATTATCTCGCAGGCCTTTCACGATGAGCGGGCAGTATATATAGCTAATCACAAAGGCATTAAGACCGTTGCCTATTGCGCTAAAGACGGGGATACAGTCTGGTTTTCTTATCTGCGGGAAAAATTCGCCCGCGTAAAAATGATCTACGACCTTATAGAGAATACCCAGGCCAGGTATTATGGCGATAGGGTAGAGATAAAATCTTGACCAATAAATACATTCCGGTTATTGGAGGGGCAAATAAACGGAGATACAAAAACACCTGGTTGCCTTTATTTGGTATATATACCGTGCATCTTGCCGCTCCCATACACTTCTAATACAATCTCCTTGTTGGAGACTGAATTATATAGCCGAACGTTAGCTAAGGTATCATTAAGCCAGTTATAGGCAGCTTTATCCATATCAGGCTTAGATTTCATGGACAATGCATTTTGATAGCATTTAAGAGTGTCACCCTCTGTTCGATAAATATAAACAAGATAAGATTCAGCGTCATTTTCTTTTGTCCTGAATACCTCTATGTCATGATACCGATGATTTATTAAATCCGGCGCCGGTGCAAGTGTTTGCCGCACATCCTTAATATCCACGACGCCATTTGATTTTTAATGCTTGCCGGTAAAGCTGCTGCCGACAATTACTATAAATGCCACTATTGTGACCGCGGCAGTACGTATTACTATTCCCGATTTCATACTCAAATATATAAAATATAATAAACAGGGCCAAAATATAAGGCGCTTGGTGCGAAAGGCTTACTTTTTCCGGATAAATATTCCCGCCTTTTTCCCTTACGTATTGTGAATTCGGAGCTATCTATCTACTACAACCTTGTAAACCTTATGTTCACCTGCCAGTTGTAAGCAAATAAAATAAACACCATTTGGGTAAGCAGAAAGATCAACCTGTGTTCGATGATTGTCAGCAGTATCTTGATATACTTTTTGACCGACAGCATTAAGTACATAGACTTTATACTGATTAATACTGCCTGTTGGTCTTATTTCAAAAATGCCGCTTGATGGATTTGGCGAAACACTAAAATCAAGGCTATGAATCTCTTTAATTGACGTATTGCCGTTACTTACTTTCCTGATTCTGCTATTTGCCTTATCTGCTATGTAAACGATATTGCCCGAATAGTCCGTACAGGCGCCGACGGGATAACCTAATTCAGCGCTGGTTGCGGGTATTCCATCTCCATTGTATCCGCCGGCTCCCGTTCCCGCAATCGTAACAATTGTATCAGTCAATAGGTTAACGCTGCGTATCACACTCGCACCCTCGTCGATGATGTAAAGGTTACTATGGATATCAGTTTGCAGATCAAAGGGAAGTTCCAGCTTCGCGTTTGCCGCCAAACCATGATCTCCTGAATAACCGTAAACTCCAGTACCTGCGAAAGTTGAGATGTTCTTTGTTGCCGCGTCAATTTTTCTGACTTTGGCGTTTTTGTAATCTGCGATATAAACATTGTAGGAATGATCAACTGCAACACTGACTGGCGAGTCTAGTTGCGCGCTCACAGCCAGGCTTCCATCTCCCAAAGCGCCCGCAATACCCGTACCGGCTATGGTGGTAATAATATTATTGGAAACGCTCACTTTCCTTACCCTGTTATTATACTGGTCAGCGATATAAATGTTGCCCGAATCGTCCAGGGCCACAGAAGCGGGCACTTTTAATTTGGCATTAGTCGCTACGCTGTCATCGCCAGAAAAACCGGGAATACCATTTCCGGCAATGGTGGTTATCAATCCGGAACTGGCATCAATTTTTCGGATCCTGTGGTTATACTGGTCAGCAATGTAAATATTTCCTGTCAGGTCACATGCAATTCCAAACGGATAGTTCAGCTGCGCATCTGCTGCGGGGCCGCCATCTCCGGAATAGCCGCTGGTTGCGGATCCGGCAATAGTATTGATGTTTCCCGTTACATCTATCTCTCTGACGGCACTATTCAGGAGGTCAAGAAAATAAATGTTTCCGAATGTATCGGTGCAAATTCTTGCAGGGGCCTGCACCTGGGCGCTGATTGCGGGGCCACCATTTCCAAGATATGCAGCCGTGCCGTTGCCTGCTATTGTTGTTATGGTTTGGCCATGAAGCGCATGGTTAGCAAAACAAAGAATCAGCAACGATATTAGATGTGTATTTTTCATATGATTTGTTTTGACTGAGAAATTATTTTCTTTGGAGCGAAATAAAATATAAGGCAAAACTAGGCACCGGTTAACACGAAAAATTGTACTTTTTGGACAATCACAAAAATTTCCATACTAATTTATGGTTGCTGTAAAGGGCCACATCTTTGAATAAGGCTGTGGGGCGTTCACCGGCTATTTGACGGAACTGCCGTATAAAATAAGATTGGTCTGAATAATTATTTTCGTAGCAAATATTTGTAAGTGAAACAGATTTTTTTTCCTTTAGTGCTGCATACACACTGGTGCGAAATTTCTCTATCGTTCTAAAATGAGCAGGACTACAGCCAATATATTTCTTAAAGCACCGGTACAAATATTTGTAGTGTACGCCTGTAACAGCAGCGATCTCATCCAACGAATAGTTTTTAGTAAAGTCGCATAATAGCCGGATCGCTTCAGCTAATAGTTTTTCTTCACTGATGGGGGTATATCGTTCTAATAAAAACGATTCAATGATTTGAAATCTTTTTGACGGGGCATCGCAATTGAAAACGCCATCCAATAGCAATTTTAGATCCGCGTCCCACGAAGTGAATATAAACATGTCTTTATGATCATATCCGCCGCCGCAAAAAGAATTATAGCCCAGCGGTTTGAAAACAATCGAAATTTCGTTAACGATCCGTAGGTAAGATATCACCAGTGTGTTATGCAGGCGGTTACAAGCTATCCCAAAATATTTGTCTTTAACTGCATGATCAATTTCTAATATTTTTTCTGAACAGGTGACCTTTGCGTTTGAGAACAAGCCGATGGCTGTAAATGGGCTCGGGTAGGAAACATATTTTAATGGCTCACTTTTTTTGTCAAGAATATAAATGCATTCTACATATTTTGCCACGAGCGGGTGGGAAGGAATGAATATATCCATATTTTAACAGAACGAGAAGAATACAAATTTCTGCTTTTTTTTAACAAGTCCAATTCCTCCTATGGGAAATGTGAGATATTGTAGTTAAAGATGAAAAGTAGCCACAGTAAAAGGTTATAAAGAATGCTCCATTATATAAGCACAAAAAAAGTATCACAGGTGGTTTGGGTATCAGCCGGCTAATCCCTTACAAATCTCCCCGGCGATCCCCGGCCCTTCATAAATAAAGCCGGTATATACTTGTATGAGCGATGCCCCAGCATCTAGCTTTTCTTTCGCATCGGCAGCGGTGAATATGCCGCCTGAGGCAATAACAGGTATGGTTCCGCCGCTTTGGGTATGTATGTAACTGATCACTTCCGTAGCCCTTTGCCGGAGTGGTGCGCCACTAAGGCCGCCAGCGCCTATGGCGTCCGACTCATTTACGGGTGTTGTGAGGCCGCTCCTGCTTATGGTAGTATTGGTGGCTACAATACCATCCAGTCCGGTAGATTGAATTATGCCTATGATGTCGTCCAATTGTTCGTTGGTAAGGTCGGGGGCTATTTTCAGCAGCAGCGGTTTATTGCAGCCCAGTTGCTGGTTTACGGCTTGCAGCCTTTTCAGAAGTAAAGTAAGCGGCTCTTTGTCCTGCAATTCCCGCAGGCCGGGAGTATTGGGGCTGCTCACGTTTACTACAAAATAGTCAACCTGTGTGTATAGCGCCCGGAAGCTGATCTCATAATCATCTCCGGCTTTTTCATTGGGTGTATCCTTGTTCTTACCTATGTTGCCGCCAATAATGATATGCTCTTTACGTTTTCTGAGCCTGCTGGCCGCCTCGTTTGCGCCATCGTTATTGAAGCCCATCCTGTTTATCAGCGCCTTATCGGCAGGCAGGCGGAAGAGCCGTGGCTTTGGGTTGCCGGGCTGTGGGCGGGGGGTGACGGTGCCTATTTCAATGAAGCCAAAGCCGAGACAGGCTAGTTGGTCAGTATATTTGGCATCTTTATCAAAGCCCGCGGCCAGGCCTACCGGATTAGGAAATCTGATACCCCAAAGTGTGCGTTCCAGCCGTTTGTTTTTTACTACAAACGCTGATTTAAGCAGGCTGCGCACAGGTGAGATAGAACAGGCAAATGTGAGCCACTTCATGACCCGGTAATGCACTTTTTCAGCGTCTATTGTGAAGAGTATTTTTCTTATTAGTTTGTACATTTCGTTTAGTCGTGAGTCGCTAATCGTAAGTCTGCGGCTTTTGGGCAAATATACTGCTTTGAAGATGTGTTGATGGTTTGGGTAATCGAATTTCATTAGCGCTGATTGCTTTTTTAACAAAAATAACTGTATGAGATACTGGCTAAACTGTAATTTAGTGCCTGATATGTCTGTCAAAACCAGCCTGCTTTTATTTTTATGTAGCTTATTCTGTTTCCCGGTTGCTGCGCAGACAATACGCGGCGAAGTGTTGGATGTGGACAATAAAAAGCCGCTTACCGGGGTAGAAATACTGAATATATATACGATGCTCAATATTTCGAATGATGAGCAGGGGGCTTTTATCATCGCTGCTTCCGGGGGGCAATTGCTGGAGTTTAAAAAAACAGGGTATAAAACAGCCCGCGTGCGTGTGCCGCAGGGCTACGTACCCTCTTACTTCAGGATCATTATGAAGAAGGGGATATCTGAAATAAACAAGGACAATAGTTTTGCAAATGGTAACCGGTACGATTACAAAAGTGATAGTATCCGGTATCATGAGCTTTATAAAACAGAACTTGATTTCCCTAAGCTTTCAGGCCTGGGCATAGTGCAGTCGCCATTTTCGGCAATGAGCAAGAAGAACAGGGAGATATGGCAATTCCAGGATGATTATACTGAGTTTGAAAAGGAAAAATATGTTGACAAGACGTTTACCGAGGAAGTGGTTTCCAAATTCACAGGCCTGCAGGGCGACAGCCTTCATTATTTTATGCGCAGGTACCGGCCCAGCTTCGAGCAGCTAAAGGGCATGAACGATTATTTCTTTTACAATTTTGTAAAGTCTAGCGTATATCGCTATCGCAATTATAGTACTCCAAGGAATTCGCAGTAGGGAAGTATTATATTTTCAGAGATCATCTGCGCTTTGTCAGTTGGTCAGTTTGAAGCGCATAGGCAGCGTAAAATAAACCTTAACATTTTTTCCGTCTATCTTGCCGGGTATCCATGTAGGCATATTCCTTACCACCCTCAGTGCTTCCTGATCGCATTCATCATCAAAACCTTTCATTACTTCAGCATCGCTTATTGTGCCATTTTCATCTACTACAAACCTTACTAATACTTTGCCTTCTTTATTATTTAGTCTTGCATTTTCGGGATAATGCAGATTGTCGCCCAGGTAAGCGCCGAGGTCAAAGGAAGGTTTCGGCATTACATCGGCAGCAGTGCGTACATCTTCGGCATGTGCATTTGTGGCACCATTATCCGGCGAGGGAAAAATGGCTTTGTCATTTTCATCGAAAAGCTGCAATGAATTCCCGATCATCTTAACGGCGTAAGCAACCTTGGTTTTATAAGCATTGTACACTATTTTCAATACCTTGCCGTTTTCCTCAACAGAAGCAAAGAAATGCCCGCTGTCAACGGCTGCATCAAGCCGATATTCCATTTTTTTATCCCGTATTGTCAAGGTAAAATAGGATATTTTGAAGGCGTTGATTTGGTCGTTATCCTTATCTTGTATTACTATGAAGAAGCCATCTTCCGGGGCCGTTTTCTCCAGCCGTTTATTGAAGGCTTTCACCATTTGTATTATTTCTTCGCTGCCCTTTTTTGAATCGGCATAACATGCGAATGCTGAGAAAAAGAACAGTGATAGTATTGCTGCGTATTTCAATTTCATGGCTGATTCTTTTTTTGTTGCTAAGTAAATATCAGGTTTAGCTGCATAAAAAAGGATACCGCTTTCCGGTATCCTTTTTTATGTAACAGAGCATCTTATTTTATTACTACCAGTTTCTGAGTTTCTGTTTTACCATTATTATTTAAGGTAACGAAGTAAACGCCGGGAGCCAGTGTGCTGATGTTAGTAGCAATGGTCTGGGCGCCTTTTTGCAGGGCAATTGTTTTGCTTGCCAGTACTTTCCCGGTAACATCAGAGATACTCATTTCAGCAGACACTGATGCTGCGCTGTTGATAACTGAGTAGAAGTTCTGGCCGGCAGGGTTGGGGTAAATAGTGAATGACCTTTGCGGCTCTGCTGTAGTATTGTTGACTGCTGTGGTAGCTGTAGCGCCAAGCGTATTCAGCGTCTGGTTGGTCATTACCGGGGCATTATAATCAAAGTAGATGGAAGCGTGGTTCTTGAATTGTGTACCAATCGGCAAGCCCGGCATTGTCTTGATGGTATAGGTAAACATGCCATTGCTGCGGAGATCGTTAGACGTTTTGGTGGGAAGGAAAATATTCCTGAACGTGAATTTCGCAACTTTCAGGCTGCCTATCTGCTGTAGGGTTACCTTGCATGCTGCAGACATATACTCCGGGCGCAGGGTGGTCCAGTCAAGGTTGTTATCCAGTGTATCTACCACAATGATGTTCTGGGCTGGCGCTGTACCGGTGTTCTGGAAGTGCACCATATATTCCAGTGTGGAATCGGCATAGGTGATGAGGCCTGTTGGGCCGGTGCCTTTAGGGCTTACCTCCTTGAAGTTAGGATCGTAAGCAGCAACGGTTACTGTAGAGAGGTTATTAACGTTGTTCCATGGGGAATAATCTGTGAGCCAGTTGTCCAGTGGCGCTTTGTAGGCTATAGAGTCGTAAAAATTCAGCGGAGTGTTGATTGGAATATCGGTAGGGACATTATAATTAGTGTAGTAAAAGTTGGTTTGGCCGGGAACCATTGCGGGGAAACCGGCAGCGGTGTTGTAATGATTAGCCGGTCCGGTGAATACTCCGGATGGCGTAAACGTTGGCGTCAATATTTGCCCGTCGTCCGCATAAATTGCGAGTACAGAATCTTCCTCTATTGTGCCGTCATTTGATATAGTTGTGATCTGTGTGTATGTATTGCCTATTACCGGGAAACTGTAGTCCCATGTAGATATGTGCATATCATGGATCGTATCCATAGTGTTTGCAAAATTGATTGTCTGCACACAGCCTGCTGCGGCAACTGTCGTTACAACTTTTCCGTTGGTCTCGCAGGGGGCAAGCGGGTAAAATGCCAGAATAGTCTCTGATACGGTATAAGTACCCGAAGGAACAAGGAATGAATAATGGCCGCTGGCATCGGTATAAGTATAACCAATGCCGCTGCAGTAAACCTGCACATTATTTATCCCTGCTTCGCCGGGGTCCTGGGTGCAGTTGCTGTTTGTATCGTTGTAAATAGTGCCCGATATGGTGCAGTAACAATCCGTTGCGGAAGAGTCGAAAGGCAACCATGTATAGGTGCTCGCAGTGCATCCCGATGCATCAGTTACGTAAGACCAGTAGGGCCCGTATGGTAATCCGGTGATAGTGGCAGAAGTGCCGCCAGTGCTCCATCCGTAAGCATAAGGCGCTGAGCCGCCCATAGGCACTGCCGTTAGCATACCATCGTTTGTGAAGATACATGAAGCAGGAGTAGTGTTAACCGCAAGCGTTACCGGTGAATTGCTCGGTAAATAAGGGGATTTGGTTACGGAGCAACCCATGTTATCGGTAACAGTAAGTGTGTAATAGCCGGATGATACACCAGTAAGGCTGGGGGTAGTGGCGCCCGTGTTCCACAAATAAGTGTATGGAGTAATACCGCCAACGGCTGCAACGTTTATGCTGCCGGTAGAAAGTGTACATAATGCCGGGGTTGAAGAAAAACTAAGGCTGATAACATCAACAGGCGGCACGGTTACTGTGCCGGTTTGAACGCAGCCGACAGCATCTGTAACCCTGAAGTTGTAATTGCCTGCAGACAGAGATGTGGCCGTAGGGGTTGTTTGAGGCGGAGCAGTGTACCATAATACGGTGTATGGCGAAGTGCCACCTGCAGGTACCAACGTAGCATTACCCGTTGGTGACGTACACAAACTCGGGGTGGAGCTGTAGGTAACCGAAATTGGCGTTGAAACATTCACATATGCAGCCCCGCTGCCGATACATCCATTAGCATCGGTTGCCAGAACCGAGTAATAACCAGCCGCTAATCCTGTTTGTGATTGCGCGGCAGACCCATTGTTCCAGAGATAAGTATAGGGAGAAACGCCTCCTGAACCGAACGCAATGACTGCGCCATTCGTATCCAGGCAAGACGTCGGTGTAGCTGTAACCGGCGCTGAAATAGCGACAGACTGAGGAACGTAGATACCAGCACTACTGCTGCCAGAGTCGAGCGCATTTACGCAGCCAAGCGCATCGGTAATTACTACGCTGTAGAAACCAGTGGTAAGCCCGGCTATAGCGGCGGTTGTTGCGCCATTATTCCATAGATAAGTCACGGGAAGGGCAGCGCCCGATGAAACGCTGACAACCGACGCAGTACCATTAGTGCAATTAGCAGTTGTTGCATTTAATGAAACGGTGAACGGTGCAATGTAACCGATAATAGCTGATGACGCAGTATCATAGGTATCGTCTTGTGTGCCATAAGTACATCCCGCGGCATCAGTGATCATAACACCGTATTGGCCGGTAGGGAGGTTAATAGGGGTGCCTGTACCCACAGTTGCAGAAGTAGCTATATTGTACCACTGGTAGGTATATGGCCCGGTGCCGCCACTAATGGAAGCGCTTGCAGAGCCCAGGGTAGGACACACCTCAGGGGTAGTATGTACAGAAAAATAAAACGGAGGCATCCCACCATAACTATTGGCCGCAGCGCTGACGCCATCAGTAGCATAAACATAAACTGGTCCGCCGGAATAGCCGGTGAGGGCATCGAAAAGGCCCGTGACGCCGGTGTGCGTGATGGTGGCGCCGCTGGTGCCGTAGGTGGTCCAGCTAACGGTAAGCGGAGGGGTAAGGCCGGTAACGTTTATCGTTAAGAGGCCATCATTATGGCAGGGCGCGGTAACGAGTGAAAAGGAAAGGGTTTGTGAACGGGAAATAACGGCCAGGGCCATAAAAAGAACAACAAGGGTAAATTTTCTCATAATTGCAGCTTTAGATTTATACTTATGACGGTTTTTTTAAAACAAATGTTAGTGCTACAGCGATCTTTTTTCAATCCCTGAAACAATAAATAAAATATAATGCGTAAATATAAGCAAAAATAATGGCTGCAAATGGTTTTTTTAGGTATCCACACCTTCAATGTGCAGGGCACCTATGGTCAGAGAATTCACAAAATGTGCAAATCCTTTTTATGGCATTGGTTTTGATATAGTTAACTTGGAACAAAGGTTTGATATATGGTACTTAGCGAAACGTGGTTCATGGAAGGATATATAGATTTTGAGCTGCAGAAATACAGGCTGCTGGCCTACCTGCAGGAAGTGAAAAAGTGCTTTAATGAGACTAAGCTATACCCGCAGCTTGCTGATATGGTCTTTCACTACAATAACCTTGTTGCTTTTCAGAATAACAAACAATTTCTGCAGGACAGGTTCCCGAAGAAGTTTGACATGCTGGACATGCAAAAACTGGAAATGGTATATGAACGGATGCTTGCCGATGATGATGTAATGCAGGAACTGAGCCGTATAGTGCAATATGGTGTAGATGAAATGAAGGTAACTATCAGCGAAGGCGCGGAGATATATGATTTTGTAGAGAAGAAACTGGAGGTAGAGCCTGTAGGCATAATGCCGCTTTACAAAAATGAAGGGTATGTTTTTTTACGCTATTCCAGCCGCCCTGAGGTGAGGATATATAGTTACACCGTAACGCTTTTTGAACATCAGAACGCAAAATTCAAAGGCATCAGAATGGAGTATATAGACAGCCGCACAAAAAGCCTTGCTAATACTTATGAGCAGATAAAGCTGGATATTATAAGGGCCTACCGGGCATTGCCAAATCCTGCGGTATATAAGATGGAATTCCCACTAAGTGTGCCATTTAATGAAACATTGCTGCCAGTAGCGAAACGGGTGCTGGTGCGGCATCTTGTGTAACCCTTATTTTACAAAATAGTAATTGAAGCCATCAGAGTAGTTTTGCTCGAGGACGAGCGTGTCATGAAAATTATTAAGTGTGTATGATTCAGAATCGCTGAAAGATATTATTGGATAACTGCCTGACGAAATACTGTAGGTTCCATGTATGACCTGGGCACCTGTTGTAATAACACAGGTAGCATCAGCATTGAAACTAAATGATTTGTATTGGTTTTGCGTAGGTGTAGCATGAATGCCGGCAATGCCGCCGGTAATAAAGAACAGGTGCCAAGTGCCGCCGGTTAGTGAGAACGTCCCGGATGTTTTCAATGACTCATCTTTTTTGCACATGCTGCACGTGACCAGCAATAGTATCAGAAACGGAATTATGTATTTCATATACGCCGGGGTTAAAGTCCAATTTACGACGTGAGTTTGAGTATCAAAATATTTTAGGCAACCAGAGTTATTTCTTCTTCTCTCCGCCCTCCAGCTTCATCTCATTATCGTCCAGCTTTTTGTCTATGAGCAGCAGGCGGGGATCTATCACCACTTTGTAGGGCCGTTTACTAACCGGGATGGATAATTTCGTTTCACCGCCCTTCAATTTATACCGCTGCACCTGCGCCAGTGTCGTTTTGTCATTATAGATGCCTATTTCTATGTAGTCATTGGATGGTACAGGTGTTTCCTTACCTGTGGAGTCAGCGTAGATTTTTTTGGAGTCAACTGTTACATTGACGATATACTTGCTGCCTCCTTTGTTGCTGTCCAAATGGGCCTCTGTTATCTTGTTGTCGTAGATAGTGATCTTTTCGAAGGCATCGGTTATGAAATATTGAAGCGAATCAGGGGTTGACTGGCGCAGGGAAGCTACGAGGTCGAGGGTAGTGGGGTAGGGAGGCCCCTGGAAAGCATAACGTTCAATGAACCGCTTGAGGGCATGATTCAGGCTGTCTTCGCCCATGTATTTATTGAGGGCATGCATCACAATACCACCTTTCTGATAAAGTATATATTGTTGCCCGTCATCTACCCGCTCCAGCGTTTTTTCTTTTTCGGCTTCATTGGCGCGTGAGCGCAGATAGTTGTCCATTTCTATGTGCAGGAACTTCCGCAGGCGGTCCTCGCCGTATTCTTTTTCCATTACCATTATGGCGCCATACTGTGCCAGTGATTCTGAAAGCATATTGGAGCCTTCTACGTTTGCGCCTATTACCTGGTGGGCAAACCACTGGTGCGCTACCTCATGTGCCGTAACATAAAAAGGATAATCGACGTCTTCTTTACTGCTATCGTCAACATCTGCAATAAAGCCTATGCCTTCGGAGAACGGAATAGTATTTGGGAAGGACTGCGCGAATGTGGCATAGCGTGGGAACTCTAGTATGCGTACTTGCTTATGCTGGTAAGGAGAGAAGTTAGCTGTATAATATTGCAGCGACTTCTTCATGCCATTGAACATCCTGTCGAGGTTGTATTCGTGCCCTTTCTGGTAGTATATCTCCAGGTTGATGCCGTTGTACACTTCTTTTTTTACCGTGTAGCGGGCCGAGAGGAATGAATAAAAATTTAAAATTGGTTTGTCCATTTTGTAATGGAAGTAATGCCTGCCATTGTCCGTCCATTCTTTTACCAGGTAGCCGGGCGCCATGGCGGTTTGATCAGGGACCGTACTTACTGTGGCATCAAATGTGATGAAATCCGCATCATGGGTAAATACGTTGCGTTGGTACTGCGCAGTATCCGTAATTGCATTTGCAGTGGGGCGATAGCCAAGGCTGTGCTTCTTCCTCTGGTTATTATCGGAAAGCTCAAAATTTGGATCGTATCCTATGGCAGGGAGAAAATCCTGGTTGTTGACAAATGTGCCATTGTATAATGGCCTGCTCAGGCCAGTGAAGCTCTCCCGGAATCCTTTTGTTATCATATCGATATTGAAGGATAATGTTATTGTATCGCCGGGCTGCATGGCCTGCGCGAGTTTATATATACGATAGGAGTAACCATTGGAATCGTTAAGTTGTAATTGCGATTGCCGTGAAAAGCTGAGCGAATTTACTTTTATCGAAGAAGGCAGCAATACATGAACGGAATCTATTGCAAAGTGGCTTTTATTTTTGAGCACAAAAGTACCTGT
This sequence comes from uncultured Bacteroidota bacterium, assembly GCA_903887415.1. Taxonomy (GTDB): domain Bacteria; phylum Bacteroidota; class Bacteroidia; order Chitinophagales; family Chitinophagaceae; genus Nemorincola. The sequence goes on along the minus strand of CAISPO010000071.1, from coordinate 71,521 downwards.
GGTATGCAGGTTGCGCTCGGATGGGAAAATGTCCACGCTCACTTGTACGTCAGTGATTTTAGGTTGTGGTGCAAATTCAAATCGCTTGAATTTCTTTTCATAGTTCGCCTGTAATTCCTCCTGCTGAAATTCGGTTCGGAATTTATTCAGCACGTTTGTATTGTAATAAATATACCCGCCTGCAGCCATGAAAGTTAACAGCGCAATTGTAGCTACTGCCCAGGAAGCGCGGTTTGCTTTGTTAAGGGCGTGGGTCCAGCGTAGCTTCAGGTTGTTTTCGCTGCCCCGCGCCCATAGCAGGCTAGATAATACGGCAAGTAAAATGCAGAACGCGCCCCAGTATATTTTGAATACATAATAGGGGAATACCAGGTGCCCAAAACCATTCATATCTGAGTATTCAAAACCAGGATCTGAAGAAAATACAAACAGTTTATGTTTTAATACAAGCTGGGCAAAGAAGAGGTTCCAGATATAAAATAGGATGATAATGAAATAGCCCAGGTATTTGTTGTTGACCAGTGTTTGTATAAAAACAGAGAGTACCGCAAGGAGTACCAGGTCTATGAAGTAGAAGCCCAGGAGATATTTAACGTAGAGCAGTATTTCAAAATTGGTATAGCCTTTAAATAGCTGAACAATGATACCGCATATCATAATCACTGCTAACAGCAATAGCTGCATGAAGATAAGCCCGGCCATCTTGCTGGCGTAAAACACCCAGTTAGGTACCGGTAGGGAATCGAGAATATTGCTCATGCGAAAGTCGCGGGACTTCCAGACCAGTTCGCCGGAGAACATGATAATAACGATAACCATGAACAGCGAGAACGTACCTGCTAAAGACTCAACTACTTTGTAAGTGACCGGATACACAGTTACATCATATATTTTACCCACCTGCGTGGAGGCAATAAACAAAAAAACCACCCCGAACAGCATGATGATCCTGAAGTAGATATTACGCCATAATGCAAGGCATTCGTTTATGGAAAGGCCCCAAAGGTTTTTAAAGTTTGCACCGGTTGTAAAGGAACGCGTAACCGCGGGTAAAGCATTGCGGTTAATGAATGATGGCACAAAAGTGAGTTTGGAGCTGTCGGCGAGTTTTTGCTTTCTGAATAATAATTTGCGCGGACTGGAAGTAAATGAAAAATAGTAGTAACCTATGCTCCATATGATACCGGCCATTCCGAGCCATATCAGCCTGTTGGCTAAAAATAAACCGCGCATCGAATAGTATAGATGGTTATCCTGATCTACAGTCCAGTATTTGCTCATCGCGCGTTTGGCAAGGTTGCCCATAGGATCCAGAAGCGCTGCAATGGTTTGGTTTTCAAGTGAGCCAACAATCGAGTTGGAAACGCCCCTGGCAACTAAGAAAATGACAAGAGAAAGCCATATGACAAAAATATCGCGGGATATAAGGCTTACCGCAAAGAAAATAACTCCTGTAATTATGGTGTTTGGAATAATAGTTTGTACATAGGTCAAGGCGTAGGGTATGAGGGAAAATGCGGTTATTTTGTCGGGGTTTACCCAGGGCGTTGCATACCCGAGCATTATGCCTAAAGCAGGTGCGGTAAGAATAAGAAGACAAACAAAAAGGGATGCCGAAAAACGGCCGCAAAGATAATCGAACTTAGAAACAGGTGTAGTGAATATCATTGTATAGATATTGCTGCTGAAGTCTTTCAGAATGGCGTTGCCTATAACTGCGACCACTATGATCAGCCCTATAAAATTACTGATCCCGCCTACTAGCTGATCAATAACGGTGGGAGCATTTGCATATACCTTTTCACCAAACATAACAGTCTGATCTCCCGGAAATGCGCCGCCCGCAAGCAACGCCAGAAGAAATGCCACAGCAAACAAAATGAAAAAGTAAATATAAGTGGACAGAGTTCTTGTCAACCTCCTTACCTCAAAAGCAAAAATGGATACAAACATATTTTATGGTTAAAATGATCAGGAGATGTTTGAGAAATAGATGTCCTCGAGTGTGGCGTGTTCAGGTTTGAAACCATCCCCCGGGTCTGTATCGTTATTGATGTACACCTTCATAGAGCCTCCGGAGAGCTTGGCAAGTATTAGTTTATATTCAGATTGATAGTGCGACACTTCGTCCTTGCCCACACGCTTGCTCCACACTTTGTTTTCAAGGCCTTGCACCAGTTCTTCAGGGTTGCCGCGCTGCACTACTTTGCCGCCGGCTATTATGGCCATGTCTTTACATAACTCGCTTACATCATCCACAATATGGGTAGAGAGTATTACCACAATGTTCTCACCTATCTCGCTGAGCAGGTTGTTGAACCGCAGGCGTTCGGCAGGGTCAAGGCCGGCTGTGGGCTCATCTACTATTATGAGCTTAGGATTGCCTATAAGGGCCTGTGCTATACCGAAGCGCTGCTTCATGCCGCCGGAATAGCCGCCCAGCGATTTGCTGCGGTGATTGTACAGGTTCACCTGTTCCAATAGTGCTTTTACCAACTCTTTCCGTTCTTTGTCATTGGCGATGCCTTTAAGCCGGGCTATGTAGTGTAGCATTTCCTCGGCAGACACTTTTGGGTAAACGCCAAACTCCTGCGGCAGGTAGCCCAGCACTTTGCGCAGCTCCTGCTTTTGTTTGCTCACATCTATATCTCCAAACATGATGGTGCCGGAATCGGCATCCTGGAGAGTGGCTATGGTGCGCATCAGCGTTGACTTGCCTGCGCCATTGGGACCCAGCAGGCCGAACATTCCGTTCGAAATATTGAGCGTTACATCCTTCAGCGCCTGTACGCCATTAGGGTATGTTTTGGAAAGGTTGGTTATCTGGAGCATAATATAAATTCAAAATTCAAAAATGAAAATTCAAAAAGTGTATGAACTGTTGTTGGCAATAGTACATCGTTAAAGTAATACTTTTTGTTACAAAAGGAAGAAAATTATAGTAAATTTGTTTGATGATAACTACAGTCATTACTCCGGAAACAGAGGATATATCTATTCATTTGCCTTCTGATTACATTGGCCATGAAGTAGAGGTAAGAGTATATAAAAGAGCTAAACTTGTGAAAAATGGTTCCGTGAAAAAGACACTTAGGGATGCTGGCCTTTGGGGCGCTCTTAATCTTACTGAAGAGCGATACAATGAATTACAACAATATGCTAAAGATATAAGAAACGAATGGGAAAGAGATATTTAATGGATACTAATGCAGTCATTGATTATCTTGATAAAAAACTGCCTTCTAAAACACTCAATCTTATTTATGACACGAAGCGCAAATATCTGTAATTACAAGGATGGAGCTACTTGCGTCGCCAAGCGCAACGAAGACTGAGTTGCACGTTTTGAAAAGTTTTGTTAAGACGAGCACAGTTTATTATATGGATGAATCAATAATTTTAAAAGGGATTGACATCCGAAAAAACTATCGGCTTAAACTTCCCGATGCAATTATTGCTGCAACAGCGGTAGTAAATAAATTTACACTAATAACAAGAAATATTGCAGATTTCGAAGGCATTCCCCATCTAATCATATTAAATTCATGGGGCTGATTTCTCTGCCTATTCACTTTATTTGCAAATGATCCACAACAAACAACGCCTCATAGACGAGCAGACCTCACCCCTTCAGCGTATCATGTGGGTGTATAACCCGGAAGACCCTCAGAAGCGCAGCTTTGAGAATAACATTTGTGCCTTCCATATCGGGAAGGGTTACTTCCTGAGCGTGGCGCATAATCTAAGGATACCTGCGGGCTTTTATAAATCCATTGATGAAGCGATTTTTAAAAAAGAACTGTTCCCTATACTGGACGGCTCCCAGACGCGCTTTTTGGACCAGCATTACTTCCTGGATGAATACACACAGAAAAGGTATCTCAATAATACAGATCCTGCCAGTCTGCAAACCATAGCAAACATTCTGAAACAGAAACGATTTGATACCCGGTGGGTGACACTGGCGCAAAAGAATATCTGCAAGCCGCATCTTATTTTCCAGTTCCGGGATAATACTTTTTATGGCGATACATCGCTTTCTCATCTCTTTGCGCCAGGCAAGCTGCTTTATGACAACGACTCTCATAAGCACACCTTCCTGGTGGAGGTAGAGCTTGTAAATGCTTTTTATAGCGCCGATATAGCATTGTACCGCATTGTAAATACACCGCAGGAGATTGTAGGCAAAATACCAAGTATAGATGTGGATTTTCGCTTCCTGGATGAGGATGCTGAAAAGTTTTATTGCCTGCAAAGCTCTCCCAGCGGCCCTACAGGCAGGCTGCTCAATGAAGCGCAAATAGAAGGTATGCTGGACCATTTCGGCATTTTTAATGATGATGTAGGCGGCAATTATATTTTTGAGGGATACCGTTACTTGGTAAAGGGCTATTTCAGATTTGGTTCTTCGGGAGCACCTTATTTATATTACGATGCCGAAAAAGATAAGTATGTAGCCAATGCTGTGCAAAGTGAGGCAAGCGGCATACAGCTTTCTATAAAGAATGATCGGGATGGGAATTTCCAGTACATCAATGCGATTGCATCGCCCCTGTATATCATTAAGCAGGAACTGGAAAAGTACCTGTAGTGCAATAATGGTGCAGGTTTAACCTATGGTTAATACGAACAATTTATTTGTGTTTTACTCGTTGTATTAATATCTTTAGGTAACAAAAAAAGCGGCTTATGAAAAAATTGATCACACTTTTTGCTTTTGCTTGTTCTTGTTCCGCGGCTTCAGCACAGGATGGCTATTATGTGAAAGCAGGAGTTGGCGCGGGATCTGCGAATTCCGCGTTCAGTATATTGCCGGACATGCACCCGGCTAATCACCAAAGCGTACTGGCAGAACAAGGGCAGTTAAACATTGGGCGCAACTTCGGTAAATGGCAAATCGAATCAGGCATTGGCTATTTGCAAACCGGACTTAGCTTTGTGTTAGGCCCCGGCGGAACAGGTGGTTGTGTTGCCGGTCCCAATCAAAATCCGGTGATAGCTTCACAAAAAAACTCCGTAAAATATACGATCGTAGATCCCCATGTTGCCGTGCCATTGACCATATCCCGCTCCTATAATGCAGGTAAGAAATATTCTGTTAGCCCCGGCGCAGGTTTTGAGGCCCTGTATAATTTTAAAAGCAAAATGGCTACTTCCGGCCTGAGCGATGGTTCGACGGTATCTATGGACTACAAGAACAATGACATGGCGGCTGCGTTGCTTTTAAAAATAGATTTCCAGTACAAAATATGCAGCCACATGAGTGTATGGCTCAGCCCATCATACCAGAAAATGATCACATCACTAACTGTAAATGTGCCCGGCGATCCAATGAGCCGCATTTATGACCGTGCGCTTTTGTTCAACGCTGGCATAAAGTGCGACCTGCACTGCTGCCATAAGCCACTTGGCGAACTAAACGGCGCTAAAAACTAATTTACACCATCAATAGTGACCTTTCTATTATTGAACTCAAATGTATAGCCGGCCTTTTGGCCGGCTAATTTTTCGCCAATAGGTGATTCTGCAGAGATGGCGTAATAAGTATTGTCACCGATCTTTAACTTGCCCGCACCAATAGCGATGTAGTAGTTGCCGTTGGTGGTGCGTACTATTGAGCCGGGAACTACGCTGCTACTGGTCTGCTCGGGGATAATACGCTCCAGTGTTTGCTTTAGTTTGCCCAGTTCATTGAGGCGCGTGATGTTCAGGTCTATTTCCTGTTGCATGGTCTCACGGCCGGTCTCGTATTTATCGCCTGCGCTGCTTTTGGTTTCGTTGGCCGCCGCCTCTCTCGCCTCGGCGATCACTTTCTTGATTTCTGCCTCACGGTTAGTGATGTATTCACCGCAAAGGAGGTAAAGCTGTTGTTTTAGTTTCACTTTGGGAATTGGTAATTAGGAATTAGGAATTAGGATTGTTTCCTATACTCATATAGCGCCTGGAATTCTTCCGGGTTTCAATTGGTAAACACCATTCTTTTTGATTCAATAGTTTTGCCATCGATCACCAATGTATAAATAAAGGTGCCAGCCATATTATAGCCGTGCCAGTACATAATTTCATTTATGCCGTTATTAAGTGTGATAGCGGTGCGCTCCACTTCTTTGCCGTTCATGTCGCGGATGGATATATAGGTGTCTTTGTAGCTGATCTTATCATTTATCTGGACAGAGATCATAGTAGCCTCATCGGCCGGGTTTGGTTTGTTTTGCAGCAGCTCTATGGGCTTTGGTGCAGCGACTATGTTGTTTACTGCTGTTACGTTTGCAGTCTTCTCCTCGGAGAACAGGCTTTCTACACCATTTGAATCAACGGACGAAACGCTTACGATATAATTGGCCAGTGGTACAATAAGTGTATCCGTAAGTGAACCGGTAAATTGGTAAACGGAGTCCCAGTCATTAGTAGTAGTGCGTACCCCGATCTTATAGTTGAGGTACTCCGGATGCGTGGTAATATTGACGACAAGGTTATTTACCCCGTTTGTGGATAGTGTGAAATCAGGGGTCATAGGCGCTATGCCCATCATGCCGGCGGCGTTTGCGTTTATCACTGCATTGCGGGCGAGGTAGTCGAAGTCAACCCAGAAACTGTCTATAATGCCATCTCCGTTTATGTCTATACCAATACTGTCGCGGGAAGTGTGCTGTCGGTCGGTATAGGAGCCGCTGGCTACGTCTGCATCACCAGCTTCGTTCTCGGCTGTAAAGCGCATGGCAGGGTAGTTGAGCCCGCGAAATGGTATATGGTCGCCGCCCCTGCCGGTGCGGTCTTCGGGCGTCATGATATTGATGCCCATAGGCACAGTGGCAATAGGTAATATTCGTTCGTTGTAAGCCAGTTTTATGTACCTGGACAGGCCTTTGTGAAAAGAGTTGAAACCGCCATAGGAGAACAGCCGCACATGAGTACTGTCTATGTCTTCATAGCCAGGACAACTTGGCGCGGATGAGGTATGGCCACAAATGATGCCGCCAACAACATCATTGTTGAGCACACCATTTATCTTAATGCCGGTAGCATGAGCATAGTTGGCAAATGCCTGAGCACCGTACAGGCCTTGCTCCTCGCCAATGGTCACAATAAATACGATAGTGCGCTTGTAATAATACCTGCTCATAACACGGGCAAGCTCCAGTACCAGGGCTGTGCCGCTGCCATTGTCTTCAATTCCTTGTGCGGCAAGCGATGTATCGCAAACATTGGAATCACGGCTGTCTATGTGGCCTTCAATAATAACTACAGACCTGTCGGTAGTGTCTGAACCCGGAAGCACCGCAAAAATATCCCGGTGCTGAGCTATGCTGCAAATAGAAAGATCGAACTGAAGATAGGAGGGAATGAGCCTGTTCTCGTTTGCTGCGCCTATCTGCTGAAATTTGGAGTAAACCCAACGGCGGGCAGCGCCAATACCCTTCGTTGACGATAGCGTATCAGATCCTGTATTGCGATTGGTGAATGTTCTTAGTATATCGAGCGTGGCGTGTAGAGAATCAGGCGATATACGGGCGTTCACCCCATGGCTTATGCTGTCGTGGTTGTTGATAATTGTGGTGGGTAAGTAAGCTGTCGGGTCATAATTTCCCAGCATTATCTTGGCGGCAAGCGTATCTGTACTGGTGGTATTTGATTGCGCACGTGCATCAAAACATATGGCTAGTGCGGCGATAATAATAATTGTGAATAGCTTCATGGTACTCGCTTTAAAGAGCGCAAAATTACGACAAATACCCAAAATTGGGTTTTATTTGCAATATGCAAACGGCAGTGTTACGCTTAATACAAAAGGCAGATAATCCCGAAATAGCGAGGATTATAAGGGCTGTGCTTGCAGAGTTCAAAGCGAACAAGCCGGGCACTGTGTATTATGATCCTACTACCGATGACCTACATACACTATTCTCCGCACCGCATTCTGAGTATTGGATACTGGAATTGGAAGGCGTGATCGTTGGAGGTTTGGGTATATATCCTACCAGCGGCTTGCCGGCGGGTTGTTGTGAATTGGTAAAACTCTACCTGCTGCCAGAAGCCAGGGGCAAGGGTTATGGTAAAATGCTCATTGAAAAATGCTTTGAATCAGCTGCTAAATTTCGGTTTAGACAAGTCTATCTGGAAACTATGCCTGAGCTCAAGAACGCAATGCGATTGTATGAACGATGCGGGTTTACTTACCTCAATGGACCGCTTGGTGACTCCGGGCATTTTGGATGTGATCTGTGGATGCTGAAGACACTAGTCTGAACCTTGATTTTCTGGATTAAAGGATTTTTCTGATTTCCCCCTGCGAGGCCCGGCAACTTTACACGCTTAGCTAGTATTCCTTTCCTTGCTTTGCAAATTTAAAACCTGCTTTCTCTACTTCTTGTTGTTTTGTTGTATCCCATAGTAACGGGTTGGTGTGATTGAAATGAATGAAGCAGACTTTTGCCTTTGTAGCGGCAGATTCCTTGTCGAATAACTGCATTGTTTCATTGACGAAGGGGTGGGGGACCGTACTCATGTTCCGGCCGGGAAGCTCGTTACTATCATAAAAGGTGGCATCAAGGAATGCAATGTCCACGTTTTTTACTTCATTTACTATACTCCGGTCCCACTTATCCCATTTGTTGATGTCGGGGATGAAGAGGTATTTTTTATTACCGGTGTTTATCCTGAATCCGGCTGTTTCTGAATATTCATCGCGGTGGGGGACGGTAAATGCCGTGACAGTGATCTTATCAGTAAGACGAATGGGTGAGTCTGCCTGCAACGGCTGCAGCGCAATATTATGCAGGCTCACCAACTGGCTCCAGGGGCCATTTGTTTCCAGGTATGTTTTCATTTTGGGCAGCGCATATACCGGAAGGTTATTTGTGCTCATTACTTCGCGTCCCAGTTCCATAAGGCCGGTATAGTGGCCTATGTGTGCATGGGTCACAAATATGCCATCCGGCAGGAAGTGATATTGCCCATGCGTGAGCGTTTGAAAGAAATGGAGTTGCTCCTTAATGTCCGGAGTGGCTTCAAACAGCCACCACTTTTTGGTCGCAGGGTCCACCAGCGCCAGGCATACTACCCATCTTTTCATAGAGTCGTTGGCCCATGCCATTGTGCAGCATGGTTTTGTGCAGCCCATGTGCGGGTAGCCGCCGTCTTGCGCTATACCGAGGGTGAGGATAAATGGTTGGCCATCATCCTGGGCATGAAGCCCAAGTGATGAGGCCAGTAACAGTATGCAAAAAAAATATTTCATCATCTTTTTGTTTTTAACGTTGCCAGCGATATTGTGCTATTGCCTGCTCGATCTCATCCGGTTTCTTTGTACCTATAATCAGCCTCCGGCCATCTGTGAGAAACAGGTAAAGCCCATATTTATCTGACACTGCGTATGTCTCATAGGTCGTAACGTACCGCGGGTATATGATCACGTCGCGCAGCTCTGTCTTATATATATCGCTCCAGGGGATAACGTTTTCGTGCCACTGGGCGGGGAAAAGCCGGTAGTGTATTCCTGCTTCATCGATGCGGGTATCTAGTTTTGTCAGCATAAAATAGAGCATGATAAAAGCAAACGGGGACAGACAGATGGCAAACAGCAATTTCTTGTTCATCCGGTCAAGAGGCGTTCCTTCAAGTGAACCCCGGTTGCCGATGGACCTTTTAAATACATTCCAGTTGCCATACCGCCAAAACATAAAAATTACAGAAAGCAAGGCGCAGGGAGCCAGCAGCAGAAATAACAGGCTGTGTGTTTGTGTCTCGGTAAAAGGCATTACAATGTGCTTCGATTATAAAGTTAGCCTATTTTGCTAATTACTCTTTTTGTGCTGTAAATCATTTTATTTTTATTAAACTGCTTGATGCAACCTTTTTTAAAATCACTTGTCATTAATAAAACCACACACTAAAACCCCCTTGGCTGCCCAGTACATTGATATAAATAAGGCGCTTACTGATCGCTGCCGGAACAGTGATGGGAAAGCCCAGCAGGAATTGTATCATTTGTATGCAAAGCAAATGTTCAATGTCTGTATGCGCATCGTAAACAATTCTGCCGATGCGGAAGATATACTGCAGGAGTCATTTGTTGAGGCATTCCGGCTTATTCATGAGTTTCGCGGGGACTCTTCGTTTGGCGCCTGGCTAAAAAAAATAGTGGTGAACCGGTCCATTAATAACTTGAAAAAACGAAGACTGACGCTGTTTGAACAAGTGCCAGATACTGAGCCTATTTACGAGGATGTGGACAACGGCAATGAAATTCAGTATGAAGTACAGAAAGTACACAGTGCAATGCTGGCATTACCGCCGGGATACCGCCTGGTATTGAGCCTTTACCTGCTTGAAGGCTACGACCATGCTGAGATCGCGCAGATACTGAACATCACTGAATCAACATCTAAATCACAGTACAACAGGGCAAAAGCTAAATTAAGAGAACAATTAGGGATAACATTATGAGAGACAGCTTAGAAAAATTTGTGCAGGAGCACCGCGAGGAGTTCGACCGGCATGAGCCGCCAGGAGGCTTGTGGAAGCGCGTAGAGAAACGATTGCACCATAAACAGCGCGGAAAGTACGGCATCTATTATCGTATTGCAGCATCTCTTTTCATCATCATCGGTGCTGCCATATTGGTTATGCAGCGTCACGTTAAGAAGCCGATTGAAACCCCTGCAGATACGATCGCTGTAGCCACGGAAATAAAGGAAGCCCAGGCCTACTATGCCTCTGTAGTAGAAACGAAGCGCGCCGAGCTGAAGCAATTTGGTAATGATTATCCCGATCTGTTCAGGGATTTTAACGGAGAGCTGGATACCCTGAATGTGGCGTTTGCCAATCTTGAAACGGAATACAGAGTTACGAATGGCAATGAGGCGGTGATGCAGGCGTTGATGCAGAATATGCAGCTACAGGTGGAACTGCTGAACCGCCAGATACAGATCATACAGGATATTAGAAAACACAAAAACAAGACAGGCGGGAATTCATCTTTAATGTAAAAACGATTTTATGAAAAAATTACTGACGATTGCGATCATATCTGTTTGCATACTGCTGCAAACCATTGAGACATTTGCGTGGACAGACAAACGTGTGGAAAAGGAAAAAAAGGAACACAAGCAATATACAGTGCCTGATGGCGGGAAGCTATTCATCGACAATACGTATGGCAAAGTACACATCAACACCTGGGATAAGAATGAGATCACGATAGACATAACCGTTACTGCCAAAGCCAAAAATGACGAGCAGGCGCAGGAGATACTGGACCGTATAAGCTTCTCTGCATCAGGGGAAGAAGGTGGGCGGAATGTTTTTTGTAAAACTGTCTTGGCGACGCAAAAGCATAATATAGAGCAGAGTAGTATGCAGATCGATTACGTGATCAATGCCCCGAAGAAGAATGCACTTGACATCATCAACAAATACGGCGATGTTTTCCTGGCTGACTTTTCGGGCAAATTAAATATGCATGTATCTTATGGTGGGCTCGATATGCAAACGATAACCGGGGGTGATAAAAATATTAAAGTAGCTTACGGCAGCGCAATGGTGAGCTCCATAGAGTCAGGTTCGTTTGATATTTCTTACACCAATCTTACCATAGAAAGCGCCGGAAAAATAGACGTTACCAATAAGTTTGGCAACTCAAATATTACATCAGTGCAAAATTTGAGCATAGATCAGAAATACGGCAACGTTGAAACGGGTACAGTAGGCCATATAACAGGGACTATCGATTATGCCAATCTTGAGATTGCCGAGCTGCAAACAAGCGCGAACCTCGCCTTGAAATATTGTGGGAAAGCAGATTTCAAGCTGATAAGGCAGGGTGTTGATCAATTTGTTACGGAGGCCTATTACAGTAACGTGTCATTGCACCTGGCAGATGCAGCAAACTTGTCAATGGAAATCGCTACATCCTACAGCTCTGTAAAAAAAAGTGCTACCCTAAAAGCTGTAGAGCTGACAAATATTACCCCAAACAGCATGAACTCTGAGCATTACCGGGGTAAGGCAGGTGCAGGGGCAGGCAATATGGTCATCAATGCGCACTACAGCAATATAAATTTTAAATAATGAGGCAAATCCTGTTTATACCCTTTCTGTTTTTTTACAATTGCTTAAGCGCCCAAAATAAGCTATCCGGAAATATTTCTGACAAGCAGGCACCAATCAGCGATGTGGCTGTTTTGTTGTACCGGGGTGCCGATTCTGTAATGTTAAAAAGCACGATCACAGATTCTGTGGGTAGGTTTGGATTTGAGGATGTGTCTATAGGTCGCTATTTTCTGAAAACATATCATGCCCGCTACCGGGATACGGTGATAAATATTTCTTCTGAATTTTTATCAGGGCATTTGCCGCTGAGTATAAATCTTGCGCAAAAAAGTGAAGTGGAGCTGAAAGAAGTATCGGTGACTTACAAGAAGCCGCTCATAGAGAGAAAAGGAGACCGCCTGGTTTTCAATTTGGAGAATAGCATTGCCAGCGTGGGTGGTGATGCACTTGACGCCTTAAGCAAAACACCGGGTGTGCGTGTGAACAATGAGAATATCTCTATTGTGGGCAAAAGTAGCGTTAGGATAATGGTCAATGACCGGCTATTGGAGCTGTCAGGCGGCGACCTTGTAAATTATCTTAAAACACTTTCGGCTGACGATATTTCGGCTATTGAGGTTATCACTAACCCATCTGCAAAATATGATGCCGAGGGGAATAGTGGTATAATCAATCTAAGGCTTAAGAAGAATAGTAAAGAGGGCTGGACAATAGGATTTCGCGCGTCTTATATACAGGCTACTTACCCAAATGCAGCAGGAGGCGCGACTTTTGATTACAAAAAAAACAAGCTAACTCTGCATTCGAACCTCAGCGGGAATGAAGGGGCAACGGCTCCTTTATCGCAATTGTTTGTGTTCTATCCGCAGCAGTCGTGGTATCAGACCGACCAGCGAAAAGATTATGCAAAGAATATGTCGGGGCAGGCAGGCATAGATTATCAGCTCTCTAAAAATTCGGTCGCGGGTATATCGTATTCAGGTAGCAGCGGCCGTCCGGATATGAAAGAGGGTATAAACACACCGATATACAACGCGGGCAATATTCTTGATTCTTCATTGCGCACTTCAGCATTTACTAACCGGAAAACGGCTTATCAGTCTGTTGATGCCTACTACCAATGCAAACTGGATACAGCCGGGAAAAAGATCAGTGTTGATGCTAACTACTCTGTTTTTTTCGACAGCCGTGATAAAGCCTACACCAGCCAGACTTTTGATGATGCGAATTCGCCCGTGGCAGCGTCTTACAAGCAATATAAAAGTGACGGTACGCAGCAGGGCGATATTTTTACACTTAAGGCAGATGCCGATATACCGATGAAGAATTATGCCCTGTCTTTTGGCGGCAAAATGACCGTGATCAATAACACAAGTGGATATAGCTTTTACAATTCAGTAAATGGCTATTATATACCTGATACCACACAGAGCAATAATTTTTTCTACACCGAGCAGGTGCAGGCACTATATGCAAGCATTGATAAAACAATAGAGAAATGGGAAATACAGGCAGGCCTAAGGGGAGAGCTGACAGAAACAAAGGCATACTCGCCTACGCTTGACTTTACGAGCACCAGCCAATATTTTAAGGTATTCCCAACGTTCAATATCAATTTTAAAAATGATGACAACAATACCTTTTCGCTGAATTACGGTAGGCGCATAGACAGGCCGTCTTATTGGGACCTTAACCCGTTCAAATGGTACTTTAACCAGTATTCCACTGCACAGGGAAACCCATACCTGCAGCCCTCCTATAATAACAACCTGGAGTTGGATTATAATTATAAAGACTTCTTAACTGTGGGTGTGTATTACTCGCTTGGCACCAACCTGCAGGATCGCATATTGGTTGTGAGCAATAGTTCGGACACGCAAACAAATATCATCCGGAATTTTCTGACTACCAACAGCTACGGCTTAAACTTTACGTATATTTTCAATAAGCTCAAATGGCTGGAGAGCAACAACCAGTTCCAGCTATTTTATACTCAGTCCGTTTCAGATCTTCCGGAGACGATACATATACTGCATGGCATGAGCGAATATTTATCATCGTCAAATTCCATAATGCTGAATATGCAAAAAACAATCTCGGGCGAAGTTAATTTCTGGTATCAATTTGCCGGGATCGACGGCGTTGACAAGAGCAGCAGGTTTTATAATTTAGATATAGGACTAAAATTAAAGACACTGCACAAGAAAATGGAAATAAGTGCAGCAGGCGGCGATATTTTCAGGAGGAGTACAGGCACCTATTATACATCTGTAAATGGCATCAGCCAGGTAGCGCACAACTACTTTGACAGCCGCGTGCTTAGGCTCACCATTAAATACAAATTCGGGAACGACCAGCTAAAACCAACAGCACATCAGGCTGGTAACCAGGAAGAAGCGGGCAGGATAAAATGAATCCATGCAAAAAAATGCTGCAAGAACAAAAAACAAGACTCCCGAACTTTTCTACTTTAGACTTTCTACTATACTGGCAGGCAGGTTTAGACTTTCTACTTTTATTGTTACTTTTGACCCCACATGATGTCGCCAGAGCAGTTCTTTGAGCTGATGCTTAAAGAGCTTGAAGTACATACTGAAATGCAGCCCTACTATAAGTTTCTCGGGAAAAAGTCTTCGTGGCATTTCCGGAGAAATTATTTTTTAGAACGGCTCCGTTATATTCAGAAGCATCTTGTGGATGCCCGTGATAAAGTGACCAGCTCTGGCCAACCCTCCATTTGGGACTGCGGCTGCGGCTACGGCACTACTTGCCTGTACCTTGCAATGAATGGGATCAGCACACACGGCACCACCCTTGAATTTTATTACGACACTATACAAAAGCGGGTGGCATACTGGAGCCAGTATGGTGATACTTCGTTATTCACATGCAGCTATGAAAACCTGTTCGATAACCGTCCAGCCCCTGCCAGTTACGATTGGATAATAGTGCAGGATACGCTGCATCATTTGGAACCTATAGATGATGCTCTGCAGATATTTCACGACAGCCTGAAACCGGGCGGTAAAGTGCTCTCAATAGAAGAGAACGGGAATAATATCATCCAGAGCATAAAGCTCTATAAATACAGGGGCAATAAGCGGATCATCACCATCTGGGATGAAAAGCTGCAAAAGGATATACTTATAGGCAATGAGAACATCCGCAGCCTTGATAGTTGGGAGTGGCTGTTTGAAAAAAATAAATTTCACATCAATAAGGATAGTGTGCAATATGTGCGCTACTATCTTCCGGTCACCTACCAGTTTTCGGATCCCGAGAAACTATTGGAAAAAGAGCGGCAGATACAAACTGGAAAAGGCGTTCGACGGGAGTATTTCTTTTTTGGTTTGAATTTTATTGCGGAGAAAAAATAATTAGATATTTTATCAGTAGTAATAAAGGGTAGTGTCGGATGATGTAACCGAATACATTACACGTTCAGTTATTCGGCCTGCTGTGTCTGTTATGGTTGTAATAGCCCCACCATTATCTGATTCAATAATATTGGCGTTCATGTAGTACGGGAAATAATATAAAAATTCATCCAGTCCGGCCGTTGATGCCAGTGGAAAATATAACGATAAAAATGTAGGCAGGGATCCTCCAAAATTATTGATTCTGCTGCCTGTCACGTAGTTGTGTGTCTCAGAATCTCTAACTGTACCTGTCGTTCCAGGCCATCTGGAAATTATCATTTGAGAGATGTTGCTTCCGGTATAGGTAAAGTAGTAAAAGTCCGCAGTTGACCAATGAAAAGTATCTGTGGTATTATCAGTTGATGCCGCAATGATTTCTGTTATATGGTCTCCTGCATATTGGAACACGAGTTTCTTCTGTCCCAGCCAGGCATAAGGCTCCACAAACGTGATCGTGTCTGGCAGGTTCGCGGCGGTGTAGGATATATTTGTTGTCAGTGGCCCGTATTCACCCGTGTGTGCGCCGCTGTTATAATAACTTATTTGCGTCACATTGGATCCGGTAAAAGATACCAGCTCATGGCCCAGATAAGCAGTGTCTGCGCCTGGCGCAGCAATCACAGGGCCGGTACCACTGAAATTCCAGGTTATTTGAGTTGTGAAATTAGACGATCCTGTATCCACATACGTCATATGCCTCACAGCAGTTATCCCGCTAATCGGAGACGATACAACTACCGGCACGGCAGCAGTGTGTTTTGTTTTGTGGCAAGACAACGCAATGCAGCCAAAAATGGTCAATAAGGATAAGCCAATGATCAGTTTCTTCATAAGTAAATAATTATGTGAAGCTAATGATGGTTCGAAAAACCCCTCATCTTCCATACGCCATACATGGCTTCCTTAATGATGCTGCCCGACATTTTGGAGACGCCTTCCTTGCGGTCTTTAAAGGTAATAGGCACTTCGCCTATCTTAAAGCCCAACTTCCAGGCGCGGTACTTCATTTCTATTTGAAAAGCATAACCAACGAAGTGAACCTTATCCAGCGGAATAGCTCCGAGCACTTTTCTGTTGTAGCATACGAAGCCGGCAGTGGGGTCGTTCACGGGCATCCAGGTGATCATTTTCGTGTAGAGCGCTCCGCCTTTGGAGATAAATATCCTGTCCCAAGGCCAGTTCACCACCTTGCCGCCTTTAGTATATCGGGAGCCTACCACTACATCCTTACCCTTGTGGCAGGCGTCATATAGCCTGATGAGGTCTTCCGGATCGTGAGAGAAGTCGGCATCCATTTCAAAGATATATTCATACTCCCGTTGCAGCGCCCACTTGAACCCCGTGATGTAGGCAGTGCCCAGGCCCAGCTTGCCCGAACGCTCTATCAGGTAAAGTTGCTGTGGGAATTCTTCTTGCAGTTTTTCAATGATAGCGCCAGTGCCATCGGGTGAGCCGTCATCTACGATCAGCAAATGAAAGCCGCCAGGCAAAGAAAAAACCTTACGGATGATCTTCTCGATATTCTCCTTCTCGTTATAGGTCGGTATAATTACAAGTTTGTCCAATCAGGCGAAAAAATTAGGCGGCAAAATAACGATAATGTGATGAATTAATGTGAATTATTTGAAAAACTTGGTATCAACTCTTCAGGCCGGCTTTTTTCAGCTTCATCCTATTCAATATCTCAGATATTTTTTGTTTCGTATGTAAAGCGAAATCGGCTTGCATCATCCAGTCATAATATTGCGGTTCGCTGTTGAAAATATCTTCCACCTTGCGGCCTTTGTGCTTTCCGAAATTGAATACCGGTTGTCCGTCTTTCATAATAATGCGGCGGGCATAGTCCACATATTCATCGGTATGGGTAAACTGGTGCAGGGTAGGGACATCGCTGCCAATATCAGGATACCGATCCAGTTGGGCTTCCAGTACATCCATTGTCGCCAGTATATCTGCCTCGGCGCTATGCGCGTTTTCCAGCGTTTTGTTGCAGTAAAAGTTATATGCGGCGCTTAGCGTCCGCGCTTCCATCTTGAAAAATATCTGCTGCACATCCACCATATGCCGCTCGGTAAAATCTACGTTTATCCCCGCCCGCAAAAATTCCTCTGCCAGCAGCGGCAGGTCAAACTTACTGGAGTTATATCCGCCCAGGTCGCACCCCCTCATCCAGTCATACAATGTGGTAGCGATCTGTTTGAACGAGGGGCAGTTCTTTACGTCTTCGTCGGATATGCCATGAATAAGTGTCACCTCTGGCGGAATAGGGATACCTGGGTTAATGCGTTTCGTGTATTTTTCGCGCTTGCCGTCCGGCGACAGTTTTACAAATGCAAGTTCCACTATGCGGTCCTTGGCGTTGTCAGTGCCAGTAGTCTCCAGGTCGAAAAAAACGATGGGCCTTTTTAAAGTAAGTTTGGGCATTTTTTATTTTTATGGAATTGGTAATTTGGAGTTGGGAATTTGGATTGTTATTGGCGGTGTATTGTTGTTAAAACGATTTTTAGTTTTACAAAACAATCCCCATTACAAATCCCCAATTCCTAATTCCACAACTTAATGCGAACTTACAGTATTCCAATCAATTCCATCGAAAGTTCCTGAGCTCATCAGTAATAAAAAGACGGGTTTTCCCGCAGGATAGGTAGGTTTTTGTTGGCTGGCAATCAGTTTCTTCACGGTTTCTTCCAGTTTTTGCCGTTCATCAATCACATTAACGTCATTTCGCGCAAAATATTTT
Source organism: uncultured Bacteroidota bacterium (assembly GCA_903887415.1). Classification (GTDB taxonomy): domain Bacteria; phylum Bacteroidota; class Bacteroidia; order Chitinophagales; family Chitinophagaceae; genus Nemorincola. The sequence continues at coordinate 53,311 of CAISPO010000071.1, read as the reverse complement.
CTCACAGTTTCCGGGTCAAGCGGCGGCAGGCCTTTCATCCCCAATGCATGGTGGCTGAAATATACAATTGCATCATCGGCAGCATCCATGCTGTGTGCGTATTCCGATAGGAACTGCTCATTGAGGCTGCTAAAAGTATGCAGCTCAAAACAGGCTACGAGGTGATGGCCGGGATAGGCTTCACGCACCGCGGTAAGGGTCGCTTTTAGTTTGCTTGGCGCATGGGCAAAGTCGCGGTAAACCAGCAAGCCCTCTTCTTCTTTCACTTTTTCCAGCCTGCGGGCTGCGCCGGTAAAAGAGGCAATAGCCGTATAGCAATCCTTTTCAGCTACTCCCAGCTCCATACACACGTCTATGGCTGCCTGCATATTCAGCAGGTTGTGCCGGCCGAACACAGAAACCTTCACAGGGCCGTTATGGGTGTCCATGACCGGGAACCCATCTTCATAATGGAATGGTGGTGTTTGGTAGGGTAGCGCCGCCAGTTTTTCACTGTTGCCTGCTATTACTCTTTTTACCTCGCTGTCCTCGCTGTTATAAAACACCTTTACACCGCTATCCAGCCCCTGGAGGTATTGCTCAAACTGCTTAAAGTATATTTCATAGGTAGGGAACACATTAATATGGTCCCAGGCTATACCACTCAACACACTGATGTGCGGATGGTAGAAAAATATTTTTGGCCGTTTTTCTTCTACAGATGCCGGGTACTCATCTCCTTCCAGTATGATGAGTGGGGCATCGGTTAGCTGCACCGATTGCTCAAAACCTGCCACACGCGCGCCTACCAGGTAGTCGAAATTGATACCCTGGTGTTTCAGGATATGCATGATCATGGAGGTTATCGTTGTTTTGCCATGGCTGCCGGCCACTACAACCCTTTTTTTATCTTTGCTCACCTCATATACATACTGCGGGAACGAATAAACAGGGATCCCCGCATTTTTCGCTGCCAGTAATTCCGGGTTATCGGCCTTAGCGTGCATACCAAGGACGATGGCATCGGGCCGCGGGGAGGTCTCTATCTTCTCCGGAAACCACCCAAATTGTTCTGGTAGCAAGCCGGCAGCTTTAAGGTTGCTTTTGGCTGGGTCTGTGATCTCATCATCGCTGCCGGTAACCAAATACCCCTGCCTTTGAAGCGCTAAAGCCAACTGGTGCATAATAGCTCCGCCAATGGCTATAAAATGTATGTGTTTCATATTTTTTCGTATCTTCGTACAAAGTTAAACGAGCTTTTTACTATTCATAATCATAACGTATGCAGCTATTTTCAAACAAACGGCGTATGCTGTTGCCACTGGCCATGGGGTTAGTCTTAATTACTTTATTTTTATCTTCCTGCGGTGGATCAAAAAAGTATGGTTGCCCTAACCACCTTTTTACGCCTCCGGTTATTGCCGCACAGTTCTAAAACAAATAATCTGGAGCTAATGCGGGCGAATAGTCCTCGCTTCTGTTATTGTCGCCAATACTAAGAAACAAAAATAGCCCGCTGTACGTGGGCTATTTTAATTTCTTTAAGTGAATTATTATTTAAATAAACCTAAAACCAACATAGATCTGCGCTGTGCGGTTTTTCATAGACCCTGCCACACCGGATACAGATTCATTATTGATATTGGTAAGGCCATAAATGTACCTCGCGCCAATGTTCAGTTTCATTGGTAGATGTGCCTCAAGTCCGATGACTGCGCCGAAGTCATGCGAGTCGAAATTGTTTTTATAATCTGTGCTGCCATTTTTAGCAGTAATTATTGACGAAAATTCGGGCCCCGCCTGTGCCCAGATGTGCCAGAATATCTTGTATTCAAACAGCACAGGCACTTCAAGTGAAATCGCATTTACAGACACGCTGGTGTATGTGGCGAACGGAGGCATAGTAACCATCGGAACCTTTACTTGGTAATCGACGGTTTTAACCAACCCTTCCACCTGCACACCCATCCTGTTTTTGTGTAGTCCAACAAAGAGTCCGCCAACAACGCCTCCACGATATTGCGATGACAAATTTCCGCTCAGTTCTTGAAAATTTGCACCCACCTTAAGGCCGAGGTCCACTTTCGGTAATGCTTTTGTAACCTTAGATACTACTGGTATCTGGGCTTCGGAATGGGTGGCAAAAAGAAACAATGATAATGTGGTTAGCAAAAATATTCGTTTCATATGAGTGTGTTTTTTTAAGCAAATTTAATAACAAAAATTATGCCTAATCAATAAAACCGGTACGAAAAAGCAACCTGTATCGCGTTTATTGTCCAGGCTTCATAGGCTTTAGGATACACGTTGTTGTTCACATCAGTAAGGCCCTTTATATACCGCGCACCGATCCTGATGGCGTGAGGAAGCTGCACTTCAAAGCCCGCAACCAGTGAGAACTCTGATTTAAAGAACACATTGTTTTTGCTGTAGATTTTAGTGAATTCACCGTTCTTATCCGATGATGAGACAAGGAGCGAATATTGCGGGCCGAAGAGCAGGTAAACCTTCTGTGAGCAACGCTGCTCAAACATCGCCGGGATGGAAAGATAAGCGGTTTTAAAAGCGCTTTTGGTTACGGTATCGGTACTCGTTGTATGCTGTACATAATAGGCGGCAGGATTCTGCGAAGTATAGCTGGCGGTATTTACCAGCAGCTCAGCCCGGATCCCCGACCTTCCCCAAAACCTCCTGAAATAACCACCTGCCACTACACCTGGATTGAACGAAGGGGAGAACGGGGACTTTACTATTTCCTGGAAATTAAAGCCCAGCTTTGCACCCAGGTCGGTCTCGCCATGGGGAGAAGGCTTGTAAGACACCGCATCGGTTTTCTCCGGGGTGTTCCAGGTAAGTTTGAACTTGCGCCTGTTCTCACGCCTTTCACGCTTCCTTTCCTCACGGCTTTTGTCGCTGTACTTATCCTTATTCTTGTCATGTACCACTCTTTTTTCCCTTTTTCCGCCTTCAGCACTGCCATCGCCGCGTTCCTGCGCGCTGGCTGCGGCAGAAAATAACAGGAAACACAACAGTATCGCTAAAAAAGGTATCCGGCCCATGGTTTTTTCTTACTTACACATTGCCTCAAGTTAAGCAATGCAACGGTTACAAATTTACTGGTAAATGTATAGGATACAAAGGTTTTGATAGGATAAATTTCGCAGCTCCTGCGAAATCGCCAATGCGCGATTAACTTTTTATATTTACACAATGCCCCGCAACGATAAAATCCCTGGAGAAAACCGCTCACTGAAACTGGCTGCCCGGGTAACGCCGCTCGTCATACTGGCATTGCTGGTGATGGCCATAGTATTTTTCAAAGAGCGGATGCTTTATATTGATGCGCCCCATATGTTGTTCCGGATCATTAATGACGGTAACCTGCATATAGAAGAGCATAGGTACGGCTCATTTATTTCACAGTTTTTTCCGTGGCTGGGAGTGCGTTTGCATTTACCGCTTAAAGGGTTAATGATAGCTTATTCAGCAGGGTTCTATCTGTTTTATCTGGCAGTGGGGCTGTTGCTTGTTTACCAGTACAGAAATTACGGGCTTGCAATATTGCTGGGGCTGTATCTTACTCTTTTTGTAAGTGATACCTTTTACTGGCCCAACAACGAAGTGCATCAGGGCATAGCGTGGCTGCTACTTGCTTTTGCCGTTTGTTGGTCTGCTACAGTACGAAATTGGCATTTGCTGGTGCGGCTATCATTGTTCTCCGGGCTGTTCTTCCTGGCCATCTGGACGCATCCGCTCGTGATGCTGGCTGCCATATATCTGTGGTTCTTTAATGTTATTGGTAATGACGATCTGCCTTTTACAAAAATGCAGGTAATACTTTTCTCAATAGTATTAACTGCGCTCTCTTTTATAAAATTTTACCAGGGCATGCATCACGGCTACGACAGCAGCAAGATAGAAATACTGACGAGCTTTGACATTCACCGCTTAAAAAATATCTTTTCGTCGCCGCAATTCCATTTTTTCATCAAAGGCTGTATTACTCGTTACTTGCTCTTTTCGGGCTTGTTCCTGGCAGGGCTTACCGTGCTGCTGGCAGACAAAAAATACCTGTTATTTGCTTGGACCGTATTATTTGCCGGGGGCTATTTATTCCTGATGTGTGTCACCTACTGGGATTTTACACTAAGGAGCTTCATGGAAAGCGAGTACATGCCGCTCGTCATTATTTGCTCCGCGCCGTTTGTCTATTATGTGCTGCCGAAAATGAAACCGAAGCCTGCATTAGCCATACTTGTGCTTGTTTACCTGTTTCGCCTGATATTCATCATTATGGCCGCACCGCCTTTTACTGCCAGGATAGTGTTGATGGATAAAATGAATGAAAAGATGAAACAAAAGAACCTTACAAAGGTCATCATTACCACTCCTTTACCACCGGGCATAGACAGTACGCTGATCTATAATTGGGGTGCGCCCGTAGAAAGCATTTTCCTTTCGGCACTAAAAGGCGAACAGCCGCAGCGAACATTCATTTTTCTTGACAGCACGACTATAAAAGTTTTTTGCACAGCATCTAAAGATACGCTGCTTGAATCATCGGAAAAGCAGGCTATTGTAAACATCAACAGCCGTTACACTGCTATAGACACATCTTCTGCATATAAAGTGATGACGTATCCCGATCTGATGGAATAACCCGCGCTATATCGATAGAAACGGGCTATCGATCCGCACAGGTATCCTCTTGCTTTCCAGCTTTTCTTTAAGCGCGCGCCAGTTGCGGTCATTCAGCGTACCAGCGGGGAACACGGTACTCCTGAAATCTTTAGTAATGATCCGCAGGCTGTTTGGCATTTTGCCCTGTGTTTCCACCGCTACCTCTTTGATGTCTTCAAGCAGGTATAGCCTTTTTCTCCAGAAGAGGTTGTGGTTTTTTACCTCGAGGTAATGCTCAGATGCCAGGAAGTAATTCATAAGCAGCGAATGAAGATAGAACCACCCAAAGCAAAATAGGCCAAAGAACAAAACGAATTTAGGTACGTTTATATGATCCAGGTATCCCGGCCTCAATACGAACATGATGATGATGACCGCATATAGCCCCCAAAGCATAGCCCCTCTTAAGCTGGTAAGCTGGTTGCTTTTATATACAGCAAAAGTCTCCGGTATTGTCTCTTTTTTATTTACAGTTTCCGCTGCATAATCAAACGTGCCATTTTTTTCGATCACTACCTGCTGGATGAAAGATTTCATTTCGCCAAGGTTCACATAAAAATCATCGAATAGGTATTTCACCTTCCCGTTTTTGAAAAGGAGCATCATTCCTTCCATCTGGTAAGAAAATAGGTACTTGAACGGCTGCTTGCCGGTAAGCGTTGCCTTTTCAAGGTCCGCCCACACATACGCCTCGGTATCGTTGAACGTGATCTGGTACTGGTCGGCTTTCGCGATCGGTGCATTGCGGTAATACTTATAAAGTGAGAATAAGCCAAGCACAATAAAGAACAGGCTGAACGCCGACATGGTAAAGGCTCCGCTCTCTCTTCTTTCAGCCGATCTAAGCCCCGCCCAAAGGATAAGTGCCCCTAGTGCGCAGCAAAAAAGCGCAAGAAAAAAGATAAAGAAATAAAATTTCAGCGGGTGGCGCTTTATGATTACGGGTTTCATTATGGCGAAAATTACTCAATAATCAGAAACTGTAATGTTAAAGGTTTGATACCATCCTTTATCGTATCAAAAAAAGTAGCGCCATATTGTAAATAATACTCCATAAAATTTTCTACCCTTTCCTGCAGGCTGCTGGCCGGGAAAAGGATGTTTTTCACCTTTTCGATCCGGGCCATCTCAATTTGCAGTTTCTTTTTTTCAGCCCGTAGCATCTTTTTCTCTAGCCCCGTTAGCTGGCTGGCCATCTTTGTCAGGGCAGCAGCTGCTGCTGGTCCCAGGGTAGGGTCTATTGCAGTTGCTTTTTGTTTCAGGCTGCTGAAAATGTCCTCTATCGCGGCCGTCTCGTTCCGGGTTTGCCATTCGGCGCCACTGTGTCTTGCCACATAATCCCGCTCCAGTTCTGTTGCCGGCTTGAAAATTGCCGGGATGCTTAGCTCTGCTTGTTTCCTCATTTTCGTAGCAGCTTCGGTTATCCATAATACAGACTGGCGAAGGAAAATGGAAGGGTAGAACACGTTGTAATGGCGGAACAGCGAATTCAGTTGCAGCCAGTAAGCCACCTCGGCCCCGCCGCCTATAAACGCAACATTTGGCAAAATAGTTTCCTGGAACAGGCCACGCAGCATCACATTCGGACTGAACCGCTCCGGGTGTTGTTTCAGTTCGCTCCGTATCTCCGGCTCTGTGAAATGCATATCGGTATTAAGTACGGTCCATTTATCGCCATCTTTCACTATCCGCTCGCGGATATGGTCTGCCAGGTAAAACAAATTTATTTCGCGGGGATGTGCCTGTATTTTATAACGGCCCCCCAACGCATCTATCTGCTTTGTGATGATGGGGTTTGCTGTCTGGTGCAGCAATTCATCTTCCATTACCGGTATGAACACGGCCTTTAGCATGGCATCATCCGGGTCGATAACCACCAGCCCATACCTGCCAAACAGTTCATTCACGAGATATTGAGTAGCCGAGCCCACAGTCTTATGTTCCAGGTAAGCTCTTGTAATAATGCCTTGCAATTCCTCGCAATCAGCGCCCGGCGGTCCGAAGGTCTTGAACAACCTATTTAGCAATAGTTTCAGGCTGGCAGTATCCATACGGCCTACAGCCCCTGTTTGTCCGCCGCCGTCCCACACATACTTTTCGCCGCGAAATTTAAAAGTCCCCAGTTCTTCAAGGTCATTGTCTTCGCTGCCCATGTAGTAAACCGGAACAAAGTATTTACCGGGATGCAAGGTGCTCAGCTCTTCCGCAAGTTTTATAGCATGTAGTATTTTATGCACAAAATACAGGTATCCGGTAAGGAGGTTTGGTTGATGGGCCGTGCAGACGGTAAACGTATTTTCATTAAGCAGCCCCAGTATGTTCGCCGCTGCTTTGGGGTGTTTAGGTAGCTGTTCATATTGTTTGGTGAGCGCAGTTACAAGCGCTTTCCGGTCAACAGGATATTTAGAGCGTTCACTGATGGCTTCTGTAAGCCCCTCGGCAGTAGGCGGAAAGTTGTAAAAAGATTTTATACCGGGATCATCACTGATATAGTCAGTTACCAACTTGGAGAAGTACCCGGTTTCTTCGTAGGGTACATGCGTAAAAACATTATCCACAGATAATTATTTTGAACAGCGAAGGTACGGGGGTTATCCCGAAATCAAAAAGTTATAAACGATAAGTGCTGATTGATAATTTTTATCGCGAACTTTTTCGCGAAGCCATAATTATCTGTATTTTCAAATCCTGATGAATGAATCAAAAAGTATAAAGAACTGGGTGGAAGACGACCGGCCGCGGGAGAAGATGCAGCAGCGGGGCGCTGCTGCGCTTACTGATGCTGAGTTGCTGGCCATACTTATATCTAGTGGAACCAGGGAAAAATCTGCGTTGGACCTGGCGAAAGAGGTGTTGGAGCTGGCACACAACAACCTGCGCGAGGCAGGCAGGCTGAGCGTACCGGAACTGCAAAAGATAAAAGGAATAGGGGAGGCGAGGGCCATAACCATATGCGCGGCAATGGAGCTGGGCCGCCGGCGCCAGTTAAGCGAAGGGCCGGACCGCGCAGCCATTAATAACAGCAAAGATGCAGCCCGTTTTTTCATGCCCCTTTTACAAGACCTGAACCATGAAATGTTTTGTGTGATGTACCTCAACCAGGCCAGCAGGCTCATAAAGCACGAATACCTGAGCAGTGGCGGCATGACCGCTACTGTGGTGGACATCCGCATGATACTGAAAAACTGCCTGCTGTATAATTCGAACCAGATCATCATTGCCCACAACCACCCATCTGGCAGTAAAAAACCGAGCGATGCAGATAAGTCAATGACCTTGAAACTGCGTGAGGCAGCAGAGATCATGGATATAAAGCTGCGGGACCACATCATCATTGCCGGCAATGACTTCCTGAGTATGAGCGATGAAGGGCTGGTGTAGGTTAACAGGTTAAAAGGTTAAAGAGTTGGAGTTCTAAGGGCAATTTTCATATTTTCACATTTACAAATCTGCTCATTAAATGAGAATCGTAACATACAACGTAAACGGCATCCGCGCCGCAGTAAAGAAAGGCTTTATAGATTGGCTGAAAACAGACCCTGCAGATGTGATCTGCCTGCAGGAAATAAAAGCAAATAAAGAAGATGTGCCCGAAGCGGAGATCAAAGCCGCCGGGTATGAGGTGTATTCCTACTCTGCCGAAAAGAAAGGGTATAGCGGCGTAGCTATTCTTACTAAGATAAAGCCGGATAATGTTTCTTATGGCAATGGCATTATGCAAAGCGATGCCGAAGGCCGCGTGATACGCGCCGACTTTGGCGATGTGACCCTGGTAAATGCATACTTCCCCAGCGGCACCAGCGGCGATGAACGGCAAGTGTATAAGTATCAGTGGCTCGATGAGTTCTTTGATTACATAGGTGGGCTAAGAAAAGCACGCCCGAAGCTCATTATTTGCGGCGACTACAATATCTGTCACAAAGCCATAGATATCCACGACCCGGTGCGAAACAAGAATTATACCGGCTTCCTGCCCGAAGAGCGCGCGTGGATGGATAAACTCTTTGAAAACGGATTTGTGGATACCTTCCGCCACTTCAATAAAGAGCCGCACCAATATACCTGGTGGAGCCAGTTTGCCGGGGCAAGGGCCAATAACAAGGGCTGGCGTATAGATTACATAAACGTCACCGAACCACTCAGCAAAAAACTAAAACATGCCGAGATCATGCCGCACATAAAACACTCCGATCATTGCCCGGTGTTTTTGGAGGTGGGAGTGTAGTAGTATATCTGGTTTGACTATTTTCTTAATTGTGCATAAAGACAGTGTTATGAATGCAGCAATGAAAAGGGATCGCCTTATTACTTATTTGGCTGAAGTAAATGAAAAAAAGGTCAATGCGCTTTACGCTATACTTGAAAAAGAGCTTAACGATCTGGAGCCGTTTTTCACGGAACAGCAGCTTGAGATAATTAATGAGCGCCGGACTGAGTTGTTAAGTGGGAAAGTTAAGGGCGTAGGCTTGCAGGACATGTTTGACAATATTAGAAAAAGGAGAAAAACAGCCAATTGAATTATTCCTTGATATTTCACGACAAAGTTGAGGCCGACATTGAAGATGCTTATCAATGGTATGAGGGCAAACAGGGGGGCTGGGAGAACGTTTTTTTACCGAACTAGCTGTCTGTTGTGCTCAAGTCAAAGAACATCCTGAATACTACAGTAAAATGGGAAAGAGTTTGCGTAAAGTTTTATTAGATCGTTTCCCTTACATCGTGGCTTTTGAAATTATTGGTTCTACAGTGTTTGTTTACTCAGTTTTTCATACGAGCAGAAACCCAAAAGAAATCAGGAAGCGGCTGAGGTGATTTAGGAGACAGCAAAAAGCTGAAACATGCCGAGATCATGGCGCACTAAAACACTCCGATCATTGCCCGGTGTTTTTGGAAATAGGATTGTAGTGGCTGGCTAGTTTGAAATGCCGATGGGCTGGTATGCAACTCATTCCACCTCACCCTCTCCTTTGGAGAGGGCCCGACGGCCGCGCCAACTGTGCTATCTTCTTAAATACACAACCCGCTGTGCTAAGCAATATATTAATATCCAGCCTTATGCTGCGGTGTTTCATATAGTATATATCCCATTGTATGCGCTTGCGCAATTCTCGCTCCACACTGATCTCGCCTATATAATCCTTTATTTGCGCCATACCCGTCATGCCCGGTTTTACCTCATGGCGCAGGTTGTAATAAGGTATCCATTCCGAATAATTGCGTGTATGGAAAAGCATATGCGGCCGCGGCCCTATTACGCTCATATCACCAATGATAACATTAAAGAACTGCGGCGTTTCATCCAGGTGGGTGATCCTCAGAAATTTCCCTATTGCCGTAATACGTTTATCATTAATAGAAACCTGCTTTATGTCGGCTTCATCATTCAGGTACATCGTGCGGAATTTGAAGCAATTGAACTCCACTCCCATATATCCGGTGCGTTTTTGAACAAAAAACACGGGCCCTTTTGAAGAAATTTTTATCAGCAGTGCAATAATGGGCATCAGCCACGACATGACACAGACGATAAATAAGCCCGATATAACGACATCCATCACGCGTTTTACTGTATAATAATAGCTAGCAGGCTCATGATCAAGATACTGCTGGTTCATTTCGTGAAACAAATAGCGGATGCTTGCCATGTCCGATTGCGGCATTATCTGCACAGGCGATCGTTCAAAAGTTATATCTAAAGTTGCTTGTTCTTTCATTTATTACTGAGTAGCTAGCTACCGGGTGGCAAAAATCGTGCTAATTTTCCGAAAAAAAGAATATTTGCCAATCATTATTACTTACAGACTGTTAAATAATCAATTGGTTTATTTGCGGTAGTATCGTAATTGATCATACTCTTTATTTTTCCATTTATTTTTCACCCCTTTAAAGCCGAAAAGTTATTCTAATTTTGCGCTGCACTATATTCCAAAAATGAAAAGTAAAGTAGGGAAATATTTTTATTATTTTAAACGATTCGCCAAAAGTGACAATAAGAAGAAAGTAGCAAAGGAATTGGCTAAGGAAATTAAGAGAAAGGGAATAATAACAGGCACTAAGAGTTTATTACATAAAAAGGCTTTTGGCAATATTACTGATTTCGATGACGAATCAAATTTAACGCTCGACCTCTCGATAAGGAACTATAATAAGAAACAGAATATAGTCCTGCCTGATAATACAGATCCTGGTGTATCCATTATTATACCCATGTACAACCAGGTGGAATATACCTATAACTGCATATGCTCCATATATCACAACTGTAGGTATAATGGCTATGAGATTATTGTTGCCGATGATAATTCTACTGAAAGTATTGATCTCCTCCTCGAAAATTTTCAGAACCTCGTTTTAATTAAGAATGAAAGCAATCTCGGCTTCTTGAAAAACTGCAATAATGCTGCATCAAAAGCAAAAGGCAAATACCTGGTTTTTTTGAACAATGATACACAGGTACAAAAGGGCTGGCTGGAAGAGTTGTTGAGTTGTTTTGACCGGTTTGACAATGTTGGGCTGGTGGGCTCCAAGCTGTTGTACGAAAATGGGCGGTTGCAGGAGGCGGGCGGCATTATCTGGCAGGATGGTAGCGGATGGAATTATGGAAATGATGATAATCCTAAAAGGCCGGAATACAACTATGTAAAAGAAGTGGATTATATATCTGGCGCATCAATAATGATCATCAACAACTTATGGAAAAAAATAGGTGGCTTCGATGAGCATTTTGCACCGGCTTATTATGAAGATACCGACTTATGTTTCCAGGTCAGGAAAGAAGATTACAAGGTTATGTATCAACCGTTTTCGGCAGTGGTCCATTTCGAAGGTGTCACACACGGCACTGATGTAAACAAAGGAGTAAAAAAGTACCAGGTTGTAAACCAAAAGAAATTCCTGCATAAATGGCAGCAGGTTTTGCAGCAAAAATCCCCAAATGGAGAAAATGTTTTTTCTGAGCGGGATCGTACTACAGGCGAGAAGCATATTCTGATTGTGGATCATTATTTGCCGCAGGTGGATAGGGATGCGGGTTCCAGGTGCATCAGCAATTTTATCGATTCCATGCTGGAGCTTGGCTATCATGTCAAGTTCCTTGGCGAAAATCAGAATGTGCCGAAAAAATATATGAGGGCGCTACAGGAAAAAGGCGTAGAGGTATTATATGGCCATGCATTTGATTTTGACGATGAAAGCTGGAAGAGTTACCTGGAAAAAAACAGCGCCAATTTTGATGCAATATTGCTAAGCAGGGCATCAGTATGCTTGCCGGTACTCAAATTTATCAGGAGCATAGCCTATTCAGGGAAAGTGATTTATTTTGGCCATGATCTTGGCTATCGGAGATTGGAGCGTGAAGCAGCAGATAAAAAAAATACGGCCCTTGCAAAACAGGCAAAGAACATAAAGGCGGTAGAAGATTTTATGTATGCTAATGCGGATAATTCATTGGTAATTAGTGTTGATGAATTGGATTATCTGAAGCAATACATCACAAAACCATTAAGCTATATTCCCGGCTACTTTTTTGAAGTAGCAGCCCGTACGCCAGGCTATGAAGAGCGCGAAGGGCTTTTATTTGTAGGTGGGTTCAACCATCCTCCCAACAAAGATGCTATGAAGTGGTTCCTGGATGACATCTACCCGCAATTATCCGTTCACAATATTGGGCTCACCATCGTTGGTTCGTTGGTGCCTGATTTTATCTTTAAATATAAAGAGCAGTTTAAGAATATAAACATACAATCTGAAATACCAGTTGATGAATTGGAGCGCCTTTATGCAAAGTCAAGGATCGCTGTAGTGCCCCTATTGTCTGGTGCGGGGGTGAAGGGCAAAGTAATAGAGGCAATGGCAAAAGGGATACCGGTCGTGGGTACAGATACCGCATTTGAGGGCATGCCCAAAGATGATAGTTTTGCCTATAAGGGTGCAAACTCTGTTCAGGAAATGATTGCAGAAATACTTCGCATCTATTCGCATAAAGATGCCTGGGAAAAACTATCTGCCTTTGGCAAAACCTATGTCCGCGACAATTTCAATAAAGAAAACATGAAGGCAGTTTTCAAAAACATAATTGAACGTGCATAATGTTTCAGTCGTACGAGCGCTTCGCGGTCTTGGAACAAAACGTGGGAACTGCGCCTTTGCGCCTCCTGACAGAGATATTTTCCGCGCGACACTTTTTTCGCAAATGCTAACACGCAAACAACTTACTTTGCCAGTTCCTTTATCTTCGCAAACACTTCCGCTTCGCCGCCTTCCTCATAGCCGGTATGCGTAAATGCAACTTTACCATTCTTATCAATGATCATGGTATAAGGCACATTCTGAAAGCTCAGCGAACGCTTCAGGTCGGAATTGGCATCTATATAAAATGGAAAATTCCAGCCCTGCGATATGGCGTATGTGCGTACAAGTCCCTCCGCGCGCGCTTCATCTATAGATATGGTCTCATAGTTAAAATCCGCTTCTTTTTTCCATTCTGGCAGTTTAAGGGATATGTTTTTTATCTCTTTCTTGCAGGGTACGCACCAGGTAGCCCAAAAACTGATAAGGGTAACTTTGCCTTTTTCAACGGTTTCGTTGAACGCAATTTTTTTACCGGAACTAACATCCTTTATCTGCGTGTTCGGTAGCCCTTGAGCCTGCAGGGTAGCCGCAGCTAAAATGCATACAACGGCCGCAATAATTTTTTTCATAAGTCCTTGTTTTTAACAATAATAAGCCAAAACTTTGCCGGAATTGAATAAAGAAGCTAATTTCGGAAAAACTTTAACAATATACACTTCTAAATGAAAAAATCTGTTTTTTTATTTTTATTGGTTTGCTGCTCCGGCAGTTTATGGGCACAGGGTACTTTTTCAGGCGACCTCATGATGAACGTGAATTTTTTTCAGAGTGACCCAAGCATAGGTGCGTCTAATAATCCCCTGTATGACAATGCCCTCAGTGGCAGTGAAGCCTGGCTCGACCTGCGGTATAGCATCAGCGGGTTCACATTTTTCCTCCGTGCCGATGCCTTTAATAATTCCAATCTAAAAAATCCAACATCGCCCAGCACTGATTTTGGAATTGGCGCCTGGAGCATAAGCAAAGATGTGAACGACCTCACCATCACCATTGGCTCTATATATGATCAGATCGGTAGTGGTATCCTTTTTCGTTCCTACGAAGACAGGGGGCTGTTGATAGATAATGCACTGATGGGCCTTGAATTGAAGTACAAGATCACCAATAACATAACGGCAAAAGCATTCGGCGGACAGCAAAAAGACAACAGCCTTGTTGATGTGGACAAAGCGCTGCACACTCCTCCTTATGGCCCGGTAATAAAGGGGCTTAATATTGAAGGTGATTTCAGTGCAGGTAAGGTGCATATAATTCCCGGCATCGGTGTCCTCAACCGCACACTCGACCAGGCTTCCATGGCAGGAGTGGTAAATACTATTGATGCGCAGGCCACGGAAGGTATCCAGTTTTACCCCAAGTACAATATGTACGCATTCTCTGTGTACAATACGCTCACCTACAAAAACTTCTCATGGTATGCCGAGGGTGCCTACAAAACCCATGAGGCTATAAGTGTTCCGGGCTATGATGTGCCTCACGCAAATGCACTAGATTCTGCGCAGCCGGCATTACTAATTGATAAACCGGGAAATGTAGAATACACGTCACTGAACTATGGTAAGAAAGGAATAGCCCTGAGCCTCACCGGCAAGCGCACCCAGGATTTTGTGATGCGCACATCGCCAAACGAAACCTTGCTGAATGGTATGCTCAACTGGCAGCCTGTAGTAGCTGTACTCAGGCCGGAGCGCCTGATGGCGCGCTATACCCCTGCATCGCAGGATATATCAGAAATGGCGGGTACGGCCAATCTTGCGCTTTCGCCCAATGACGTTACAAATTTCACGGTTACATACACACATATTAATACCCTCGATGACAAAGAACTGTACCGTGAGGCTTATGTGGATGGCTTTTACCAGGGTTTGAAATCATGGATATTCCAGGGAGGGGTGCAGTATATGGAGTACAATATCACCGCATACCAATCTGAAGGGTCAACAGCGCATCCTATTGTGTATTCTGTCACTCCTTTTGCTGAGGTCACCTACCGCCTCAATGAAAAGAACTCTATAAGAGCTGAAATGCAATACATGGATACGAAGCAGGATTACGGGTCATGGGTCTTTGCGCTGCTGGAGTATGATATGGCGCCAAGGTGGTCTGTATCTGTATCGGTTATGTATAATACCGTGGTGAACTACAATGACGACAACAAACATCTCGCTACTTCCGGCAATCATTACCCCAGCATTTATACTTCCTATACCAAAGGGCCTCACAGGTTCTCCCTTGCATATGTGAAGCAGGTGGATGGAATCAACTGCGCAGGCGGTGTATGCCGTTATGAGCCCGCTTTCAGCGGAGTGAAAGCTACCCTGACTTCGAGTTTCTAACTCCATGTTCATTGCGGCTCGATGATAGTTGAAAAATAAATAGCCCTGAAAGGGTGTGATAATATAGCCCAGGTGAAGCCCTGGGATAATAAACAAACAATATTAGAGCCCCGAAAGGGCGTAATACTAATGGGTAAATAGATATACCTCAGCAATCGCCATTTTAGGGTGATTAATCGGGTGATTTCAAATTGAAAAAGATGCGTGATATTTGACTGATTATTCTTTCCTATGCTTCGTCATTTTGCGTTTGTCGTTCATAACTGCTTACTTGTTTTGCTGGCAATAACAGGTGTGCAACTCACGGCATCTGCACAAAAGAAAACACTGACCTCCAGCCTCATCACCGAGAAAATAATCCTTGATGGCAATCTCTCAGAGCCCGCCTGGCAACATGCCGAAAAAGCCACCAGCTTCATCCAGCATGATCCCTATCCCGGCCAGCCTTCCTCACAGCGGGCGGAGGTAAGCATACTCTATGATAATGAAGCAGTCTATGTGGGCGCTATGCTATACGATGAGCATCCCGACAGTATCCTCAAGCAGCTCTCCCCACGCGATGTCTGGGATAATAATAATGATGCCTTCGGTGTTTTCTTCGATACTTACTCCGATAACCAGAACGGCTTTTTCTTCATCGTTACCGCAGCAGGCGTGCAGGCCGATGCCAAGCAGAAATTTGATAACAGCGACCTCACCTGGAATGCTGCATGGTTCTCTAAAGTGACCATTAACGAAAAAGGGTGGTGTATCGAAATGAAGATACCTTATTCGGCCATCCGCTTCCCAAAGACCGATATCCAGAAGTGGGGCGTCAACTTTGCCCGCATCATCAGGCGGTGCAGGGAGCAGTCTTTCTGGAACCCTGTGCTGCCCACGCAGTCCAACTTTGTGAACCAGGCAGGTGTCCTCACAGGTATTCACGACATCGTATCGCCGGTGAGGCTGCAACTGCTCCCATACCTGTCTGCTTATGCCGAGAACTATGCGGGCGTGAATGCCCA
Organism: uncultured Bacteroidota bacterium; assembly: GCA_903887415.1. Taxonomy (GTDB): domain Bacteria; phylum Bacteroidota; class Bacteroidia; order Chitinophagales; family Chitinophagaceae; genus Nemorincola. The sequence goes on along the minus strand of CAISPO010000071.1, from coordinate 37,182 downwards.
CACCGTGGACGGCGGCATGGACATCAAATACGGCATCAACGATGCCTTTACACTCGACATGACCCTTGTGCCCGATTTCGGCCAGACCCTCTACGACCCTCGTGTGCTTAACCTATCGCCCATAGAAGTACGTTACAACGATCTCCGGTATTTTTTCCTCGAAGGCTTCGATCTCTTCAACAAAGATGACCTCTTTTATTCACGAAGGGTAGGGGGCACACCGGTCAACTTTAATATCCCCGCAACTGCTCTTGGTGCAAATGACTCTGTTATTACCAATCCGCAAACCACCAGGATATACAATGCCACCAAGATTTCCGGGCGCACCAGCGGCAACCTGGGTATAGGCATCTTCAATGCCATCACCGCCCCGCAGGAAGCAACGATAAAGAATATGGTCACGGGTGCTGAGCGGGAGATACAGACGGCACCCACCACCAACTATAACGAGATCGTGATGGACCAGGCTTTTAAAAACAGCTCCTACATCAGCTTTGTAAACACCAATGTGACCCGCTATGACACTACCCACAATGCCGATGCAAGCGCCATCCTTTTCCGCCTGGCAGACAAGGCCAACAAATATGCTACGGATGGTTCGCTTGATGTGAGCCAGCTATTCTATAACCATAACACGGATGTTGGTTACCGGTATTACCTCGATGCCGGTAAGGTAAGCGGCAACTATACCTGGCTGTTCAGCACTCGCTCTGTCAGCGACCACTTCAACCCCAACGATATGGGCTACCTCGACCGCAATAATATTATCTATTACAATGCCGATCAGTATTATAATATCTATAAGCCCTTCTGGTATTTCATCAACATGAATAACCATATCAATATCTATTACAACCGCGTTTTTAATCCCGCTGTTTTTCAGAGCTATGGTTTCAACGGGTCGCACAATGTTACCCTGAAAAACTACCTTACCCTGGGCGTGTATTGGGTTGCACAACCTGAAAAATCATACGACTACCTGGAACCGCGCACCGCAGGCCGCTACTATGTTTATCCCACCACCTACATGGGCGGCGGCTTCTTCTCCTCCGACTACCGTAAGAAATTCGCGCTCGATGGGGAGACTAACTACCGCTCATTCGGCACTGCAGGCCGCACTACATTTTACTGGTCGCTTACGCCGCACTATCGCTTCAACGATAAGTTCTCTATGATCTACAGCTTTGCCTACACCAATCAAAAAAATGATGTGGGTTACGTGGACAATGCGAACGACTCCATCTACTTTGGCACAAGGAATATCAATACACTTACCAACACACTCACCGCATCTTACATCTTCACCAATGTGATGTCGCTATCCCTCAATGAGCGCCATTACTGGTCGCAGGCCAATTATTCGTCTTATAGTTTTCTGAGCAACGATGGATCGCTTGCTGCTACACCATATAACACCAATCACGACATTAACTACAACTCCTTCAACGTTTATCTCAGTTTTGCGTGGCAGTTCCGCCCCGGCAGTGAGATGGACGTTGTGTATCAAAATGCGATATACACCAGCGGCGCTAACATCATCAATGACTACTCCAATGATGTTAACTACATGTTCCAATCTCCCCAGAGCAACAGCCTATCGGTGAAGGTTGTTTATTATCTTGACTACCTTGATATTAAGAAGGCGTTTAGAAGGTCGTAGCGCATTAAGACATTTAATAAACCAACTTGGTTTCAGCGTTAAATGCAATCCTAAAATCCTTTTATCCTAAAAATCTCAGTTCAGACAAACATTTTACTATATTTATACTACGCCGAATCGTTAAAAAGATTCGAGAGCAATTATGATCGAGCGTCTTTATGATATAGTACAGCAGCGCAGCGAAGAGACGCCCACAGAGGTGATGCTGGCCGCAAAAGAAAATGGCCAATGGCGCACTTATAGCTGCATCGATGTATGGCAGGCCGCGCAGAAGCTGGCTGGTGGCTTGCTTGCGCAGGGTATTGCCAACCAGGTGCTGGAGCCGGAGCAGCAGGAGAAAATAGCCATCATCAGCCCTAACAGGCCGGAATGGATAATCACTGACCTCGGTGTGCAGCTTACGGGTGCTGTGCTTACCCCCATCTATCCCACTATCAGCCCGGAAGAGATGACATTCGTATTGAGTGAGGCAGAAGTGAAAGTAGTATTCGTGGCCAATGCGGAGATCTATGAGCGGTTCAAAGAGTCCTTTACACAGATACCTACACTGAAAACGATCTGGTCATTTGATGTGATACCAGGTGTGCAAAACTGGAAAGTGCTCATTGATAAAAACCTCCAGCCCGATGCCTCCGTAATGGCGCGTATAAAGCCCGAGACACTGGCCACCATCATCTACACATCCGGCACTACGGGAAATCCCAAGGGTGTGATGCTCACCCACAATAACATTGTGAGCAATATCAATGACTCCATGCCCGCCTTTACGTTTGCCGGGAAGCAAAGCAAGGCACTTAGCTTCCTGCCGCTCAATCATATTTTTGAGCGCATGGTTACTTATATCTACCTCTATGCGCAGGTATCTATATACTATGCAGAGAACATGGACAGCATAGGCCTGAACCTGAGAGAGGTGAAGCCGCTGGTATTTACTACCGTGCCGCGCGTACTGGAGAAAGTATATGAGCGCATCATGAACACGGGTATGGACCTCAAGGGCATCAAACGCCTGTTGTTCTTCTGGGCGCTGGACCTCGGCAAGCGCTATGATAATGCCATACCCGGCAATCCCTGGTACCGGTTCCAGTTGAGAATGGCCAACAAGATAATCTTCAACAAGTGGCGTGAGGCGCTGGGCGACAATGTAAAAGCCATAGTGGTGGGCTCTGCGGCCTGCCAGGAGCGGCTGGTACGCATTTTCAGCGCGGCAGGGGTGACTATAATGGAAGGTTACGGGCTTACCGAAACATCACCGGTAGTAACCGTGAACCGCTACGAAAGTGAGAACAGAAGGGTAGGGACGGTAGGCCCGCTGATAGACCATGTAGAAGTGATGCTGGCCGATGACGGGGAGATACTGGTGAAGGGCCCGAACATTACGATCGGCTACTTCAAGCATCCCGAGCTTACGGCCGCAGCCTTTAAAGATGGATGGTTCATGACCGGGGATATTGGCATATGGCAGGAAAACCGCTTCCTTAAAATAACGGACCGCAAGAAAGAAATATTCAAAACATCGGGCGGCAAGTATGTAGCGCCGCAGGTGATGGAAAACAAAATGAAGGAAAGCCCGTTTATAGCGCAAATGATGGTGATAGGCGCAAACCGCAAGTTTGTGAGCGCGCTGGTGATCCCCAACTTTATGCCGCTGCGCAAATACCTTCGCGATAAATTTCCTGATGTTACATTCCCGGACAGCAACAGCGCATTGATAAAAATGCCTGAAGTAGTAGCCCAGATCCAGAAAGCCATAGACAAATACAACCCGCTCTTCGGCCACCCCGAGCAGGTAAAGAAGATAGCCCTCCTGGCAGATGAATGGACCATAGACACCGGCGAACTAACCCCATCGCTGAAGATAAAGCGCAAGATAATAGAGCAGAAATATGCTAAGGAAATAGATGCGCTGTATGCAGAGTAGGGGAGTCTCGTTAGCGCCTAAGTTTCGCGCAATTTTCTTTTTCAAGATTATATCTTGTAGAGACGCAAAATCTTGCGTCTCTACGTAACATGGGCAGGTAACAATGAGTTGCGGCACTAACCGCATTCACGCCTCAGGTTGTAGAGACGCAATGCATTGCGTCTCTACAACACACACATACAGGCCCTACTTGTTCATCACACCGGTAAAAGCCACCACTACGATTACAACACCATAGATACCCAGGAATACGATCATCATTATGCCGTAGTATTTGAAAGTGTTTTTGAGTGATCTAAGCGCTCTGTTGAACTGGAACTTATCGTGGTTCTTGATGGCTGGTTTTATACCTGTTGAAAATCGCAGCAAAGCATATACCGGGTAGAAGGTAACTGCTGCAATGCCTATAAAATAGACCATAGTGCCCACGGCTCCAAAAACAGCGAATGGGCTGTTGCCGGGCATGTTATCGGCTACCATAGCAAGAACAATGCCGGCAATCACGAACAAACCGAGAAAAATAAAACCCATTATGGACAGGAACTTTGTCCAGCGGGCCATTTCCAGGAACGTGCTTTTTGCCGTCTCATCTATTTCCAGTGAGAAGAGCTCTGTACTCGCGTTGTGATTATCCATTCGGGTGCGTTTTTTGAAAATTGAATTTCGGCATTTTTCTTCAATTAGCCACAGGCTGCTTACAATGAACTGCTCTCAATTTTATTAAAAAGGTAAATTGGGATGCTCATGTTGAGCCCCGCCGAACTATGACATGCTGAAAATAGCATTTAGCTAAATAATAATTTCGATGGCCGGCAGCATTATACCTTTTCTTTATACCGGAAGGTCACCTTTTTGGCATTGTTCACCCTCGTGCTGGCCACAATGATCTCACAGTAGTTGCCGCTCACGAATTTGTATTCAAAATCGCTGCAGTCCTTATCAAAGATCACCGATGATTTGGTAGCCATAAACTTCTTCATAAACGAAACCCGCGTATGTATATTTATCCGCTCTTTGACACCCATAGGTAGCACCTGGAAACACTTTGGGAGCTGTAGCCCTTCCTGTTCCTCAAATTTTTTGGTCACCTTAAATTCCGGGAAATACACAGAGCGCTCCTTCACCTTTCCGTTATCGCCATAGGTGTAGCTCTCTATGTGTATCACATCCTTGTTGTTGTCATTGAGCCGCACTTCCTTGGTCTTTACAAAGTTCTTGTCGTAGTACGATTTTGTGTAAAACTCTATCTTGCCATTGAAGTAAGAGCTCTCCGTCACAACACCCTCACCGGTTTTTTTGTCAGAAGCGTACTCATAATTTTTCTTGTAGCTGTTGCCATTGACCTTGTTGTCGTCCAGGGAATAGATTTTGCGGCCCTTGTCGTCATATTTCCATTCGCGCACTTCCTGCAGGTTATCGTCCTTATAGTCTTCGGTTTTGGCTAGCTGCTTTTTTATAGTGAAGTAGTTCACTGTTTTATACACCGCATTGTCTTTTATGTGCGAGTTTACAGTTTCAGTAACCAGGCTGTCTGGCGTTATATACACCACAGCGCTGTCTGTAAGATACAGCCGGAAGCTGTCAGCATAAGCGTACGTGTAGGTATATTCATGCACCACCGTCCCTACCTGGTAAGTGTTCCAGCCAGCCTTGAAGGTAGGTTGCGCATATAGGCTGGCACTCAGTACGATCAGTACCGCGAAAACGATGTTTTTCTTCATTTTATAAAGCAGCCTTTTTCTAAAGATTGGTACAAAATAGATAAGCTAGCCAACCGCAGCAATTTTTTTTAATAACACTCTGTGGATTAGGAGGTGCCGGAAGCAAAATAAGAATTGATTTTAAAATTGTTGTCCGGGCTAGGAACTACTATTAAGCATTGTTGCCACGCTCGCTTGTACGTCCGGTTCATTATTCTCCCAAACCTTCCAATATTATTTTTTCGTTTTTATCTTAAAATTTTCGTTTTTTCAAAAATTATTTTTTAAATTTAATAAATGTAATAATGAAATTACTATCGCAATAAAATAGGTCATTGCGAAGTATGAAGCAAACACCCCTTTAAAACTTTTTTCTATGTACGGTAATATATTTTGCGACCCAGGTACTATTAGCCAGTCATTAAGGCGAGACCATTCCGCAACGCCTAATGTCGCTGGTCTATTCGGCACAGGCGGGAATTGCTCTGCCATTCTTGGCGGTCCGCTGCTGCCAGCAACATCTGCGGGCATCCATACTAATTGCGGAGACCTTTCCGTAATCTTAATGGGCCAGTGCAACACTATTAATATATTCGCCGCCGGCACACCTCCTGATAACGGTATCTTTAATCTCATTGGCAATGGCTTTTGCAATACCGCTGCGGGCTGCTTCAGCACTGTTGTTAATGGCTGCTGCAATAATGTTTTCGGTAGTTATAATAATATTTTTAATGGCGCGTGTAATTGCATTGAAAGTGGTTCAAACAGCAACAGCGTAGTTAACGGTTTTTGTAATACAATACAAGCCGGACTTTGCAGTATTATTGGCGCCGGCAGTTGCAATTGTATCAATGATGCGCAATCCAGCGGAATATTATCCGGAGACTGTAACAATATATGTGCCCACGCCCCTCAGTCCGCGATCGTAGGTGGGCTTCGCAATCGAATCTATACCCAGGGAGAATTCCATTTTATTGGAGGCGGTGCTGAGAATTGCATAGAGTATGCACCAGCCGCAGGTGTTATTATTGCCTCCGCTATTAGCGGTGGCTGTCTTAATACGGTAGCCGGTAATAACTCATTCGTCGGCGGTGGCGATACGAATAACATTTCCAGCATCATAGGCCTCCTGAACTGTTGCCCGGTAAACTGTGCCGTGATTGCAGGCGGGCAAAACAATACAATATGTGATAATGGTACTGCTACCGCCGACTATTCTTTTATAGGTGCAGGCTTTGGTAATTTTGCCCAGGGCTGTGGATCCATTGTGGTAGGCGGCGGCGGTAACCAGGCCTGGGGCTTTGGGGCATCTATTATTAATGGATTTGAAAATAAAGCGTGCGCCTGCGGTTCATTTATTGGCAACGGGGCAAGTCAGTTAGTGGACGTAAACGCAGATTGCAGTTTTATTGGCGGCGGTAGTTTTAATAGTGTAAGTGGCGTAGGCAGCGTTATTGGTGGCGGCGGTTGCTGCGACCCTATTACATTGCTGCATGGCAACAGCATATTCAGCAATTTCAGCTTTATCGGCAGCGGCACGGATAACGTCATTAATCTCCTTTCAGATTGCAGTTTTGTCAATGGAGGACAAGGTAACAAGGTTGGCACGGGTACTAATGGTTCTATATTTAGCAGCATAGGCGGAGGACAAAACAACTTTATTGATGATACCGCTTTTGCATCTGCTTACTCCGGAATTTTTGGTGGCGCTAATCATTGTGCGCAAGGCAATAATTTATTTGTTGGCGGCGGCTATACCAATTTTATATGCAGTGCAGCAGGCCCTGTATTATGTTCATCGATAGTAGGGGGATGGAACAACCTGATCAGTGATGATATTAGTATGGGTGGCACCACACCTTCCAGTCTGTCTTTTATAGGCGGCGGGTGTTTAAATCAAATTCTCAGTGTGGGGGCCTCTATTGCCGGCGGAATCAATAATTGCATATTCGGTAACCTTATTGGTGTACGCCCTCCATCTGTCCAGGGATATTCATTCATTGGCGGCGGCCAAAATAACTGTATTTATGGTCTTTCATCATTCATTGGTGCGGGGGCATGTAATTGCATGGTTAGCACTGTTGGCCCTATAGAAGATTCAGTGATTGGCGGAGGGATTCTAAATATAATATGTGATTATGGGGCTACATCTTTTATTGGGAGTGGTAGTTCAAACTGTATTTCCCAGCAATCGTCCTCCATTGTAGGTGGCGATTCTCATTTCATTGGGAGTCAAAATGCTTTTATAGGTGGAGGTACCTGCAACAGTATTTTTTTAGAATCGAATTGGAGCTTAATATCCGGTGGCACTGGTAACACTATTGGCAGCGCAGGTGGTTTAGGTGTTGCTAGCAGTGCGATAATGGGCGGTGGCGGTAATTGTATCGATGATACGGGTGCAGCCACAGGAAATGCCTTTTTAGGCGGTGGTTTTAATTGGATATGCGCTGGTACTAATGGCGCCGGAATATTCAGTGGCAGTGAAAATGTGGGCGGAGGCAGCAGCTCATTTATAGGAGGTGGCGTATCTAACAAAATAAATTACGGCTCTGATTACAGTTTCATTAATTCTGGTACACTTAACACTATTGGCTCGGCAGGCGGATCAGGCGCTACTTTTAGCGGCATAAGTGGGGGCTCCCAAAACTGCATTGATGATAGTACGGCAGCTACTGCCTATGGCGTGATAGGCGGCGGTTTTGAAAACTGCATCTGCGCAGGCACTAACCACTCCTCTATTTTTAGTGGTAATGGCAATTGCGTTTGGGGTAGTTGCTCTTCCGTTCTTGGTGGCAGTGGCAACTGTGATGGCGGCTTTGATTATGTGGGGATATTTGGCCAGGGCATTACTGGAGTTTGTAGTGCATTCCATGCAAATAACTTCGTAGCTCAGAATATGCCTACAACGCCTGGTGGGCCGTCCGGTAGTTTTTATAAAACTCTCATTGGCACAGTTTGTGTTGTGGCGATCAATTAATGCATCATGAAAAAAATATCGTTGACATTATTTTTTTTATCCGTTTATTTGGGGCTCATGCTCAGATAATAACAACCATTGCAGGGAATGGTAGTTCTACGCATACAGGTGATGGTGGGCTTGCAACTGCAGCAAGTATTGGCGAACCTGATGAATGTGCTTTTGACTCACACGGTAATCTTTATTTTGGTGATGTTTTAGGAAATGTAGTTCGAAAAGTGACTTCATGTGGTATTATTACCACTGTTGCTGGAAATGGGAGCTCTGGATATAATGGGGATAACATTCCTGCTACAACGGCAAAACTAAATGTGCCCTCAGGTATTGCATTTGACTCATTTGACAATTTGTATATTGCTGAACTAGGTAATAATAGGGTACGAAAAGTAGATGCAAGTACTGGCATTATCACTACTGTTGTCGGCAATGGCACGGCTGCATATGGCGGTGATGGTCTGGTTGCAACAAGTGCAATGTTAAATAATCCTAATAATATTTGCTTTGATCTGCATGGCAATTTGTATATAACAGATGGCAACGAACGAATACGTAAGGTAAATACATTAGGAATTATTAGTACATTTGCTGGCACTGGGCTTGGCGGCTATTCAGGTGATGGAGGGCTAGCGGACACTGCAAAAATTGAGGATTTGTATGGGATATGCTCTGATACATTAGGTGATATCTATTTTGAGCAACAAGGATTGGATGCCAGAGTAAGAAAAATAGATACATTTGGTATTATTACGACAATCGCTGGTAATGGTTCAGCAACGCCTTCAGGAGATGGTGGACCTGCAATAGATGCAGGTTTAAATCCTTTTGGGTTAGCTCATGATAGACGAGGAAATTTATACATATCTGGGTATATTATGAATGATGTTCGGAAAATCAATGATTCAGGTATAATATATACAGTCGCAGGAAAAGGCGTTTCTGGTTATAGTGGAGATGGAGGTATTGCTGACTCTGCCGAATTGAATGTTCCATATGGTATTTCAATTGATGTTTATGCCAATTTATATATACCTGATAGAAGTAATTACCGTATCCGCAAAGTTGCCTTTAATCCCGTTATTACACCTACTATTACGATTACAGCAACCCCTGGAGATACATCATGTTCCGGTAATTCTGTAACTTTCACATCAACAGTAGTTGGCACTACTATATCGTCCACTTATCAATGGTACGTAGACGCCATTTTCATTGCAGGTGCCACAAACAACACTTACACATACACCCCTGTAAATGGTGATTCTGTAAGTTGTGCATTGTCCGTAACCGGCCTATGCAATACGCCCGTCAGTAATACGATATACATGGTAGTCTTGCCCATCACCACCCCCACCATCACCGTTACCGCCTCGGCAGCAGCAGCGGTAGGCACCACAGTCACGGTCAGTGCTACAGTAGCAGGCGCGGGCAGCGGGTATAGCATCAACTGGTACAACAACAGCACGCTTTTCAGCACTACCACCGCACCCACAACCACCTACACCAAAGCCCCCGGCACAGACCACATCACCGCCACCGTACTGCCGCCCACAGAGGGCTGCTATGATAGTACAGGGTCAAATATCGCAACGGTGAGCGCCAGCACAACAGGAGCCCCATCCCGGCCTTCCCCCGAGGGGAAGGAGGTGTTGCGTACTTATCCAAATCCTTTAAAGGATTTGCTTTATGTGGATGATGCAAGTACGCAGGCGGAGTATAAAATAAGAAGTGTGATTGGTTCTGCGATTCTGCAAGGAATATTGCAGCAAGGCAGCAATACCATTAATGTAAAAGGCCTGCCCGCAGGGGTGTATATGCTGGAGGTGGTGTATGCTGATGGAGATAGAGTAACGAATAAAATCATTAAACAATGACCTTTACTATTTAAAACGATCAGATGATGACACGAGCTATGATAATAAAAATGATGGAAGAGCAGGCCGCCGTTATGCAAAAAGTGCAGAAAACGAACGAATTAATATTGGAGCACATTAAGAAAACACAAGACGAGACCGGCGAGCCCGTTTATAAAGAATTGGCAGAAGGAGAAGTCCCCGACCCTATGAATAGCTTTATTGGCGGCGGCATTAGCAACGTTATAACCGGAGGCATTTCCTTCAATGATTTCCCCCCTGATGATAAAACAAAAGAAAATTAAGTGCCTGCGCAACATAAGCGCGTAACATGGGTACGCAACACCTCCCCTCCTTTTTTAGGTGCCTGCAAAGGCACGACCGGAGGTCTATGACCGTTGCTGGCAACGGTCTGGGGTGGTTGACTCGCGCAACACAACACAAGGGCTACTACAACAACACGAAACAATCCAAATTCCTAAATCCCAAATTCCTAATTCCACAAAAAAATGAAAATAATCTTCCTCGTTTCCGGCGGCATTGGTAAAAGCGTAGCGGCAACTGCCGTATGCAAGGCCATAAAAACTCAATACCCCAAATCAGAGCTCGTAGTCCTCACCGGCTATCCCGCGGTTTTTGAGCGCAATCCCTACATCAACTACATCTATGGGTTCAACAACATCAGCTATTTCTACCCCCAGCACATAGAGGGCAAGGATGCAAAGCTGTTCCTGCACGATCCCTACAACGAAACCGATTTTATATACCAGCGCGGCCACCTTATAAAAGTGTGGTGCGAGATGTTTGGCATCAAGTACAATGGCGAGATGCCGGAGCTCTACATCACCGGCCAGGAGCAGGCTGTGTATGGCGTCTGGTTTCAATCACCCAAGCCCCTGCTGGTGATCCAGCCCAGCGGTGGCACACCCAACAAAGATGGCAGCCCCTATTCCTGGCCCCGCGATATGCCACATGCAGTTGCCCAGAAAGTGGTGAACACCTTCGCCGCAGACTACAACGTAATCCACATCCGCAGGCAAGACCAGATGCCCCTGCAGAACGTATATCCCGTGCAGGCCGATTTTCGCCCCCTCGTAGTCCTCCTGATGATGAGCGAAAAGCGGTTGCTTATTGACAGTTTTGCACAACATGCCGCTGCCGCCCTGCGCCTGCCATCGGTAGTATGCTGGGTAGCCAACGTACCCACGCAGTTCGGCTACGATATGCACACCAATATCATGGCCAACACCCCCACGCTCGCGCCCGACTACCGCAACTCCGGTTTCAGCAAATACAACATTGCCGGCCAGGCCTCCGAATTTCCATACAACAATGATGCGGAGATTTTCGATGCCGACCGCATCATAGAAGCCCTGCGCGGCGATAAAAAACAGGCAGAGGAAGAAAGTAAAAAAAAGCGAAGGAATTAGTGTAAGGGAAAAGATAGTAGCAGAAACAAACCGCAAAAGCATGGTGGCCCGCCGCCTGGCTACCATGCTGGGCAGGCAGGAGCTGGGCGAAGTGCGCCAGGTGATGGACATCGGCAGTTGGCACCTCCACCAGGCCATTGAGTTTGCCAATATCTTTCCCCATGCCCGCATAGATGCCTTCGAGCCGGTACCGGACTCTTACCAACTATGCCTGCAAAACCATGCGCAGCTTCCGGCTGCGCAAAAAGACAGGATACACATACACAACCTCGCACTGAGCAATCGACAAGGAGAAATACCCTTTTTTATGACCGACCCCAACATAGAGCAGAAGATAGATGCTGGCTTTTCCTCCATGTTCCGCTTCAGCAACACCCTGAAAAGCAATGCATACTATGGCCAATCGCTCGTGCAGAAAGAAATAAAAGTGCAGGCCGACACCCTCGACAACTGGTGTGCTACCCACAACATTACTGCCATAGACATCATGTGGATAGACGTACAAGGCGCTGAACTGCTGGTGTTCGAGGGCGCAGCAGAGATACTGAAGCACACCCGCATCATCATGACCGAGGTAGGCCTCAAACCCTACTACGAGGGTCACACCCTCAAGCCCGACATAGACAAGTTCCTCCTCGCCCGTGGCTTCCGCGAACTCGAAGGCTCCTTTGAGCTAAACGGCTTCGATTACGAAGCAAACACCATCTACATCAAAACCCCGGAGAACTAAAGGTGTGCCATATCTCAAAAGTGTGCTACATCTAAGCATAACTTCTAAACACGCAATACCTCCTCTCCCTTGGAGAGGCCGGGAGAGTTCTATTATAACCAAAACCCTTCCACCCCATAGTTAAAACGTCTTGGGTCGTATTATTTTGCTTACTACCTTTGTCCTACAAAAGCGATATTTTGCTCTTGGCTTTGCCCCCTTCTAGTTATTTCTTAGCGGCGTTGAAGCTTGGCCCGCATTTGGGGCGGGAACGTATCTAGCAGCGAATTAGCATTATAAATAACAAAAACGCAAATTAAATCAGAAGCAGCCGAAAACACCGAAAAACGTGTGATATAAACGTGATATTTTTGTGATATTTTTTGAGCGCAAATCATTGATAACCATTAAAAACCTGTGCAAACTTTTTTTTTCTGGAAAACTGTGACATTTTCATCGCAGCAGAAACACCGCAATATATAACACGCAAATACGCGCACTCATACCGCCCTTCGGCGTTGGATAATTCCCCGGAAGAAAACCGGAATAATACACGCTGTAAACCAGAAGTAAACCAGAAGCAAATCGGATTTATCTGCCGTAGGCCGAAGCAGTTATTTTGCGATCTATCGATTATCAAACGAAAGGTTTCCGTTTCAATATCACCGGTCTTGCTGCTGCAAACAGGAGGGCACAAAAAAAGCTCCCGGAAAACCGGGAGCCTCAATAAAGTTTTAAAACGTTCCTAGTCTTCTTGTTTGTGGTGGTGTGTCAGATAAAACCGGAAGCCAAGGGACATTACCGTAAACACATCGTTCTTTTTGTTAACCTTTGTCAGCGGTGGGCTGTAACCATCTATATAGTCACTCTGGCAGTCTTCGTACTGGAAGTTTGCATTCAGCAGGAAGCCGCTCTTGAAAAACAAAAAGCTCGGCACATGTAAATTATACCCCGCATTTAAAGGGAAAAAAATAGCGGTTGAATTTTTTAAGATCGGAGGCGAAGTGTCATCACTGCCCACCACATCGCCTGTGCTCACTATCTTTTTCACATCATTATTAATAATGCCAATGCCTACACCCGCATATATACCACCCGCAATTCGCAGGAGCACATTGTCGTTATAGTTCTTGTTGAAAATAGTGAACAGCGTACCCAGCTCTACAGATAAATGCTGGTCTATGGAAGTGTAATGATTTAAACTGCGCCAATGGCCGGCTGTACCTATATCCCTGCTGGAGAGGTCACCAATCATTATTTCTTCACCCATACTGATGCTCTGGGTGATGTTTTTTTCAAAATAACCAATGTAAGCCGGCTGGGGGTTGGAATACTTCAGGTCGCCATACATCTTCGTAGAACCGATACCAAAACCCATGCTATAATCGGTGCCATGGTTCCGGTCCCGGTCTTTTTCATCATCCGAGCTATTACTCCTCTCGTGTACATTGATCTCTGTCCGCACCTGCGCTATCGAAGGAAGATATGCCAGGACGCTAACAGCAACAAGAGTAATAATTTTACGTTTCATACAGCACAGTTATACCTAAGTTACGACTTTTTTTAGTATCTCCACATCTTCTGCTTGTAGTTGTTGATCTCGCGTTCTATACGCTCGGCCTCTTTCTTCTGCTTCACCTCGTCACTAGGGTACTTGTCTTTTATCCTCAGGTCTGCGGGGTTTGATTCCTTAACGATAGTGGTTTTAAAATTCCGCTGTATGAAAAGGTCGTCATAGCTCTCGTTATAGATATCCCTTTGCGGGTCGATAACCTCCTTAGCTGCAAACAGGTTGCGGCACTGCGGGAAATACAACCAGAATGGGTGCTGTTCAGCAATGAATTCACCAGTGCTTGACTTGATCTTACGCACGGGCGCCAGGCCAATGATCTGGGTAATAACACGGCCACGCGTTTTGTCGAAGAATATGTCTTCCTTGATCTCCATCTTGGTAACAGAGTCCGCATTAAACTCGTTAAACACGGTCTTTGTTCCGATCTGCTCACCCGTCACAGAGTCATAGGTAGGCACAATAACGCTATCGGTAAATATCCTCATTACCTTTCTGTAATTGAGCTGGCTTTTGAAGCCCTCGTCTGCATAAGGTATCAGCCTGTTTGTCTTTATCGCGTCCATGATCAGCTGTATAAGCGTTTCTCCCGGTGTTGCGAATATCCTGTTCACAGAGTCGGTAAGGTCAATATCTCGCCAGATACGCTTGTAGAACTTGATGTTGTTTTTATTGACCTTAGGGAATGCAAATGGCTTGGCGCCTTTAAGCATGGTTTGTTTGTAGAAACCATCCACGGGGCGGCTGTTTTCAAGTGTATAGTCATTTGAAAGGGTAGTATCCGCGATAAGTGTATCCAGGAGAATGTGGTTGGAATCTAACAGATCATCATTGTTTGGGGCCGGGGCAGGGGCAACCACTTGCGGCTTCACCGGCGCAGTTGCTGTAGTGTCTTTGGCTACCTGGTCCGTTTTTGACTTTTTCTTCCCTTTCCCCTTTTTGTTTTGGGCCTGCACAGCAGTGAATACCCCCAGTGAGAGTAAAACCAAAATAACAAGGCTGATGTTCTTTTTCATAACTAACTGTAATTAGATTAACTTCTGCTATTCAACCATAAACGCAATCGGATCCAACTGCCTTTTCATACCATCAGGGCCTGTAGCAAATATATTATCAAAGAACACGCGTGAACCCGACGTAATGCTGCCCATTGCCGACTGCATCTGCGGTGTAAAAGCGTTGCTGTTTGCTTCAAAAACCTGTGGTTCGCCACGGGGCTTTGTGATATACATGCTGAAGTGGTTGATGTCAAATTTGGCGTCAAACTCAAAATCTTCCAGGACAGCAAATATCCTGTTTTGCGCCTTCATGGCACCCGTGCCCAGCCTTCCGCCGCTCTTGCCGCTGAATTTCACCCTGGGTGTAGGGATGCGTTTGGTGCGGAATTCATTGCTGCCAAGGGCCACTGTTTTCCCGGCTTCTGTTTGTCCGCTAACATTAACGGTTACTTTACCCGGATTCCTCACGGTTATATTATAACTGCCATTGCTGCCGGTAACTTCACCGCCCGCAACGCTTATACGTATCTTGTCTTTTGCAAAGCCCGGCGCGGAAACAGATACGGGGTTAGCAATGCCAACGTAGAATACGTTCATCTTATCAGGAGAAACAACTGCTGACGGCCTCGCTACTGTATAGGTCTGGTCAGGCAGCTTGTATTCCTTGATAGCGCCGCTGGATTCCTTTACTTTAATTACAGCGCTCCAGGTTTTCTCTCCTTCGGATGATGCTGTTGCAGTATATAGCCCTTTGCCATCAACTACATTTAGCTTTTGGCCACCTACGGTTATTTCCGGGTTTGAGGTGGTACTGGACGCTGTTAAAAATACATTGGCCTTGTATTCCTGGCCTACGAGGATGTAAGAAGATGGGGCAACAGCTACGGCTTCAAAACGGTCTAATACCACATTGACTGTATTTGCGGCTCCAAGTATTTTCCTCACTACTTCCGATTCTGTATTTTTCAAGTCTGCCTGAATCTTGGTGAGCGCGGTGATGGCCGCCGTCAGCGGGATACCTTCACCAAAATTATCATCTTCCCAGGTAGTCCGCAACACTCCCGGCCTTTTTGGCGGATCTTCCGCATTCAGTGCGAGCTTCAGCCCTGATTTTTCATCGGTCTGGAGGTTTGAAAATATTTTGTTGCGGGTGTCCATTATACGAGCCTTCAGCTCCTTTGCTTTTCCGTTCGTGATCATAAAACGGGGAGAGATATCAATATCTGCACGAGCTTTTACATCTCCTGTAGCCTCCTCAATTCCTCCGCCTTCTTTGATCAGTTCATTTTTTATTTGCGTGATATAATTGTCAAGGTCGTTAATGCTTGTCTGTACTTTTTTGGCCCTGTCGTGAAAAGGCTGGGCGCGAACCGGATCAGTTTTCATGTTAGTAGCTTCAAAAGAAGCAAAGCTATTGCTCACAGTGCTCTGCACATTCTTTGTGGATGTTTCGAGGCTGACGGTTAGATTTCTAAAGGCATCAAGTACATGGTCTGTTACTGTTGTAGCTGCAATACCAAGCAGTACCAGGTACAGTATTCCCATCATCTTTTGCCGGGGCGTTTCTTTTATACCTGCCATTCGTTATTATATTTTTAGCTTAGTGAAAAGCGTATAAGTGAATTTAATAGATTTTATGCTCAACAAATGCAATTGATTCCCGCCTATCTTTTGAAGGCTTCCAATTGTGCCTGGTAAACCTTGCTCAGGTCGGCCAGGTTCTTGTTGTACGCCCTCATGCCCAATGTAGCCGTTTCAAATTCCTTCAACATGGATGCAGAGGTCTGCGACATCTGGTTGATAGAAACAAGGGTCTGGGAGAACTGGCCAAAGCTCTTGTTCATTTCACCTATATTCTTTGAGAACATCTTTATTCCTTCGTCAGCAGCCTGCAGGTCTTTTATCATTCCCGTTGACACGTTGCTCATCTGGCCAATAGCCATCAATGCTTTGTTGAACTGGTCGAAGCCGCCGGACACCATAGCGATATTTTCGCGGAACTTCTTTACATCATTTGTGGTGGTCTCCATTTCCTTAATGAGGCCCTGGGTAACATTAAAAGAACCGGCTATCTGGTTAACCGAGTCAACCGTCTTTGTAAAGTTTTCAAAACCAGAGGTCAGGCGCTCTATTACTTTCGGGGTTATAGAAGTGGCCAGCAGCTCATCGATCTTTCCGCTTGCTGCCGCTGCCCTGGGGGCTGCAGCCGGCGCTTCATCTTCTTCAGCCGACATTGCTGCAAAACCAAGGATCAAGAACAGGAATGCCTCAGTTGCAAGTCCGACTGCAATCATGATCTCACCACCCGGAAAGTGGAGTATCTTGAACATCAATCCGACAATTACGACGCTGGCGCCCCAGGAGATAATACTATTAAGTCCAATTTTCTTTTTTCCTGCTTGCTGTTGGTTACTGCTCATAGTTTTTTGTGAATTTTGATTAGTGATGATTAATTTTTCAGGTTAAAATTATTGTTTTGGTGTAAAAGTGATTTGTTAATTATTTGTTACGTTTGACTAGTGATTAACTAGATAGTTTATTTATGAGAAACAATTTTTTTGGCCTGGTTTTTTACACTGCCGGTATTTTTTCTGCGCGTTGCCACAGATTTATTCAGTATTTCAGGAGCCGGCAATACGCATCTGAATCCTATATAACTGTGCGAGTTACTCTGGATTTCGTTATCACGGGTGTAAGGGCTTAGCGCACGGGCATTGCTCATAAACGAACCGCCGCGAACTACCTTACGTTTCATGGCGTCTGCTTCAGTAGTATCTGCATCATACAGCAACACAGGGTTAACGTCTGATATAAATGCGAAAGCGGAAGGGCTGTAGGCATCAAGTGTCCATTCGGCAACATTACCGATCATGTTATAGATACCAAACTCATTTGGGGAGTAAGACATAACCGGCAGGGTAAACGTACCTCCATCATCATTATACTCGCCTTCCTCCTGCTTGAAATTTTCGAGGAACCTGCCATCACGATCGCGGTCAATACCATTATTTTCTTTCGCTTCACGTGGTTTGGCAGCCGCCAGTGTATTAACAGACGTGCTATCGTGAGCGACGCTGTCCCGTACTACTATGGTACTGTCCAATATTGGTGCTGGAGCGGTACTGTCGGCAGCAGGCGGCGGCGGAACATCGTTATCATTATTTGTCTGGTCGAGCAACGGATTTCCATTCATGTCGCCGCCGGCAGCATAAACCCACTGTGCTTCAGAAGGAAGGCTGTAATTGAGGCGGTAATACTTCAGGTAATCTGCGATCCACTCATAGTTTGAAGATGCTTTGGAGCGCCAGTAAGCATAAGCCCTGGCCTGCTTCCAGGTTACGCCAACTACCGGGTAATCATCAAAAGGCGGAGTGGTGAAGTAATTCTCTACCAGGATGTCTACCTGCGCGTTGGTAAGGTCTTTTACCCAAATTCTTTCATCGGGATAAACGTTCACAGATTCGTACGCGATCTCTCCTACTTTTGCTTTCGGGTTTGTGCCTAAAGACCGCACATATGCATAGGTGAACATGTACAGCTCCTGGCGGATCTTTCCATCAGCATCCAGCATAGGGGCTATCTTTTTCTTTATCTCCTCATCATCGCTTTCGAAAATTTCTTTGTGGTTTACCTTCGACCAGTTGATGCGCCTCTTGGCCCAGTTAGTAGTGTCTTTTGGAGGGGCGGCATCAGCCATGTCCTTCTGTATAAAATTCAGTGTGTCCTTTCCGGATGTGTCACTGGAACTCTTGCCGGCTACTTTCTTATCGCCATCATCTTTGGACTTTGGCGCTGGCTCATCATAAAAATATTTTTCGTCTTTTAAGTACCCTTTTACTGCCACAGAATCAATGACCCATTCAGTAAACAAGCGGTATTGCTGGTTTGTAGTTTCGGTTTTATCAATATAAAAAGAAGTAAGGCTCACTCTTTTTTTACTGGTTGTATCCGTTGATGACTGGCTATACCGGATAGTTACAGAGCCACCGGGGATATATACCATACCGGGAGGCGCAGCCAGTGTTGTGTGCCGGAACGGTATAACCGGCCTTGTGCGTGACTGTGTAGCATTAGGATTCTTGCTGGGATCCTGCGCGTTTGGATGACTTTTTTGGGCAAGGCAGAGACTTGATAAAGAGGAAGCCACAATAAACAGGAGAAATCTCTTTATGTACATACAAATTATTTTTACTTTTTTTTTAATGAATTGCCCTCTTAATAATAAAGCTAAAGAATTTTTTTTACAATAGGGCATACCATCGGTCAGAAATATCACAATTAAGAATACAGTGCCAAGGAAATTAACGAATTATTAATTTTCACTTAACCAATAGTACACCAAAAACTATATCACGTCCATTATAGCTAAGCTCTAAAGTTGCAATAATTATCCCCCAAAACAGCCCCCACCTAATTTGCGTAAAGATAAATAAGTTCTTGTAAACGCAAAAAATATTTCTACCTTGAAATGTAGTTATCCACATATAAATAACGCAGGTAAAATGCAATCGAACCGGGGGTGTTTTTGGAAAGAATAAAATGCTTTACATCTGATAAAATCACTGGTGAAAAACTATCGCGTTTACCTGCCCCAGGTTAATCGATTATGTATATTATAAATATTAATCACTCGAATACCGGTATGAAATGAAATGCGCAAATTAGCGGCAATTTTATTGAATGCAAAGGGATATGCTTATCTTGCGTCCTTTTACCGAAAGTAGTTATAACTGTTTGTCTGTACATGGTTAAAATAGGAGTTTTTGGGGCCGGCCATTTAGGCAAAATACATATCCAGCAATGGCAGCAGGTGGCAGATGCACAACTTACTGGCTTTTTTGATCCCGATGATACACAGGCTGAAGCCGCAATAGCCAAGTACCAGGTAACGCGATATGCAGATATGGACAGCCTCATAGCGGCTTCGGACGCTATAGATATAGTTTCCCCAACCACAACCCATTACGATATTGCAAAAAAATGCCTGCTAAGCGGCAAACATGTATTTATTGAAAAACCGCTGGCGCATACGCTAGACGAGGGGATGGAACTGGTGCAACTGGTAAAAGAAGCGAATGTGAAGTGCCAGATAGGCCATGTAGAGCGATATAACCCGGCTTTACTGGCGGTTGGTGAGCAACTGATACAGCCAATGTTCATTGAGGCGCACCGGCTGGCGCAATTTAACCCGCGCGGCACCGATGTATCTGTGATACTGGACCTGATGATACACGATATCGATATAGTGCTGAGCCTCGTAAAATCGCCGGTAAAACGAATATCTGCAAGTGGTGTATCTGTATTGAGCGAAACGGCGGACATTGCAAATGCCCGGATAGAATTTGATAACGGCTGCGTAGCCAATCTTACCTCCAGCCGGATATCGCTGAAAAACATGCGCAAGATGCGGCTGTTTCAGCGGGATGCTTATATAGGCATAGATTTTTTGGATAAGAAGACTGAAATAATAAGGATGAAGGCCGGGGGCGACGCTGCGGGGCTGATGGACATACCGCTGGAGACGGGAAATGGGGAAAAGAAAGTGATCTCCGTAGAAATGCCCGAGATAGCCGCAATAAATGCCATAAGAACGGAACTGTCTGAATTTGCCAGTGCGATCATCAATGACCGGCCGGTAAGGGTTTCGGTATATGATGGCTACCAGGCGATGGACGTTGCCCACCAGATATTGAAAAAAATGAGCTTGCATAATGAATTGCACAATGTTTAACCGTTTTTTACGTTAATGAGACCGGGAGGAGCTACAATGCTGAAAATTTTTACTCAATGGAGGTGTTTGCTTTTTTTATTTTGCGCTGTATTGTTTTCACAGGCATGCAACATTATTAACCCGCACGAGGTAACGCCCACTTACGTTCACATAGATTCTTTCAATTTTGTACAGAATAACAGTGTGCATCCTTTTGATGCTTATAACCACCATCCGGGTAATGGGGTACTAGCACCAACTACTCATGCGATAGGCAGTATCTGGGTGTATTATAATGAAAACCCAATCGGTATTTTCGATCTGCCTGTTACCTTCCCGGTTATGGCCAGCGGCACCCAGGGCCTGCAATTTGCACCAGCTATAGCCGTGAATGGCCAAAATAATATGGTCAATGCGTATTCTTATTATACACTGGATACAACGACACTGGTTGCAAATCCTGGGCACATAGTTAATTATGTTCCTAAGACAGGATTTTACTCAGATGTTAAAGTGGGCACTATCGCTAATTTTGAGGCGGGTAGCGGCCAGTTATTTTTACCGTGGGGTGGTGGCGGAGACGGGCGTGCGATAGAAGTTGTACCTGGAGATACGCTGGGCCTGAATGGTTCTTATTGGTCAGGGCTGATAACGCTTAACGGCGTTGGGGATAGTACCATAGACAGTACCGCCGATTCATTTTCTATTCCCGATGGCACTGCATTTATTGAGTTTGATTATAAGAGCACTATACCGTTTTATATAGGGCTGCAGGCAAACCTGAGCAGCAAGATCACATCGACACCCAATTATTTGATAGGCGTAAACCCAAATGGGGGAGGTAGCTGGCAGAAGTTTTACCTGGAGGTAGATGGCTTTACCGCAGAGGCACAATCGGGCATTACCGGCGTCACGTATAATCTTTATATAAAAGCAGTATTAGCAGACGGCCAGACGAGCGGCAGGCTATTGATTGACAATATTCAACTTGTAACGTTTTAATCTTCATGCGACTAAGCCCTGTGAAAAGAAGAGCTATCCGGCAAATGGTCGTGCTGGACTATATAGCTGCTGCATTGGCATGGCTTACCTTGTGGATATACCGGCAACATGTGCTCACAGGGTTGAAGTACCTGGATACCCTGCAAAAATTTCACACCCGCGATTATATAAACACGTTGATCGTGATTCCCGGCGGCTGGCTGTTCTCTTACTTGCTTACCGGCACCTACTTTGACCTCTACCGGAAATCGCGACTTAACGAGATCAACCGTACGCTTATCTCCTGCATAATTGGCTGCATCATGGTAGCGGTTATTGTGTTCGCAAACGACAGCAGTGATTATTCTTATTTCATCAGTGAGTTCAGCCACTACCTGCTTATCCATACGTTGTTCGCCCTGGTGTTTCGCCTGTTTATACTTTATGGTGTAAAAAGAAACCTGAAGAAAGGGAAGGTGGGATACAACACACTGATAATAGGAGGCAACCAGCAGGCAGTGAACATATACAAGCAAGTGCATGAAAATCCCAAAGTACTGGGCAATATTTTTGCCGGTTTTATCTACTCCAGCAAAGAAGCCAGCAATGGCATGACCCAATACCTGCCGCAACTGGGCGACTTATCGCAACTGGAGGAAATAATAGACAAGCATAGCATAGAGGAAGTAATAGTAGCTGTGGACTCTTCAGAGCACCACCTATTGGAAAACATACTTACTCGACTCAGCTACAGGCCAGTGGTAGTGAAGGTTTTACCGGATTATTACGACATTATATCGGGCTCGGTGAAAACGAACAATGTGTATGACGCCGTGCTGATACACATACATCCCGACCTGATGCCCGACTGGCAGCGGGTATGCAAACGGGCAATCGATATTACGTGCTCTGCAATGGCATTAATATTACTGTCGCCTCTATTATTGTTTGCTGCCATAATGGTAAAGCTGTCATCGAAGGGAAGCATATTGTACAGGCAAGAGCGCATAGGGATATTCGGCAGGCCATTCAATATTTATAAATTCCGATCCATGTTTACCAATGCAGAAGAGGCGGGGCCTGCACTATCCAGTAAGATGGACCCACGGATAACCAAATGGGGGCGGTTCATGCGCAAATGGCGGATAGATGAGCTGCCTCAGTTTGTGAACATCATAAAGGGAGAGATGTCGCTGGTGGGACCGAGGCCGGAGCGCAAGCATTACATAGACATAATCAGCGGCCAGCACGCGCACTACAAGTACTTGCACAAAGTGAAGCCGGGGCTAACCTCCTGGGGCATGGTGCAGTTTGGCTATGCCGAGAATGTGGATGAAATGGTGCAGCGCATGAAGTACGACCTGCTCTATATTGAGAACTGCTCACTGGCGCTGGATGTGAAGATCATCCTTTATACGTTTATGGTGATATTCCAGGGAAGGGGAAAATAGTTTTTGGAATTAGGAATTGGGTTAGTGGAATTTGGAGTGCTATCCGTTTCCAAACAATCCCAATTACAAACTCCTAATTCCCAATTCCAATTTCTTCAGATTTCCACGTTGACAGCGCTTCTCCAACAATGAAGAAACTACCGGTGATGAGCAGTGCGTCTGTCTCTGCCATGTTGTTTTTTGCTGCCTGTAGCGCTGCTGCTACGGTGGGGTAGGCACCTCCTGCGAGGCCGTACCTAGCTGCCATTTCTTTGAGCTCTGCTGATGGGAGGGCCCGCTGAATGTTCGCATTGCAGAAATAGTAGGTGGCATCTTTCGGGAAGAGCGCCAGAGCATCTGAAATGTCTTTGTCTTTTACGAAGCCAAGCACTATATGTTTTGCAGTTGCCGCTACCTGCTGCCATTGCAGTAATACTTCGTTGAGGCCGGCCGGGTTATGGGCTACATCGCAGATGATGGTGGGGTTTTCCCGGAGCCATTCCCACCTGCCGCGGAGGCCGGTTGTATTTTTTACATTAGCCAGGGCGCCTATCGCTGCGGGTATAGACAGGTTGAAGTCTTTGTGTATTAATATTTCAACTGCTGTCAATACGGTCTTAAGATTGTGGTGCTGGTAGTTGCCGAGGAGGTCGGTATGCAGGTCATACATTTCCCGTTTGGCATTATTTACTGCCTTGTAATACTGATACTTTTCGTCCTGGTTTATGCGTACCATGCCCCACAATGACTGTGCATAGTACAGCGGTGCTTTTTTGTGAACCGAATGCTCAAAGAACACCCGTTCCGTCTCATCGTTCTGCTCACCGACAACAAAGGGTATGCCCGGCTTTATGATGCCGGCTTTTTCACCGGCTATTTCAGCCAGGGTATTGCCAAGCAGGTCTTTATGGTCGTAACTGATGTTTGTGATGATGGAGAGCAGGGGAGTGATGACATTCGTACTATCCAGGCGGCCGCCAAGGCCGGTTTCGATAACGGCTATATCGACGTTTTGCTCTGCAAAAAAAGCAAATGCCATGGCTACCGTGATCTCAAAAAAAGAAGGGTTTACTTCTTCAATGAGCGCCTTATTGGTATTGACAAAATCAACGACCCAATCTTTGCTTACCGGCATTCCGTTTACCCGGATGCGTTCGCGGAAATCGATAAGGTGCGGTGAGGTATATAGCCCGGTTTTATACTCCGCGTCCTGCAAAATGGCTGCCAATGCATGGCTGGTACTGCCTTTGCCATTTGTACCGGCAATATGAACCGACCTGAATTTTTCATGCGGGTTACCCAGGGCTGCGCATAACTTAATGGTGTTGGTAAGGTCTGGTTTCAGGGCCGCAGCGCCTATCCGTGAGAACATAGGCAGGCGCTCATACAGATAATCAAGTGTTTGCTGGTAAGCGGAAATATCGTCCATGTAGCTATTAGCGCGTTGTGAAGTTTATAGTGATGTCGCCAAACTGCTGTGGCTCGGCTCCTTCGCTCCTGCTGAACTTAGCACCCCGGAGTTTATCTAATGCCAGTCTGGTCAATTCCGGGTTTGAAGAGCTTTTTACACGCTTGTCCACAATGTTTCCGTCCCTGTCCACGGTGACATGGATAACTACTTTGCCGCTCTCATGGAATTCGGCTTCAAACTTATCAGGCGAAATCTGTCTGCCGGACAAAGTATGGCGTATGCCGCCATTGCCATTGCCGGGAATGCCTGAATAATTAGCCGCTCCGGGTGTGCCGCCGGGCACTCCGCGGTCGCCAGGCCCTGTGGTATTGCCTTCGCTGGTGCCGGGCTTGTTTTGCGCGGCGCTGTTGCCGCCCTGGCCGGTGCTTGCTGGCATTATATATTTAGGCTTTTCCTGTACCGCAGGTTTTGGCTTCTCTATTGGCTTGACATCAGAAGGAGCTACCTTCTTTGCTTTTTTTGTTTCGTTTACTTCAGGCGCATCTTCCTGGTCAGTGCGTACTATTTCTTTTGGTATGTCGCTTTTTGCGGCTACGCTTTTATAAACCACAGAAGCCTGGTAGGCAGCAGGGTCTTTAGTGGACATGGGCTGGTCGTTGCCGCTGCCGTTATCACTGGTGCCGAGGTTTACCTCAAGGCCGCCCTCGACAGGTGCAGGCGGAATGGGGCTGATGGTGTAGCGCAGCAGGAAGAAAAATAAAAGGAGCAACGCATGAACGCCGATGGTCCAAGCGAGGGCTTTATTATTAACTGCAGGTTCCTGCTGCTGAAGGGCGATCATTCGGATAACTTTCCTTAAAAGTAATTAAAAGATCAAAAAAGTAGTTGGTTAATATAAGACAAACGTGTTTTTTAACTTTTTAGTGTTTGCGAGCGCCGAGAATGTGAAACATCCCGCAGCGGGGTTTCTGTGCCTGAAATATCACATTTTCGGCAAAAAAAAAGTTTTGTGGATTGCTGCACCTAAGCCATTGTTTTTCAGCGATTGTTTCCCGGAAAATATCGCAAAAATGTCACAAAAATATCACAGAAATATCACAGTTCGGCAAGCTCACTGCAGGTAGTTAGAGGCTCATTGCAGGCTGGTCTGAATCTCCGATTATTCAAGATCAACTGATTTACTATTGGCCTGAACAAACATTGCATTTTCTAAAACGCTTCTGGTTAATTTCCGGTTTACTTCCGCTTGGCACTTCTCGTAATCCTGATTTTTCCTTACCTGCCATTTTGTAAGTCTTAAAATGCGCTCACCCAGGGATTGCCCCTATGAATGAATGTCCCATGCTTCTCATATTTTTTCACGGACTATATGGGGCATTTTGGTTTGGTGCCGATTCTGCTGTATGCCTAGTCGGTGGCTGGTTTTGGCGTATTTATTATCTATTTTTGACATTTCCCATCAGGTAACGGTGTGGGGCAATGTCTGAACCTCAGATTATTCAAGATTAACTGATTGACTGGTTCACGAGGAAATATTGAATGCCCCACTGCATACCCCAAAATGCCCCATGTTTGGAAAAAACAGATAAATATATATCCCAAAAGGAAGCCAATGGTTGGTATTCTCATTTTTTAATAGACGAAGGAGATATTCTTATTGCTTCTTCTGGGGTTTCGATTGACAAATTTGATGAAAAAGTTACAGTAGCACAAACTGAACATTTGCCATTATGCATGAATACAAGTACAATGAGATTTAAGCCCAATCAACAAAAATTGGATAAGTTTTTTCTTATCCAATTTCTTAGATCTCAGTCGTTTAAAGATCAAATTGGTGGAAAGGCTACAGGATCGGCTCAGTTAAATTTCGGACCTTCTCATGTAAAGATGATAGAGATTGTATTACCTTCAATTCAAAAACAAGTAGAAATCGGCATCATATTAAACGATATCGATTGCCAAATTTTAACGTGCGAAATGAAACTCTTCAAATTATTGCAACAGAAACAAGCAATGATGCAGGTATTGTTAACTGGTAAAATAAGGCTGGTATGAAAAGCTATTACAGGGTAATGCTGGGAGCCAAGAGCGTTTATGTTGATGATTGCGTTAAAGGCAATTTCATTGGTGTCAGCTTTTCTATACTTCAAGACCTCACCCAAGACCTCACAGATAATTGGCGTGATTTCAATAAACAATACATTCCAATCTGGTTGAGCAATCACCCAGGTAAAAGCAAAGTCGCAGCGGGACTGTCTTGCGGTGCCATCTGGACTGTATCAAAAGGTATTAAGAAAGGAGATATCGTTCTCTCACCGAACGGTTCGGGTAGCTATTATGTGGGCGAAGTGCTGGGTGACTATGAATACCATCCTAATGAAATATTACCTCATAGAAGAACTGTTAAATGGAACGATGAAACCATTGACAGAGCTAATATGACCGATGCCCTTAAAAACAGCACTGGTTCAATTGGTACGGTGAGTAACATCACCAGCTATGCCAAAGAGATTGAATCATTGATTGGTGATAATAAAGCACCATCAATAATATCCAATGATCCAACCATTGAAGACCCATCAGTTTTTGCTCTGGAGAAACACCTCGAAGATTTCCTGGTTGCCAACTGGAAGCAAACAGATCTGGGCAAATCTTACGATCTATACGAGGAAGATGGTGAGATGATAGGTAAGCAGTATCCATGCGACACAGGCTTTATTGACCTACTTGCTATAAGCAAGAACAGAAAAGAGCTGCTGGTTATTGAATTGAAGAAAGGTAGAGCAAGTGATAGCGTGATAGGTCAGATCCAGCGATATATGGGTTATGTGTTGGAAGAATTAGCAGAAAAGGGTCAAACCGTCAGAGGAATAATAATAGCCCTTGATGATGACCTTAGAATTAAAAGAGCGTTAGTTGTAGCACCGAGCATCAGTTTTTACCGTTACCAGGTTAGTTTCAAACTATTTAGAGCATAATAGTATGCCCTGCAACCACAAATTTTTGGACTATCTGCATCTGGCTAGGATTGACTTTGAGCCTACCACTTTAATTATTGGCACCTTCAATCCTGGATGGGATAACCTTGGAAATAACGCTGAATGGTTCTATGGTAGAACAGCAAGAAACTATTTTTGGGACGTGCTACCTCGAATTTATGAAGACATCAATCTCAGGCATCAAACGCATTTAGAATGGAAGCAGTTCTGTGCCAGGAACGGTATCGCAGTAACCGACCTTTTACAGACAATAAACGATGCTGACATCGTTAACCCAGCACACGTAGATGCGCTAATGGGTTATCAGGATGCCGATATTGCTAACAATTTTCATGACTTTACACCTGTTGATATTGTGAGAGTATTACGGGATCACCCAACTATTAACCATGTTTACCTGACAAGGCAACTTGGTGTACCCTTTTGGGATAACCTATGGTTGCAAGTAACTGAGTATTGCAACCAAAATAACATCACCCACCAAACATTGCTAACACCGTCTGCAAGTGCAAGATTTCAGATGCCTGGTGATGCTGGTATATCTTTAAGAGATTTTATTTATAATAGTTGGCTACCCTTGTGGCACCAGTTATAGATTAAACACTAACACTTATGTCATATCAGAGTTTAACCGTTAAAAATATTGTTGATCAGATCGATCAGAATAAGGTCTTTCTTCCAGCCATACAACGAAAATTCGTTTGGGGCAAGCAGCAGATCACGCTGCTGTTTGATTCACTAATGAAAAATTACCCTATTGGCACGTTCCTATTCTGGCGGTTAAATCAACGTGTAGCTCAGGATTACGTTTTTTATTGTTTCCTTAGAAAATATGACCAAAGAACACCTTATAACGAAAGGAAAATAGGAAGTTTCACCCATGAAGAGATCATTGGTGTGCTGGATGGACAACAAAGGTTAAGCTCTATTTTTATAGCATTACAAGGCACCCATACCGAGAAAAAACCTTACCAACACGCAAACAATCCTTCAGCATACGAAGTGAAAAGCCTTTATCTGAATCTGCTCACACTCCCGTTTAAAGTAAGCGAAAATGAAGCCCAGATTGATATTGATGAGGAAAGGAACTTTGAGTTTCGATTTCTCACTTCTCATGAGGCACAACACTTCGTTTTTCGCAATGCTAAAAAAATGACTGAGGAAGGAATAGAAACGATAGTAAATGAAGAAATGTTGTGGTTGAAAGTTGGTGATATTATGAACTGGGGTAAAGACCCAGATATAGACTTCAAATTCGATAAGCTCCTCGAATTGTCGTCAAATGAAAGACAAAAGACTGCGATTATTGGACAGAAGCGATTTGTTAAAAAAGGGTTGGGTTTGTTGTATAAGCGGCTGTATGAAGATAAAATCATCAATTATTTTGAAGTTAACAACAACGATCTTGAAGCAATTCTCAAGATATTCGTTCGTGTTAACAGCGGAGGTACGATACTGAGTAAAACCGACCTGCTGTTCTCAACCATTGTTGCAACCTGGGATGAAGGTAGAGATAAAATAGAGGGCTTGCTAAAAGGGATCAATGCTAAGGGTGATGGATTTAATTTCAACAATGATTTTTTGATGCGTGCCTGTTTGGTTTTAACAGACGCACCTGTTTTATTTAAAGTAAACTCTTTTAAGTCTGCTAATGTAGAGGCAATCAAATCGCAATGGATTAAAATCGATAGAGCCGTGAATATAACGGTTGATATCCTGGTGGAATTTGGACTTAACGGCAAGTTATTGGCATCTGCAAATTCTATACTGATTATCGCTTACTACATCATAAAAGGTGGAATAGTTGATGTAAACACTAAGAAAGAAATAAGAAAATATTTGGTGCACTCTTTCTTAACGGGGGTGTATGGTAGTTCTCAGGATAGCTTGATTGCTGTATTAAGAAATAGCCTAAGAATGCCAGGGATTACAACCAGTGATGCAAAAAAAGAGTTTAAGCTAAAAAATCAAAGATTTAGCTTCAATGATATGTTGGCGGTAAAATTGCCGTCACAAAAGTCATTGAAGATAACTGAAGTATCACTTGAGAGTTATATGTTCTATGCCAAAGGGGTTAACTCGTTTTATGTATTATCGTTATTGTACCCCCATTTGAACTATTCGCAATCGAAGTTCCACCAGGATCATATTCACCCATCCGCTCGTTTTGACAAAGCAAATTTTGACAGCATAAATTTAGGCGAAGAAGATAGAATAAAGTGGGTCATGATGAAGGATCAGCTTCCAAATTTACAGTTTATGGAAGCAAGCAATAATATGTCTAAAAATGACACCAGCTTTTATGATTGGCTCATGAAAAAAGACGAGATCAGTAGGAAGCATTTCTGCCAGATCAATTATATTCCCGCTGATGCAGACATTCATTTTGCGGATTTTGAGCGTTTTTTCTTCAACAGGAAAGAATTATTGAAAAAGGAGCTAAGAGGTTTACTTGCATTGGAAAAGCCTGGAGAAACTCAAGACTTAGTGCAGATTGAACTGGAAAACCAGGATGAAGAACTTACCGATTCGGAAAACAATTTGTTACAAGAAATTGAACTGGAATTATGAGAAAGGAACGTATCACCCAAAATCGAGTAGTAAAGCTACTAAATGAGGACCTTGGTTACCGCTATATCGGCAACCTGGAAGATTTTGACAATACCAATATCCGTGAAGAAGACCTGAAAACCTATCTTAAAGGTACAGGGAAGTATTCTGATACTATCATTGCCAAAGCCTTATTTAGCTTTAAAAAAGCGGCTTCTATCAGCCCCAATGATGATCTATACCCAGTAAATAAGGATGTGTACTCCAAATTGCGCTATGGTATCAAAGAAAAGGAATCTGCTGGTGAAGCCGATCAAACCGTAATGCTCATTGACTGGGGACACCCAGCACTAAATGATTTCGCCATCGCAGAGGAAGTAACCGTAAAAGGTGTAAATAAAAAGCGACCAGATGTCGTACTTTACGTTAACGGCATAGCCCTTGGGGTTCTGGAACTAAAGAGAGCCAGCGTATTTGTAAATGAAGGTATTAGGCAAAACCTGGATAATCAACAACACCGATTTATTAAACCATTCTTTACCACCGTACAGTTGATGCTTGCTGGGAATGATACCCAGGGGTTATATTATGGCACGACCAAGACAACTGAAAAATACTACCTCAAGTGGAAAGAAGACAACCATACGTATGATCCTGACAAAAACCTGTTAGATCAACATCTGCTTCAATTCTGCGCAAAATCCAGAGTGCTGGAAATGATCCATGATTTCTTAGTTTTTGATGCAGGGATTAAGAAGTTGTGCCGCCCCAATCAATACTTTGGAGTAAGGGCTGCACAACAATATGTCAATAGAAAGGAAGGGGGTATCATTTGGCACACACAGGGCAGTGGGAAAAGTCTGACTATGGTGTGGTTGGCTAAATGGATAAGGGAACATCAAACAGATGCCAGACTGTTGATAATAACAGATAGAACAGAACTTGATGAACAAATTGAAAAGGTCTTCACTGGGGTTGATGAGAAAATATATCGCACCAAAAGCGGTCAAGATCTTATCAATAAGCTAAATGACACAACTCCCTGGCTCCTCTGTTCACTAATTCATAAGTTCGGAAGAAATGATGAGCCAGATATTGATGGATTTGTAAATGAACTTAAAAAGCCGAAGGACTTTAAGCCCAAAGGCAACCTGTTTGTGTTTATTGATGAGTGCCATCGAACACAAAACGGCACACTGCACGATGCCATGACGGAGTTATTACCTGGAGCTGTATTCATCGGTTTCACTGGTACTCCATTATTAAAAGCCGATAAGAAAAAAAGTATAGAAATCTTTGGAAGGTATATACATACATACAAGTTTGATGAAGCTGTTAAGGATGGCGTTGTACTGGATCTGCTTTACGAAGCCAGGAATGTGGATCAGCATGTCCAAGATCAAAAAGCAATTGATGAATGGTTTGATATTGTTACCATGGGAATGAATGACCTACCGAAAGCTGAGTTAAAGCAGAAGTGGGGTACTTTGCAAAAGATCCTCAGTACGAAGGATAGATTGCAGAAGGTCGCTTTTGACATCATTAAGGACTTCAAGATTAAGCCAAGGCTAAGAAACGGCAAAGGCAATGCAATATTGGTTTGCAAAAGCATTTACGAGGCTTGCAGGTATTATGAGATATTCCAAAACTTCAATTTTAAGAATTGTGCCATCATCACATCCTACGAACCCACAACAACGAGTATCAAAGGTGAAACTACTGGTGAAGGTGATACTGAAAAGATCGAGCAATATGCCATCTACAATCGAATGCTCAACGGTAAGGACAGGGAAACCTATGAGAAAGAAGCCAAAAAGCAGTTCATAGATGAGCCTGCCAATATGCAATTACTAATAGTGGTGGATAAGCTGTTGACTGGTTTCGATGCACCAGCTTGTACATTCCTATATATAGATAAAGAGATGAGAGATCACGGTTTATTCCAGGCTATTTGCAGAGTTAATCGTACAGAGAATGAGGATAAGGAATTTGGTTACATAGTTGACTACAAAGACCTGTTCGATAGCTTGAATGCCTCCATATCCGATTATACCTCAGATGCCTTTGATCAATACGATCAAGAAGATGTTAAAGGGTTGTTGGTAGACCGATTGACGAAAGCCAGAGAAAGGATGGAAGAAGCTCTGGAAACCATTCACCAGTTATGTGATCCAGTAGAACCCCCCCAAGCAAATAGAACAATACATCAAGTATTTCTGTGGAAGCACCGAAGATAAAGCTGCATTAAAAGATACTGAAGAGCGGAGGCTAACATTCTATAAGGCGGTTGTTTCACTCATCCGAGCTTACAATAATATAGCAGCTGAAATGATACAGGCAGGTTATAGCCAGGCTGAATCAGACAGAATAAAGAATACCGTTGATGAGTACACTGAACTTAGAAACTCCATAAAAATAGCTAGTGGTGACTATATAGACTTGAAAGCCTATGAACCAGAAATGAGGCAGCTACTTGACATGTACCTGAGCGCAGACCCAAGCCGTACTATATCTAATTTCGGAGATGCAACCTTATTGCAGATTATTGTGGAACATGGAATTGAGGCAGCCACTGGTAAACTGCCGAACTCCATTAGACGAAACAAAAATGCGATGGCTGAAACCCTCGAAGCCAATATGCGAAAGGTTATTACCCAGGAAATGCCAATTAACCCAGTATACTATGAAAAGATGAGTGTGTTGCTGGAAGAATTGATCAGGCAGAGGAAGTTAGGGGCAATCAGTTATGAGGAGTTTTTGAAGAAGATTGAGGAGTATGCCAGGGATATACAACCGAAGAAGGGAAATCACAATTATCCATCTGAAATAGACACCAAGGCAAAGATGTCTTTGTATGATAACCTTAATAAGGATATACCAACGGTAATTGCCTTGAATGATGAGATAATAGCCAAAAAGAAGGATGACTGGATTGGTGATACATTGAAGGAGCGAATGATCATAAACATCATCAAAAAGTATATTGTAGATCAGGATAGAAGGGATGCCATTTTTGAGATCATAAAAAATCAGAAGGAGTATAGATAAATGAATATTGCTGGTATTGAAGTAGAAGTTATCCGTAAGGACATCAAGAATATCCATTTGGCTGTTTATCCACCCGATGGTAGAGTTAGGCTTGCTGCACCAGCAGATGTAAATCTGCAAACCCTTGAACTATATACCACCTCAAAGATCGGTTGGATCAAAAGGCAGCAAAGATTGTTCCTTAACCAGGATAGGCAATCACCGAGGCAATATGTGGATAGAGAAAGCCATTATTATTTAGGCAAAAGGTACTTGCTTCGGGTTCATGAAACTGATCACCTTATCCGATACCCCAAGATCATACTCAGGACGAAGACGTACATCGACATGTATATCAAGCCTGGTTTTTCTGTTGAGCAAAAAGCTGAACTGTTTAAGGAATGGTACCGCACCAGGTTCAAGGAACTGTTGCCAGAGCTGACAGATAAGTGGGAAGGCATTGTAGGTGTTTCTCCCAGTACCTACATGATAAAAACAATGACTACTAAGTGGGGGTCATGTAAAATTGAAACAGCTAATATCAATCTTAACCTGGAGCTGATCAAGAAGCCAGTTGATTGCATTGAGTATGTATTAGCACATGAGCTTACCCATCTGCTGGAGCGCAACCACAACGATGTATTCCAGGCTTATATGGATCGGCATATACCCAAATGGAAGTCGATAAGGGATGAATTAAACAGATTGCCTGTTGGGGAGATTTGATAACCACTAACATAACCAGAAAGTTATGATTGACTATTTAAAGAACTTGTTGCCTCGGCTAAAGGAATTCAGTGCCAGCCTGGATAAGATTGAGGTATTCGTTGATAGGCATTGGGTCTTCATTGATAATAATGGGAATCAACATACCTACATATTCAAAAGAGATGGTAGATTGATAATGTCACTCAATGGTGATGCCCAGACTGGAAAATGGGAGTTTCTGGCAGCGGCTAAGAGCATACTTGTAGATAGGAATGTAGATAAGATCTTATTGAATCAGGCATTGGTATTTGATGGGTTGATGTTCTTAAAGAAAGATGGTACGGAGTCAGATCCTTGGGTATTGGTAAATAAACAGGTGGTTCCAGATCTAAACTACATCAACTATCTAAGGGGTTTGATCATTGAAAAGATGCGGTTAAAAGAATTTAAACTCAATGATGGTAGAACCTATTATTACAATGATTACAATTATGGTGTAGGTATTGATAATGGAACTAAGATTTATGATGAAGATTTCAGGATGCTTACGGGCGATCATCAAATCGGACTTGGAGAAGGTAAAAAAATAATTATTAAGGATGGCATTGTTGTTAGTGTTATTTATATAAGAGAGTATCAAACACTAAAAGGTATACTGAGTGTTCATCAGCATAATCTTTACGAAATGTCTTTAGGCGATGATGTATACTTTGGAAACAATAAAGCTGATGGTATAATTCAATTTGTCAGAAAGGGAAAAATCAAATCCATTGAAGTTAGGAATGGGAAAATCTTATCCGTTCAATATAAAACATGGTATGATTTGGTGAAGGAAAATAAAAAGAGGTTATTAAGAATTTTGACTTTTACTTTACTCCTTACATGCTTAATTATTTTTTGTTCTGTTTATTTCAGAAATGTCTATTCACATAGGAATGATCATGGAATAAAAATCGGAAGCCAAATTTGGGATACATTAAATTTAAATGTTAAAAAATACCAAAATGGCGACTTAATACCAAAAGCTATAACAAATGAAGATTGGATAAATTATAATAGTCAAAAGATTGGATGTTGGTGTTATCTTCGAAATGATTCAAGCTCAGATAAGAAATATGGATTAATATACAATTGGTATGCTATAAATGATTCCCGAAAATTAGCACCGAAGGGCTGGCATATTCCCGCAAAATATGAATTTGAATATGCAATAAATCATTGCGGTGGAGATAAAGATTTTTGTCATAAATTGAATTTAGACAGGGAAGAAAGCTGGGGACATTTAGGTTCTCGTAGCACAGACGGAGATTTTTGGAACGGCTTATCATTTTGGAGTTCCACCAAATTAACAGAAACATATGCCTGGTTTTTCTGTGATTGCAATACCGTTGATAATTCTGTGGTCTTTGAGGCTGGAGATAATATTAGACTAATAAAAGACAGTATAATTCTAAAATAGAACTACCAATACTCCATATACCACCCTTCCATAAATAATCCCCCACAATATAACAGGGGGGTGTATCATTGAAATATTCATTGCGCAACGATAATGGTATATTTCTGTACTTATTTAGATAATAACCCTTACCCTGTTGATTTTGGGGCATTATCGTTGAGGCGAATTTCATTTGTGCCAGCATAAACCGAAGCTTGATCCATTTGAACCACACCTGCCCCCAGCGGATCCCCTTCTTGCCATAGGCACCCCAGGCACCCATATACTCTGGGTTGATCCTCCAAATGAAAAACGGGGAAAATATCTGAATATATTTTTAATATGAAAATTTCAAAAAAATTTTCGAAAAAAATTTGCAGCCAATATTGACCTTCATTTTAAAATCAAACCCCAATCTCAAAAATTTCTGGGAGTAAAAAATTATCTGAAATATTCGAATCCCTCTGTCTTACACTGAGGTGTTCATCTTCATTTAAATAGAAAGACATACGGGGACGTGCATCAGCTTAGAGCTGGTAGGTTTAAGGTTGAGATCACCTTTACTTCAGTTTTTCCTGGAAGCGGTATAATTGTGGAATATCGAAATTAACATCGTCTTCGTCAATCATTTGATCAACTATATCTCCCAAGCGAACAGCATAGGAGTCCAACGAATTATTTTTGAAATTCAAATTCTCCAATGACTTAGACAATGCCAAATAATTTGTTTCATCCCAATAGCCAGCTAATTGAACCATTTTCCAAAGGGCATGTTTCATTGTTGATAGCTCTTGCTGTGTAAGTGTTGTTGGTTTCTTCATGATCTTTTTCTTTATTATAAATAGCGATTAAGAGTAGAAAGTATCCTGAATAGGAAAAGGTTTGTTGTAAAACAAAGTACAACATAAATGAAAACGCCTGAAACCCTTGCTGGTCCCTAGTTTTACCATTATAATGTCGCAACTTTGTACCCAATAAAGTCACAATTAAGAAACCAAACACTTATGCGAGTAAAATACCAACGTACCTCCACTTTAGCCCAACATGGCAAACGCTTCGATACCGATACCAACAAATATGACCTGGTTCTCTTCGACCAGGGTATATCGGGTACCAAAGAATTTAATACCCGTACCAACGGTAAGAAGGTAATTGAGCTGGTGCAGCAGGGTGTTTTAAAAGAGCTGGTGGTTGAAGAGATCCGTGATATCGGCAGGAACATGGTTGATACCATTAATACCCTTGACTTCCTGGATAAGCATAATGTGAATGTGGTTATACGGAGCATGGGGAATCTATGCTCCAGAGCCAACGGCAAAAGGAACGAAATCTGGACACTTATCACCGCCACCATGTCCAGCCTATACCAAATGGAATTAGAAAATTTGAAAATCAGGACAGCAATGGGACGACAGGCATATCTGAACAACGGTGGCAAGCTCGGACGTGATAGAGGATCCAATGAAAGCATAAAAGACTTCCTGAACAAGCCGAAGACCAAGGAGATCATCTCCTTATTGAATAAGGGCAAAACGGTACGTGACATAGCTGGTAGGCTGGACGTATCACATAACCTGGTGGTAAAGGTCAGGAAGCATTATAACCCACAGCCAGAGATTGAGCTGGCTGGGGCTACGTCTTAGTAATATCAATGTTTATAGCTGTTATCTCAGGCTCAAAAGCCCTGGAGAACCGTTCAATGCTCTTACGTTTCTTCTTATGGATGCTCCAGGCATGATTTGGTTTAAATACCGATCCTCTGGGGGTAAGATGAGCATTGTCGTTCATCCATTGTGATATCTTAATGTAACTGTTCCCGTCAGTATGCATCTGGTCAATGGTATCAAAGAGAAACTGCTGATAGCTGGAATAGGGTGGTTGCCATAGGGTTGCAGAAAAATAATCTAGGGAAAGGGTTAAGAAAATACGATCAGATGGATCATTTACTTTGGTTGAACCAGAACATTTGGCTACTGTAGAGTGAAGCGTTCGGCTAATATCTGGTGCCCCTGTAAATACAGGGGTCTTCACCGATTGAAAATACTTTACTTTATTTTGATTATCTGTTTTGTTGACGGGATTGTGCTTTAAGATACCACCCAAATCTGTCATC
>CAISPO010000070.1 GCA_903887415.1 uncultured Bacteroidota bacterium | reverse complement strand
CATAAGTACTTGACCAATGGCCATTAGAAGAACCATGACCTGAAGAGTGAGAAGCCTTAACATCTTTGTTGATTTGGCCAACTTCGTTTGAAATTCGTTCAAGAACTTCGGATTCTGTTGAAAAAAATTTTTCCATGTTTTAATTTTTAAGTGGTAAATATAAAAAGAAAAATTGATAAAGATAATAAAAAGTTAGGATTTTTAAAAAACGCAAAATATCTCTGGGAAAGCCTGATTTTACTGAAAGAGACTTGAGTTTTGCCGGAAAATATCTTTTTGAAGGTCGGGTGGTTTAGGCCTCACCCTGCATACAATAGGTTGTATCTGGTTGCATACTAGATGTGCTACCAGCAAGCGTATATGTTATTCTAGGCTGTAAAAGCTTTGCAAACCATAAGCCAGTTATGGCTTTCAGCAGATTATGATGGTAAAAGGAAATTGCAAAAAACCATTTTTCCTGAAGGTCTCTTGGTGGACATGAAAAACAGGGTATATCTAACTACGAAAACAAACGCTTTTATAGAGCTAATAACATCTTTTTCAACCAGTTACAAGTTAAAAAAAGAAGGGGATTTTCAACAATTTGCTGAAAACCCCCTTTCTGTAGCGAGAACAGGGATCGAACCTGTGACCTTCGGGTTATGAGCCCGACGAGCTACCGCTGCTCTATCTCGCGATGTGGATGCAAATGTACAGCTAATAGCGGTAGCAAACAAACTTCTTTCGTGAATGGCGTTAAAGTAAACTTAAATCGAAGCGATTACTGCCTATCTTTATAGCAATAAAACAATAAACAATGCCAAAGAGCAGTAAGAAAAAGAGTAAAAGCGCAGATGCGGGCAAGAATATATATACCGGCAAGCTGGAGGTGACCCGCAGCGGGATGGGCTTTGTGAGCGTGGACGGGCTGGAGAAGGATATAATGATAGAGCGGGATGATATGCACAATGCATTTAATGGAGACGAGGTGAAAGTAGAAGTGCACGGCTATTTTGATAATAACCGACGGGTGAAGGGCACTATAATAGAGGTCGTGCGGCGCAAGCGGTCGGAGTTTAGCGGCAGGGTAGAGGTGCATCCCCATTTTGCGTTTCTGATACCGGACAGCGATAAGATGCCGGTGGATATATTCATTCCGCTGCACCTGCTGAATGGCGCCAAGCAGGGCGACAGCGCCATGGGGCGTATTGTGGAGTGGACGGGCAAGACCAAGAACCCAGTGGGCGAAATAGTGAGTGTGCTGACGAATGAATCGGTGAACGAGGTAGCTATGCAAGGTATGCTGGTGGAGAATGGCTTTCCGCTCACCTTCCCGGACGATGTGCTGGAAGAGGCCGCCCGGTACAATGAGCATATAGACAAAGACGAAGTGAAGAAGCGGAAGGATATGCGTGATGTGCTGACCATGACCATTGATCCCGTTGACGCGAAAGATTTTGATGATGCTATCTCCTACCGCGAACTGAAAGGCGGCTGGATAGAGGTGGGTGTGCACATTGCAGACGTGAGCCACTATATAACGCCAGATTCTGAACTGGATAAAGAGGCCTATCGCCGGGCTACGAGTGTCTATCTGCCTGACAGGGTTTCGCCGATGCTGCCGGAACGGTTGTCGAACGAGCTATGTTCGTTACGGCCGCGGGAGGATAAATATACTTTTTCGGTGGTATTCCAGATGAATAAGGAGGGGAAGATAAAGGAACACTGGATCGGAAAGACGATCATTCATTCCAATCGGAGGTTTGCTTACGAGGATGTGCAGGAGATAATAGAGGGTGCCGATGGCGACCATGCCAAGGAACTGCATACACTCAATGAGATAGCCAAAACCCTGCGGGCACAGCGCTTCAAAAAAGGAGCGATCAATTTTTCATCCACAGAAGTTCGCTTCAAGCTCGATGAAACGGGCGCACCAATCGGGATAGTGGTGAAGGAGAGCAAGGAAGCGCACCAGCTTATAGAGGAGTTCATGCTGCTGGCCAACAGGACTATAGCCGAATATGTAGGTGGCATAAAGCATAAGGGCGAGCCAGTGCCATTCCCATATCGTGTGCACGATGTGCCGGATGAGGATAAGCTAAAAATATTTTCTTTGTTTGCCGGACGTTTTGGTGTAAAGTTCGATCTTTCAAGCCCTGAGAGCATTTCGAGGTCGTTTAATAAAATGCTGGATTCGGCGAGGGGAAACCCGGAGCAGCATGTGCTGGAGCAATTGGGCATCCGCACCATGTCGAAGGCGGTATATACTACAGAGAATATAGGTCACTATGGTCTTGGGTTTGCTCATTACTGCCATTTTACGTCGCCGATACGCCGGTACCCGGATGTGCTGGTACACCGCATATTGCAGCAATGTCTTGAAAATGATATTCACCCCATAAAGCACCTGGAAGCACAATGCCGGCATTGCTCAGATCAGGAGCGTAGGGCCATGGAAACAGAGCGGGCTGCCAACAAATACAAACAGGTGGAGTTTATGCAGCAATTTGTAGGTGACGACTTTGATGCGGTGATCAGCGGGGTGAGTACCTATGGATTCTGGGCGGAGACCGTGGAACATAAATGTGAGGGGATGGTGTCCATTTCTGATCTTTCGGAATATGACGACTTTGAATTTAAGGAAGGGGAGTATGCGCTGATAGGGCATAGTACCGGGCTGCGTTTCGCGATGGGAGACAAAGTAAGAGTGCGTGTAGCGGCCACTAACCTCGTAAAACGCCAGATAGACTATTCGGTAATAGAACTGCCAGGTGAGCCCGCCAAGCGGAAAAAGCCATTGAAGCAAGGATCCGGGCGGGGCAAGTCGTTCGACTTTCCGCAATACAACAAGAAAAAAGATACAAAACGTAAAAAGAAATAGATGCATTCGTTTACCGACCTCGTTCCTGCTTTTGAAGAGCGCTTTATGGCGTCTGTGCCGTTTTCGCAGTTCCCGCCTACGCTGTATGATCCGTGCAGGTATTTTCTGAAGCTGGGCGGCAAGCGGCTGCGGCCGGTATTGTGCCTGATGGCCAATGAAATGTTTGATAAAATAAATGAGGATGCCTGGCATGGCGCTTTCGGCATAGAGCTGTTTCACAATTTCACGCTGATACATGATGATATAATGGACAAGGCGCCGCTACGGCGTGGGCAACCTACCATACATACGAAGTACGATATGACCGCTGGCATACTTTGCGGCGATGTGATGAATATCTATGCCTATGATGAGATAGCCAAAATAAAAACTGCGCTGCCGCTGGTGCTTAGGGTGTTTAATAAAACTGCCATAGAAGTATGCGAAGGCCAGCAACTGGATATGGATTTTGAGCGGCGTGATAATGTGCACCTGGGCGAATACCTGCACATGATAGCCCTGAAAA
This sequence comes from uncultured Bacteroidota bacterium, assembly GCA_903887415.1. Lineage (GTDB taxonomy): Bacteria > Bacteroidota > Bacteroidia > Chitinophagales > Chitinophagaceae > Nemorincola. The sequence goes on along the minus strand of CAISPO010000070.1, from coordinate 12,152 downwards.
CATCGGTACTGCTAGCCTGTAGCCTGAAGATAGGGGCCCTGGTAAGCGGTGCGATGGGTGACAATGCCAATAAACTTTATGCATTTGGCGTGAATATGGGTATTGCTTTCCAGCTACAGGATGACTACCTGGATGCCTTTGGGAAAACTGAGTTGCTTGGCAAACAAAACGGGGGAGACATTATTTCCAATAAGAAAACCTACCTGCATCTGAAGGCTCTTGAACTGGCAAATGCGGCGCAGAAGAAGGAAATAGAAGCGTTGCTGCAGCACAACGGCGATGATAAAGTGCAGGCCATGTTATCGCTGTATTCAGCTACTGGAGCGGACAGCCATTGCCGGCAGGCTGTGGCGCACTACTCTACGCTGGCGTTTGATTGCCTTGAAGATGTGGCCGTGCCTGGTAAGCGCAAAGAGCCGCTAATGGAGCTGGCGAATTACTTGTTGCTCAGGGACAGGTGATTTGTGTTATTTCAATAACTTTATGAAAAGGATATTTATGAAAAAGACTTTTGTAACTGCGCTACTTTTATCTGTGTTCTCTATAGGCTGTAAAAAGAATCAGGGGCCGGATCTTTCCAAAACCTATAAAGGGTTCGTATTGTATAGCGAATGCAGCGTAAGCGTGGTGCAAACTATTGGCCCTGATTACCTGGGTACAGCTACCTGGGCTGCGGGAAGCTATGCCGGCGCTCCTGTGTACCACAACGTATTCACGGTGCAGAATGGCTGCCAGTTTTTGGATACTATGGGGACTGATACGTTCAATTTTAAAATCATTTCGCCGCAGGTGCAAAACTGTATGCATTGTATGATGGTTGTGGATGCGCCGGATGTTTCCTATCCCATAGAAGTAGTGAACTGAATGCAATAACAGCTTTTGAATTTTTACTTTTGAATTTTTACTTTTGAAACCATGAACTACTGGCTCGTAAAATCAGAACCGTTTAAATATAGCTGGGACCAGCTTGTAAAAGATAAGAAAACTATTTGGGACGGGGTGCGCAACTATGCAGCCCGCAACAATCTCAAAGCTATGAAGAAGGGCGACCATGTATTGTTCTATCACAGTAATGAGGGCCTTGCCATTGTTGGCATTGCGGAAGTTGCCAAAGAGGCCTACCAGGACCCAACGACAGAGGATACGAACTGGGTAGTGGTGGAATTGAAACCATACAAGACTATCCCAAACCCGGTGACGCTCGCCGACCTTAAGGCAGACAAATCATTTGCGGACATGGACCTGGTAAGACTCGGCAGGTTATCAGTAGGTGCGGTAAAACCTGATGAATATAAGAAGGTGCTGAAGATGGGAGGATTAGGTTAAAAGGGTAATAGGTTAAAAGGGTAATAGGGTAAAGGAACGTCAGACATTATTCCTATGATCGGACGGAAGTGGTCTCCATTCTTTTTGCAATTCCTTTGATGTCTTAGTACTCCCATCGTGGCTCCAGCCTGGTGGGTTGAAGAGGTACTTTAGTTTGTCTTTCAGGGGTATCGGCTTGCTGACATCTTTGGCTATTGCTTTCCATTCATGGGTAATAATGTGTATAGGATGATTGGGGTTTTCTATTGGTTTGGTTATGCCATAGTGCGGGATTTCATCTGGCATTTCTTCGGTAAATGTTCCGAACATGCGGTCCCATATGATAAAGGTCATGCCCATATTCCGGTCCAGGTAAGGGACGTTGCTGGCGTGGTGTACCCGGTGGTGAGAGGGGGTTACAAATATGTATTCTATCCAGCGAGGCAGCTTTTTTATGTTTTGGGTATGCACTAATATCCCGTATATCTGGGTAACAGAATACATAAAAATTGCATCCAGCGGCTTAAACCCAAGTAAGACTAATGGTATGAAATACATGTACTTATATACCGGCATCAGAACCGATGATCTAAATCCGGTAGAGAGGTTGAACTCTGTAGATGAGTGGTGAGTAACATGCACGGCCCAAAAGATCCGCACCCTATGATCAACGAAATGTTCTATCCAGAAGCAAAGGTCTTCTGCAAATAATAAAACTATCCAATAAGCAATTGGATTCCAGTTAATGGACACATGATATTGATAGAAAAAATACAATACTGAAAGCCCAATAACAAGGCGTAGCAGAAGGTCGATGCCGGTGTTCAATGCATTCAGATAAACATTCATCATTGTTTCCCTCCAGCTATAGAATTTGCGGTGGCGGTAATTGCTGAGGATTACTTCGAAAGGAATAAATAAGGCATATATAGGGATGGAAAGAAGAACTAAAATGTGTTTGTAAAATGCGTCCATTTTCTGATTAAAATTTATTCGCTGCACGATGGCCTGTTCCGGATACTCAGAAGTCCAAAATTACTAAAAAGAAGGTTGCTGACGTATCCGTGATTAAAACATTCATACTATAAATTAAAGAAAATAGCCAACCTCGCAATCTGGGTTTTTACTACATTTATTATTCAAAACTGAATTTAATGTCAACTGCCATTTTTCGCTGCGCTGCTTTTTTCTGCGCATTCATTCTGTTTGCCGGTTGCAATCAACAAGGAGGGCAAGCCAGTGATACCTTTAACAAAGACAGCCTGATGGCGCATATAAAGGTGTTGGCATCGGATGAGTTTATGGGCCGCAGGCCGTTTACCCTGGGCGAGGAGAAAACCGTTGACTATTTGAAAAGCACCTATGCCCGCCTCGGCACTGAACCAGGCAATGGCAGTAGTTATATACAAGAAGTACCGCTGGTTGATATTACCGTTAATGCCGATCCGGCTATGAAAGTACAAGGGCGTAAAGGTAGCCTGGATCTGAAGAATGTGGACGACTACATACTGGCAACCGAGCGCACTGATTCGGTGATAACACTGGACAATGACGAAGTGATATTTGCAGGTTATGGCGTAGTAGCCCCCGAATATGGCTGGAACGACTATGCGGGCATAGATGTAAAAGGAAAAGTAGTGCTGGTGCTAGTTAACGATCCGGGATTTAATGCGGGCGACACAACTATATTTAAGGGCCGCACTATGACCTACTATGGCAGGTGGACCTACGAATATGAAGAGGCGGCAAGGCAAGGAGCTAAAGCCTGTCTTATAGTGCATAATACCGCTGCCGCATCTTATCCGTTCAGTGTAGTGCAAAACTCCTGGGGCAAGTCGAACCTGTACCTGGATACGCGTGGGAGTACCCAATACCATTGTGCGCTTAACGGCTGGGTTACAGGAGATGCGGCGAAAAGGCTGCTTGCATCTGCTGGAAAAGATACAACCCTGCTTTCCCTTGCCGATAAGAAAGGTTTTAAGGCGGTGCCGCTAGGGATAAAGCTCTCCACTAAAGTGAAGGTGAGCACGGTATATAATAAGTCAAAAAACGTGATTGCGAAGATTACCGGTACTAAGCATCCTGATGAATACATTATCTATACCGCACACTGGGACCATCTGGGCGTGGGTAAGCCGGACGCGAAAGGCGATACCATTTACAATGGCGCTATAGATAATGCCAGCGGCTCTGCAGCCTTGCTGGAAATGGCACGGGCGTTCAAAAGCCAGAAGGGGAAACCGGAGCGCACGGTTATATTCCTCTCTGTAACCTCTGAAGAGCAGGGGTTGCTGGGGTCGAAATACTATTCGGAGCATCCCATTTATCCGCTTGATAAAACCGTGGCGGAGATAAACATGGATGGCGTGAATGCGATGGGTAAGCGCAAAGATGTGAGCATCAGTGGGCAGGGGCAATCCACTCTTGAGGACTACTTTGTGGAAGCTGCCAAGGCGCAGGGCCGCTACCTCTCGCCGGAAGACAAGCCAGAGGCAGGCGGCTATTTCCGGTCAGACCATTTCAATTTTGCGAAAAAGGGAGTGCCTGCGCTGAATGCCGGAGGAGGAACTGACGATGCAGCAGGTGGCAAGAAAGAAGGCGAGCGGCAACGTGATGAATATGTGGACAAGCACTATCATCAGCCATCAGATGAATATGACTCCACCTGGACTTTTGAAGGTGGCCTCGATGACTTGCGCCTGTTCTTCAACGTAGGTAAGCGGCTGGCATATGGCAATGAATGGCCGGTTTGGAAAGATGGGTCGGAATTTAAGGCGGCAAGGAAGAAGTAGGGGGCAGGGAGCTATTTTCTCGCCTTAAGTTCTTCTAATAATTTGCGCGTTTCTCCTGCTTCAGGATGCGCAATTTTTTCACGAAGTATTAGTGCTGCGCTAAACCGCTGACGTGCGAGTTCGTATTCGCCTAGTGCCAAGTGACACACCCCACATAAATGCCCGCCATCTGCCTGTCCCCAAGCATTGCCGCACTCCGGTAAGGCAGACCTATCGAGAGCTTGTCGCGCAAAAGATAGCGCAGCTTTATGATCTGGAATTGCACTGTGGATTTTTGAAAGTTGGAGCAGCAATTCAATTGCGTATTTACCATAGCCGCAATTTTCAGCATGATTTGAACCGGTCATTGCCTCAACTATAGCAGTCGTGTAGTCTGCTGAACAATATGCGATTTCGGAGGCAAGAATAGAAGATTGAATAATGCATTCCATTGCACCTGACTTTTCCGTCCATTCTCGTATTTTTTGGAGGTGACGACGTGCATCGGCGGTTGAATGTGGAAGTGCAAGTACGCCCAACCAATAATGGCATGAACTGATACTGTTTTGCCAAGGTGCTTGTTCACTTTTATTCAAATTTTCAAGCAGCAAATTATTTGCTTTCTCTTTTTCCCCGATAGCAATAAGATGTTCGGTTTCAAAACAACCATTGTCAGCATATAAGGGTTCTCCATTAATATCAGTCGCTTTTGAAAAATGTAGTTTTGCCATTGCAATTTCACCTATAAAGTGAAGTGCGTAGGCTAAAAAAGCATTATCACTTTTTTTTACATATTTAATATGATGCTCATTGTTATCTTCGGTTATTAAATAGCTTAATGAACTTTCTAGAAATTTTTTGGCATTGGGAAACAAGCCTCTGACTAAGCTTACCTTGGCTCTATTTTGAAGATTTATTGAAATATTACCATTGTTTTTTGTTTTTAAAGCAAGTTCAATATCCATATTGAAACAAAGCTCAGCGGTTTTCAAATCACCTAGCATAGTAGCGACCAACCCCCATAAAGTAATAAGTATACCTGTACTATTAGCAGAAAGCTTCTTGGTAAAAGTTAAAGGGGTTCCATCTTCTGAAAAAAGTGAAATAATACGGATAATACGCCCATAATCGCCCAATGTAAAAAAAAGATGATTAACACCTGCTCCTCCGCCTCTCATTACATTTTCATATAAATCATATGCTTCCTGATAGTGGTCCGATAGTATGCTATGCTCAATTAACTGTTCATATTTATCCAATGTTGCTATATCTGTTGGTTTATTTTTCGGTTTTGTATTGAGACCAATAGCTAAATTGTTTTTTACGACATCATGTATATCTTCAGGTTTTATTCCGAGGAGTGTTCGGAAGTAATCTCTTAAAAACGGGTGTGCAGTATACATGATCGTGTTTCCTCTATTATAGGAATAGATCAATCCCTGTAGCTTCAATTTTTCAGCGATGATCAATAATCTATGCTGATTGGCTCCTATTAACGTGCCAGCTATTTCACCACCGGCCTTAATCAGATACCCAAGTATATCCACAGACACACCTTTAGGAAATACGGATAGCCTAATTAAAAGGTCGCGTTCCCGTGTGGGCAAGCTTTTTGCATATCCGTCAAGGATGCGGCCTAGTCGAGCTGCCAACGGTTCGCCATCAGCAATTTCATCGAGTTTAAATTCTTTTATACCATCTGGGGCGCCACCGCAATAATGATTTAGGTAGGACCCAAGCACTGAAATGGACAGAGCATGTCGGCCCACTGATTCCGCCATTTTCGCCAGAGTTTCATTATTTCCTTTTATACCCCATGCTTTTAGAACTTCAATAGCAGTATCCTTATCCAAAAAATCCAGATCATGGCTTTTGTAGCCGGCATTTTCCCATTGGTTGAGGTCCGTCAGTTTGAACCGGGAGGTGATGAGTGCACGTGTATTGCCAAGACCTATTGCAATTGTTCGCAACAGGTTTTTAATTCGGAAGTCTTCAAGGTCACCTTTTGCTCTTTCTGAACCACTATTGCCTTCGGATTGTACCCTTTCTAATCCATCCAAGACGATCAAATTTTGCCTGCTTTCTGCTGATAATGCACGTTGCAGTTTTTCCAGTATACCACCAACGCCATCGGGCTCAACGCCTGTGAAAACAATACAGGCTTCCCTCAAAAAAGCGTCTGTATTCGGTTCGTCATAAAAAGACCAGACTAATATATTGCCTCGTAATGGTTCATGTTTTATGCTTTCTAAGAAACGTTCAACAACAGCCGTTTTGCCAGTTCCTCCTATTGCGACTAGTGAGCGTACACGGTCTGGTGTTACAGGTGTGTGCCACCATTGTTTTAATTCATCTAAGAGTTGTTTTCTTCCTCTGAAATGTGGAGCGGGCTGTAAAGGATGGACTATACGGAAAATAAAATCTGGACTTTTGGGGGTTAGTCGAACACTTGTGTCTGATGACGGCGATAAATCTTTGAGGCTTGTCGCAACTTTTGTAGCCAGGTTTTCAGGAGTTGTGAATTTATCGCGGGTAATACCGGATTTTGAATCCAGAAAGATCTTGAACTCTTTTAGGGATTGTATGCTCTTGACAATCTCTGCGATTTTCTTATCATCATTTGTTTCGGCTATTAGATCTTGTTCTTTCGGTAGTGCCCAGCCAAAAGTTGGATCTACAATAAATGCGTAAACAGGAATATCATTTTCAAGAGCGGTCTCTACTTCTATCCATGTTATGCTTTTCTTTCCATCGCCGCCATCATCGATGGTTGGCACCCAACCATATCTGTGGGCGAGCATAACCACAATTGCATCGCATTCAAGCACTTTTGATTTGCAGACTTCTACTGGAGTTTTGGGAATTGCTCCAAAAGATTCCATCATAACGGGCATATGGTCTAAGCGTAATATCGCATCTATAACTTTTTGCCGATGCTCCTGCATGTCTATGGCTGTAGAGGAGAGGAATATTCTTAGTGTGGGTGTCATTTTGTAGTTGCTTTCCCCAAACCTATAAAAGTATTTTCAGATTATATGAAAAAAATAACACGATAAGTAGCGGCAACGAATGGAGCCAAAAAAATGCGAAGGAATGACAAGACGCTCTTTAAAAAAACATTTTGATATTATATAATATTACGCCGTCATTATTTCCTTCTCCTTGCAGTGCTGATCAGAGGTTATGAATTTGGTAGTTCTACCACACATAGTATAATGAAGCCGCAAGGTCAGCAATTTAGTGCCTGTTTTCATGTTTTAAAGCAACCGCTGAAATCAATTTCTTCAATTATTAAGCAACCGCAATTCGGAAAATCAAAATCCCTATATTTGCGCCATTCAAATTATTTAACCGCAAAAAAATAAATAAATGAAAATAACCGTAGTAGGTGCAGGAGCCGTAGGTGCAACATGTGCCGACAATATTGCCCGCAGAGAACTGGCAGAAGAACTGGTATTAGTTGACATCAAGGAAGGTTTTGCCGAAGGCAAGGCGCTTGATATTACCCAGACCGCATCATTGCTGGGCTTTGACACAAACGTTATCGGCGTTACCAATGACTATACAAAAACGGCCAACTCCGATGTTTGCGTGATCACATCAGGTATCCCGCGCAAACCGGGCATGACCCGCGAAGAACTGATAGGTACCAATGCACGCATTGTGGAGGAAGTTTGCCAGAACCTTTTGAAACATTCTCCAAATACGATCATAGTAGTGATATCGAATCCAATGGATACTATGACCTATCTCGCGCTTAAATCAACCGGCCTGCCCAAGCACCGTATTATAGGTATGGGCGGCATACTGGACAGTGCGCGCTTTAAGTGCTACCTGCAGAAAGAGCTCCACTGCTCTCAGAATGACCTGCACGCGACGGTAATAGGCGGCCATGGCGATACGACCATGATACCACTAACACGCCTTGCTACCATCAACAGCACTCCGGTATCCAACATGCTGAGTGAAGAAAAACTGAAACAAGTAGCTGCTGATACCATGGTAGGCGGGGCTACACTTACCAAACTCCTTGGTACCTCCGCATGGTATGCGCCGGGAGCTGCAGGAGCAGCCCTGGTTGAGTCTATCATCCGCAACGAACGCAGGGTTTATCCTTGCTGCGTGGCTCTGGACGGGGAGTATGGCCAGAGTGATATCTGCATGGGTGTGCCTGTAGTAATTGGCAAGAACGGCTGGGAAAAGATCATAGATTACAAGCTGAATGCAGAAGAGCAGGAAGCCTTCAATAAGTCGGCAGATGCCGTGCGCAGCATGAACAAAGTGCTGGAGACCATAGCCTTTCATAGCTAAGAGCGATCATAAAACAAAGTGCGCCAAAAGGCGCACTTTGTTTTATGAAATTCCCGACATCAACTATCTCATTTAATAGTATGAAAGTATTTATTTCCGGCGCATCCGGGCTGGTGGGCAGCAACTGTCTTAAACATTTTAAGGAACAGGGATGGGATGTGGTAGGTTCCTACTATTCTTTCCAGACGGATGATACGGTGTTTTACGACACCCTTATGCCCGGCCACCCGGAGAACTTTGATATCGTTGCGTATGCCCCCGATGTGATCGTGCATTGCGGTGCGCTGACCCATGTGGACTACTGCGAAACACATGAGCAGGAAAGCTACGAAAAGACGGTGCAAAGCACCATTAACCTGATAAAAGTGGCAAGGGAGTGCAACGCCAGTATGGTCTATATCTCCACAGACTATGTATTTGATGGCAAGGACGGACCTTATAGGGAAGACGGGCCTATACATCCGTTGTGCATTTATGCCCGGCACAAGCTGGAGGCAGAACAAATGGTGCTACGCGAGATACCCGGCTCCCTGGTATTACGGGTGACTAATGTATATGGCAGCGAACTGAGAGGTAAAAATTTCATAGCCCGTATCATAGACCAGTGCCGCAATCACCAAAAACTGACATTAAAACTGCCCTATGACCAATATGCCACGCCTGCAAATGCGTGGGATATAGCACGGGCAATGTTCCTGTTGCTGAGAGATGGTAAACATGGCATCTATCACATAGGTGGCATTGAATACATCAATCGGGTGGAGCTGGCGGAAATGGTGTTAAAATATTTCCCTGATGCGGAGTATGATATGATACCGGTAAGCACGGAAGAATTGAAACAACCGGCAGCACGGCCTCTAAAAGGTGGATTCATCACTGATAAATTCTGCGGTGAATACCCGGATTTTATTTTCGGGACCATAGACAGCTACATGAAAGAAGTGATGGCAGCTACGGCAAATGACCCGGTAGCATAGTACTCCTCAGCAGCTAGTAAGACATCGGATTTTAACACAGTGTTTTACGCAATGTCCGGGTGGATAGGTGTGTACTTATTCCCATCCTTTATGTGAAATGTCCAGAATAAAGCTGAGGCTATCGGCGCCATCACACACAGAAATACAAACCATAGCAACTTGTGAGATGAGTTAAGGGTCTTTAACCTAGCCAGAACTACCAGGCAATAAATAAATACCGGCGCTGTAATGATGGCAGATGCAGCCAGCATGAAGAACAACGTGGTATAGTGCGCACTGGTTATACCTACTATGCTGGCAGGTGCCTGGTGTCCCTGGGTCAATGGCATGATGAGCATCAGGTAGTATAAAAAACAGGATAGAAAGCAAATAACTGGAATGAAGCATATTATACCCATCCTAGCTTTCGCCTTATCGTCTAAGATCATTAACTTTTCCATGACACAAGTTTTTGGTGAACAATACTTATGCAATGGAAAAATCATGCCACTGGATATGGAATTAGTATTTTGGGGATTTGTAATTTGATTGCTTCGTTTGAACGAAAAAAATGTCTGAATTTCAGCCAAAAGTCAACGTAAGTGATGTCGAATGTCCAAAAAAATGGAATCACAAATTTTGCCGCGCCGTAAATTACAATCCCAACCTGCCTGTCGGCAGACAGGTTCCAACCTCCTAATTCCCAATTCCAATACGAGTTCTTTTCTTCCGTTGGCCGGACAGGAATTCTTCGAATTGAGCGAGGGTAAAACTGCTGAGGTTTTTGCTTGACTGGAGGCCACCTTTTTGCGCGACCATTACGCCGTAATACGTATCCTTATATCCTTCGGTGGAGTGGGCATCCGGATTAACAGATAGCAGTACTCCTTTTTCCATAGCATATTCTATCCAGCGCCAGTCTATATCCAGCCTGCGTGGGTGGGCGTTGATCTCAATGACTACATTATGTTTGGCACAAGTGTCAATAATTGTATGATGGTCAAGCGGATAACCTTTGCGTGATAAAAGCAGGCGCCCGGTGGGGTGGCCAAGGATTGTGGTATATGGGTTGCAGATCGCTGTTAACACCCGGTCCATAGCTTTGTCCTGGGTCATTTTAAGGTTACTGTGAACGCTTGCAATAACCAGATCAAAGGTGTTGAGTACCTGATCGTTATAATCCAGGTTACCATCGTTCAGTATATCAGACTCAATGCTTTTAAATATTTTGAAAGGCGCCAGTTTTCGGTTCAGGGCATCAATCTCCTGGTGTTGTGCAGCTATCCGCTCTGGCTTCAAACCGCCGGCATAACCTGCTGATTGTGAGTGATCGCTAAGTACAAGATATTGCAGGCCGTTTGCTTTTGCCGCTTTAGCCATTTGTTCTATGGTGTTCACCCCATCACTCCAATTAGAATGGGAGTGTATGATGCCTTTTATGTCGGCAGGCAATATGAAGCCGGCGAGGCTGCCGTTTCTTGCCCTTGTAAGAATGCCCCCGGCCTCCCGCTGCATAGCTGGTATAAACGCAAGGTTATTTGATGTAAATATTTCTTCTTCTGACCCGGGTTTTTCGGGAAGCTGGTGCCTTTCCAGGAACTCTGAGATAAATTGCTCACAGCCGGTAGTAGTAAATAGTGAATTGTAAATGTGTTCTTTATCTGTAAAATAAAATTTATAGCGTGGGTAATTGGGCACATGTATTACTATTACAGATGCAACATATTGGCGACCTTCCTCGGCAGATATTTCCTCGATCTTCACTTCCGGATTTGAAGAGAACATTTTTGAGAGAATGGCTTTGTTGAGGTCGGTAACCATTTCAATGAATTCCACAGTTTCATTTTGCCGCCTGATGTCGCCAGTAAGCAGAAAGTGGTTGTTTGGATGTACCTTTTTTAGCTGTTCAGCTAAAGTCTTACCAATCACTTCCACCTCCGACCACAGATAAAAGCCCTGGTTTTGCTTGAAGTAAACAATGTTTTGTAAAATGGTTTCCTGTGTCTTGGTGCCGAAACCTTTGAGGGCAACGAGTCGGTTTTCATTGCAGGCATACTCCAGTTCGCCCAGGGACTCTATACCCAGTTCGCTCCACACCGTAGCTATTTTCTTTGGCCCGAGACCCTTTATCTGCAGCATATCCAGTATGCCGGGCGGTGTCTCGGCGAGTAGCGTTTCCAGTTGCGGCAGCTTGCCTGTTGCCTGTAGTTCCCGGATTTTTTTTCCAGTCGATTCTCCAATGCCCCGTATGCTGAACAGTTCGGCATCGTCCATCTCCGCTATTTCACCGGGCAGGCGCTCTATATTGAACGCAAGTATGTTGTATGATTTTGACTTAAAGCTGTTCTCCCCATGTATATCCATTAGCTTGGACAGGAGAGCAAACTGGTCGGCTATTTCGTAGTTGTTCATCTGTTAGGTTATTCCTTTTCGTTGTCTTTCTGCTCACTTTCTGTGATCCTGTTTAATTCTTTTGTCATTGTAGTTACCATTTTCTTAATAATGAAAAGCATTGCGAAAGCAAGGATGACGAAAAGGATCTTAAAAGCAAGAGCATGTGCCGGAAATATGGCTGCCAAAGATGTGGGCACTACCAAAATAAAAATGGTATAAAGGACCATAAACCACTTGATCTTTCTAATTGCGGTTTTCTCATACTTTTTTGAACCCTGTTTTGTCATACAGGCAAATGTATTAATTGATCTTCGAATTTAGTTGAGACTACGGCTTTTGTGCAAAATCATATTTTTAATGAAAATTTCTCCTCACTTCTCAAATTCTCATTTATTAGCTATGGTAAAGCACTGTT
>CAISPO010000069.1 GCA_903887415.1 uncultured Bacteroidota bacterium | reverse complement strand
TCCCTGACTTAAATTGTGATAATGCTTGTTGGCGGACTTCGTCACTCAAAGTGACTCCTGTATTGCGTCTTTTGGTCATGTTATCTGTGTTAAAGTTGTGACTAATTCTCAACTTTGACACAGTTTAATTTACGCCCTCTTTTGTTATTAAGACCGCAAAGCGCAATAAAGAAAAATTATAGTTTGCCGGCCTTAATAAATAACACTTATTGAAAAGAAGTGTACATAGATAAATGGGTGACTCCACCTATAACAGTGCCGATCTCTAACGTATCATCGTTGTTGATATGGATACTGTAAACGAGGTTAGAATCTTTCTTGCCACCTATATTGTAATAATACATATACACCCACTGGCCGGGGATAGTCCATTTGAAACCGAGGTCATGGGGGCCATTGGCATCGCAAAGGTAATTATAATGATGATTGCCCATGCTGTCTTTCTTAAAGGTGAGCACTTCAGACAACTGGCAGGAGTCAGTTTCCGCAACATAATCTACTGACTGGCTTTTTAAATACCAGGTATGATTAATAAGTATATCCGTGCGGTTCTCACGCTGTATATCTTTATAGCAGCTTTCTGCCCACATGACACCAATAATTGCAATAAGAATAAGAAAAAGCCTTTTCATTCCTGTCTTTGTTAACCCGGATCTTTATGTAAGATAGCAAAAACCGGGCAAATTATATGCAAAGAAACTGAAAGTTTCTGATTCTATTGTTAATGACCTCTCCCCACGAGCTTCGCTCCTTCCCTGGCGGGAACTCCAAAGGAGAGGGTGACAGAATGGGTTGCGTAAATAGCCTCGAACGGCCCTTCTGTTGTGTATTCATAACTTTTTCCGGGTATCAGCTTCTATGTTCAGCTTTCGGAGCATTGGGGCAGCGAGCCAGGTGACACCCACTACGACCAGGGTAAGACACCCGCCAACGACAACGGCAGGAACAGTACCCATCCAGCGGGCGGTGATACCACTTTCCATAGCGCCAAGCTCATTGGACGAGCTGATGAACATAGTATTGACAGCCGCTACCCTGCCCCTCATGGCATCGGGAGTATATAATTGTAATATGGTGCCACGTATAACCACGCTCACAGCATCGAACATGCCGCCGGCCAGCAGCATGGCAAAGGCGATGATAAAACCCCATGATATGCCGAAGCCGGCGATGGAGAACAAAGATGCGCTGCCACCAATAGCGCCGCAGTAACCGAATATGATGGTAGTGACCCCGAAACCTGCTATGCACAACAACAGCTTTATACCTGGTTTCTTCTTCAGCGGTATAAACGATAAGATAAACAAAGTGATCACAGACCCAATGCCTGGCGCGGCTCGCATCCAGCCATAGCCCACTTCACCTACCTTCAGTATGTCATCGGCATATACCGGCAACAAGGCTACCGCGCCACCGAAAAGCACTGCAAACATATCAAGAGAGAGAGCGGCCAATATAATTTGTGTACTGAAAACGAATTTAATACCCTCGCCAAGGCTTTTCATTACCGGCTCTTTCTCTTTTTTGAGTATCTGCTGTTTTGGAATGCGCAGCAGCGCTACAAGCGATATAGCCTCAATCACGGCAACACTCACCAGGCTGAACTGAAAACCACCGATCGCTATCATAAAACCGCCGAGCAATGGCCCGATGACTGCCCCTATCTGCCAAGATGTGCTGCTCCAGGTAGTGGCATTAGGATAAAGCTCGCGCGGTACCAGCATACCCATAAGTGCGAAAGAGGCAGGGCTAAGAAATGCCCGTAAAGCCCCGCCTGCAAAAATGCCTCCATATATGAGCCATAGAACAGAACGCGATGATAAGCCGACCTGCATATGCGGCCACGCCAGCAACACGAAAAATAATGAAAGCAGCAAGTAGCCTACAGTGCATTGCACCAATAATGTTTTCTTCTCCCTAAGATCAACAAAATGGCCGGAAAATAAAGAGAAGCCAATGGCAGGTATCACCTCCCATAGGCCAAGCATACCTAGCGCCAGCTTATCGTGGGTGAGCTTATAAACGTAGTAGCTGACAATAGTGGCCTGCATATTGAGCGCCATAATAATGGCGAAGCGAAGCAAGAGATAATTTCGGAACTGCGGGTAGTGCAGCGCTTTATTTTTTACGAGAAACGAGGTGGCAACACGCAATGGCGCGAGGTTTGGTTAGTGCAAAAATAGGGATAAATACCTCTCCCCGGCCCTCTCCGAATGAGAGGGTGTGGTGGAATGAGCTACGTACTTCCTTTCATTGACCGAGAGACCTCTCCCCGGCCCTCTCCAAAGGAGAGGGTGAGGTGGAGCGAGCTACCTGCAGCCGTTTTCCAAGCTTCTAATTCATTTATCAACATCACAGCTTTCTAATTATTTATATTGGATTAGTATTAAGACTAAATTTGCTGACCCAATGAATAACATTTCGCAGATACTAGGCACGAGCATCATACAGGCTTTCCAGGAGCTTCGTGCTAACAAGCTGCGCACTTTTCTTTCGTTGCTGGGTATAACGATAGGGATATTCTGCATTATAGCTGTGCTTACCGTGCTGGACAGTATGAAGAACAACATCCAGAACAGGATGGCGTCACTGGGCGGCAATGTACTGTATGTGGATAAAATGCCCTGGATGGATGATGGCGGGGAATATAAATGGTGGGAATATGAGCGCCGCGCGAGCCTGACACCTACAGAAGTAAAAGCAATAGAGCAGCAGGTGCCGGATGCTGCAACTGTGACCCTGTGCATGGGCACACACCGGATAACCCTGAAACGCAGCGACATGGAGGTAAGCGGCGTGGCGGGATATGCTGTACTGGATGGCTTTGATAAGATACAAAATATAGAAATAGCGAATGGGCGTTATCTCAGCACATCAGAGATCGATGGTGGTAGCAACTCAGCGGTGATAGGCGATGAAGTTTGCACCGGCCTGTTTACCAGTGGCATAAGCCCACTTGGTAAAAGTATCAGCTTCCTGGGGCGCAAGTTCATAGTGGTAGGCGTGATGAAGAAAGTGGGCAGCAATATGGCCGGGTTTGACTTTGACAATGCAGTGATATTCCCATATTACATGGCATCGTCTTTGCTGGATGTACGGTCCCGTGATTATGACCCACTGCTTGCTATTAAGGCCGGGAGCGGGAAGAACCTGGAAGAAGTGAAGTATGAAGTGGAGGGTGTGTTGCGCCGTGTGCGCAAGGTGAGGCCGGGGCAGGGCGATGATTTTGCCATCAACCAACTCAGCCAGATCTCGGAAAAGATCGAAAGCATTTTTGGAATAATAGATGTTATCGCATGGGTCATTGGCGGGTTCTCGTTGCTGGTAGGCGCGTTCGGGATTGCCAATATTATGTTTGTCACCGTAAAGGAGCGAACCAAGATCATAGGCCTGAAAAAAGCGATAGGCGCGCGGAAGTCATCTATCATGTGGGAGTTTTTACTGGAGGCAGTAGTGCTGTGCCTGATAGGCGGTGCGACGGGCATATTGATCGTGGTGCTGGTTAGCTTTCTGCTTACCTATGCGTTTGATTTCTCTGTAGTGCTTTCTTTAACCAACTTCTTTATTGGCATTTTTGTTTCTATATTAGTGGGTGTTTTATCGGGCGTGATACCGGCAAGATCGGCATCGAGGCTGGACCCGGTTGTGGCCATACGATCAAATTGATCTTTTTATGAAGAAAAAACAGGTACTTATACTGGACCAGGAGCGCATCTCGTACAAGCTGCGCCGCATGGCCTATGAAATATGGGAACATAACAGCGGGGAGAAAGAAATAGTATTATTGGGGATTGAAAAAGGGGGAAAGATACTTGCCGACAATCTTTCGGAAATACTGCGTGAAATAAGCCCGTTGAAAATAGAAACGGTTTCTATAAACATCAACAAGAAAAACCCGCTGAACCACGCGCTGGAATCTGAACTGAACCTTGAGGGTAAGACCGTGGTGCTTTGCGATGATGTGATCAACTCCGGGAAGACCATTATCTATTCGCTGCACGCCATTCTTTCGTATGACCTCAAAAAAATAATGGTGGCTGTATTAGTGGACCGCAAGCACAAATCATTCCCGATAGCATCTGACATTGTTGGGCATACCGTGGCAACGACTATACAAGACCATATAGAGGTGGAGACGAAGGGGAAGAAGATAACGGGGGTGTATCTGGGATAGGGACCTATCCCCGCGAGCTTTGCTCCTTCGCTGGCGCGAACTCCGAAGGAGAGGGTGAAGCAAAATGAGCTACGTACACCCTTAATATGTACAGACGCAAAATCTTGCGTCTGTACAAAAACCATAAATTATTTAAAAAAATTTACTACTCGCGGACTTATGGCTAACGACTCACGACTTACAACTTTACTGATACATGGCGGGGCGGGAAATATTACCCCTGCTATAATGAACAAAGAACAGGAGGCTGATTACAGCGCTGCGCTGAAAGAATCGCTTGATGCGGGCTATGCTATTCTGCATAAAGGTGGCAGCGCACTTGATGCGGTGGTGATGGCTATCAGCGTGATGGAAGACAATCCGCTGTTCAATGCCGGGCGAGGCTCTGTGTTTACCAAGAAAGGGCTGAATGAAATGGACGCAGCGCTTATGGACGGCAGCAACCTTGCCGCGGGTGCTGTGGCTGGCGTGCGAAATATTAAGAACCCAATAGTGCTGGCAAAAGAAGTGATGCTGCATTCAGGACATGTGTTCCTAAGCGGCAGTGGCGCTGGTGAGTTCGCGCTGAGCCAGGGAATAGAGATGGCGCCTGATGAGTATTTTTTCAACGAATCGCGTTATGACCAGTGGCTGGAGATAAGGCACACCAATTATACTCAACTGGACCATAAGGCGGATAATCTGAAGGGCCATGTATTACCAAATCCTGGTGAGAAATTTGGTACAGTGGGCGCAGTAGCCTGCGATCAATATGGCAACATAGCAGCAGGCACTTCCACCGGCGGTATGACCAACAAGCGCTTCGGGCGCATAGGCGATAGCCCGGTGATAGGTGCCGGTACTTACGCCAATAATGCTACTTGCGCTATCTCCTGCACAGGGCATGGGGAGCCGTTTTTAAGGGCGGTAGTGGCACATGACATTTCGTGCCTTATGGAATACAAGGGGCTGTCGTTACAAGATGCCTGCAACACGGTGATAAAAGATAAACTCGTGAAGATAGGCGGCGAGGGCGGCTTGATAGCAGTGGATGCGCTGGGAAATTATACTTTCTGTATCAACTCTGCCGGGATGTATAGAGGGATGAGGAACAGTGAGGGTAAGGAGGTAGTGGCGTTTTATGGTCTCGACTAAGACCCGCCTACCGGCAGGCAGGTTTTCAGGATAGCAGGAATTTTAGGCGGGATGTTTGTAATTTTTAAAATCCGTATCTTTGAGTAAATCATATTTTGATTATGATACGGACAACAATAATACCTGAAAAGACTGTAGTAAATGTTTCTTTCTCTGTACCTGAAAATTATATCGGTAAAGAAATGGAGGTGATTGCGTTTACTAAAAAAGAAGGACTGGAAAAAACAGAAACGCATAATAAAAAAGTGACGTTCTCGGCTCTTTCAATTGACACCAAAGGGTTTAAATTTAACCGGGATGAAGCAAACGAACGGTAAGGTATTTTTTGATAGTAATATTTTAATTTACAGCTATTCTAACAGTGAACCAAACAAGCAATTAATTGCCCGACAACTCACTATTGAAAGCAACTCCACAATTAGCACACAGGTTTTACAGGAATTAACCAATACGGTTACACGTAAATTCGAATTCAGCTATGCGGACTCCGAAACGGCAATTCAGGAGTGTTGCCAAAAACAGTTCTTTGCACATCAATACTGAAGATACTATTTTGCAAGCATGTCGCATAGCATCGCAATACGGGTTTTCATTTTACGATAGCCTGATTATATCAGCCGCACTCGAAAGTGACTGTACTGTTCTTTATTCAGGAGACATGCAGCACAATCAGATAATAGATAACAGGCTTACCATAATTAACCCCTTTGTTTAAAAAGGAGATCCAAGCAGAGCAACAATAAAAAATTATGGCCGCACGATCAAACTCCTCACACTTGAAGTATGCGCACTGAAATAGCCTAGCGCACCGCCGGTGAGGTTGGTGAGGGGGTTGGCGGGTGTGGCGGAGTTTTGGTTGTTGGTTTGATTCAGCGTTGAGTAATATTGATATACACTGGAGTCGATACATTCCAGATATACTGCCACACTATCGCCCGAAACTAAATCATCTCCACCGATGGGTTGCTTTACCACTTGTCCATTTATCAGGGCATCATTACGCACGATAACATCGGCTGATGCAGTATCGTTTTTATACTCCATGAAATGATAGTAGTGGTAGTTGATGCCCACAAGCGGAGGGTCTGTATAAACAGGCACCAGTTGCGGATGTGTGCCGCCAAACCTGGATGCCTGTGTATAAAGGCTATCCAACGTTATGTGCGCAGGCATGGTGGATGAAGCCGTAAAAATATTATTGGCCGCGTTCACATAGAGCTGGTAAGTATGGTCGGGTGTGCCTGCCAGTACGTGACTGGTATAGCATCCGGGCGATGTCTCTGAAAACGAATCTGTAACCCCGGCGGTTACATCCGTGATCACAACTATTGCACCACTCACCGTGGGGAAAACATTATCCTGGTCGAAGCTGATGGTTTTAGTAATGGAGACTGTGTAAACACCGGGCACATCGGTGACATTTCCCTGCACCACATAGCGTGGGGACGATGAATTGAGATCAACATTGATCACTTTTTTGCAGGCGCTGAACGCAGCAAGCAATAGGATCAGGAAGGCTAAGTTTATAATTTTATTTGGTCTCATTTTGCTTAGAATTTGAAGTTATAGGATATAGATGGCACCCAGCGGAATAAAGAGTACTGCACGGCCTGCGTCTTGCTGGCGTCGTTAGGGTCTTGCTGGAAATTAATGATATAGGGGTTTTCCCTGCCGTAGGCATTGTAAAGGCTATACACCAGTTCTGATGTATATTTCTTATGCGGCTTCAGTTGTTTCGTGAAGCTGAGGTCGAGGCGGTTGTAATTGGGCATACGGTAGCCATCTCTACTTGTGTAGTAAAATACCGTTTGGCCATTGACCTCATACTTGCCGCTGGGGAATGTAGCTGCGCCGCCAGTGTAAAAAACAAAATCGGATGACACGGTCCATTTTTTGTTCAGCTTATAAATGCCAACTACAGAAAAATCGTGCGTATGATCCTGGCGCGATGCATACCAGTCGTTATTATTTACCCCAAGAATTTGTATCTCAGAACGAGATAACGTGTAAGAGACCCAACCTGTAAATCTGCCCACCTTCTTCTTAAAATAAAGCTCCAGGCCGTATGATCTACCATCACCGTATAGCAGCTTGGAGTCAAGTGGTGTATTATCAAACACATTTGCGCCATCGCGGTAGTCGATCTGGTGCTGCATATACTTGAAGTAAGTTTCTGCGCTCAGTTCGTAATCGTCATTTTTAAACCTGTGGAAATAGCCCAATGTGCCCTGGTCCGCTATTTCCGGTTTTATGTTGTTATCGCTTCCTACCCATTTATCAGTCGGATTGGTAGTGGTGGAGTTGGATATCAGGTGCATGTACTGCGCATTGCGCGCATAGCCTAATTTCAGCGACGATACATCATTTAAAGTATAGCTGGCAGAAGCACGCGGCTCAGGTATAACGTAGGTTTGCTCAATCTGGCCATTGCCGGCGTGTATCGTATCCCTGACTGCGCCATCCGGGTTCAGGTCGTATAAGTTAGCACCACCAATTACGGAAAATGCACTTACTCTTATACCGTAGTCAACATTGAGCCGAGAGCTAGCCTTCCAGCTATCTGTAATGTAAACCGCATTTTCAAGGCTGTGGTTATCGGGCTGTGTGGAATTGGTAATACCGGAACCTGTTATATTCCCAGGCTCTATAGTATGATAAACACTGCTGAATCCGAAGCGGATGGAATTACTGGGGTTAGCAAAATACTCCAGTTCTTCCTTGAGGTTCCAGTCGCGGATTATCGACTGTATGTTTGCTGAAATACCCCCGGTGTTGATGCCAATGTTATAGTCGTAATCACTATAAATAAGCGAAGTATTTGAAAACAGCTTGTCATTGAATATATGGTTCCAGCGCAGCGTTCCGGTAGCGTTTCCGTAATTGAGGCCGAAGAGGCCACCAAGACCCAGATCATCCTGGCCGAAATAACCGGAGAGATATATCCTGTCTTTCTTTCCTAATTTATAATTCAGCTTGGCATTCAGGTCGTAAAAATAGAGCGAGCTCTTCTTCAGCGTTGTATCGTGCGAGAGCTTTAGAAAAACATCGGCATATGTGCGTCGCGCAGTAACGAGAAATGAGCCCTCGTCCTTTTGTATTGGGCCTTCCACTTCGAGCTTTGAAGCAATAAGGCCTATGCCTCCGCTGACATGGTAACTCTGGTCGTTGCCATCATTCATTTTCACATCGAGCACGGAGGATAGGCGGCCCCCAAACTGGGCTGGCGCAGTGCCTTTATACAGGGTCACATCTTTTATCGCGTCTGAGTTGAACGTAGAGAAAAAACCCAGCAGGTGGGATGGATTATATACCACCGCATCGTCCAATAATATCAGGTTTTGGTCTGCTGCACCACCACGAACATAGAAGCCGCTGTTGCCATCGCTCACAGATTGTACGCCAGGTAGTAACTGTATTGTTTTCAGCACATCCCTCTCTCCGAATATTACCGGGACAGCGTTAATCTCCTTGATGTCCAATTTCTCCATACCCATTTGTGCGGAGGTGACCATATTGACCTTGCTGCTTATCGTGACTGTATTCAACTGTGTTTCTTCGGGCTCCAGGGCCACATCAAAGCCAGATTTTTTTTCGGGGGAGACTGTGAGCTCCTGTTCCTTATAACCGATATAGCCTACGAGCAATTTGTAGGTACCTGAGGGCAAAGTCAGCGAATAAAAGCCATATTCATTTGTGGCGGTGCCAAGCGCAGGCTTATCGGCAACTTTTACGGTAGCACCAATTAGGGCCTCGCCGGTTTTCTTGTCTTTGATCGTGCCACTGATGCTGAATTTGGTCTGTGCGTTAAGTACGCCAGGCAGCAGCAGCAACATAAAAGCTATAATGAGTTTTGTTGGCCTATTCATTCTGAATATTTCTTTATCTTTTTAAAATGATCGTGACAAGCGTATTAAGCTATATTATCCTT
The DNA here is from genome assembly GCA_903887415.1 of uncultured Bacteroidota bacterium. GTDB lineage: Bacteria > Bacteroidota > Bacteroidia > Chitinophagales > Chitinophagaceae > Nemorincola. The sequence continues at coordinate 37,988 of CAISPO010000069.1, read as the reverse complement.
TAAATATTGCATTGGAAAGAGCCGCAAATCTATCGCAGATCAGTTACAATAAATTCAAATCCAAGACTCAAACGAAAAGATTGAGATGGAATTAACAAATAGCATTAAGATTCATCACCATAACCAGATTATTAGAACTACCTTACGCAATTATCTTTTTTCATCACAAAATAATACTATGCTGCACTTTGTAGAAAACATAGATCAGATCATCGAGAACATCAGGACCATGGAACAATACCTGAACTCCGATAATAAAGCTGAAAAGGAATTTGCCCGGGACCTGGTAAAAAAAGGCCGGTCTATGCTCGTATATAAAGTAAACGGCGAGAATCACTTTGCACCGGGCCGTTTCCTGGGTTTCAAAAAGAACTCAATGGCAGCTTACCAGGAAGATGAAAAAAGGGAAAGCCGCGATACCAGCCCTACCATGCAATCTTTGATGGGCAAACCGTTTTCTCATGCCGTTATAGAAAAGGAATTTGCCGACTATGCCAATAGCTTCAAAGGAAATACACTGAAGAGCAAGCGTAAATACTGGCGCGTGCGGAATGATGAGAATAAGTATTTTGAACTTAGCGATACCACAGCTGCCGCCAGTGCTGAATAGTTAATGTTTGAAGCGGCTTCGATTTAAGCAAACAATCTTCCTTTTCTTCTGGTGTAATCATCCTAAATTTGCTTAGACCATCCCTTGCAAAAGCAAAGGTGGTTGGGAGAGCAATTTATGGCAGATAAGAAATCAGCAGTTGTAAAAGACGCTAAGAAAAAAGAACCGGTTGTAAAAATCAAGGCAGCCAAACACATAGAAGGAATATCCGCACCAGAAGTAGAACATCACACCAATGGCGATAGTCATTTGGCGCATAGAAGCGATGTGATCTTCATTAAGGGTGCGCGCATGCACAATCTTAAGAATGTAGATGTAGCCATTCCCAGAAATAAATTTGTGGTAGTAACAGGTGTGAGCGGCAGTGGTAAGTCGTCGCTGACTATGGACACGCTTTTTGCCGAAGGCCAGCGGCGTTATGCAGAGAGCCTTAGCGCATACGCGCGGCAGTTCCTGATGCGCATGGACAAACCGGATGTGGACTACATACACGGTATATGCCCGGCTATAGCCATAGAACAAAAAGTTACTACCCGCACCCCGCGCAGCACCGTGGGCAGTATGACAGAGATCTATGATTACCTAAGGCTGCTGTTTGCGCGCATCGGCAAGACGTACTCACCCGTGAGCGGAAAAGAGGTGAAGAAGGACACGGTAACTGATGTAGTGGAATTTGTAAAGACATTGCCCGTGGGGGCCAAGGTGCAATTCATAGTGCCGCTGGTAATGCGCTACAAACGCAGCCTGGAGGAAGAGCTGAACATACTGATGCAAAAGGGTTTCAGCCGGATATACGTACCGGAGGTGGATGAAAAGCCGATACGCATAGAAGATGTGCTGAGCGGCGATGTGAAGCTGGGGAAAGTGAAGGCCAACCTGCTCATAGACCGCATAGTGGTAAAAGAACAATTTGATGAAGATGATCTGCACCGGCTTGCCGATAGCATACAGACGGCCTTTTACGAAAGCGAGGGTGAATGCCTGGTGGAAGTAGACGGAAAGAAAATACACACATTCAATAACCGGTTTGAAGCAGACGGGATCCTGTTTGATGAGCCTACGCCTAACCTGTTTTCGTTCAACAATCCTTTTGGTGCATGCCCTACCTGCGAAGGTTTCGGGCAGGTACTGGGAATAGATGAAGGGCTGGTAATACCTGATGGCCGCCTGAGTGTGTATGAAGGCGCAGTAGTGTGCTGGCGGGGAGAAAAAATGAGCGAATGGCAGAAGGAATTTATTAAGGCATCTGCGAAATACGATTTCCCGATACACAAAGCTGTGGCCGACCTTTCAGACGCAGAACATAAACTCCTTTGGGAAGGCAACGACAAAGTAAGCGGCATCCGGGATTTCTTTACCATGGTAGAGCAAAACCTTTACAAGGTGCAATACCGGGTAATGCAGGCACGCTACCGGGGGCGGACTACCTGCCCTACTTGTAATGGAACACGATTAAGGAAGGAGGCGATGTACGTGAAAGTGAATGGTGCAACCATAGCAGACCTCATGTTCCGGCCGGCAGATGAGCTATATGAATGGCTGCAGCAAATAAAATTAAATGAGAACGACACGGCTATTGCAAAACGTATAATGACCGAGGTGAACCAGCGCATGAAAACATTGTTGGATGTGGGCCTTGGGTATCTTTCGTTGAGTCGGCTTGCTAATACACTTTCGGGTGGAGAGAGTCAGCGAATACAGCTTACTAAATTCCTGGGCAGCAACCTTACGGATTCGCTCTATATACTGGACGAGCCGAGCATAGGCCTGCACAGCCGGGATACTGAACGGCTGATAGGTGTACTAAAAACACTTCGCGACCTGGGCAATACCGTGGTAGTTGTAGAGCATGATGAAATGATGATGCGCCATGCCGACTATATCATAGACATGGGGCCGCTGGCCAGCCACCTCGGCGGCGAAGTGGTCGCAACTGGTACCTACAAAGAACTTATAGCTGATAAAAAAAGCCTTACCGGCAAATACCTGAGCGGCGAACTGAAAATAGAACCGCATGCGGTAAACCGAAAGCCCCGCGGCCATATAAGAATAGAGGGCTGCAGGCAGAATAATCTAAAGAACATTGATGTGGATTTTCCGCTGAATGTGCTGTGCGTGGTAACGGGGGTAAGCGGCAGTGGCAAGACCACGCTGGTGAAGCAGACCCTCTACCCTGCCCTGCTAAAGCACTACGGAGAAGGAGCAGACAGGCCCGGCATTTTCAGGAACCTGACTGGAGACCTTAAAAGCATCACGCACATAGAGCATGTGGACCAAAACCCGATAGGTAAGTCATCGCGCAGTAACCCGGTTACTTACATCAAGGCTTATGACGAAATACGGAAACTCTATGCAAAGCAACCGATAGCGAAAATGCGCGGCTTTGTGGAAAAGCATTTTTCGTTCAATACCGATGGTGGCCGTTGCGATACCTGTAAGGGCGAAGGGGAGGTAATCGTGGAGATGCAGTTCCTGGCAGATGTGCACTTATTATGTGAGGTGTGTAAAGGGAAACGTTTTAAAGAAGAAGTGCTGGAAGTGACTTATCGCGGCAAGAGCATTTATGATGTACTGGAGCTGAGCGTGGACGAAGCCATTGAGTTCTTTGCAGATGAAAAGAAGCTGGCAGGAGCGTTGCAGCCACTGAGCGATGTGGGCCTTGGGTATATAAAACTAGGGCAGAGCAGCGACACCCTCAGTGGTGGCGAGGCACAACGTGTGAAACTGGCATCCTTCCTGGGCAAGAGCAGCCAGAAGGAAAAGGTGCTGTTCATTTTTGATGAACCTACTACCGGGCTCCACATGCATGACATCAAGAAGCTACTGGGCTCTTTTGATGCGCTGATAGAGCAAGGCCATTCCATTATAGTAATAGAGCATAACACAGACGTAATAAAGTGTGCCGACTGGGTAATAGACCTGGGCCCGGAAGGCGGTGCAGGAGGGGGGCACCTGCTCTATGAAGGCGCACCAGATGGACTAAAGAAAGTGAAAGAGAGCTACACGGGCCAGTATATGTAGTGCAAATTCAAAAAGGAAAATTCAAAATTCAAAAACTGCCCTTTAGGACTGAAATCCGAAAAGTATGTACCTTTCTGAAAATTCTATTATGAAAAACACATCTGTATTATTCACTATCTTGCTATCGTTTGCTTTCGCAAATTCCTTTGCGCAGAAACCCAAACTTACGCTAGGCGATTTACCAATTACTACCGGAACAGACGGCAAGGCTGTGCCTTTCTATACCACCAGCGACCGAATAATCAAGGCAGGAAAGCTGGTTGTGAATACGCCAAACCTCGAAGTAGTAAGCTATACTTTTTCCATTATGGCGGGCGATGGAATGCGCGGCCCAATAGTGGTAAAAGGCGCTGAGCTTACCGATAAAATTATAGGATGGATAAAGGAGACGAAGGGCCCGGGAGTGAAGGTGTTTTTTGATGACATAAAAGTGAAAGAGGCAGATGGCTTGGTTCGCCCGGTAGCACCAATGACGTTTAAATACGACCAATAATAACAACACTTTGGCTGAAACTTTTCTACTTTTATTCCCTAATTGATCCTTATGAAGAAGAGCCTTTTAATAGTTCTGCTGTTGTTACCTGTGATATTTGCTTCCGGGCAACACAAGAAAAAAAGTGAGCCTGTGGAGGGTAAGTACCCTGTTGTGTGGATGGGCAATGTGAGGACTTACTACACGTGCAGGGATTCGATACTTGTAAATCCAATGCTGGTGACAGATTCCGTAGGCTGCAAAGTTTCCGGATTCACCATATCATTGATGGCGCCGGGCCACGATTTTTACGGGCCAATACATGCCAACGGCAATGAGTTTACGCAGCAGCAAAAAGACCTTGTTAAAGCTTGGGATTATAAAGACGTTACGCTTTATCTCCAGGATATACATCTCAATTGCCATGAGACCGACGCTGTTGCCCATCCGTTCCAGGTGAAGTTTGATCATTAGCAGATGTCGATCATCGCCCACCTTGATATTGAAGCAGTACTTAGGAATAAGTTTCCCTATCCACGAATGATGGGGGATTACACCCATGAAGAATATCTAAGATTGGTGAGGCTAAGTGATCTCTGGTTTAAAATTGTTATTTTCCTTGTTATCTTTTTCGTTCTTGCTTTCACAGCGCTTTTTACGGTTTTATTCTACCAGTTATGCACTGCTTTTTATTCGCAGCTTCATTTGTCCGGTAAGTGGTATGTTCATGCAGAGCCTGTATTTATGCTACCCGCAATCTTTATTGCCACTCCTCTCGCATTTCTATGCTCCATTAAAGCGATACGACTGTTTGCGCCCTATGATCATAACGGAATTGTGGACTTGCTGAACGTGCGGTATAAGTTCGAAAGTGGAGCAGCCTTTACCTGGGTTCTGAAAGTAATGGCATTTGTCACCATTATCCCCTTGTTACTCGTAAGCTGGTCATACATTACAGTACAGGATGATGGCATAACTATTAAAACAGCTTTGTCGCTCACATCACAACATTATAATTTTAGCGACATCAAAAATGTCGTCCATTATAAGTACGCATTGGATGACAAAAATGTTGTCTATCCCAATGACTATTACGGGATATACTTAAATGACGGCCGCGATCTTTATTATGTCGCGCCCAGTGTTGACAATGTTACTGATTATCAAAAGGAGATCGTTAATAAAGGGCATCTGAACGTAGTGGAACGTGACACTTATATCCCACCCTGGCACAAACGTTCGCAATAGTACCCGCCGGCGTTAATAAAAAGGTAAATAGTAATGAGATTTTTTTATACATTTGATAAAATAATCTCATGAAAAAAATCGCGACTCTATTATTCCTCGCTGTCAGTTCTTATGCCATAGCCCAACCCAAGGTTACTTCATTGAGCCCCGCAAGTGGGCATACAGGCGCGGCTGTTACCGTAGCTGGCACAGGCTTCAATACAACACCCGCAAATAATATTGTTTATTTCGGCGCTACCAGGGCTACGGTGACCAGCGCCAGCAGCACATCGCTGACGGTACAAGTGCCGGTGGGAGCTACTTATATGCCGGTGAGCGTAAATAATACAGCAACATCGCTGACTGGTTCTTCAGCTTATCCTTTTCTCCCTACTTTCGACAACAGCGCATACCCTGCCGGGGCAACAGCTTTTGAGCCAAAGGTTGATTTTGCAATGGCGACTGCCACTTATCCCTACCAGATACTCGTAAAGGATATAGACGGAGATGGGAAGGCTGACCTGCTGGTATTGACTTATACCGACATATCTGTTTACCACAATACTAGCACATCTGGCGCTATCTCCACTGGCTCGTTCGCACCACCTGTATTCTACCCGTTACCAGCTACTTCTGGCGGATGGTACGTTGTCAGCCAAATGGCTATTGGCGATGTGGATGGCGATGGAGCACCAGATCTGGTTTTTGGCCCCTTTTCGGCCGACAGTGTTTACGTGATGCGCAATATTTCAACTGCCGGTACTATCAATTTTTCAGCTGCTGTGCCGTTCGCCACTGGTGGTGGTCCGAGTATAGATTGTATTGCATTGGCAGATATAGATGGTGATGGTAAAACCGATGTGGTTGTGGGTAATAATGCCGGGAGTATGTCAGTACTGCTAAATTCCAGCCCACCAGGCTCCATCACGCTGGGCTCATTTGCCGTTCCGTTTATTATATCAGTTTCCGCCACTCATACTATTATTAACTTTGCTATTGGCGACCTGGACGGTGATGGCAAAGTGGATGTTGCATATACAAGTGGTGATTCGACTATTTCTGTATTCCGCAATACCAGCACACCAGGCAGTATCAGCCTTGCAAGCCAGGTAACATTTGGTTCCGGCCTTGCTGCATTCACAAACTCTATGATCATGTGTGATATAGACGGTGACGGCAAGCCAGACCTGGCTGTGACAAATGGGATGAACAATACCATATCCATTTTCAGGAATACAGCTATTACCGGCAGCATCGACGCCAGTTCTTTTGATGCGCCTGTTATTTTTGAGTCTGCCTTCGAGGCCAGCAGTATCGTTGCCGGAGATTTTGATGGCGACGGCAAACCAGACCTGGCCGTGACAGCAAATCCAGGGCCTTATGGCTCCCACAGTTATAACCTGGACGTAGCCATTTATCTGTACCATAACAATGCGATTCCTGGCGCCATCAACCAGGCGTCTTTATCTGCGATAGCATATCCGCTCGGCCATGATTACTTGCCGTGCATTGTAGCTGGTGACCTTGACGGGGACGGCAAACCGGATATTATTACCGCAAACATCGATGACAGCACAATTTCTGTGTTGCGCAATGCGCCGGTAGCACCTGTGACAATCAGTACTGTAAGCCCAAATGTTGCTGCTCCTGGTGCCGTTGTGACCATTACGGGAGGCAACTTTAATACCACACTTTCAAATAATATTGTCTTTTTTGGCGCTACGCAGGCTGTTGTGACTGCGGCCAGCGGTTCTTCGCTGACTGTTACCGTGCCGGCTGGCGCAACCTACGATGCAGTGATGGTGGAAAATACGGTCACTAGGAGATCTGCTTTTTCCAAACTACCGTTCCTGCCTACTTTCGACGGTAGCGGCGTTGTGCCGGGCCCGATACTGTTTGATACTGCGGTGAATTTCGCCGATCCTGCCGGCTCATCCAACAGGAACATAGTGATCGCTGATTTTGATGGCGATGGCAAGGCGGATGTGGCTGCGGCTACCGATAAGGGTTTTGCCATATACCGCAATACTGCTTCCGCGGGGTCTATTACCAGCGGCTCTTTTGCAGCTGCTATTGATTACACACTGACGGCTACATCAAGTTCGACGGTGGCCGCGGGAGATATTAATGGTGACGGTAAACCAGATCTGTTAGTCCCGACTTTTTTCCCCGGCATTGTTTCCGGCCTGCTGGTGTACCGGAATACGTCAACACCGGGCGCAGTGACTTTTGCCGCACCTGTATTTTACCCTCAGTTGGGCTTTCCCTCGTATTTTAATATCCGGGACATGAATGGTGATGGCAAACCAGATGTGATTTTGGGAGATGGTGATAATGTGGAGGCAGATATAGCACTTAATACTTCTGAAGGGAATATTGACAGCAGTACACTAACACCCAGTTGTTATTTTTGGTCACTACCGGCGGGAGCTGCTTATGGAGTATTTGCGCTCGCGATAGGCGATATAGACGGTGATGGTTTACCAGACGCAGTGGAAAGCACCGGAGATACGATATGGGTGTACCGCAATGTCCTGACCGGATTTTCACCACCGACATATTTGATCGCCGGAAATTTCGTATATGGACTCACGCTCACTGACGTGGACGGCGATGGCAAAATGGACATAGCTGCCGCGAGCAGCACGGATAATACACTATCTGTTTTCCGGAATACAGCGACCCCTGGTATCATTGATTCAAATTCTTTTGCAAGCCGCGTTATATTTGCCACAGGAAATGGGCCGCAAAGCGTTGCGGCAGGCGATCTCAATGGAGACGGCAAACCGGAACTGGTAGTGCTGAACAATACTGACCAGTCTGTTTCCATATTCCGAAATACAGCAACCGCGGGTTTTATCAATAGCAGCTCGCTGGTAGCTAATGTTGATTCATCAGTGGGCAATATCGCAATATTTATGGTTGTTGGCGATATAGACGGAGATGGCAAGGCAGATATAGTGACGGCATGCCAAGGCTACGCCGGTGGTGCAGTACCGGGCGGCATAGCGGTTTTAACCAATAAAACCAGTAGCCCAACTTCTACAACAGGAATAATTTCCCCGGCCGCAGCCGCACCGAATATCAGCATCCTCCCTAACCCGAACAAAGGTATATTCAGGGTAAATGGGGCAACAGGTACAGGCAGGGATGAAGCTATAACCCTTCAGGTTACCGACCTGGTTGGCCAGGTCATCTATGCCCGCAAAACAATGGCAGTAAATGGCGTAATTAATGAACAGGTAGTCCTTAATAATTCTTTAGCAAATGGTATGTATCTGCTGAATGTAACAACCGCTACCTGGAATCATTTGTTCCATTTTGTGGTAGAGAAATAAATGGGTTTGGATATAAATAGTTATGCCACACCGGAAAGGTGCGGCATAACTGCATTTAGGAGAGATCCGGATTTTGTATTAAATACCAACACGCAATTTCGCAATATCCGCCAGGCGCTTTTCGGCTATTCTCATAGCAGCGAGCTGGGTGTGCACTTTTTCAGTTTCTGCCAGGTGGAAAATATCCAGTGTGCGGTTGTAGATTTTACCTACGGTACTTAATGCACGCTCTCGATTGTAGCCATCCAGCTCTATACTAATATTGATGATGCCACCGGCATTTATCAGGAAGTCGGGCACATAATGAATACCCTTTTCCACAAGCATCGGGCCGTGTACATTTTCATCGGCAAGCTGGTTGTTGGCTGCACCTGCTATCACCGGGCATTTCATTTTATTGATGCTTTCGGTATTCACAGTAGCACCAAGAGCGCATGGTGCGTAGATATCAATATCGTGGCTGAAGATGTCGGTGTTTGGTATTACTTCTATTGCAGGGTATTTTTCTTTCGCCTGCTTCAGTTTCGCATCGCTGATATCGCATACAAGCACTTTAGCGCCTTCTTCTACCAGGTAGCCCATGAGGTACTGGCCAACGTTGCCCGCACCTTGTACCAATATTTTCTTGCCGGAGAGCGCGTCTTTGCCCCAATGTTTTTTTGCTGCTGCTTTCATGCCTACATATACACCGTATGCGGTGAGTGGCGAGGGATCACCACTGCCGCCCATGTAGTCAGGCATACCGGTAACAAACTCTGTTTCCATGCCTATATACTCCATGTCTGCAGACGATGTGTTCACGTCCTCCGCAGTAATATATTTGCCATTCAGGCTGTTTACAAACTTGCCATACCGGCGCCAGTAGGCTTCGCTCTTCAGTTTGTGAGCATCTCCTATCAGCACAGCTTTACCACCACCAAGGTTAAGACCGCTTATTGCAGATTTATAGGTCATGCCGCGGCTGAGGCGCAGGGCATCAGTAAGGGCGTGTTCATGATTATCATAGTTCCACAAGCGTGTGCCGCCCAATGATGGCCCAAGAGTAGTGTTATGTATAGCGATGATAGCATTGAGGCCGGTATGCGGGTCCTGGCAGAAAACTACCTGCTCGTGCCCCATGCTGTGCATTTGTTCTAATACGGATTGCTGCATAATGTCTGATTTAGGGGTGCAAACTAAGTAATTTGCGCGTAAATTTTTATGTAGCAATAAATGCAATATGGGCGAGTGGTTTCCCGCAACGAAGTGAAATAGTCCCTCGCAAAGCCGCAAAGCTCGCAAGCACTTATTTTGTTTTTAAGGCCGCTAAGCTCGGGTTCGGGTTTTAGCAAACGCTATGAAATGCAAAAACAAAATTTATGGACTCAGCACAAATTTTATAGGCAGTGTAAACAGCACCTTTACGGGCATACCGTTTTGCTTCCCGGGCTTCCACTTTGGCATACTGTTCACTATGCGCAGGGCTTCTTCATCGCAGCCGCCACCTATGCTGCGCGCCACTCTTGCACTCGTCACCGTTCCATCTTCGTTCACTACAAATTCTATGACCACACGGCCTTCTATTCCTTGCTCCCGTGCTGCATCAGGATAACGCAAATGTTTGTTCAGGTAATCACCCATATTACCTGCGAATTCCGGCATCTGGTCCACTATGATCATAGGCTTACCGGAAGCATTAGAAGACAGCGAGGCTACACTTGTTCCATTGCCATGTTCCGTGGCCGGCACTGAAGATATACCGGTTGAATCTCCGGTAGTATTTGCAAGGCCAGGTTGTGCGTTGTGCATATCTTTTACCGGTGTCATCATGCTTTCAGGGGGTATGTCTTTGTCCACAATTTTCGGCGGAGTAAAAATATTGGCTTTCGTCTGCGCGGGAGGAGGCGATGGAGGGGGTGGTATGATTTTAGGCAAAACAACCGGCGGCAAAATAGTCTTAATATCTGTTAGCGTCAGTACGCAAGTCGGTTTCAAAAGCGGTTGGCCATCGCGCGCGGCAGTCAATAAAAAAATACCAAACAAGCCCGCCACACTGAGGATAACAAAGCCACCTGCCTTCTTCATCCTGCTATCATAATTTCTGCGGAGCTCATAGCCACCGTATGTCTTGTTACGTTTGTCGAAAATAATGTCGAGGTAGTCGGCATTTAATAGTGCTGTAGGTTCCATGATAGTGCGTTTATTAAATAGAAGCGCGAACAGTTATTTTCCATAAACTTGTACAAACTATTTTCAGCTATTTTTACAATCGATATGCCGAACCTCTACATAATAGCGGGCTGCAATGGCGCCGGGAAAACAACCGCCAGTTTCACGATCTTCCCTGACATACTCAATTGCAGGCAGTTTGTGAACGCTGATAATATTGCTTATGGCCTATCGCCTTTTGACTAGAAAGCGTGTGGCGCTGGAAGCTGGCAAGATCATGCTGCAAAGAATTAATGAGCTATTAGTTCTTGGCGATGATTTCGCAATAGAGACTACGCTTACTACCCGTAGCTACGTTTCACTAATTCAAAAAGCAAAGAAGCTGGGATATAAGGTGTCCCTGATTTACATATGGCTCAGTTCACCACAACTGGCGATAGAAAGGGTGGCGGAAAGAGTAAAAAACGGCGGGCATAACATACCTACGGACGTGATAGAAAGAAGGTATTACCGGGGAGTAAAGAACCTATTTGAGATGTTCATGCCGGTTTGTGACTATTGGACAATTGTCGATAATTCGGAAAAAACTCTGTTACGGATCGCAAGAAAAAATGAATTTGACGATGTTATTGAAAACGCGGAACTTTGGCAAGCAGTTAAACAGCAAAGCTTATGAATATCAAAAAGGAACAGGACGAACTGTCTAAAAAAATATTCGATGGTTTGAAACTGGCCTATCGCAAACTGTATGAACAAAAAGCCGCCAACAATGAATCTGTTGTTATCAGTGACGGAAAAGGCGGGATAATACGAGTTCCCGCAAAAGACCTCTTACAAGATTCCGATAGAGAATAATTTCGCTTCCCTTAATAAACGGGCTGCTGATGAGTATTGAAAACCCTGGTAATAAATACCATGTTGCCCCTAACGACATATAGTATTATGTAAGGAAATTTTTCAACCACCTTGTATCGAGTATCGTCAAATGCTATAGATGCTGCTAACGGCATCTTACGGATATTGACTAATGTACTTTTGATCACTGACGCGAAACGAGTGCCCAATCCCTTTTGTTGACCATTGTAATAATTCGCCCCAACCTCTATGTCCGACATTGCCTTATCAGAAGTAACAAGTATATACTTCATCAAAATGCGTTTAACCGGTGCTTTACCTCATCCCAGTCAAGACCATAGTTGGGGTCTTGATCTAACTTTCTAAGCTCTTCATTCACCAGGGCTTTCTGCTCTTCCGAGATCACGAATTTCTCTGCGGCAGGCGCATCAATTTTTATAAAACTAAGGCTTCGCAACAGTTCTATTACAAATTGGTATTTCTTTTCCGGGATATGAATAGTTAGCTGTTTCATATATGCAAATTTAACGAAAAAACTTTATGTACACTCGAGGCCAATCGTGTTAGGGCATTCAAATCTCTACTTCACATCAAACCACACTTTTTTCTTCTCATTCCATTCACCATTATAGTTTATGGTCAGCTCTTCGCCCTTTTTTATATCGCGCACAGCTTGTACGTACATGGTATTGTCGTCGTAGTTCATAAAGTATTCGCAGTTGGAGCGGTAGGAATGGTTGTAGATAGGTATGAGGCCCAGGGCCATGCAGCACATTTCTTCGCCGCCGGGCTGCCATTCAAATATATAATCGTGCAACAGGGTCTTGTCCAGCAGCTTTCTGTCCTCGCCGCTCATCACAATTACCGGCGATGTCTCTATCACGGTTTCCGCTTTGATCGCTTTCCGGGCAAATATGCCGCGCCCCTTACCTTCTGTTTCGCCTATTGATACCAGTTGTTCCGCCATATATTATGAGTAGATCACTTAAACTTGTCATTTATTAATAAAATAGTATTTTTAGCGGTCTTTTTATATTTTTACAGCCTAAAGGTACATGAATATGAATTTTATGAAAAAACCACTGGTTTTTCTTGCGTTTGCTTTGTTCTTAATGCCCTCGCACAGTTTTGCCCAATATCAGTTTAACCTTGATCCATTCGGCAGTTATTTCACGAATCTCAAGCGTTACGAGCTGGGCTTCACTGCCGACCTACCTATGGGCAACATAAACGGCGTAACAAGAGTAACCGCACCCTTCATAGGCGACACCACCAATCTTAAAAGAACGCTTACCGGACAGGGATTCGGCATATCTATCGGTGTTACCGCTCCATTTAAAAGAACAGGCCACATCAGTTGCTGGGCAATGGATCTGCAGTTGCTGTTGCATTATTATACCTGGGCAAACCTGAACCAGGTATATGGTATTGATGGTTCTTTTACAAATGCTGCTGAGCCGCTTAGCGCTACCTCATACGAAGCAGCACTGCCGCTGGGCATACAATACATGGTGGGCAATGATGCTGCGGTACTCACTAAGCGCCTCCCATTCTGCGCCTCTTTCGGAATTGGCGTTATTCCGCAGATGTATATGACTAACCTGAACGAGGTTTCCACCTACGGTAACCAGTTTGCGTTTGGTGTTACTCCTTATGCCAAGATCGAAGCCGGCGTTTTCCTGGGTTGGTGCATAAAAGTGAGGCTGATGTACACTTACGGAAATGTCAACTTATTCGATGCCAATAATGCTATCCCAAGCCAAACCGGCTCTACCGTCCCTATGACTGATGGGCCTTTTGGTTTCTCCACTACTTCACACTTTATGGCGAGCCTGATACTGATGCCATTCTCTGGTAAATGGGCAGAGACAAGGTGGTACAATACTTACGATACGTATAACCAGCACGATAGGCTTAATTAATTTGACAATTCGGAAATTCGACAATGCCCTGCAATACGCGGGGCATTGTCTTTTACAGAAAAAAAATGCTACCCAAAATGAGTAGCATTGCCAAATTGTCGAATTGCCGAATTATTTCCGTTTTCCCTTGTAGCCACCGCCGCCACCATCTCTGTCCCTGCCACCGCCATATGACTTTACATCACCGGAAAACCGTGGCCCCTGAGGCCTTGGCTTGCTGCTGCGGCTTTCGCCGCCACCACCAAAACTGCGTTGCTCGGCTTCATCAACGCGCACTTTGCGGCCTTTGAACTTCTTATTGGCCAGGTTCTCCATGATATGCTCGGCGGCATCGCCCGGCACATTAAAGAAGCTGCTCATATCGCGCACGGTCATGCGGTCTATGATGTTTGGCTCAATATCCGTTGACTCCACGATAAACTGCATTAATTTCTGCTCGTTAAGCCCGTCTTTTTCACCCAGGTTAATGAACAGGCGCACATAGCGGTTGCCAAAGCTTTTTTCTTTGCCTTCTTTGCGGTCATAACCGGCATTAAGGTCCTCTGTATCCTGGTAAGTTAAGATCGTGTCTTTGAGCTGCAGGTATATCAGCTTCCTTATCAGCTCATCCTTGTCCACATCTGCAAATGTTTCGTGGATAGTATCGCGGTATAGTTTGGCGAAGTCGGCCTTGGGCTCTGCGGCGGCTATCTGCTCCAGGTAGAAGAACATTTTCTTTCGCACTATTTCCGCGCCATCTGGTATATCGCTCTTATGAAACTTCTGTTTTACCAGGCGCTCTATCTGCCGGATATTGGATATCTGCTTTGGAGAAACGATGGACATACAAATACCCGATTTACCGGCACGGGCAGTACGTCCGCTGCGGTGGGTATATACTTCGGGGTCATCTGGCAGCTCGTAGTTGATAACGTGGGTTATGTCGTTTACGTCTATTCCGCGCGCGGCAACATCTGTGGCTACTATACACTGCAGCGACTTAGCTTTGAAGCGCTCCATTACCTTGCTGCGCATTTTCTGGTCCATATCGCCATGCAACGGGCTGGTAGGATAGCCCATCTTCATCAGTTTCTCAGACACTTCCTGCGCATCCTGCTTGGTACGGGTAAATATGATACCGTATATACCGGGCGTAAAGTCAAGTAACCGGCGCAGCGTCTCAAACCTGTTGTGGTGATTGGCTACATAGTATTGATGGTCAATGTTTTCATTGGTTGAGTTTGCTGCAGACACCGAAAACTCTTTCCAGTCCTTCATAAAGCGCTTGGCAATGCCGCGCACCTCATTACTCATTGTTGCCGAAAAAAGCCACGTATGCTCGCGCGCAGGCGTGTTTTTCAGTATCAGGTCTATATCCTCACGGAAACCCATGTTCAGCATCTCATCGGCCTCATCCAGCACCACATATTGCAGGTGCTCCAGCGACAACGCTTTGCGCTCCAGCAGATCAATAAGACGGCCCGGTGTAGCCACGATCACCTGCGGATGCGCTTTTACCTCGCGCAATTGCCCGCTGATAGGCACCCCGCCATATACAGCGCATATACGCAGTCCGCGCATATAAGAGCCATACTTGGCCATTTCCTCCTGTATCTGCATACAGAGCTCCCTGGTAGGGCTAAGCACCAGGCACTGAACGTGTTTTACTGCTACATCCACATGATGCAGCAATGGCAAACCATAGGCAGCCGTTTTCCCGGTACCCGTTTGTGCAAGCCCGATTATATCTATAGGCTCAGCTAAAAGTTGAGGTATTACTTTTTGTTGAATAGGAGTAGGTGTCTCAAAGCCAAGGTCAGAAATAGCCCGCGTCAATTCTTCCCGCATGGGGAAGTCTGAAAAAAGATTCATTTAATAAAGAACTTTAAAAAAAATAATGCGCACCAATTCGGTGAAGCGGGTGCAAAGGTACGAGAATTAAATGAAAAAAAATCAGAATCAGTAATGATCCTGGCAGAAACCGGGATATAGACTTTGAAAATGCAGTTTGTCCTTATCATTCGTATTTTGCATAAAAACACGCTTTTTGAAACGAATACTACTTTCGTTGGCCTTATTACTTTCTGCTAACCTCTATGCGCAGGAACACCATGAATTAGGAATAATGGGAGGCGTAGCCAATTATTATGGCGACCTGCAGCCCAGCCTGCTGCCTTCATACGGATACAAGCCAGTTGCCGGAATAGTCTACAAGTATTTTATGAACCCGTTCATTGCCCTGCGGTGCGGCGCTGCTTATAATTCGCTTACGGCATCAGACAGCAGGAGCAGCATACCGGAAGACCGGGCCAGAAACCTCAGTTTTTCAACCAATCTGTATGAATTGCATGGGGCACTTGAAATAAATTTTCTGCCTGTTGAGATGAAGAAAAAGAAGTTCTCCCCTTACATCTTCGGCGGCATATCTGTATTCTATTTCAATCCTTACGCCTATGACAACAGCGGCAACAAAGTATTTTTGAAACCACTCAGTACCGAGGGCGAGGGGCTCTCTATGTATCCCGACCGTAAACCTTACAGCCTTGTGAATATGGCATTCCCATTTGGCGCCGGCATTAAATTTCTTATGGGTAAGCGGATGGTGCTTTGTGCAGAGGTGGGTTACCGGTACACCAATACCGATTATCTTGATGATGTAAGCAAATCATACGTGAATCTGACTGTGCTGCAGGCTGAAAAAGGACCGCTATCGGCCCAGATGTCTTATCGCGGTAATACCGTAAGCGGGTGGAGCGGTGGCTATCCAAACTACGGGGCACCCCGTGGCGATAACCAGGCCAATGACTGGTACTGGTATGGCACAATTTCGCTCAGCGTATTTTTTCATTCCTCCGCTTATGATGCCGACTATATAAATACGAAGTGCCCGAAGGTATTCCGGTAAGGCCATGTTATCTTTCCTTCGTTTTAATAACGCCGTTCTTCTCTTTTACTTTTTCGTCTTCATCTTTGTACTTGCTCTTTGTTCCATCGGCGTTCTCTTTATACTTTACCTTCCCTGTATGCGAATCATCGGCTACCTGGCCTGTGTTATCAGCAGGGGCAACTGTGTTTATTCTTACGGTGTCCACTCTTACATCGCCGCTTTCATCGTGTATGACGTCGTTATTAACAACAGACCCGGTTACACCATATATGGTGTCATGGGTATCAGGTACCACAAAAAGATCAACAGGTTCATTTGTTTCGCTATTCACGACGGCACCCTGCACAGTATCGATTCGCACAGTAATCTCCTTGTTGGTTTTCAGATCCAGGTATTTAACGCTTGGCTTCGGCGTAAAAGTCCCTGAGTATTTATGATGGATTGTTGTGGTTGTGGTAGTAGTTGTAACTGTTGAATCGCCAGGATTCATTGCTCCGTTGTTGTTACCAGTACCATTGCAGGCCGCCAGGCCCATTACCAGCAAAATTCCTCCTGAATAAAAGTGTTGTGTTTTCATTTGTTTTGTTTCTATCATGTTATATAATAATCACGCCAACCGGTATTGCAAAAACGAGGGCCTGGCAGGCCCGGCCCTGAATTACCTTCTTACATAAACAATTCGCAGCCAGCTCTGTTATTCTTTAATCTCGATCTCCAGTTTTTTGCCAAAAGGGGTGAGTTCAATATACTTTTCGCTCATCGAGTACTTAACCAATCCAAAATCCTGCAATAAGCTCAAGTACAGGTCCATTTTCTTTAAGGAAACATGGGCGTCTTTTGCCACTATTTTGAAACAGTCATCATGCACAAACCTTGTTTTATCTCCACAATTATGTTTGATAATCGAGAAAACTTTTTTAAAATTATTGGCGTTTTGGGTAAGCATATCTATTGGTAAGCGTAATAAAAATCATTCCACCATAAATTTGAAAATCAACCCGAACTATGTATTTTGTAAATACAAGTTTATATCCGGTCTATGAGCCGTTACAATTTAGTAGCCATAATTTTTGTTTTTAAAACTACGGCCTGTTTTTGTCAGACAGGAGACAAGGTTCTGGAATATGAAAGAGTTGCCCATTCCAAATCAATTAAAGCGGAAGAATATTACCATGCAGCACACAATGATTTCGACAAAGAGGCGTATCAATCGGCTATAGAAAAATATAAAATAGCAATTGCTTTAGATTCAGACTACATAGATGCCTTTGACAATTTGGGGCTTGCGTACAGAAAGATGAACAAACTGGATAGTGCTGAATATTGCTATTTTGCTTCCTTAAGAAAATACCCGCAAGGTTATGTACCCGTGATGAATTTGGCAATCGTTGAAGAGCGGAGAGGAAATCCCCAAAAAGCTGCTGACTACTATAAAAAGCTCGTCACCCTAAGAGATGATGACCCGGAAGGCTATTATGGGTTGCTAAGGATGTATGTGACATTGAAAATGTATTCGGAAGCGCTCGACAACGGTAACACTGCCGAAAAGTATTACAAAAAGAACAATAGCCCTTACATCGGCGATTGTTACTACTATCTTTGTTTTACTCATTATAATCTGAACAACATAGAGATGGCCAGGAAGTATATGAACCTTGCCCAAAATGCCGGTGTAACAGTGGACAAAAATATGGTTGAAGCATTGAAGTAAATTTATAATTAGTGATACTTTCAATCAGGCAATTATCAAACTCATTTCCCATTGTCTGTATGGCTTTAACAACTTTCCGGATTTGTTTTGACATGACGACCCAATTCATTATTTTGTGTGTCGTGCCCATGAAACAATTGACATTTCTTATATCATTATTCTGTATCCCTTTTCAGGGATTTGCCCAGACGGACAGCGTACGTGTATGGAACAAATGGTGCAGCAGCCGCGATACTATGCTGCTGTTCTCCGCAGCCAATAATACTATACAGGTATGCAGCCATACCCTGAAGCCTTCAGAAATTATTCTTAAACCAGTGGATAAAACATTGCGCATCGGCAAGCCGGAGTTGAAGGGTGATACTATTTCCGTGCTGGCTATGCCCTACCCTTCCCGTAATAAACCAATGCGGCTGGCTGTGCTGAACGCCAAAACAAAAAAAGTAATCAAGACCGTTGACTTTTACAGCGACGAAGTGCCTGCGCCAGTAGCGCGTGTAGGCAATATACAAACAACTGAAGCACTAAGAAAAGATATACTGGCGCAAAACAGCCTGAAGGTCGCTTTCCCGAGATCGCTATACAGCTACCCGTACACGATAAAGCAATATATTTTTAAGATGCACACCGCTAAAGGCGCGGCCACCGTACCGGTAAATGGCTTTTACCTGACGAGAGATATACTTACCCAGATAAAAGATGCGCCGGAAGGCACTGTCATAGAATTTACCGATATCAAAGCCACCTGCCCGGAATGTGCTACAAGGGACCTGCCAAATATCAGGATGAAAGTAAAGTAATTAGTACTTCCGGTCTATCACATAATTCACCAGTTCTCGCATGGCCTGGCGGGCGGGAGTATCTGGATATTTCTGGAGGATCACTAATGCTTCTTCTTTGTATTGTTGCATTTTTTGTGCTGCATAATCTATTCCTCCGGATTGCTGCACGTAGCTGATCACTTCGTTTACTTTCTTTTTGTCGGTGCTGTTGTTTTTTACTGTATAAATGATCCTGCGCTTGGTGGCCGCATCCGCATGTTGCAGCGCATAGATCAGCGGCAAGGTCATTTTTTTCTCCTTTATGTCTATGCCAGTGGGCTTGCCTATGTTATCCTGTCCGTAGTCGAAAAGATCGTCTTTTATCTGGAACGCTATGCCTACTTTTTCGCCAAAAAGACGGAAGGTTTCAGACACGTTTTCATCCGCTGCGGCAGAAAATGCGCCTGCAGCACATGCCGATGCCAGCAGCGATGCTGTCTTAGCACGGATAATATCAAAATAGATGCTTTCATCAATATCCAGCTTGCGGGCTTTTTCCATCTGCAGCAACTCGCCCTCGCTCATTTCCTTTACTGCCCTCGATGTGATATGCAATATTTTGTAGTCGCCGTTGTCAATAGAAAGCAATAACCCTTTGGACAAAAGATAATCGCCTACCAGCACAGCTATTTTGTTTTTCCAGAGCGCGTTAATAGAAAAGAATCCCCTGCGCTTCATGGCGTCATCCACCACATCATCATGCACCAGTGTGGCCGTATGCAGCAGCTCTATAAGCGCCGCAGCGCGGTAGGAGGCATCGTTTATTCCACCCGCTATCTTTGCTGAAAGAAATACGAACATCGGGCGCATCTGCTTTCCCTTCCGCTTTATAATAAACCGCATGATACGGTCCAGCAAGGGATTGGTGCTTTTGACACTTTCCGTAAACTTTTTTTCAAACAATGACAGTTCAGTGCCTATTACTTTATTTACGAGCTCCATTTAAGTTAAAAGTCAAAGGTCAAAAGCAAGCAGTATTTTTTGTAAAAGTCGAAATAAGAATTTGATTCCCAACATTTTTTTTACCAGTGCAAACTTCAGGCACAATAAAACGATAAAATAGCGGTTAATTCCATATACGGTTTGTTTTTTGCTCCCTGTAATCATACCTTTGCTGGTATTTTTATAGTAGTAAAAATGCGATATTAACATACCCATTATGCCTGATAAAAAGTATTTGTTACTTACCTGTTTCTTTATGATGTTCGCGACCGGTGTTTTCGCGCAGGAAAGTCAGCAGGCTGCGCCAGCTGCCGCCGGAACAGGCACTGCAACAGCTACATCGGCCAATCCGCAGTGGTCTAACCGGGACATGACCTACCGCGGGAAAAATTATGATGTCCTGGACTCTGCTTATTACCCCAAATTCCGCCGCAAACAATTCAAAAAGTACATAGACCACCAGGAGATATTCCCTCCGAAACCCCGCAACCAGTGGGAAATAGGCGGTGGGCTAGGCCTGTATAACGTAATAGGAAATGTGCCTACGCTAATGCTCTGGCAAAAAGGCGGCGGCGGGCTGAATGTAAACGTGCGCAAATCACTTGGATACATTTTCTCTCTGCGTATGCAGTATATATATGGGGTAGCGAAAAACCTGGACCGCCAGCCCACCCAGAGCTATGACGCGCCTTATACACAGTTCGGCTATACCCCGCGCGATTACGCCACGGCAGCACAGCCGGCTAATGATGTTTACCGCGCTTCGCGCATGGAGTCATCCCAGTTGTCGCTGGACCTGATGTTTAACGCATATAATATCAACTTCCACCATGCGCGCAACAGCGTTTCTTTCTTTGGGTACATGGGCTTTGGGGCGCTTGGCTACAAGACACGTATGAATGCACTGGATGGAAATTACAGGCCCTATGATTTTGACTCTATTGTGGGTAACAAGACCGGCAATAACGCTGTACGAAAGGCGCTGCAAAAGAAAATGGACAAGTCGTATGAGGACGTAGCCGACAATGGCGGCGGCGCACATATACTGGACAACAAAACGCTCGACTTTGCTCCCAGCATTGGCGCAGGCGCACAATACAGGATCAATAAACAATTCAATGTACAGCTTGAAGAGCGTTATACTTTCCCTTCGGATGCATACCTGGATGGCTCAAGGTATGGCAAACCGCTGGGCAATACCGTGGCGCCGGGCATTAGGTCTGACGCTATCAGCTATTTTTCTGTCAGCATAAACTACAACCTGAAAACCAAAAAGAAATCGGTAGAGCCGCTTTACTGGATCAACCCGCTGGACCACTCCTACAGCGAGCTTTCTTATCCCCGCCACATGATACTGCCAAACCCGGTACTACCCGATGAGGACGGAGATGGCATCACAGACCAATTCGACAAATGCCCGCACACACCCGCAGGCATAGCAGTGGACTCGCATGGTTGTCCGTTTGACACTGACGGCGACGGCGTACCGGATTACAAAGACAAACAACTGATAACGCCTACCGAGTGCCAGCCAGTAGATGCAGACGGCGTAGGCAAGTGCCCCTGCCCAGATGGCTGTAAAGACATACACGACCCGAACAAATGTGGCAGCATAGGCGCAGGCACTTTGCTGTTCACCGAGAAGACAGATCACATTACGGTGCCTATGGAAGTACAGCTTTCCACGCTTGCTGCGCAAATGCAGGGTAACCCGAACTGTAAAGTGGTAATACTGGGCGGCGGCAGTGGCAGCAAGATAAAAGAGCAGCACTCTTGGGAGCATGTAAATGCAGTTATCGAATACATGAGCGAAAAGAAGAGCATCAGCCGCGACCGTTTTATCTTCAAATATGGCCAGGACGGTGATGAGAACATTGTTACATTCCGTGCAGCTAACGCTGATGAATCAGGCAGTTCCAATGTACCTCCTCCGCATCCGGACATAAAGTAGGAAATGACCTAGTCTCAATAGAAAAAGTCCCGCATCCGCGGGCTTTTTCTATTAATGCGCTTAATAAAGGGTATCTTTTGGGGCAACTGAGACCAATCAGATAGGTAAAGATCATCATGTTCGACGTGCCATTATTGATGTATCATAAAATCACAATAATCAACGTATTGTGTACCAGTCAAATTTTGCAAAAGGATAATACAGATGCGTCCTGCCTTCAAGAAACAACAGAACATAAAGGTGGATTATTTAAGGCTCTTCTCTATGGCAGTGCCACATTAAAGACACCACTGTTAATAGTATCGGCGCCGGCAATAAAGGTAAAGGTGCCTTTCAGCGCATAAGCAGTATCGCTGGATATGGTAATATGGCCCGACCTGCCGAAATTCCTGAGGTTGCCTACATAATATGCAGCAGTGTTGTTGGGCGGGTTTATGAGATAAGTGTTAGGGCCGGTGTAATTGTAGATGTTGAAGGTAATTGTAGTAGGAGGATTGGTATTAGTTTGAGTGGCCGTGATCAGGAGGTTTTGGGTGCCGGTATCATTGCCGGAATTTTGCACATAGTAGCCAAACGCGGAATCTGCCTGCCAGCTTTGCCCGTTAATGGTTGCCGTCATTATCACGGTTGAGTCCAGGTTATTATTAGGCTGCACACTCTTCAGATTGGCAGGGCCGGAAGCCTTCTTACAGGCAGGCAATGCAAGGCAAAGCGAAATGGGGATAATGAGAAAAAGCCTTTTCATAAACTCTATTCCTAACGCTGAAAGGCGGATTTTAGTATGAAAACCTAGAGCCTGTTAGGGCAAGCCAACAGTAAACAGGCCGTTGGTAACGGCTATATTATCAATTGTGTTGAATGAAAAATAGCCAGTGATGGTCGTTGTGGTTACTTTTTGGATAGATACAATGCCACCCGCTGCCGGGCTCACTGTACTGCCATGATAGTAGGTAGCCGATGCCTGGCCCTGCACTATAGAGTAAGTATTTGTGGCGCCCGTATATTTGGTCACACTAAGCACAATGCGGTCGCGGGGGGAAACGGGATCGGAGGTATAGCCGGTGATAATGAGGGTCGTACCTGTATCGAGATTCGAATGCTGGGAGTATATTGTTGAAGGCACCGTTTTGGACGAAATAAAGTCATATGTGCCGATGGTCGCGGTCAATGACGGATTGATAGTAAATACAGTCGGCGATGTTTTGACGCAGCCGGAAAACACAGCGCAGCCCAATAGTATTATCACCGAAAAAATGCCTTTTTTCATACCAGATATTTCCGCTAAGATATACAATTTCAAATTCAAAATTCAAAATTCAAAAAATCCAAAGTCTCCTGTAAATTTATCGTTCCGCATTACTGTTCTATTTTTTTAATATATTTGATCGACTAAAAATCATAACATGAACTGGAAACTCATTTTTGGACTTTCATTGTTTGGCCTGGCAATGGCATTTGCCACTGTATATTGGATTCCTTCAAATATAGAACCATTCATATGGCTGCCTATTTTCCTTGTTTGCGCTTACCTGATCGCGAAAAATGCACCCGGCAAGTATTTCCTGCATGGCCTGCTAGTGAGCCTGGTGAACTGTGTATGGATAACGGCGGTACATATAAAGCTCTCCTCGGCCTACATAGCTAACCACCCGGAGGAGGGGAAAATGTACGCTGAAATGTTCGCGAAAAACGGGCTTTCCATGCACCGGGCAATGCTGGTATTCGGGCCGGTCATCGGTATTATTTCAGGCATAGTGCTGGGCCTGTTCGCTCTTGCAGCGTCAAAAATGTTAAAGATAACAAGAGGCTAGACCAGAAAGCACCGCTATTGGACAAAGGCTTTAGTAATGCCGTAGGCTGTGCCATTGCTTATTTTTACCAGGTACATACCGCTGGCCAGCGACAGTCCGTCAACAGTATAATTATTTGTTCCGGCATGTGCTGCAACCTCTTCAACACGCACTTTCCGGCCAGTCATATCGTATATCTCAAGGCTGTAAGGCCCAGATGCGGGAGTGCTGTAAGAAATGGCTATCTGTCCTGAAGTGCAAGCTCCGATAACAGACAATGGCAGCATTTTATCCGTCACAGCCTGCACACCGAGCTCTATCTGGGTAGTGAACACATTATCTATCATCCATTGGCCCGACCCGACAACGTCTGCCGTGTAGAGAAAAGAGACAAAAAGGGGCGCGCCTGCATATGGGGTGAGGTCCACCTGGTATGTCTGCCAGTCACTGTTGCCTTGATTATTTAGTACGGGTGTGGTTGCGCTGGTAATATCGTTCCATGTTTGCCCGGTGGTTGGCAAGGTACCTGCCTGATAAATATTGGACACAAGTAAAGACATCCTGGCTGCATCGGAAGTAAATTTTGCATCAAATTGAAGGTAAATGTTTCCTGTATAGTAGCTAAGGTTCAGTTGTGGAGTAAAAAGCCATGCAGAATCCAGATAGTAAGTAGTTCCGTCATAATTATTACAGCCTATTCCCGGTGTGCCGTTCCTGCCCCCTACCGGGGCGCATGTCCATGCTATCAGCGGATTGGAATAAATATCATATTCGCTCCAATAGGTAGGGTAATTCTCGCCCAGCACCGCGCAAAATGTATTGAAATGCTCATCCAGCGACGTAACCTGCGCATCTGTATTCGATAAAGAAATTACTAATAAGGCGAAGAGTATAAATTTCTTCATAGGGTAATATTTAGGGGCGAAAAAATTATAAGTAAGTTAAAAGCATTGCAATTTAATTAAATTATCATACCGAAGAATGCCCTTTTTGATATTTATTTTTAAAGCGCTATCTTTTCAATCTGATGCGACATTTTGTCCCAAAAACGTGTTTGGCAAAATAATTGCGTCTTTATTCCCGATATGTTTTTCAAAAAAAATAAGGCTATGAACGACCATACAAAAAATAATAAAAAATCTATGAATGAAAATGCCGACAACATGGCACAAAGCGAAGATTTGGATGAAGCTTTGTCAAACGTGCTGAATTCCGATGATAGCGGTGGTGTGGGAGCAGCACTTAGCGAGGGGAATGATGAAGAAATAGAAAAACTGGAAACGGCGGTGCAGGAGCAAAAAGACAAATACCTTCGCCTGATGGCGGAATTTGATAATTATAAGCGGCGCAATGCGAAGGAGAAAGAAGAATTGAGGCTTACGGGCGGTAAAGACATTGTGTCTTCCCTGCTTGTGGTGCTTGATGACATGGACAGGGCCAGCAAGCAACTGGAGACGACCACAGATATAAATGTGGTGAAAGAAGGCATTTCACTGATATTTAATAAATTGCGAACTATTATGCAGCAGAAGGGCCTTAAGGCAATGGATGCTGTGAACGAGGAATTTAACCCGGACCTACATGAGGCGATAACAGAGATACCAGCGCCAAATGAGGCAATGGTAGGCAAGGTAATAGACATGGTAGAACCCGGCTACTACCTTAATGATAAGCTGATACGACATGCCAAGGTGGTAGTGGGGAAGTAAATTGATTGGTTAATGAATTGATTGGAATTGGGAATTTGTACTGTGGAATTTGGATTATTTTCTAAAATTTAAGCAAAGCAAATACCTGATTCTTAGTTTTTAAATTGGATTGAAATTTTGTACTCAGGATTTGTGATAGCTTACCAATGCGCCAAAAAACAATCCAAATTACAAATGCCCAATTCCAAATTCCATAAAAAGCAATGGCAAAACGAGATTATTACGAGATATTGGGTGTGTCGAAAAGCTCAGCGGCTGACGAAATAAAGAAGTCGTATCGCAAGATAGCGTTGGAGTTTCACCCGGACAGGAACCCGGGCAATAAAGAAGCGGAAGAAAAATTCAAAGAGGCAGCAGAAGCATATGACGTGCTCAGCAACCCCGACAAGCGCGCCCAATATGACCGCTTCGGACATGCCGGCATGGGTGGCAGCGGCGGTTTTGGCCAGGGCGGCCCCGGCGGTATGCGCATGGAAGATATTTTCCAGAATTTCGGTGATGTATTTGGCAGCGATATGTTTGGTGGAATGTTCGGTGGCGGCGGCGGCGGTGGCCGCAGGCAAGGCACACGCGGCGCCAACCTGCGTATAAAGCTGAAGATGGACTACAACGAGATAGCCAACGGAGCCAACAAAAAAATAAAAGTAAAGAAGCACATTACCTGCCAGCAGTGTACCGGCAGCGGCGCGAAAGATAAGGGTTCGATACAGACTTGTAACACCTGCGGCGGATCAGGCCAGGTGCGCAGGGTAACTAACACCTTCCTGGGCCAGATGCAAACTGTAACGACCTGCCCAACGTGCAGTGGTGAGGGCAGCATGATCACTCAGAAATGTGCCAACTGCAAGGGCGAAGGCCGTGTATATGGCGAGGAAACACTAAGCCTGGACATACCAGCCGGTGTGCAGGACGGTATGCAGCTAAGCATGCATGGCCGTGGCAATGCCGGCGAGCGCGGCGGACCTCCTGGCGACTTACTTTTGCTGGTAGAAGAAGAAAAACACGAATTCCTTACCCGCCACGACCTGGATGTGGTTTACCAGTTGCATATCTCCTTCCCGGAGGCAGTGCTGGGTATGCAGGCCGAGGTGCCAACTATAGATGGCAAGGCTAAAATAAAAGTGCCCGCAGGCACACAGAGCGGCAAAATATTCCGGCTGAAAGGCAAGGGCTTTCCTGCGTTCCAAAGCTATGAAAAAGGCGATGAGCTAGTGGAAGTGAATGTGTGGTCGCCGCAGAATCTGAGCCACGAGGAAAAGGATATGATGGAAAAGCTGAAAAACTCTCCCAACTTTAAGCCCGGCCCAAATGCCAAGGCTGAGCGCGAAGAGCGTGGTTTCTTCGATAAGATAAAGGATGCATTCGGGAGTTGATCTTCGATACATAGCCTCTGCCAAAGCGTAATATTGAATAGTATTGATGTAATAATAGCCCGTACCTTTATTACGTCAATACCGGCAACTTAATGGGAATACGTTTAATAAAAATATTATTCACTGTATTTTTCGTCTTTTTTTGTTCTCTGTCTTACGCAAAAGGCTTAGCAGACACTGCAACTATTAGATGCAACATCTTTTCTGCCGTTCCATTTCTTTTTACAGAAAACGGTCCCGGCTTCGGTGCTACCTATGAAAGAGTAATTGATAAAAAGGGCATATCCGCTTTTTATATTCCTGTTTTGGCAACCTTTAATGTAACCAACTCAAACAGGATCTACGACTACAATACCGGCAATTACAAAACGGGCAAAGCAGATGCTATGTTTTATGCCATGCCGGGTATAAAATTCTACCCGACAAGCAGCCATGGCAAGTTGAAATATGCAATAGGTCTGGTGGCAGTTTTGGCACGCGGCCAGAAATCCAGCAACTATACCGACCTCAACGGACTCAATGTTACAGAGCGCATACAGCCGCAATTCATTGCTGGTGGTGCGCTCTTCAACTCTTTGAATATTAATACAGGCAAAAACTTTTGTGTTGGCTCAGAACTTGGTTTAGGCAGCAGTTTCATTCACGATATTGGTGGAACGGTGCAAAACAATGAATTTTTAATAACGGGTACATTTAAAATAGGATACAGATTTTAGTGAGCTATGCTCAAAAATTCACTCCATATTCTGCTCCTTTTATGTCTGCCGCACATTGCAGGTGCACAGGAACTCTTTCCTATGACAGAGCCTGCAAGCAATGTGCCCAAGGGTGCTTTTGGCGTCCGCTTCTTTGATGAGACGTACAACGAAATTGACCGGCTACGTAATCTGCTTGCGCTCCGCATCATGTATGGACTTACTCCGCGTCTTACCCTCGAAGCAACACCCACCATTTCCAATCATCACAACAAGCAACTGCCGGTTGAATTCCCGACCCACAACACGCCGCAAATAGGTGTGGATCATCCGTACCTTTTCAACGGGTTTGACCTTTACGCCAAGTACCGTTTTCTGTCGCTTGATAAACGTAACAGCCATTTCAGGGCTGCTGTGTATGGAGAATATTCTACTGTTAAGGTTGCCCATGACGAAGCTGAGCCTACCCTACTCGATGATAATGGCGGGTATGGCGGTGGGGTTATTGTTACTTATCTCAAGAACCATTTTGCAGCATCATTCACGAGCGGCATCATTGTGCCTGATAAATACAATGGTGATGTCCCGGACCCGATCTCCGGGCTGCCCGGCGTGCCGGCAACGGTCATTTACGGCAAGGGGTATAATTATAGTTTATCATTGGACTACCTGTTATTCCCCGATAGCTATACCAGTTACCGGCAAACCAACTGGAGTGTATATATAGAGTTCCTGGGCAAAGACTACGGCGCTATGCAGATGGAGGTAGGCAACGTTTACTTCAATACGCCAAAATATGCTATCAACACACAAGGCAACAGGGCCCTGCAGGGTGGTTGGTACCTGGAGGCTTATCCGGGGCTGCAGGCCATCATATTGTCTGACCTTAGAGTTGATTTTTCAGTTGGCTTCCCGGTCATTGGCAGGTCTTATACGCATTTTTATCCGTCATATAATGTGGGTGTGCAGCGCTACTTTTACTTTCACAGAAAAAGGTAATATTTTTAAAATAATACACAGTGCATCAGCAAATCTTGGTTAATCGGAGGTTCTGATGCTTTTTTAATAAATTGCAGCATGAAATACGCATGGATAAAGTATTTCCCTTTTGTCGGGATCCTGCTTTTTTTTAGCTGTAAAAACAACGGCGGTAATACCCAGGCATCCAATGCCGACCCGGTGTTTTCGAGTGATCCACGGCTGAAAAATATTACTGACCAGATCAGTAAGTCGCCAAAAGATGCTGCGCTGTATTTTGAGCGCGGACAGATGCTGCATAAAATAAAACTGGATACACTGGCGCTGAAAGACTATAAAACTGCAGCAGCACTGGATACTACACAGGCGCAATACTTCAGCGCCATCGGCGACCTGCTGTTCGAGAACAAAGATGTGACCGGCTCAATAGAATGGATAAAAAAAGCGATCGCAAAAAACCCTGAAGACCCTAAGGCCCACCTGAAAATAGCCAAGCTGTTCTTATGCCTCAAAGACTATCCGCATTCGTTTGGAGAGATAAATATTGCGCTACGCCATAACCCGCACAATGCAGAAGGATATTTCCTGAAAGGAATGGTGTATAAAGACATGAAAGACACTGCGCAGGCCATGTCCAGCTTTGAAACTTCCAGGCAGGAAGACCCTGATTACCGCGACGCCATCATACAAATAGGCTTATTGTATAGTGCAAAAAATAACCCGATAGCGCTCAAATACTTTGATGACGCTTACAATAAAGACAGCACTGATGTGATGCCCATTTTCGCCAAGGGCGTTTTTTATCAGAACAATAAAGAGGATGCAAAAGCCAAAGAAGAATACAAAAAATGTATCCTACGGAACAACCACTATATAGAGGCCTTCTTCAACATGGGTTATATGCTGATGCAGGAAGATTCGGTTGAAAAATCTTACCGGCAGTATGATATTGTGACAAAAATAAGCCCGCTTAACGCTGCGGCCTATTTTAACAGGGGGCTGTGCAATGAAATGATGAATAAACCCAAGGAAGCCGTAGCGGATTACCGCCAGGCACGAGGCCTTGACACTGCTTACGACAGGCCAAAGGAAGCGCTGAAGAGACTGGGGGTGAAATGATTTTATTGGAATTGGGGGAATAGGATTTTGGAATTAGGATTGTAACGTAGATATTGGAATTCCGGATTGGGATTTTGGAATTGGGATTGTTGTGGCCAAAAGCATTTTGTTCTTTATTTTTGAAAACATTGGATAATACGTGTGTTAGGGACTGGTAGAATTTAATCATCTACTAACAATCCTAATTCCAAAATACAAATTACTAATTCCAAGAAAATATGGAACAGCAAAACTCCTATCGTGGATTTAAGGAATTAAATTGCTGGAAGGAAGGGCGTGAGTTAAGGAAACTGGTTTCTAAGCTGGTAAAGATATTTCCAGATACGGAGAAATATCTTTTGTGTTCACAAACCACCCGGGCAGCAAGATCTGTTACCAATAATATTGCCGAAGGATATGGAAGATATACATACACAGATACACGACATTTCTTCATTCAATCAAGAGGCTCTTTAACTGAAATACTGGACCAGCTCTCTATTGCGGTAGATGAAGAATACATTGATGAGGAACAAGCAAACGTTATTGAACAGCAATGCGAAACAGTTTTTAAACTAATAAACGGCTATATTGCCTATTTAGACAAATCGAAAAAGGGACAATGATTGGATCGGGGGGTTAGTATTTGGGAATGGGGATCAATATTTTAATCCCGTGTTACGTACCAATCCTAATCCCAAAATCCCAAATCCCAATTCCAGACAAACAATAAAAACTCCAACAAACTATGCCCATAATAGCGCCTTCTATGCTTTCCGCCGACTTCCTGAACCTGGGAGCAGAAATAGATATGATCAATGACAGTGAAGCAGACTGGTTTCACCTGGATGTGATGGATGGCCAGTTTGTGCCGAATATCAGTTATGGTATGCCCATCATTGCGCAAATGAAAAAACGCGCAAAAAAAACTTTTGACGTACACCTGATGATAGAACAACCGGAACGTTACCTGGCTGACTTTAAAAAAGCAGGCGCAGACTACCTCACGGTGCATTACGAGACCGGTTATCACATTCACCGCACCCTTACATCCATAAGGGCATTGGGTATGAAAGCCGGGCTTTCCATCAATCCGCATACGCCCGTTGAAATGGTGCAGGATATTATTCACGAGATAGACCTGCTGCTGATAATGAGCATCAATCCGGGCTTTGGCGGGCAGCAATTTTTGCCGCTAACTTTTAACAAGATACGCCAGGCCAAGGAACTAATAACTAGGGCTGGAAGCAGCACACTTATTGAGATAGATGGCGGGGTGACCCTTGAAAACGCAGGAGAAATAATAGCTGCCGGTGCGGACGTGCTGGTAGCCGGAAATACGGTATTTTCTTCTGCTGACCCCAAAGCGGCAATAAAAAGTTTAAAGCAGGCGGGGAAATAAACTTACATTGATCACGTTTAATTGCGGTATGCTCCGGAAACCAGCCTTTTTATTGATTACGTTCCTCTGTTTATGCGCCAGCGCATTTGCGCAGCATGCTACGATCAGCGGTATAGTACATGACGGTAATGGCAAACCGCTGGAATTTGCTATTGTAGCTGATGCCGCAACAGGTATTGGAGCATATACCAATGCCAAAGGTTTCTATCTGCTCGAAGTACCCGCAGATAAAAATCTTAATATCGTTTTTTCTTACCAGCGGGAAAAAGTGTCCAAAATAATCCGCCTTTCGTCGGGAGAAACGCGTACAATTGACGTGACTATTAACGCGAAATCCAACGAACTGGATGAAGTTGTAGTAAGGGATCAGCAAAGCGTTTTTGACCTGCCCATAGACGTAAAGCTGGCGCTAATAAACCCAAGCCCTAATTCAAGTGTTGAAGACCTGATAAAACTGGCAGTTGGCTCGCACGATGAGCTTACCTCGCAATACAGTGTGCGTGGCGGGAGCTATGACGAGAACCTTGTTTATGTAAACGACTTTGAAATATACAGGCCATTTCTCGTGCGCAGCGGCCAGCAGGAAGGGCTCAGTTTTATTAATCCTGATCTTGTTTCCAATATAAATTTCTCGGTGGGGGGCTTCCAAGCGAAGTATGGCGATAAGATGAGCAGCGTACTTGATGTGACCTATAAGCGTCCTACGCAATTCGCAGCATCGGTGATGATAAGCCTGCTTGGGGCCAATCTGCACCTGGAAGGCATATCTAAGAACCATAAGCTCACTTACCTTATAGGCGCACGGCAGAAAAGTAACCAATACCTGCTGCAGTCGCAGCCTACAAAGGGCGTGTACAACCCTTCTTTCACTGACCTGCAGGCGCTGGTGAACTATCGCATCAACACCAAATGGGAAGTGGAAGCGATTGCCAATTACGCCCGTAACAGGTTCACCTTTTACCCGGAGTCGGAAACAGCTAGCTTTGGCGTGCTGAACCAGGCTTACCAGCTCGATGTTTTTTACACAGGCAGCGAATTCGACCAATTCGACTCCCGCTTTGGCGGTATCTCTGCCACTTACCACCCCACTGATAGCAAGCTAAAATTAAAGTTCCTTGCATCTGGGTTCCAGACGAATGAATTTGAGACCTATGATATAAACGGCCAGTACCTGTTTGGCGAATTGCAGACCGATATGAGCAAAGCGGATTACGGGCAGATAAAGACCTACCTGGGCACAGGCGGCATACAGGACTTTGCCAGAAATTACCTTACTGTGAATGTAGGCGATATAGGCATTCGCGGCTCTTACGATGCAAAGAAAAACTTCATCCAGTTTGGCGCCAATGCTACCGTTACCCGCATAAGTGATGACCTGCATGAGTGGGAGCGCAGGGATTCGGCAGCGTTTACACAACCGTATGACCCTACCCTGCTGCAGATGGCTTACTTCTACAATTCATCGGCAAGTTTTAACTATACCCGCATCAGCTCCTTTGTTCAGGACAATATACATTTTGACAATGTCAACAGGCTCACTGCAACTGTGGGTGTACGTTTTAACTACAGCTTTCTAAACAGCGAGTTCATCACCAGCCCGCGTGTGCAACTTGCCTACAAACCGGTATGGGAAAAAGACTGGGTATTTAAATTTTCCACAGGCCTGTATGCCCAGCCGCCTTTTTACCGCGAGATGCGCGACCTTACGGGTGGCATAAACCTGGACCTCAAAGCACAGAAATCTTACCAGGCAGTATTGGGTACAGACCATAATTTCAAGATGTATGGCCGGCCCTTCAAAATTACTGCCGAAACCTATTATAAACGCCTGTGGGATCTTGATCCGTATTACTATGACAATGTGCGCATCAGGTACACCGGCAAGAATGATGCTATAGGCTATGTATATGGCGGCGAGGTTCGCCTGTATGGCGACCTGGTAAAGGATGCGACATCATGGATAAGTATAGGCATGATGAAGGCAGACCAGAAAATCACCGACAGCGCCAGCATACCCGGATATAATAACTATTTTCCACTGCCCTCTGATCAACGGTTTTCGCTGGGAATGTACTTTGAAGACCACCTGCCCCGCAATAAGAATTATAAAGTGCATATCAACGCCATGTATGCCACCGGCCTGCCTGTGGGCCCGCCAAACGGCCACCTGTACCAGGATGTGCTGCGCCCGCCCGACTACAAGCGCGTGGACATAGGCTTCTCTGCCCTGCTGCTGGACTCGAAGCGTAAAAACCATCCGGCACACAGCTTCTTTAATAATATGAAAAGCATCTGGGCCAGCCTGGAGGTCTTTAACCTGCTTGGCATACAGAATACCCTATCTTACACCTGGATACAAGACCAAACGAGCCAAAAGGTGTATGCAGTGCCTAACCGCCTCACCTCCCGCCTGCTGAACCTGAAACTGATCTTTAATTTTTAACCACCAGCTCACCTCCCGCCCCCCTAAAGTGGGAGTTTTCCATGTGGCGTAGCATCCCGTGGCATTGAAATGCTTGCCTGTAGCGCATTCAGCTATGTTAATAATTTTATCAGAAAAACATTTTGCCGGAAACAGTATATTCTTATCTTTGCGCTCCCAAACCGCACAGGCTATGTGTCTTTTGGGAAATATCCGATTAGTTCTTTTCTTATGATTTCGTAGCTCAGTTGGTAGAGCAATACACTTTTAATGTATGGGTCTTGGGTTCGAGTCCCAACGGAATCACTTCAAGCCTCTGGAAGCAACACTTTCAGGGGCTTTTTTTATGCAGGTGGCAGTTTAGGTGGCACTTGCAATTATCATACCTCATGCCGCAACTAATAACATACACGCTCACTAATAGCAGCGTTGCCCGGCTATTTCAAAAAATAATTCAAAATTTAACCAACTTATTTTTCTGTTCTGTTGTCTATTATAGTACAAAAGAATTTTCAAATCACTTATGACCTACGGACAAATGACGGCAAGTTCAATACAAAATAAATTTCACAACAAAACGTTAAATTTATTTGTTTTTTCCAATAACCTGACGTATCTTTGTGTAACAAATAAGGGGTAGTAAAACACCCGGAAATTTCATCTCATAGGCAATTAATTTTGCCACCCACGGAGTTACACCTTAAATGGTTGGGCTGCGACTAATAGGATTACCAAACGAGTTCCCACGAATTTCATTTGACGTACTATGTACTACTGGCGGAAGACCAGTGCTACACCCGGCAAATAATTCTGCAAGCACTCCCCGGCATCTATTGTTCGCAGCCTTTTTGCGTTTGGCACTGGCCCTGCTAATCACAAGTGGTATCTGCAAACAATCTTCCTCCATGCCGGATTTGGTTTTCTTATTAACGTATAGCCTGTGGTGCGTTAATTCCCAGCATAACCATTAATACTAATTAAAGTGAAAAAAATAAATTATTGCCATAGGCATATAGCTACTGCTTTGCCTATACCGACCAAGCATTTTAGCGCAGATACAGATACCAGCCATGACCGCACACAGCATGACAAACCGCTGGAACGCATACCATGTGAAACTCTTATCCCTATTCGTG
This sequence comes from uncultured Bacteroidota bacterium, assembly GCA_903887415.1. Lineage (GTDB taxonomy): Bacteria > Bacteroidota > Bacteroidia > Chitinophagales > Chitinophagaceae > Nemorincola. Next base: position 3,501 of record CAISPO010000069.1, on the reverse strand, counting down.
TAACCATTAAATCTTACACTCATGGAAAATAATACACTCTGCAACAGGCAGTATATAGATGCTGCACTGGTTAAGCCCAGCAAATTCCTGAATACCGAGATTGACGAGGAATACTATAAGATACTCCGTGATAACGTCAGGCAACATAACAAAGTCCTTGAACCAGTATATGTAACCTCTGGACTGGTGGCGGTAAGTGGAATGCACCGTATTCATCTCTGCAAAGAGTTAAACATACCGCTGCCAATAGAAACTATTGGTGAGGTAAGCCCGGAGCAGGAGGAGTTACTTGTATTATCGCACGACCTCAAAAGACCACTGAAACACTCGGAACGCTTCCGATTGTATGAAGCCCTCCGCAAACGTCATAACATTACTCCGGGTAAAAGGACAGATTTAGTTGAAAAAGGCAAGGAATATAGAGCCGTAGTTGATAAACTGGTAGGTAATGATAAATACATATCCCGCTATAAGTTTATTAAGGAAAATGTGGTTGCCGCATTTAATAACGATGAAGCAAAGGCGGCAAAGTATTTGAAAGATATAGATGCTGATACCGTATCTGTTAGTGGTGCTGAAAAGTTTATCAGGGACCGAGTAAAAAAGATAGTCAATAAGAACGTGATACCGGAGACGGTAGAGGTAATTACTGATTGGGTGAAGTTGCATAATAAAGATAGCAGGCACATGACGGTTGATGAAACTGGATTGGTAGATGCGATAGTAACAAGCCCACATTATGGCTTCGCCAGAATAAATTACGATAACGAAAAAGAAAAGGTCGGACACGAAAAAAATGCTTGTAGTTATACAGATGCCATGAAGCCCTTTTTTGAAGCCAGTTGGAATGTATTAAAGCCAAACGGTAGCCTGTGGGTTATTATTGGTGATTGCGTCAGAGACGGACAGTACCAGAATGCCCCGGAAAACTTCCTACTAATGATGTTAGATATGGGGTGGCTAATCAACGATAAGATTATTTGGCAAAAGGTAGATCCAAACCCGACTACCGCATTTGATAGAACTATATGCTCTTACGAATACATATACCACTTTACAAAAAATAAGGAGTTTGTGTATAACCGTAGCTGGCTAAATGAAATACCGGACGAAACTATTACAACGTTCAACCATACGGAAAGCCAATACCCTTTACGCTCATTAGCCGACAAGGTGAAGAACTCCATAATTACTACGCACAAATCCTCTACCGCTGGTATCAGGAAAAAATGTGAAGAACGTGGTTTTTATTGTACGCATAATGCAACGTTCCCGATAGATATACCCTTGTATTGCATTTTGGCATCAACACGCCCTGGGGACACGGTACTTGATATTTGTACTGGCACATCCGTAACTGGTGAAGCCGCAGCACAAACCGGGCGCAAGTTTATTGGCTACGATACCAACAACCAGTATATCAACGTATCAAAAGTAAGGCTGGAAAAATACATTACCGAGTAACACAATTATCATTTGCAATTACTGGGAGGGGCTTTACAAGTCCCTTCCGGTAAGAATGATAATGCTTGAAAAATACATTTTATAAAAAACTACAACAAACTTAAAAAATAAAAAAAGATGAACGAAGCATTAGTAATTACGCAGGAAAACAGGCTCATGGAGCTGATAAGACAGGTATTAGTAGGCGTTTTAACGGAAGTTCCTTATCCTAGCCGGGCCCAACAAAATGAGGAAGTATTAACCAGAAATGAGGCAGCCGAATTTCTAAACATTACCCCGACTACATTAACGAAGTATGTAAAGGAAGGCAAACTCAAATCAGGTGGTACGGAAAGGAAGTATCTATTTATGAAAAGTGATTTAGTAAAATTTATGTTTAACAGATAATACCATGACGATAAATTTTTATTTACGAAACCCGAAGAAAGATGGCATTTGTGCCATATACGCATCCATTTGTTACGACAACAACCGCCTCATAGTATTCCCCGGAGAAAAGGTACATACAGGCGACTGGATTAATAAAGAGGGCAAGAAAAATGAGCCGAAAGCATCTGCTAAAAACGGTACATTAATTGGCAACTTATTTAAGGCTGAAAAACTATACAGAGATATATACGATGACCTGAAAGTAAAATTAGGTGGTATAGTGCCTGCTGACATTTTCAAGAAGTCAATAGCCGAAAAGAAAAATCCATTAGTTGTTAAGGTTGTGAAACCAATACGTGTCCGTATTGCTGATTTTTTCCAAAGAACGATAGACGATACTAAAAATGGTGATAGGTTATCGGACAAAAAATTAAAATTGAAAGCCGATAGCATCAAGCCATATAACTCTACGCTTGCCGGTTATAAGGCATTTGAACTGCATAAGCATAAAGTGTTCTACATGGACGAAATCAGCCAGAAATTACTGGACGATTACGATAAGTATTTAACACAGGAAAAGAAATTGGCACTGAATACTAAAAGCAGACACCTGAAAACATTTATGTTGATGCTCCGCTACGGAGTGACAAAGAAGGTTGCTGATAAAAACGCAGTAGAGGACATAAAGCTATGCTTGCGTGTAGAAAGAAGTGATAGCATATATTTGAACGATGACGAAATTAACGACATCCTCAACGTCACCGATTTTAAGACACCATTATATCAGCACGTCCGTGACTACTTTATTATCGGCTGTCAAACTGGTTTGCGTTTTAGCGATTACTCCCGTATAAAGAAGGAGCATATCAATAATGGCAAGATACAGTTGATACAGAAAAAAGTAAATGAACGTGTTACCGTACCAATACATCCAATAGTGGAAAAAATACTTGCAAAGTATCCGGACGGATTGCCGAAGTGTCCGCCAAATCAGGTATTTAATTCTTACCTAAAAGAAATATGTGCGCCATTACCTTCCTTACAGAAAGTCTTTGAAAAAAAGATTACCAGAGAAAATGAGGTGGTGGTTGAAAAGTTTTGCAAGCATCAACTCGTTCAAAGCCACACGGCCCGGCGCTCGTTTGCTACAAATGAATACCGCCGGGGTACGCCAGCAATTACTATCATGGCTATCACCGGACACAAATCCGACAAGACATTCCTTAACTACGTTAAGATGGATGGCGAAGAACATGCTGATTTGCTCGGAGCGTCATGGAAGAAATAACAATTTCAATATGCCAGTCTAATAACAACTACACGTCATCAGTCATGTAGTTGTTATTTTATCAGGGTATGATTTATGACAAAATAACCCACGGGCTATATCATTACGTCAAAAATCAAATAAACACGCTCAAATCAACCCGTATTAGCAAGAAATACACTTTTTGCATGAAACATACACTCATGCCCGGAGTAAAATTAATACCCGGCATTAAATATATAATGTACCGGACACCGGATAAAAAAAGAAAAAAGATAATGGCATACTTACTTACAAATTGCAGAGAATTTCTAAAACACAAATTAAATGAGGCAATAACTTATGATGTTGATAAGATTAATTGCTTAAAACAAAAGGCGAACGGATTAAGAAAAAAGTTG
>CAISPO010000068.1 GCA_903887415.1 uncultured Bacteroidota bacterium | reverse complement strand
TCCCTGACTTAAATTGTGATAATGCTTGTTGGCGGACTTCGTCACTCAAAGTGACTCCTGTATTGCGTCTTTTGGTCATGTTATCTGTGTTAAAGTTGTGACTAATTCTCAACTTTGACACAGTTTAATTTACGCCCTCTCAGTATAATCGAATGTGTAAACGCAATATGCTATTCTTTTTGACTGGCTAAAATATTTAGTCGTTAATTCCTCTGCCTTAGAAGCATCGAGCGGTATCAATAATTGATTGGTGACGTTTTCAAAAACAATTTCCATTTCTATCTCAAATATTCCTTTTTTCAACAGAGTGAAAAAGTTATTTTTAGCTATTTGCTCGATAGAAAATCCATTTTTTTCAAAGTTGTATTCGCCAAGTTTTATAGCCGACATAAATTTTCTGTCCTTTATTAATATTGTTGTGTCATTTTTTATGCTATCCAATTTTTCCTTACCACTTAATAAGTATCTTTTTTGTTGAAACTCATTTAAATCCTTAGGGAGAGGATTAAAGGCGTCGTAATAATTCATTATGTCAACATCTCTAAATGAACTTAGGGTTTTAACGTAAAGGTTGTATATAGTTGATTTTATTTCTCCCCTGTTTTCTTCTTGCCCAATAGCGGAATAATCCTCTATTTGAACTGGTGGTTCTCGTTCTGAATATTTTGCCACAGCTCCTTTAGCTACTTTACCTGAGTTAACAAATTTAGACACTCTTTGTGCATAAGTTTCGGTTTCAACAGTTTGCTCATCATTAGTCAGATACATGTCATTAGGCAGTGAATTTGCCCGAACTGAGTTTACAGTTTTGACAAAGTTTTTATCGAAATATATTATGTGCATTTTTTTTTGCCTATCAAATAGCACTTCGCAAATAATTCACCGATTTTCGGTGGTTTTGTATTGGTTTTTAGCGGTTGTCCCTTTGTATCATATTGGTAAAAAAGCCGTCCCATTTCTGGCATTATAACCTTTAAAAATGCAGTGTCTGCTTTTATTTTTGTCTTGAAAACAATATTTAGTTGGTTACCGCAAATTAGCCATACAGAGGTGTCTTTTGTTATTGTAAGGTATTCAGAAAGACTGTTACCATTTGGCTTTACCCATTTTCCTTGCTGTGCATATACTGCACTGCTTAAAATAATTAATGCTACTCCGATTAATCCTATAAAAATTTTCTTATTCATTTTGTGAGTTTTAATTATTATTTGAATGTGATAAATTATCGAACACAAATTTTCATTCGCAAATCACTGTACAGCGTTTTTTAATGCTCCCCTTTTCGTAAGAGCCCATTAACCCTGCACTATTTGTTTGCCCCATATATTCAATATCTAAATTGTCATCGTAGTTAATGAGCATATCACCATATGTGCCGAGCTCTAATGCTTGTAATGCTATGTCAACCCTATTATAGTCGCGACCATAATACATGAATTCACGGCTATTCAAAGCCACTTCCATTTTGCAATAATATTTATCGCCATTTTGATATACAACGTAACCACCTCTGCTATTTCTCAATTTAAAAATATAGCCCCGCATATTGGGGTCATAATATATTTTATAGTGAACACACATTGGCTTAAACTCTTCCGGCAGCTATGATAACAAATACGAACTACTACGAACAAACTAGTGCAATAGATATAACTACTTTGCCCGAAGCATTGAGAAAAGGGCATGAATTTGTCAACAAGATTAGCAGCAATGGTGCTGATTGGGCAAATTACGAGGTCAGCGCAACCATTAAGAAAACGGTGAACACCTATTTTGAGAAACTTGCCGAATTTATTGGAAAGGGTAAAAGCGCCGCTTCAAAACCTGTTAGAAATAAAAAGGAGAAACCGAATACCCCGGCTACGGTACAAACCGCACGTCAAAAAGGCGGATTGAAAACCCGAAGCAGCAATCCGATAAAACATACCCTCCAACCAAAGCAAGACGAGCCGCTATTGGTAGAGCGGGTGCCGGAAGAAATACGCTTTATCAAACGTTTTGCCAGCTTGCACGGTAAAACAAAAACAAAGGAATACCTTCTTAGTTTTATCAATGGCCTGCAAAAAGCTATTGTAGAAAAACGTATTCGCAAAACCTCGCCTTATGCGGAACAGATCCGGTTTATACAGGAGCGGTTAATAGAGACGTATAATTCGATGAAAAAGGAAATTGCGATAGAACTCAAACCGGAAACATTAGATGCTCTGAAAAAAATCGGCATTAGTGAAAAAATGTTGGTATCAGTCGGCATTATTAAACGCTATATCGGCTTAAACGAAAAGCCCGGAATGAGAGACCGCGCAAGGAAATTGCTGCACCATGTGAACAGCGCCTATGAACATGGCAAAATCAAGGATAGTGATCCATACATCGTTGAAGTGCATGAGATCAAAAAGAACCTGGAACACTTTGTAGGCGATAGAACAGTGAAAACTTTAGAAATTGAAAAGGCTACGCTGAATGGTTTGGCTGGCATTATCAATGGCTGTGCCTGCGGCTTAAATGGTATTGACGAAATATCCGGAAAGCCTACCCTTATGAACAGTATGGACTTTGCCAACATGCACTTTAAAACTATTGGACTAAAAGGTAAATGGCTGCAATTGATCGGCGACCCGTCAAGTAATTTTACAGCAATGGTGTTCGGCAAACCCAAAATGGGTAAGTCTTACTTATGTATAGAATTCGCTGGTTATCTCGCCCGCAATCATGGAAGGGTTTTATATGTCGCAAAGGAGGAAGGGCTTGACTATACCCTGCAACAGAAATTAAATGATAAGGACGTAAAGCATCCCAATTTATTTGTTGCATCCACACTGCCTCATTCACTATCTATGTATGACTTCATCTTTTTAGATAGCGTGAATAAACTGGGATTACAGCCTGATGACCTTAATAAGTTAAAAGCAACGTACCCAGATAAATCGTTTGTTTACGTCTTTCAGACTGAATATTTTGATGAAAACACCCACACTTGTCGGCGGATCGGTAATGCCTGATGCATGTCCGACTGGCCCGGGACAAATACCTGTAGGAGGGATCGTGATCGCAAAAAATGCTATTCACCCGGCTATGCACAGCGCAGATATTTGCTGCTCTGTAATGGCAACAAATTTTGGCCGCATCAGTCCAAAGAAGTTACTTGACGCAGCTCACTCTATTACACATTTCGGCGGTGGCGGCCGTGAGGAATATTCCATACTTCCTAGTCAGTTAGAAGAGAAGTTGATGGAGAATCGATATATGAGATCTGAGAGGAGTATGCTATTTGCCAGAAGTCACTTAGCAACCCAGGGCGACGGAAATCACTTCCTTTTTGTAGGTGTATCAAAGAAATCAGGAGATACGATGTTAGTTACTCATCACGGTAGTCGCGGACTTGGTGCCAACCTCTACACGCAGGGTATGAAAACCGCAGAGGCTTTCAGAAAATGGATGTCGCCATTCACTCCTGAAAATAATGCATGGATACCATACGATACTGAAGAGGGGAAGAGTTACTGGGAAGCACTTCAGCTTGTGAGGGAATGGACGAAACTAAATCACGGGACAATTCACGATGCAACCGGCAATATACTCGGAATACTATCTCACGATAGATTTTGGAACGAACATAACTTTGTGTTTCAGGATGGAGATTTATTTTATCATGCGAAAGGGGCAACTCCGCTGAACAACAAATTTGTGCCAGATTCGATGAACGGATTAAGGCTCGTTCCACTTAATATGAGTGCGCCGGTTTTAATTGTGAAGGGTGAGGTGAGCCAAAGTAATCTTGGCTTTGCACCACATGGTGCGGGCCGTAATATTAGCCGTGGGCGACACAAAAGGAATAATAGCCATAAAACAGCCGAGCAGCTTTTTTATGAAGAAACTACAGGGCTCGACGTGAGATTTTTTTCAAAACATATAGATATTTCAGAATTGCCAAGCGCATATAAAAACGCCGAAAGCGTACAAAATCAAATGCGCGAATTTGGGCTGGGGGAAGTAGTTGACGAGATTATGCCTTACGGATGTATCATGGCAGGAGACTGGGAAATTGATGCCCCATGGCGCCAAAAATGGAAAACAAAAAAATAATCAGCTATGCTTTTTGTCAGGCTTAAAATTGGCGCGGGAATGTTTGGTATGGCATTAAAAAAATGCGAACTTCTACCATTAGATTTTATGGGTAAAAATAAACAGGCACCATATAAATATGGCATGTTCTATGATTAGAGCCTGTTATTCCGGATCTTCCGCGGCACATCCCGAAGCCATAAATAAGACTGCGTCTCCGACCGTATTCAGGGAACTGAAGTTGAAGGATCGTTCGGCAGGTTCTCATTGATTGCGTTTTTATCATCCTTGCAAATCGTAAGCAAAGCGAACGATTTGCAAAGATGAAACTCACATTTTTCATAGCTGGCGTAAAAAGCAAACAGGCTGTTCCATTTCTGGAACAGCCTGTTATTTAAGAATCAAAATTGCTTGTTAGATAATAGAGACATACAAATTCCCCGCGGGAACAATTTTGGTGTTTGCTAACACCGAATATGGCATGTAGAAATAACCGTGGTATCCCCAATAGGTATTCCAGGAATTTTCTACAATAAAATAACCGCCGCCGGGTGCAGCAGCCTCATCAATATAGCCTATTATCGGTATAGCATGTCCGCCAAGTAATGATAGCCCGGAAATTATATTGCCGGAAGCAGTGAGCGGATTATAGACAAATTTATTCGGTGAATAGCCGGGTATGCCCAGTCCTTCAAAATATTGGTAAGAACTATTGTCATAAACATTGATGCCCATCATAACCGGCTTCCTGTTGTAGATAGCCACCTTCACATCGTTGACAGGGGTAGCGGAATTGATCACATAATAACCATGAGCGGTTGTTCCGCTGCTGCCTGTTGTTCCTGACTCCGCGGCAATTTTAAAGGCGGGTGCATTAGCGATAGCGCTGCTTGCAGGCGCTGTTGTGTACTGGGCAGATGAATGCGACCCGGTTGACGGATAGGCATACAAATTCTCATAGCAGTCGCCGGAGAATGAATAGTTTACTCCTGATATGGTCTTTGTCAGGGCAGTACCCGTGCCTGTATTACGCGACAGGCCTTGCAACGCTTCCGGGATATTCACCATGGCAGCGCCACCATCCGCTGTTATTGGTTGCCCGTTTATCACGCAGCGTTCCACATAATAGATGAATAACGGGCTCAATTCATGCGACGGCCCGAACAGGGTCAGCGCAGGTATCTCTGTGCTTACCGCGGCAGCAAGGCCGGTTGCTGAATCGAGGGAAGTGGTTGTAACGGGCGAGCTTACGCTCTTGTAATAATTAAGTATCTCATCAGATTCTGCACCGCAAAAACCGGTACAGGCCCCTATCTGCCCCTGGTCCCTTACCGCCGGAGAAGCCAGCAGGAAACTGGATGGCAAAGTACCGGCCGACAATCCGGTGCCTTTTGCGGCTTTTTCTAAAACATCCTGGGAAAAAACCGGGACGTAACTCCACTGATCCGGAGTCATTGGATTTAAACCATACTGGTGTACGGTAAGCGGTGCGGTACTTTCAGGACTGGGGCTCGATTGCTTTTTGCATCCAAAAAAAACGAGTGACGCTACGGCCATGGTCACAACTCTCTTCACTAGCTTCCTCTTCATAAATTTTTGTTTTTGGTTAAAAATGATTTTATTGAAGTTATCAAAGTTCTCCCGGACAATTTGAAATATTGTGGCGAAGAATGTGATTCTAAGGGTGTAGTATTTTAACATTTTTATACCGTGTTTTATCGATATGGCGGGCAGGTTTTCATGGTGGTTTGCAACTATAATTGAGCCGCTTATAATCCCACTGGCTGTGCAATACAGGGCTTATTACCGGTTACTGCAAAAGCAAACAGGCTGTTCCATTTCTGGAACAGCCTGTTTTTATAAACGTCAAAAATCTTCTTACATAATCATAACGTACAAGTTCCCGGCAGGAACAATTTTTGTGCTAGCCAGAACTGAGTAAGGCATGTAGTAATAGCCCTTGTATCCCCAGTTTGTGTTCCATGAATTTTCTACAATGAAATAACCACCGCCTGGTGCAGCAGCCTCATCAATATAGCCAATTATCGCGTTTGCATGTCCACCTAACAATGACAGGCCGGAGATGATGTTGCCAGCCGAAGTAAGTGGATTATATACAAAACTGTTTGGTGAATAACCAGTAACACCGAGGCCTTCAAAATATTTGTAAGCGCTGTTGTCATAAACATTAAAGCCCATCATTACCGGCTTTTCGTTGACGAGTGCAGTCTTAACATCAGTAACAGGAGTAGAGGAATTGATCACATAATAACCATGCGTAGTAGTTCCTGTGCTGCCAGTTGTACCTGATTGTGCAGCGATCTTAAAGCTAGGAGCGTTTGCGATTGCAGAAGCAGAAGGAGCTGTTGTGTATTGTGTAGATGAAGTTGTTCCGGTTGATGGATAAGGGTAGTAATTCTCCTCGCACTGGCCGGCAAATGTATAAGTAACGCCTGATATTTTCTGGGTAAGCGCAGTACCAGAACCTGTATTGGTGGATAAGCCTTGCAAAGTCTGGCAGATATTCACCATGTTTGCGCCAGGATCAGATGTTATGGCTTTTCCTTCGATGATAACACGCTCTACATAATAAATGAACAAGGGGCTCAATTCGCCGGTTGTTCCGAACATTGATGTACCGGAAAACTCTGTAGCTACCGCAGTTGTGAGGCCATGTGCAGAATCAAGGCCGGTTGAAGTAACCGGTGAGCTTACAGTCTTATAGTAGTTAAGTATTTCATTAGTTTCTGAACCGCAGAAGCTGGTGCAACTGCCGATCTGGCCCTGGTCCCTTACAGCCGGAGAAGACAGCAGAAAGCTGGTTGGCAACGTAACTGCAGGTGATCCCGTTGTTTTAGCTTCTTTATTAAAGATAGCTGGTGTAAAAACAGGCACGAAGCTCCATTGGTCCGGTGTCATGGCATTAAGTCCGTATGTATGCATCCCAACAGCGGAAATGGCATCAGGACTAGGATTAGATTGTTTTCTACATCCGTAAAAAACGAACGACGCGGCGGTTACGATAACCACTCCTTTTAGTATTCTCTTTTTCATACTTTTTGCTTTTTAAGTTTTATAATTTTCGTACTAAAGTATAGAATCTTTTTTAAACGTCCCAAAAATTTGTGGTGAATCAGTTGATTTTCAATGCGTAAGGATTGCATTTGCCGTAAATTTCGTTACAAACCAATCTGGATCAATTTGTTATATCATACACAAATATGATTTACTGCTGTTGATAGCGATGAAAAAGATGAAAAGTTCATCAAATCCGGTTAAGTCTGCTGTAAGTATAGAGAATGATTTTTTTCGTAACTTCATGTATTGTCTTACGCATTTTATATTATCCGAATATGGAAAAGACAGCCAATAATTTCATCCTGATTGATGATGACTAGATAAATAATATGCTGTGCCGTAAGGTCATCCGCACAATTCTCCCTAAAGCCCATGTACATGCATTTACCGATCCTGAAAAAGGCGTCAGCTACGTGGAAATGGCACTTGCGGACAGCCATGCTGGCGATGCAATTCTATTCCTGGATATTAACATGCCTTCCCTTACAGGATGGGACGTGTTGGATAAGCTCGGCACGTTTGGCAAAGCATTTAAAGACCGTATAAAGATATTCATGCTCTCTTCGTCCATTAATCCGTCTGATAAAGAAAAGGCTGCGGGTAATAAGCTTGTTTCTGGCTATATATCCAAGCCATTGTCCGGCAATATCCTGCATACCATCATGCCGGGAATTGCGTGATTATACCTTACCCGTTTATTGCGGATAATGTGTGCATAAATTAATCAAGGAAATTTGTACGGTTATCATGCTGCAATCACTGCAGATTTCATGTCCCGCAGCATTTGTATCAGCACCTGCTCTGCAGCGTTGAGATCACTGCCGGTATTTTTTTTACGTTCAAAAATCGCGAAATACTTTTCAATTGTTTTATCTGAATAGTAATCCACGATCATAGGGTGAACATAGTATTTACGGCATACGGTGCGGGTATTGCCCAGGCGTTTGGCTACAGCGTCCAATGCACTAACAACGCGTTGTTTTGTTTCAGTTATAGTATCACAGCATCCCAGCTCATGAAATGCCTCAAACGCATAAGTGCTGCCCGCCCACGTGCGAAAGTCTTTCGAGGTAAAGTGCGCTCCTGATATTTCTTTGATATAGTTATTCACCATCCCCGAATCAATAGGCTTTCTTTCACCCTGTTCATCATAATATTGAAAAAGCTCCTGGCCTGGTATGTCCTTGCATTGCTTCACGATACGCGCCAGCCGCCTGCTATGCAGCGCAATGTTGTGATATACTCCTTTCTTCCCTTTGAAAGAAAACCTGAGGCCGCCCCGTTCTATTTTTACATGCTTGTCTTTTAGCGTTGTGAGGCCGAAGGATCCATAGAGCTTTTCATATTCACTGCTGCCAACGCGTATGCAGGTGCATTGCATCAGGGAGACGATGGTAGCCAGCACTTTGTTCAGCGGTAAGCCGGGTAGTGATATATCGTGTTGTATCCGTTCCTTCATGGCGGGCAACGCTTGCCCAAAGTCGAGGAGATGGGAAAACTTCGTAAGGCTGCGAAGGGTATTCCATAGCGGGTGGTAGCGGTATTGTTTTCTGTTCTTTACATCCAGTCCTGTTGCCTGCAAATGACCATCGGCATCTTTGCAGATCCATACATTTGTCCATGCAGGCGGAATGACCAGCTTTTTTATCCGCATCAATGTGGCTTCATCCGATATTTTTTTTCCGTTCAGCGTATAGACAAAATCATTGGCAGGACCCGAGCGCATAATGCCTGGTTCATTATCATGTAAGTATTTTAAACTCACTGCGGTTGCGGTTTGTTCATTGTCGGCAGATAGCCTTCTTAGCTTGCTCGTCCTGATACTTATTACATTTGGTTCCTTCATATCCGGATATTTAATAAAAACTGCGCCCGCAGCAAGCGTGTACCAGCCGCGTTATCTATACAACACCTGACAGATGTCGCAATAAAACGATCGGCGATGAGTCTTGCCGAGATACCCGAACGAATAGCGCACATGATCCCGCGGACAGATCCTTTTTGTATGCGCCAGCCAATGTTTTTTCAGCTCAAACTTTTTCTTCCACTCCAGGAACTGAAAACAATAATGGTGCGCTTCTTTTATCAGCAGTTTTAGTTGTTTTACGGGTATTGCTCCTATTTCACTCAACGGGTGTATCTTAACACGGAAGAGCACTTCATTTTTTATTATGTTCCCCACGCCTGCAAATATCTGCTGATCCAGCAGTGCATCGCAGGCCAGCGTATCCGGTGCCGCCGCCAGTTTTTTTAATGCGGCCTTGGCATCCCACATGTCCGACATCACATCTGCAGACCAGTCGTACACTTCGTCAAGGTCTTCATCTAGTATTTTTACCGAGCAGCCATAAAAATTGAGCTGGCCGTTTTTGAATTTAAGGCTTAGGCGTGGCGCCGCATCCTTCTCCTCATTAACACGGTAGCTGCCATACAGCATCAGGTGTATGCGTACGGTGAATGTTTTAAAGCAAATAAGAAACTGCTTGCCAAAACTTTTGAAGTCAATAATTTTCTGGTTGGCCAGGCGCTCTATGCCCACTTTACTGTTGCCGCTCACCTCAACTATCTTCTTGCCTTTGAAACGCTGAGCTTCCTCTTTTAAGATAACTATGGATGGTCCTTCCGGCATTGTTCGGTCATTTTGTCTCTACTTCTTTTTTTATTGCGCTGATCTCCCCGTTGCGCTCCATATAGATAGCTTTTATCTTATGCAGATCTTCTGTCAGGACCGATTTTCGCACGCCTTGCAGCACATCCTCTTCGCATACCAGCGCCTTGTTCATGTTCTTCCTAAGGAAGTTGTCGTCTTTGAAAAGCGGGATTTTATTACCTTCAATTACCTTGCCAGCCCATTTGCTGTGTGCTATCAAGCTGCCCAGCAAGCGATGCAGGACGACAGTGATAAAGCTCACAGCCACTACCGGTATAAATGCAGAGGCGCCCACAATGGCGCGACTAAGCAGCGCGCCAAGCATTACAACTACTATGTTGTCCAGTGGCGTGCGGATGCCAAAAGACCGCCTGCCGGATATCCGAATCAAGATCAGTGCTATAAAAAATACGGCTATGCCTCTTGCACTCATTTGCAGAGCTGAGAGGTTTTTTCCTTCGCCGAATATTTTTACCATAGTGTCCATATCCACGCTGTATTACACAGATGCCTTTTTTATGATGTCGGCAGCCACATCCGGCGCCGACCATTTGATAGGTGTAAACTTCTTGCCCTCATGTTTATTATAGTCTATAAAGAAGTGCTCAATTTCATTTATCATGCTTTTATTCAGGTCTTTAACGTGAGTAATATCATGGTATAAAACGGAGCAATCGGCCACCGTGACTATACGGTCATTTCGCTCCTTCTTTTTATTCTTCTCTTTTTGTTCCGCTTCAAGTACGCCCAGTAGCCGGCATTCTACAAGGCAACCGGGAAATGCGTGCTGATCCATAATTACGAATGCATCCAGCGGGTCGCCGTCTTCTGCCAGTGTATTTGGGATAAAGCCGAAATCAAATGGAAAGGCCGTACCCATAGGAAGAGTCTTCTTCAAACGAAACAATTCCAACTTCGGGTCGTAGTCAAATTTATTCTGGCAATCCCGTGGCGTTTCGATGATCACATTTACCATATGGCCGTTCATTGGCGGAATTTCCTTGAGATTCATATTGCAGGCATTTAGCGTCTTTTATTTGGTAAAAATGATGCCAATAAAATCGCCTGGCATCATTTCTGTACCCCGTCATTTGTGGAACTTTATGCTCATCATCCATATTGGCTGATAAAGGACGGCATAGTTAATTCGTACACCTCCCTGGATGGAAGTATTAGTACTGATATTGCCATAATAGGTGCTGGTATAAGCGGGGCGCTCGCAGCATACGCCTTGCGCAATGATGGCCTTAGCATAACGGTGCTGGACCGGCGGCATCCAGGCATGGGCAGCACCGCAGCGAGCACGGCATTTTTACAGTACGAGATCGACACACCGCTAACTAAACTTCGCGAATATGTGGGCGAAGCAAATGCCGTAAAAAGTTACCGACTGTGCAGGGATGCGATTTATGAACTGGCAGCTATCTGCAAAAAACTTCATCCAGCATTCGATTTTCATATTCGCCCCAGCCTGCACTACGCCAGCTTCAAAAGTCATAAAAAAGATCTTTACCGGGAATATCAGTTGCGGCGTGCTAATGGCTTTGATGTAAACTGGCTGGAAGCAGAAGACATTCAGCATATGTTTGGCTTTGATGCTCCTGCGGCGATCCTTTCTGCCGATGGAGGGGAACTGGATGCATACCTGCTTACTCACGCACTGCTGAAGGTTGTGGAGCGCAGAGGGCATCGGATTTTCAGCAATACCAATATCCGGGATATAGCACATAAAAAGCGCCGTATAACACTTACTACCGATAGCGGGTTAGTTATCAGTGCAAAGAAATTGATCATTGCAGGAGGGTATGAAAGCCTCAAATACATTCCCAGGAAGATAGCGGATGTTCACTCCACTTATGCGCTTGTATCAGAAGCAATACCAGAAAAATATCTGTGGCATAGGAATAGCCTTGTATGGGAAACTGCAAATCCTTATATGTATTTCAGAATCGTAAATAAAGACAGGATACTGCTGGGCGGTAAAGATGATGATTTCCATCATTCACGCATCCCTGATGTAAGAATAAAAGCAAAGACGTCCATGCTGCTGCATTCATTCTCTCAAAAAATGAAGCGCATTCCGATCAAGGCTGATTTTAGCTGGGCAGGCGCTTTTGCGGTAACTAAAGACGGCTTGCCCTATATAGGTGCTATACGTGAACGGCCCAACACCTATTTTGCTTTAGGATACGGAGGCAATGGCATCACGTTCAGCGCTATTGCCGCGCAGATAATCAGGGACGCGATACTAAACAAGAAAAACCCCAACACTGGTTTATTTGGATTTAACAGGTGAAAACCGCCTGGATACTGAACAAATACAGAGACAGCATTTTACTCCGGCGAACCAATGGCATCATTTTTACACTACATATTGAAACACTAATACTACAGTTATGAAAAACACAATCGCAAGTATCCGTTCAAGATTTTTTCTGTTGTTCCTTTCTATGATCTCCGCGACGTATGCATTCGCACAGGATGCTTCCAGCACACAGACGAGTTCTACAGAAACACACACCACGACGTCATCGCCCGCTCCCGCTCCCGCCTGGATGAATAACCCCATCGTTTGGGTTGTGGCGGGTGTTGCTTTCCTATTGATCATTGTGGCTATTATCGCCTCCAGAAGTAGTAATACAAGCAAGACCCAGGTTACGCGTACTACAACTACCGAGGTAAAAGCAGATTAATCCCGGAACGGTTTACTCGCTATCCGCTTCTTCCACATCTGCCTGGTCAACATGCAGCTTATGGAAAAAGCGGTGGGCAGCTGGTGCTAATAAAAACGGACGTTCGTAATAAACGCTACGCCGCTAAAGAGTGCATAGGCAGATGAAAATATCTCTCGCCCCGGAAATTCTTTGTAATAGCCGCTGGCCAATGCCGCTAGGCATCACAGATAAACTATGCACTGCGTATGTCCGACCTGTGGCCTACATAATGATAACGCACAATGCTTATCATCAATGGCACTTAAAATGTTCAAAGGGCTCCTTGCAGGATAGGCATTTATAGAGTGCCTTGCAGGATGTAGGTCCAAACTGGCTAACCAGTTCTGTTTTTTCTGATCCGCACCTGGGACAGCTTACTTCATCTTCTTCAAACAGGCCCAGTGGCTGAAACGCTTTCCTGTGAGGGGGGGCTATGCCATAAGCTTTCAGCTTCCGTTTTCCTTCTTCCGTCATCCAGTCTGTTGTCCATGCGGGGCTTAACTGTGGTTCTATGACCACTTTACGAATACCGCGGCTAAGCAACGCCATGCGTATGCCAATGGATATTACATCCATCGCCGGGCAGCCACTATATGTAGGTGTAATAAATACAGTAACTGTCATATCGTTTCCGCTGCCAGCTATATCCACATTACGCACTATTCCCAGGTCCAGGATGGTGAGGGTGGGGACCTCGGGATCCGTCACAGTGGAAAGCCATTCATACACCTGTTCTTTATCTACCGTTTCCATTACTGTTGTTTTATTGTTCTAAACCGATGGTTGTTCACCATCACATCCCCATTACCAGACTTGGATATCACCATAGATTTGGCCGGCCTTAATAGCAGCTCGTCCATCGCTTTATAAGAAGGGTTAGGGTCGTTTACCAATAAGCACCTGATAGCTGTGCAACCGGGTACCACATAAAAATAACAACTAGCCCGGAACCACATACCATAACTGTCCGTTGAATGCTTGGTGAGTGCATCGCAAGATGATATGGTCTTGCCTGTTTTGTCAAGCTGCTGCAGGGTAATGTATGGTGAGCGGGGATCCTGGTCTCCCAATAAGAACCAGCACGATAGCTCATACAGCGCACTGTCATTCACTGCCGTTACAGGTAGGGTAGTGATCACACTATCAGCTTTGTTTATTGGGCGCGCTGCTCCTGCGCCAAAGAGATGGCCGTTGCCTGTACCTGCATCATAATGGTCCAGGTACAGTGATCCCTTATCGCCTATGCAGGTATCGCTTGCCTTCATGTATGGCAAAATGGAATTTACAGAGTCCGCCATCTTTTTATCGTTCGCGGCCAGCCTGGCGGGGTAGAGTGCATAAACTTTCAGGCCATCCTTCTCGCCCAGGTAGTCTGATGCGGCAAGCAGGTACTGCTCATCTGTATATAAAGGGTTTGTTCCAATGTCCAGCAGCAGAAAAGGCTTGTTGGTTTTGATGTCGTGCAAAATAGCTTTCTCCGTAAATGGCCCGCCTGCTATTTTTACCTGTTTTTGTGCTACAGACCAGGAGGAGCGTGAGAGCATCACATCTACTATGGGCAAGTGTAGCTGCATCGAGGCAGCACCTGCCAGCGTTATCATCCAGCCAGGGTCGCCCACCCATATTTTTTCGGTGCCTACATGAAAGAATGGCAACGTCAGTATTCCCTGGAAATTGTTCTTGTCTGTTTTTTTCTCCTGCAAAAACGATTCCCAGGTTGGCCTGTTTTTGGAGAACGTAAAATCATAATTGTAGATCCCATTATCGGAAAGTTGCCTGGAGTAGCCGACACAGCCGCTGGCCTCATATCCCCATACGCACATACATAGCAGCAGCAGTGCATGCCCCCAAACGGGCTTATGCGTCTTTACAAAACCCACGTACCACGAATATAAAACCACCACACTGTATATAGCGATAACATTGTAAAATATCCAGATGAACCGGCCCAGCGTACGGAATTGTTTCAGTACAGAAAAGTAATCCATAAGCCATTCCATATTCCAGATAAAGGGTATGCCCATGCTCAGCAGCAAAACCGCAAAAGAAATAAACAGCCATATTCCCGAGAACCCGCTATCAGAAACAATGTGCGCTTTTCTTTTCTTTATTTTATTTATAATGAAAAACGTGAATGATGCAAATAGCGTAATGATGGAAACAACGCCCAGGTAAGTAAACCCCTCTCCGCCCTTACTGGCCTTATGTATTAATCCCATTGCTATTGCTTCCTTCCAAAGCGGCGAATAATCTGATGAAAATATGTGTGACAATTTGGTGTACATGCCCGGCTCAAAATAGGGCGACACAGGCCTGTCTTTTATAGGGTCAGTCACCTTCATAACTATGGCCACGATCAGGAAAATACAAACCGCTGAGGCAACTAGCGGCCATACCCGTTTTATTTTGTTTAAGATTTTTCCCTTTTCAAGAATAAGGTATCCGCCTGCATAGCTAACATTCCATACCAGTATCACAGCCAGGTAATAAGGGTGCAGGAAGGCCATAATAATGCCGGTCATAAATACATAGAGGCAATATTTCAGGCGTGGGCGCTCATGGTATAATATCGTCCAGTAAAACAGCATGGGGACGATATTTACATACCCCAGTGCATAATGCCCGTTAAGGCAAAAAAGCTGGGGTGAGCAGGCGACAACGAGCCCCGAGAATATCATTGCAGCCAGCGGCGCTACCTTAAAATGAGTCAGTATCCTATATACAAACACAATTGCCAGCAGATAGCTGAGCCCCATAGTCAGCCAGCATATAGTGAGTGCCTCGCCGGAAGTCACATCCTTAAAACAAGTGAGCAATACCGAAAGCAGAGGCTGTCCGTCTGTAAACACGATGTGCTCGCCATATGGATAATTCATTCCCTCAAACCAGTATCTGTGGTGGCTGGAGGAGCCATACATGGAATGGTACAGGTAGGTAAAATTATTCTTGGCGCCATCTCCGCCAATATCAGGAAGGATATGCCATGGCTGCGTCACAAAATGCGACAGCGTGAGTATAGTAACCCCTGCTGCGAATATTATGGCAAGTATCAACCAGACATTACGGTGTAATTGATTCATTACTGTTTTCGAAAAAGCAACCTGGCAAAGTTGAGCATTTCAGGGAATAAAATACGAAAATTCATTTTGCGGAAGTGAACATTTTCATTGAGTGAAACCGGCACTGCCAAAACGCGGTACTTTTTGCTCCGGTAACAATTTCTTATAAACTCGAGGTCAAACAGATATCGGTCTATAGTCGTTTGCAGGAACAGCGGAGCTACGTCCCGCCGGAAGCCCTTCAGCCCGCACTGGGTATCTGTTATGGGCATAGCAAGAAATGTGCGCACCACAAACCGCAGCCACCGGGAGATAAGCCTGCGTACAAAAGGTACATGTGTGTAGTATGCATCGTCCTTTACGCCTGCTGCCACGTCACATTCATTCGCTTTCAGCCTGGCGTATATATTGTGCATACTGGCTGCCGTATATGGGAAGTCCACATCGGAATAAATAATGATGTCTCCTGTGGCTTTTGCAACGCCTTGTCTTATGGCGTAGCCCTTGCCCTTATTATCCGGGTATTCCACAATTATGAGGTTGGAAATATTTTGCTTCAGAAACAATAAACTTTGTCCGGTGACATTTGCACTGCTCCCATCGAGCGCTAAAACCAGTTCAAGTGTTTCTGGTAAACTTTTGCCCAAAGAGGTGTATTTATCACAAACGATCTGCTCCCAGCGAGGCGGTGGATTATAACAGGGTAAAACAAGGGATACGGTCATTTGCGGCGTTATTGGGCTAAAGTATGGCAATTCAAAAAGAGAAATTTTACCATTCCATTCCCGGATATGCCCGCTGCATAAACTGCAGTTCGGCCAATATATATCCTAGATGCTCTGAATGGCGGCCTTCCCTGCCACCCTGCTGCATCCATGCATCTCCGGGAACGTTGATGGTAGCTTCGTCAAGCACGGCACGCACACGCTCCATCCACAATGGTTTTATAGCGGCAAGGTCTGCACCTGCGCCTTCACTCACCATATCGGCGTCTGTATCGTTCATACTAAACAATTCCCCTGTGTACATCCAAAGCTCATTTACCGCCTGCTGCATACGGGAATGGCTCTCTTCTGTGCCATCGCCCAGGCGCACTACCCATTCGCTGCTCCACCGCAGGTGATAAGTAACTTCCTTCAAAGATTTTTCCGCTATCGCAGAGAAGCTCTCATCCTTGCTACGCTGTAACTGGGTAAAGAAAAAATAATTGAACGTATCATAAAAAAAGGAACGGGCCACTGTGTATGCCCAGTCAATATTAGGTTGCTCCAGCAGCAGTTCATTTCTGAAATCCCATCCATCGCGCAGGTAAGCGAGGTCGTCTTCATCAATGTTTGCGCCTGTGCTAACGGTGTTTTGCAGCGTAACGGAAGTAAACACATTTTTCTTTTCTTCAGCGGGCAGCAAATTAAATTGCTCCGCAGCATACTGGTAAAGGCTGCGCGCCCTGCCCAGGTGGTCAAGAGCTGTATTGGTGAGGGCAATATCCTGCTCCAGCACTGGCCCATGGCCGCACCACTCACCAAGACGGTGCCCCAGTATCAGCGCGCCATCAGCAAGGCGTAAGGTATAATCCAGTTTTTTAATGGAATTTGTAATTAGTGGTTTGGAATTTGGATTGGAACTCATTTATTTATGGAATTTGTCGTTTGGGATCAGGAATTAGGATTGTTGTTGACTAATAACAAGGATAAAATTTCTTTCGAATTTGCATTACGGTTTGCAGATATCGTGTAGCAGTTTGCAAAAAACAATCCAAATTCCCAACTACCAATTCCAAAATCCATAAAAGGCATCACATGTATTTTACCTCATCGGGCAGGTTATAAAAAGTGGGGTGGCGATAGATCTTGTCGTTAGCCGGGTCATAAAGTGAGTCTGATTCATCGGGGTCAGATGCATGAATGTTCTTGCTTTCCACCACCCAAATGCTTACCCCTTCCATGCGGCGGGTATATACATCGCGTGCATTTTCTATAGCCATCTCTGCATCGGCTGCATGAAGGCTGCCTGCATGTTTGTGGTCAAGGCCTGCCTTACTGCGGATAAACACCTCCCATAAAGGCCACTCGCTTTTGTTTGCCATTTTTATTTCCTGTGTCATAATTACTACCAATAAATACTTTTGTTTTGACTTCGCTCAACCAAGCAATCCAAATCCCCAAATCCTAATTTCTGAGAAACTACGCCGCTTCCTTTACTGCTTTCCTTGCTTTTCTCTTCTCTGCATGTGCCATAGCCGCATCGCGCACCCACTGGCCATTTTCCCACGCACTTTTGCGTGTTTCCAGGCGCTGCTTGTTGCAGGGGCCATTTCCCTTCACCACATTCCAGAACTCCTCCCAGTTAATGGCGCCGAAATCATGGTGTCCGCGCTCCTCATTCCATTTCAGGTCTTTATCAGGAATCTCAAGGCCCAGCACTTTTGCCTGCTCCACGGTCACATCCACAAATTTCTGCCGCAACTCATCATTGGTAAGGCGCTTTATGCGCCACCGCACACTTTGCACGGTATGCGGGCTTTCTGCATCCGGCGGGCCAAACATCATAAGCGATGGCCACCACCAGCGGTTAAACGCATCCTGTGCCAGTTTCTTCTGTATCTCCGTGCCCTTCGATAAAGTAAGCATGATCTCAAAACCCTGCCGCTGATGAAAGCTCTCTTCCTTGCATACACGCACCATCGCGCGTGCATAGGGCCCATAAGATGTACGGCATAGCGGCACCTGGTTCATAATGGCAGCGCCATCCACCAGCCAGCCTATAGCACCCATATCGGCCCAGGTAAGGGTAGGGTAGTTGAATATAGAAGAATATTTTGCTTTGCCGGTATGGAGTTGGTCATACAACGTGTCGCGGGTCACACCCAATGTTTCCGCAGCGCTGTACAAGTAAAGGCCGTGGCCTGCCTCATCCTGTACCTTGGCCAGCAGCACCGCTTTGCGCCGCAAGCTTGGAGCACGTGTAATCCAATTGCCCTCCGGCAGCATACCTACGATCTCGCTATGCGCGTGCTGCGATATCTGCCTGATCAATGTTTTCCGGTAATCATCCGGCATCCAGTCTTTAGGCTCTATCGTCACTTCCCTGTCTATCAGGTCGTCGAAATGCTCCTGGAATGAGTTGCTCATGTATGCTGAAATTTTCAACTGTAAAGATACGATTTTCTGCGCTTATCAGGTGCATAATTTGTATCTCTGAAGGACAAACCAAACAGGCAAAAAAATGGACATCCATACAGGCTTGACAACGGTATTTGAACAACATGGAAGCGATCAGGTCGCCTACATCGAAGAGATTCCCGGCGTGAATACACAGGGTGCTACATTGAAAGAGGCTAGGGTGAATCTAATTGATGCGCGTGAAATGGTTCTTGAAGTAAGAAGGGAAATGGCAATTGGTATTTGAAAATCCAGATTTTTGCCTAGTACCTTGGCGCCCTCTGCGATTTCTTTGCGCCCTTTGTGTGAAACCTATTCAATTCTCATTCACCTCCCACAGCACGCTCCTCCTGGAAGGAGAAGTATATACAACATGATACCCTGCACTTATCTCTGCATATAATTCCCGGAAGTGTTCGTTCTGCAAAAAAGAAGGATTGTAGCTCCACATTAAAATGTAGTCAATAGTCACACCAGCAGCCTGTTTATACGAAGCGATAGATGCATAGGGTGGCACACCTTCTATTCCTTCCCCTTTGCTTAGCCACGTATATGGGTTTACCGCATCATTCCACCTCACGGGGAAATAGCCCATATTAGCCTCGTAGTTATCCAGTATGACTAATGGTTTCGCAGCCCCCAAATATTGTGATGCGTGGGCAAACAAAAAATTCCAATCAGCAATTACTCCTCCATGTTCATCTATACCTGATGGCGCGAAGTCCAGTGGCAGCACCACAGAATTGGCCCTGATGTGGCCTTCTGCAGAAATGTAATCTGATACCTCCCTGGATGCAGAAGACAAACAATTTATCCTAACCACGGTAAGGCATCCAAAACACGCAAATAAGACAATCGAGCCGGCATTTTTTATTTTTGTATGTGGTAAAGAATAAGCGACACAGCACACTATAAGCGCCCCAACAATGGGCTGCACCCTCATCGTGATGAGTATGAGCCTGCCCATAAATGCCTCTGGAAAGCAGAGGTAAATAAACATGGCAAACAGCAAGGTGAGCAAAAGTCCATCGTATTTACTTAGCTGGTTTTTGACCCTGTATTTGATAAGCGAAAAACAGAACAAAAGAAGAAGCACAACACCTGCTACCGTTGAGAACAGAAATTCTTTAGTCGTTACATTAGCCAGGAACTTCAACTGCGCCAGTTCCACCAGCCGGTAAAAATGGCATTTCAATACCAATTGCAGCCCGCCTTCCTGCTGCGTAAACAAAACCATCAGCGCCAGGAAAGGAGCAAGAAATACAACAAGAAGCCCTCCATATTGGGCAATGAACTTACCGCGCCGATCAATGCCTGCCTGCGAACCAGCCACTACATATGAGATCACTAGCGCTGCACAGGTAAATGCGGCAAATCCAAAAGCAAGAAGATGTGTAAAATAGGTGAGGGCAATAAACAGGAAAAACAGCACGGCATTCGCCACACTTTTTTTCTCAAGAAGCCTTAGCCAGCTCCACACTACCCAAAAGTAAAACGCAATGCTCAGCGAACTGTTATAAAAACCTTTTGCGAGCTCATGCGGAAAAACAAATAGAAAGATCGCCAGCGCCCAGTAAGAGCTGCCGCCACTGATCTTTGCCAGCAGCAAATGAAAGCCACGAACGAAAAGCACCACATAAAGCGTGAGAAATATTTTCTCGGCGATGGCCCCCTTCACAACAAAAAGAAGCAGCGCAAGTATAATAGTTGACAACCAGTTTGGATCTGGCCGATAAACAATATGGTAAAAGTGGAGGTAAAAATCGGTACTCTTACTATAGTTCCATACATCATGCAGCACCTGTGCATTATACAGATGGCTGGGCCCGTCGCCGGTAAGATAATATGACGGCCACCATATCTGGAGCAGGCATAATGCAAAGCCGGTGAGCAGTAATGCGTTTAATGTTTTCTGCATGCTGGAAATTGAAACAACATAAAAGGGCATACCTATGGCTACGTAGTTGCTAATTCGCGAAAATAAACCGCAGTGTCAGCCCTGCCCGGGTAGTAGTAGTAGGGTATGAGTTGGACACATACGGAATAGTCTGCGACCGGTCGAAGAAGAAGTGCAGCGTCAGTTTCTGCGTCACGGAATAATCTACCGTAGGCGAGATTCTTATCACCTTTTGCCCCCGCGATACTACACTGATATTATCGGCAAAGAAAGTATTGCTCGACTTATCATCCCGCAGTCCTATATCCAGCTTCATGATCAGCTCATTCTTCAGCTTCTGTACGCCAAGTATTTTGAACGGCAGCCTTATCCCTTTTTTGCGGTAGCCTACGCCTATTACATACTCCGTACTGGCGTTCTCGCTTATCTGGTAGTCTATCAGGCTGAGGCTTTCCATTTTAGACATCCTTACCTCAAACTTGGTAGTGAGGTGATTTTTAAATGCGGCATCAAAACCTATCAGCGGATTAAAAGCCTGCGATATAGTCACGTTCGGCACCTGGAAGAACGGGATGTAGTTGTGCGAATTGGAATCAATGAACGATGGGAAGCCCAGCCCATAAAGGTCATTGAACAGCAGGTTAGAATTAAATCCGTTCATAGACATGGTGCCGGTATAGGCATGGTTTATCACAAAGTTTGAGAAGTAATTGGCGAAGAACGGTATTTTGCTCAGTCCATTGTACGTCACTTTCCAGTTAGGCAATGGGTTGAAATATTTAAATGGGTTGTCTGATATATCTGTATGTGTATAGTCGATCAGCGGCTCTGTGCTGGCGCTCTTGCCGGAGTATGCCGCTATGAACGAAGGCACCAGCACATCCTGCGAGAACGGCCCGTAGCCCTTGGTATATCCAGGGTTGCTAGGGTCGGGTATGCCATTAGTATATGGGTTGCTGAGGCCAATGCGCTGCGAAATAATAGGGCGGTCACTCAGGAACTGCTG
Source organism: uncultured Bacteroidota bacterium (assembly GCA_903887415.1). Taxonomy (GTDB): domain Bacteria; phylum Bacteroidota; class Bacteroidia; order Chitinophagales; family Chitinophagaceae; genus Nemorincola. The sequence continues at coordinate 39,710 of CAISPO010000068.1, read as the reverse complement.
ATATATGCTGGAGGTTACATCTGTTGCGTTGAACATACTGTGCAGCGCCATATAAGAGATATTAAACGATCCGGTCTCAAACGGGTTGAAATGGTTGTATATATAAGGGCTGTTTGGCCCCAAAGTATCCGCATACAATTCGCTGTGCGACTTACTGAATGTTTGCGTCATCGTCAGGTCTATCCTGAAATCCCGTTGCGGCTGCAGTGTAGCAGTAGCATTGATGTTGCGCGAATAGGTTTGCTGGAATTGCGCATTGAACAGTGAGTCCCGCGTAAGTCGGCCTGCTGCGGCCTGCGCAGCAAGCCAGGTAGCATTCGGCTGATAACCATACACAAAATTAAATCCCGGTGCGGCTGAATAATTGTTTACGCCCATAAAGCGCGTACTATCCAGGTATCCCGGCAAAATAGTTCCCCCGGTCTGTGTATAGTTCAGCGTCACCCGGTTCACCATCGTCAGGATGTGCCCTATTACTTGCTCAGCAGGCGACAATACGGGCACTTTGGCCCTTCTTGCTTTCCGCTTGGCTTTTTTGGCTGCTTTTTTCTTCGCTTTCTCCGCGGCTCTCTTGGCTGCATCCTGGTCATTCTGCACTTGCACCAGCGAGTCTAGCTGGTCATCTGTCAGGTTTGCAGTATTAATGCCGCTAAGCAGCGAGCCGCCACTACTACCGGCAGAGCTGCCCCCGGCTGTGCCTGTGCCATTAGTTCCACTCCCAGTATTAGTGCTGTCCGCTTTTCCGCCGCCGCCTTTATTGCCGCCGTTTTTTCCACCGCCACCCTTGCCATTATTGGTACCGCCGCCGCTGCCAGTATTTCCTCCGTTGCTGCCACCAGTGCCGCTGCCGGTATTACCACCTGTACCGCTGGTTCCGCCGTTGCTGCCGCTACCACCGCCGTTGCTGCCACTGCCGGTACCACCACCTGTGTTGCCACCCGTACCACCGCCAGAAGAGCCACCGGTACCACTGCCTGTGCTGCCTCCTGTATTTCCGCTTGAACCGCTGCCGGAACCTCCGCTGTTACTGCCGCCCGAGCCGCCACCGGTATTGCCGCCTGTACTTCCTCCCGCACTGCCGCCAGCGCCGCTGCCTGTGCTCCCATTCGAGCCTCCGCCTGTACCGCCGCCTGCATTACCGCCACCGCTGCCACCGCCGCCTGCATTACCGCCATTGCCGCCACTCCCCCCGCCGGCACTGCTTCCGCCGGAGCTTCCATCGGCATCTGTGTTGCCGCCTTTTCCGCCGCCACCTTTAGTTTGCCGCAAGTCCTTCAGGTTCGTATTTTTTTCGGCAGGCGGGCTCACAACTCCCGGTTTGTCTCCTGGCTTTGCAGGGGCCTTGGCATTCAGCGCTTTCAGGAAACGGTTCTTGTTATACAGTTGTGTAAAGTTGAGCTCGCCTGTAAGTGTTTTGGTTACCGTATTGCCTATGGTGTTGCCCAGGTCATACGCCACCGGTTGGGCGCCTATCCATGAATAGTTGGCCACATAACCCAGGCGCACCGTTATCCAGTCAGTAGCCGGCAGTTTCGACAGCGGCACATTATAAGAGCTGTTAAAGGTCTGCACATAAGAAGTAGTATGCCCGAAAGTTTTTATCCGGTCCCACAGCGAATCTTTTTTCTCTTTAGTATCAATAACGCCATATGGCTCATCTATACGCGATATATTGGTAGCCGAATAATCAAATGACAGGGATTTTGTCAGCTCCCACCGCAACGTATAAACACGGTTCCAGTTGAAGGTTTTATAAAATGTAGGCGGTATTACATACCCGCTGCCATCATTGATATTGCGCACCTGTGTTTCCTCATCTACGCGGGTCAGGTCATTACGCATAGCCAGTGTCGATGGTAATGGATTGAAGTTGAAATCCCTGATCAGCGAGAACCATTTCGACTTAGACCGGATAAACCGTTTAAACGGCTCTATCGGCTTCGACTTAATAGCATACGTATATCCCAGCCCGAATTTTTGTGTTGACAGGTTATCCGAAATTATGTTCGGGTTGTGCTTTAGCTGGTCGTTGTAGGAATAGCTGAAATCAAAATTTTTAATGCTCCATAATTTTCTCGGCTTGCTGGTAGTTCCTGCAGTCGTATTCCCGAGTATTTTTACATTGGTAAAGTTGAAGCTCTTGATGGATGTAAAATCCTGTGTAGCACTCCTGATAGAGTCCCGTGCAGCGGCTGAACGTGCCTTTGCCAGCTCGTCACTGATCAGTACATCTTCATCATTAGGGTCATACTTGGGGTTGCTCACATTCTGCGTGTAACCCGCAAAAAACGGTAATTGCACCCCCCAGCTTTTCGGCAATAATTTGCCGAGCTGCAGGTTGGTCGATGTGTTATACTGTGTATAGTTATCCTGCGAGCGCTGCTCTATTTTCTGGTCTATATTACCATAGCCTGCAGTATGCATGCTGCCCGATAGGTTCACATTGCCAAGGTCCGCAAGCTGCACCGCCATTTTCCCCGCTGCGGCATAGCCTGCATGATCATTGATGCCCGCCATCCTCAATTCGTCAAACCATACTTCTGTGCATTTTGGCAACCCATCATCACCTTGCGATGTGCTCGTTTTTTTAGGGTTTAGTACGCCCAGCATTACATCCTTGGCTCCGCCTATATTCGGGTTGCCCACGACTACTATCGTGTTCCCTTTTGAATCCTTGGTATAGTAGGGCACGTAGGTTGTCCATCCTTCGGCGTCGCGTTGTTTTTTTGCATTCACAAGGTCCTGCAGCACAATGTCCATCTCGTTAGATCCGGGCCAGATAATATCTGCCGATGCCGCACCTGGAGGCGTTATAGTCAGCGGCATACGGTACTCATAATAGTTGTTCGTAAAGTCACTGCCTATCCGTATAAAGGCGTCCACATCTGCGTCTCTTACCGGGGACGACCCAACCACTGTCTCTGCGTGCATGAACATACGCAGGTAAGTGAACTGGCGCATGTCCACATCCACTTCTTTATATACGGCCCGTGCATCGCCGTCCTGCAGCGCGCAGGTTTTCAGCGACAGCGACCTTTCGTTAAGCTGTACCGTTTGCCCGGCAGAAACTGTTGTTAGCTGGCGGGTCACGCCGGGCGGTATCACATAAGGTATTGGGTAGCGTGAGCCATTTTCCTCAATGTCAACAGAAGTCACCGTAAAATCCGTAAGCCCGGCGTTCTGTTGCGGCAGCGCCTCACCGGGCGTCAATAATGAGTAGTTGTAATTGCGCCATTGGTTACGGCCCAGTTCCAGCGTAGCAAAGCGCAGGTAGGTACTGTCCTGCCAGCCGCTCATGAACATACGCAGAAAGCGTATAGATCTGAAGTCGCCGATACCGCCTATTTTATGGTCATAAGATTCTATCGGTATCTTGAACTGGTACCACCTTTCAGAATCAGAGTTGCCATTTGGCAGCTTAATCAGGCTGGTTTGTATGTTGATGATGTTATTGGTACCCACCTGCATACCTGGGGACATATCCACGCGATACTGGAAATAGCTTTCTCCTTCGTTCAGGGTGTTGTCCCTGTTTATATCTTCCGATTCAGGTATTGTTGTCTCTGATGTAGCATACTGGGCATTAGCAGCAGTTATGGGCGAGTTACCCTGGGGGCTGTTGTATCTCTTATACCGTTCCAGCACGTAGGCGCCAATACCATTGTTCGCGGTGTCAAAATCTCCCCCGCGGTAATAATGGTAGTTGTCATTGGATGGGTCGTTAAATACCTGCTGGTAGGCAGGGTTTGCTGCGCCCAGTTTCAGCCGCAGCGATGTAAGGAATGCGGCAAATTTCTTTTGCTCGGTCAGTTGGCCGGGTATTGATGAAGTGTCGGGCAGCCCGTCATATCCCACGTCCTGCAGGGCGCGTGCCTGGTCATTATTGTCAAATGCACGTGTTATCTGCTGTTCAAATTTGGGCACATAGCCCCATATGGTCGTATCCAGCTTTGTACCATCAAAAGGGGAGGGGATACCATTTTCAAAAAACATCCTGGAGTCCTTAAGTATATCCTCCGATACATCACCGAGGTTAAAGTACAGCGAACCGCCCGGAGATGTGGGGTTGTTGATGAAGGGGTCCATTACCCAGAACTGGATGTACTCCACATTAGATGCTTCAAAGTCTGTGTTGTCTATTGGCCGTGTTAGTCCGCCCCAGCGCGTCTGGGGATTGGCGAGTGTGCCGTCTGTGTTAACTCCTGCGGAATATTGGTCAGCGGTTACTCCAAAATTATAAGGGCCTCTTTCCTTTGGATAATATCCAAGGTCAAAAGTAGGCAGCGCATTTTGCAGCGCTGCTGTCTGCTGGTTTGGAAATACGTCCTGCGTTGAAACCATGCGTATATAGTGCTGGTTCGGGTCTTTGCTCACATAGGCCGGCACCGTTGATCCCGGGTCCACAAGCGTAGGCTCTATGGTGTACCAGGCTATACGTGCCCTGTTCTCGCCGTTGGTCAGTTGGTCGTCCAGTTGCGATTCCGGGAACAAAACTTTCGAATTTTTGTCCACTGCCCCAAACGGCGCCGATGAAAGCGACCATGCCTGCGCCGGGAATTTCAGGTCATACGCGCTGCTGGTGCCTTCAAAGTTGTCTATATACACAGATCCTTCTGGGTCCAGCGCATCTATCTGCTTTGGGTGGCCGGGCAGCAGTGCCGCTACCTCCAGGTTGCCATTCAGAAATGACGGGGCGGTAGTGGAATAGATTGGCAGCTTATCCAGCGCGCGAGTCAGTGCAGGTACTTCTGTCTGGTAGTTACCGTCAAGGCCGATCACTGTATTCTTAATGGGGTCATCGCCATAAGATACCTGCTGGGTAAATGGCCGTTCGTTGAGCCGCATGATGGTGCCGCCAAGTGTAAGGTTTTTATTCACATAGTAGTCCAGCCGCGCGGCCATAAAGTTTTGCTGCTGGAAACCGAATGTGGCATTATCCTCATACTGGATATTGATTGGCACTCCCGAATTAAGGATGCCCGTATTGATTATTTTCAGCCTGCCTAGCCCGTAGTCTATCGTATAGTCCTGGTTCTCCACCAGCCTTGTGCCACCTGCGGTTACGGATACCGACCCTTGCGGGATATTAAACCCGCCCAAAAATATTTCAGACGACGACGATGATTTATAGGTGCCGCGCATGATGTACCTGTCCGTTGATTGCTGCTGCTGCGCTACGGTCTTGGTGGAGTCGTACAGCACCTGGAAAAGATACTTGCGCGACAGCACGGGGTCAGGGACAATGCTCTTTGACGAATCGGTTACCGCCCCGGCCAGGTCTTTGCCAAAGGGCTCCAGCACCGGGAAAATGATCTTGCCCTGCTGCGTGTTTATGGTAATGCCTTCCACAAAGTCAAAGACGCCGTCAGGCGATGCCTCGCCGCGGGCGTTCAGTCGGTCCAGGTTCAGCAGTGTGAGGAATGGCACGCCCTCATCATGCCCTTCCGGCATATATCTGCGCTCGCCCCCGCCAGGGTCCTGGTACAGTATGTTCAGCGTAAAATTGTCTCTCGATACCCCAAAGCCTCCCAGCGAATAGATGTTCTTCATCATCAGGTTCCACACAGGGAGGGTTGGCCGTGCAGAGGTGCCCTTCATCAGTTTCAGAAACAGCACTTTAGGGTTGGTGGTATCCGGTGGCAGGTCTTCTGCAAACTCACCTACCTGGTAAACGCTTCCCCGGTAAGTATAGCGGTAGGCCACGCCCAGCACATCATCAGAATTGAGCTGCGTATTCAGCATGATGTAGCCAAGCTGCGGGTTGAATGTAAACTCCGTAGGGGCAAGCTGGCGCGCTGTAGTACGTTCAAAATCCTGGCCTTGTGTTAACCCCAGCCCTACCGCCGCATTTGTTGCAGATCGCTGCAGGCGACCGTTAGGGTTTTGCACCAGTTCCGTATATAGCCTGTTGGACCTGTTGTCTGGCAACCCGCCGCGTATGCCGCTGTTCGGGTTGGAGAATTGCGTCAGGTAAGGAGTGGCCTCGCCAAGGTCCATAAAGCACAGCACATCACGCACACCGTTCACAGCGCCAGTCCTGTTCGTTACCCATACTTCCACTTTGCTGATAGTGACCAGCGAATTGATAACCGGGAAATCTTCCAGCGCCTTGTTGTAGTTATTATGAAAGTATTGCGCCAGCAGGAAGTCTTTGTTCTCATCATAGTTGTCGGCCTTTATGGCTATCTGCTGCGACTGCGCGCCGCCCTGCACCGTGAGGCTCTTGCGCTGCGATTTTTGCTGCGACAGCACTGCCGTCACCCACAGCTTGCCAAACTGCAGTTTTGTCTTCAGCCCGAAAAGGGATTGTACGCCGCTGATGAGGTTGCTCTTCAGCGGGAAGCTGATGTTGCCGGCCTCTATTTTTTTCAGCATTTCATCTTCCTTGCCGCTGTAGTCCAGTTTCTGCACATTCTGGTAGTCGAATGTAGCCTTGGTGTTATTGCTGATGTTCAGTTTTAGTTTGTCGCCCACCTGTGCCAGCAGGTTGATGTTCATCTGCATGTCGAAATCAAAAACGCCATACTTCTGCGCCCTTTGCGTCAGCGTAGGGTTTTTAATATCCTGCCAGTTGCCGCCAAAGGTTACATCCACGTTCCCCTGCGGTTTCACAGATATGGTATTGCTGCCGAAAATGCGGTCGAACAGGCCCTCTTTGTACATCTGCGGCAGTTCCGGGGTTTTATTAAAAAGCATCAGTGCATCCAGGCGGCGCTGCCAGTAGGCGTCCTCGTCCTGCTGTCCCTGGTACTTCATGTATTCGCCCAGGTTCAGGTAGGTAGGGTTGCGCAGGTATTCGCTGCCTATTTTGTCGTTGAAGTAGTACCGGTTGGAGTCTGGCGCATACTCCACATTATCTTTCTCATTTTTCGGATCGGCAAGGTCTATGCTGTGCGGGCGGTTATAGTCCAGTACCGGGTCGCCGGTTTTATCATGCAGCGGAAAGTGCAGGGAATCGTTGATATTATTCAGTTGCGGAGGTATAGGTTTTTTTGTGGCAGGGGTATCGGCAGGCTCGTAAAAATCAAAACGTATGCGGAAGCCCCTCGCCCCGGCACTCGCAATTACGAATACCAGGACGATAAAAAGCAATATTTTATATCCAAAATTACCTTGGCCCTTCAATGTTTCTCTCCTTTATAGTAAACAAAGGAATAAAATAAAAATATTTTATTCCTTTGCGCTCTTATTTTTAATAAATAGTTTGGGTTCCTGGAAGCGCTCCTGTGGCGCGTTTTGGCGCATTGCACACTGTATTTTTACAAAGCCCGAAGCGCTTGTTTAATAAGCTCCTCTACGCTCAATGAAGACGCATTGTTTATTTTCTTTATAGCACCTTCGGCTATGCCGCGATTTATACCAAGATTTACCAATGCTATTAACGCATCTTCCTGCATTGTATTGTGCATCACGGGCGACGATCCTGATGTATTTTTCGACTTTAATAATTTTCCTTTTAATTCTAATATGATGCGCTGGGCCGTCTTTGCACCTATGCCTTTCACACGCTCTAATGTCTTCGCATCTTCGCCCGATACCGCCCGCTCCAGTTCACCCGTATTAAGCGATGATAATATGATGCGCGCGGTAGCTGCGCCTACCCCGCTTATATTCAGTAGCTGACGGAAAGTTGCCCGCTCCTCCTCGTCTGAGAAGCCATACAGCACCCAGGCATCTTCCCGAACCTGCAGGTGGGTATAGAGGCGGCATTTTACCAATGGCTGTATCATAGCATACGTCTGTAGCGTTACCTGCAGCTCATAGCCTACTCCGTGTACATCCATATTCACCACAGATGGCGATTTATAGACCAGGTTACCTTCTAAATACGCGAACATTCGGTTATATTTTAATAAAAAAGGTATGATCGCTCATACCGCCGGAAAGGTACAAAAAGATTGGGAGTTTGGGGTAATGAGATGCCTCACGTATTTGACATCAGAAGAGTTACCTATAAACATCCTTCCGGTCATCAACATCAAAAATATATATGGTTAATATTTTGTCTTCGATCGAGTACACTATACGATAGCTGCCAATCCTTAGACGATAAACATTTTCGGAACCAGTGAGTTTGATGCATCCATGGGGCCTTGGCACATCCTCAAGGGTAAAAATGGTCTTTTTTACTTTTTCCAAGTAGTTTTTTGGCAGTCTTAAGATTTGCTTTTGAGCCGTCTTTTTGATAATTACAGTATAACTCACAGAGCAGTCTTTGATTTTTTCTTCGCAATAGTTTCAAAGAAGGTACGTGCCTCAATTCCATTTTCTGTCCGCCGTTTGAACACTTTTTTCAGATCATTTATATCCCTCATCAATGTCAAATAATCTTCTTCAGAAATTATCCTGTATTTTTTATTGTCAATTTTTACCGGAGTTGCAGTCATTTCTTCAGTGTTGATTTTATCAAAGGTAAGCCGATTTTTACACTTACAGAAAACCTGTAGTTTGTTGAGTACTATAGGGAGTGCAAAAAATAGAATTTCAGTCTGGCGAAGTAAGCCCCGGCGAATCTATCAGAAAAGACAATCCGCCGGGGCTAATAATTGAAAACGAGCGGTTTATTGTTTCTGCAAACTTAACCTTGACCGCACATTGCCATCGCCATCCGTGATAGTCAGGATATAATTGCCCGGAACAAAGCTGCCGACCGGATAGCGCCCAGTGCCATTCAGCGCATAGGTGCGGCCCATCATATCTGTGAGTGATAACTGGTCACCGGGGTTGAGGCCGCTGACGTTAACAAAATTTGTTGCCGGGTTCGGACAAACCTTTATTGCTGTAGCGGCATTGATATTTTTAATTGCCAGGGCAGCAGATGAATGTTTTGACAGCGCGCTCAATGCGGAGTCCATTCCCGGCTGGCCAAAGGAATAGAAGAAAGTGAAAGTAGCTGTATTAGCGGGGTGCATTCCTGCGGAGGCTGTCGTACGGCCCACGCTGTCAGCAGCGCTGTCAACAGTCGCGAGGTGGGGTATGGAGAACACAAGACCTATGGCATAATCCTCAGTATTTGTTGCTCCTTGTGTATAAATTGTCCCGGGGTCGGAATAGGTTTCGTTATACAGAGCGCTCAGCGGCGTGGTATCAGGCAAGGGCCAGTTTTCATAAACGAGGCAATGTGCGTTAATATCTGTGGTGCCGAGCCCGAGTATGTCGGTCGAATAAGTGGTGCCTGTTGCGGTAACCACTGTAGTATCCGTTGACTGGTGTGAGATCGTGTTAATATTAATAAAGTTCCCGGTTTCAACCTCCTCGTTATTAGGGTTAAGCGACCTGAAATAATAAATGTTATTTACCGGGGATACAGAAAAATTGGTGAGTATGACTTGCGTAGTAAAATACAGGCTACCGGTATCAATGGTAGTAACCTGTGTGAGCTGCACACTGTCCACCATTCCCTCCCATGTAGATGTGATGACGCCGCCGACATTGGAATAAGTTACGTTGCTGCCGGAAGCAGAGAGGCTGCCCACATAGGCCGTGTCATCGTTTATGGCCCGCACAACCGACCCGCCTATAGCCAGTTCCCAGCCTTCATACGGGCTGCCCGGCAGAAAATAATCGCCGAAGTAGTTTGGTGTGCCCGTGCTCCATCCATCTCTATCAATATCGGCTACAAAGCCAAGGTGGTTGGATCCCACCGAATAGCCACAAGGAGAATTATGGCCACAGCCATTAGTTATGTTACCATGATAGCCAGCCGGCGTACCAACAGAAGAACCGTAAGAGCCTACCGGCGATATGCCGATTTCCACATGATTGCCTTGCAGGAATACATTGCAACTGTCCATCTGGGCACTGGCTTTGATAGCGCTGCAGGCGATAAAAAGAGTAAAAAGTTTCTTCATGATCAATGTTTGTATGAATGATAAGTTAAGTTTTAGAGCTCCAAATGGAACCGCCTGTTTAATTAAGACATGGAAAAACGGATAAGTGTTGGGATTGAAGCAGTTTTTTTGGATTAAGAGGCCTTCTGCAACGGTCCCGGACGGTTTTCAAACCACAGTTAAGACAAAAAAAGCGGGCCTCCGAAGAAGCCCGCATATAAAAATAGTTCTTTTTATTTCTAAGAATCATGATAATCCCGTAATCCTTAAATCAAGGTTCAGACACTTACTCCATAACCACCACTTTGGTAGTATATGTTTCAGTGCCAGCGCTTATGGTCATAAAATACACCCCGGTCGGAACATTCAGTTCAAGTGTAGCTTCCTGGTTGGTAGCGATTGTTGCATTTTTTACAACAGCGCCCACCATATTGGTAACAGTACATTTCGCCTGTGTATATTTTGCAGAATTGGCCAGTATGCTCACAACACCTGTTGTTGGGTTTGGATATACGCTGCAGCCGTCTGCTATAGAAGCAACAGTATGAACAGCAGTGCTGCTGCAGTCAACAACGGTGATGTCTGTTGTTTCTGTATAAGGGCCGCAAGCGTTCATGCCGGTATAGCTGATAGTTACTGTACCCACTGCAACACCCGTTACAATTTCAGTGATCGTTGGTGGCATACCAAACACTATATTGAAGTTGGGAACTGCAATGGTAGAATCGCTGCTGTTCCAGGTACCGCCGCCTGTAGCGTCTGATACAGTAACAGACGAATCGATGCATACAGTAGCAGCAGTTACCGTAATGGCGCTTGCAGGCGCTGCAACCCGAACACGGATGTTCGTACTGTCTGAGCCGCAGCTATTGGTCATTATGTAATAGACACGAACAGATGGCCCGCCGGGTCCGCCGCCGCCAGTAGGAACCGACACACCAGTCACTGTGCCAATGCTGCTAACCGTCGCTGCGGTCGGGTCTGCACTCACCCACATACCGCCGCTTGCGTCATCTGTCAGGTTCAATGTATCACCTATACAAACGCCCGCAGGGGTAACTGAAGATGTAATGGGAGATATTACCGGCAGCGTATCCACAGTAATCGTCAGCGTATCCGATGCGCCATAGATAGTATCTCCGGCAGCATTAGTAAGCAGACAATAAACCACATCAATGCCGGTTGGCAATGTTGGGCTGAACGTGGAAGAAGACGGGCCGGCATAAGAACCATTTAAGTTCCAGATATAGCCATAAGAACCGCTTGGCAGGGGAGTAGCCGTAAAAGTGACAGTAGTACCGGAGCACACAGTGTCCGAGGTTGAGCTGGATGAGATCGTAACAGTAGCCTGGCCATAGGAGCTAAAGCCAAACAGCATAAGGGCAGTAACACAAAAAAGTAATTGTTTTTTCATTTTTAATTGTTTTTTTAAATAAATAATAGACGTTTGGCACGTTTGGTGCGCTTAGTTTTAGTTGGACAATGATACGGCACGTTAAGTTTAAATTAAGTTAAAATTTTCTTTACGAGCTATGTAATCATCTGAATATCTATTGACAAAGCTTGGTTACAGCAAAAATGAAACTATTCTTTTTATGTTACTTTTACGTCATAATAAGGCTTGCAAATGTGCCTTCAGCAGCAGAAGTGGCAAGATGGCATTGACCTTGGAACTATGGACGCAAAATTGCTGCAAAAGCTAGAGGAGTTAACTTTATATGTGATACAACAGCAAAAGCAAATTGATGAATTACAGGAAAAAATTGGAAGAAAAAATAAAATAAACTTTATGAAGCATAAGGCAATTAAAATGACTGTGTTTATACTTATAGCTTGTATAGCCGCCTGTAAAAAGCCTGGCCCTACATCTGTTTATCTGAATACAGGGTTTAAAAACTATTTTAATTATCAAGTGGGAAGTTATTAGATTATGTATGATTCTATAAATAATCACAGATAGTTTGGTGGTCTTTCAATATATAAATACCCCACCTTTTTATAATTCTACAGATGCAAATGAATACGTTTATATAGTGATGAAAGATTATGTTGAAAATTATTAAAGTGATACGGTTACTCTGATATTAACTCTGATAGCTCCATATTATTCGCATCTAGCTTATACTTCATCTATAATTCCAAATACAGATCTTCGATTTGTATATAATATGCCTTTCGACAATGATTCAAACGTTTACCATTATCCCATAACTACAATTGAAGGGTTATCATATACTAATGTGTACAGAGTGTCTGCACAATCTCCAAATGATTTCTTTTTTATTAATGCTTATGCTGGATTTCTTGAAATTTTAATTGATGATCCATTTTTGCACAAGAAATTGTATCTACTATCATATAAAATAATTAATTAATATTTTATACGAAAAATTACGGTTAATAATCCCTGCTGCGGGCGATGTGGCAATGGATGGTATTTACCTTGGAAGTATGGACGCAAAATTGCTGCAAAAAATAGAAGAGCTGACGCTCTATATAATTCAGCAGCAAAAAACCTCTTGATAAACAGCAAAAAGAGATCACCGCCCTTAATAAGAAATTATTGAAAAATAAAAAATGATATTATGAGGAAGATACAATGCTTATCGATCGTCACTACGCTATTATTCTGTTTTTATTCCTGTAAGAAGCCAACTCCGATTGTACCCATGAACCCAATTTTGAAAAAATACTATTGCTACAAAAAAGGCAGTTATTGGGTTTATCGCGATTCATTGAATGGTGATATAGACAGTTTTGCAGTTGTTAGCAACAATTATGAACCTAATTACACTTCAAGTAATCCGCAAGGAGAAGAGCAAGAGAAAGACTTCATTACCATGTTTCGCAATGGCAGTGCATTATATACGTGGGAATGGGAGGTATACAATGGCATTATATTTTCAGGATCAATAACGTCAAAATATTCTTTTATTTACGTAGCTTTTGCTCCGTGGGAGGCATTTGGTACTGCTCCACTTGACTCTCCAAGTATATACGTAAACGATGTTTATACCACACTAGGCTATTTTCAGACGTATAATTTGAACGCAAATACATATGATTCAGTAACTCAATTTCATCACAATGGCGTTGACAGCTTTGGGTTTAATGATAATTATAGCGACCTTTTTTACTTTAATCAGGATGCTTGGATCATAAAAATGTCTTTTCACCATCCCGCTGATACAAATAATTATGTGCTAGAGCAAATAAGGAGAAATATAATAAGGTAAAATATATTACTATGAAAAAATTATTATTTATATTCGACATAATCTATTGTTGTGATTCTATTGGGCAAACGCCGTTCGCTCCCGTTCTTCCGGATGTTCCGCAGGGCATCCGGAAGCGATAATAAGTTCCCTCTCCGACGGCATTCACTGCACTGAAGCCCCAACCCAGAACGAAAGCCTTCCGATAGCTAGTGCTCTTTATTCAAAGTCCATCAGTTCAATTACCCCTTTACTCTAGTTGGGCATCTGTCTCACGGCTATGCCCTTGTGGAGTGCAGTCTTCAGATTGCGGTTGCTTCTGCACACTATAACCAAACCATTTCCTCCCATAGCTAAAACGTCTTTGGCCGTATTATTTTGTGTACTACCTTTGTTCCGCTTCTGCCTGTTTTTCAGGCATATTCATTTTTCTTTGCCGACTTTGCGGTTTTTTTCTTTGCTTACTTTGCGTGAAAAACTTATTTAAAAGCTACAAAGTCAGGGAGGGAAAAAAAATCGCGCAACTTGCCTCTGGCCGCAGGCGCAGGGTGAGCAAGAAGTGAGCAACTTTTGAGCAATAGTTTTCCACATTTTACCGCTCAAATCAATGATAATCAAGAGTTTAATAGAAAACGAAGTTTTTTTTAAAAAGTTGCTCAATTTTCAGAGGCTTACGTTTTCCTAATGATAAATAAGGTGAAATACCCTGTAATTAAAATGCAATCATGTTAATCAAATTAATCACGTAAATCATGGTTCAGACAATGCCCCACTGAGCTGATCCTAAGCAGTTATAAATAGCAACAAAATAAATTCATCAACTGCAGCCTGTTGTGAGCTTGCCGAACTGTGATAAAAGTGTGATATTTTCGTGATATTTTTTTAGCGCAAATCATTGATAACCATCAAAAACCTGCGCAAACTTTTTTTTCTGAAAAACTGTGATATTTCAATCGCACCACAAACAATACAATATATAATAAAGATTGCAAATGTACCTGACTAACCCACAGAATTACTTTCACTCCGATGCGGTCTTTGACAATCTTTTCCCGGTCCACATTCAAAAGCTATCCGCCATTCACTGGACGCCGCTGAATGTAGCGATCACTGCGGCGCGCTTTCTCACTGCCGGTGGAAATGCAAAGATTATCGACATCGGGGCAGGCGTGGGCAAATTCTGCATCGCCGGTAGCTTCTTCACCAATGGCTACTTCACCGGTGTTGAGCAGAGAAAAAATTTTGTAACCATCGGCAACAAAGTGATCAAACAGTTTGGGCTGAACAAAGCGGAATTGATACACGGAAACTTCACGGAAACAGATATGGCTCCGTACAACGGTATCTACTTCTATAATTCCTTCCATGAGAATATTGTCCATGCCGACTCGCTGGATGAACAAGTGGACAGGTCGTCGGAGCTATACAATTTGTACACGCAGCATTTACTTGCGCAGCTAAACAAAATGCCCATTGGCACCCGCCTTGCCACATATTGGCTCTCTATAACCGAGATACCCGCCTGCTACAAAATGCACGAGTCTCACTACAACAACCTGCTGAAACTCTGGATAAAGGATTACTGATACATAGCCGAAAATCAGGAAAATCCTTCAATCAAGTGAATCAAGGTTCAGATAATTACTCAACGACCATCCGGATCACATCACTCCCACTCAGCGAAGACACTTTCGTAAAGTAAACGCCCTTTGCCAGCTTACCTGTACTAAACTGTTTTGTGTTGGCGCCTTCGTTTACAAACCAGTATTGCGTGCTTACCAGCCTGCCCGTAATATCCAGTACCGACACCGTCAACTGCTCCTGCGTTTTGCTGTTAAAAGCAATAGTAAACCCGCCGTTGTTCGGGTTAGGGTAGAGGATGCAATCAAGCGGGTCGGCGGTAAGTGTATTTTCCACGCTGAGCGTTCCGGCCATGTACCGCAGCGCTTTGTAGGCATTTATTTTCCCGTGGCCCCAGGTAGTATTGCCGGCTGCCGGTAGCGTACCGGTATGAGTATCGGTAATAGCCGTAGCCGCAATTATGCTTTTCACTGAATCGGGGGTCAGTGAAGGGTTGAGCTGCAGCAGCATAGCCACAATGCCTGATACACAGGGAGAAGCCATAGAGGTGCCTGCCAGCATAGCATACGGATACTTTCTGCCGCCAATGGTATCTATGCTGATGATACTGGTATAATTGGCATTGTTATAGTTATAGCTGGTATCGTAAGAGTTCACTGATGATGCCAGCCCGAAGCCGGGAGCAGCAATATCCGGTTTTATACGGTTATCCTCTGTAGGCCCGAAACTAGAGAACGGTGCAATTTTCCCAATGCCCAGGCCCGCGCCGGAGTAACTATAAGTAGCGCCGGTGATGATCTTAAAAGACAGCTTGGAAGTATAAGCCGCCGATGTGATCGCAGATCGTGTACAGCCAATATCAGATACCGTCTGTACCGCATCTCCCGATACTGCAAAGGGATAGCCCTTCTTCAGTAAGTACCCATAGTACCCTTCGGGAGGCAGCACATAGCCTTCCCACATATTTACGACGGCTGATGATGACCTGGTACTAAGGCATATGTTGTCATGGACACGGCTGTAAAAATATAACAAAGCATGTGGCTTGCCGTTGTACTCTGGGTTGGCCATGGTCATAGTTACAAAACAGGTATCACCATTAGAGCCTATAAGGTTATAGGTCTGATTGGTGTCCGTTACACACAGAAATGGGGTAGAGTCAATGGCTGTGTCGGCATTATATAGCTTTATGTTCAGGCAAAAGCTGCTGCTGCTGTCGCCCCACACATCCACCCATGTCTTTTGATTGGCTGTATCCAGGTATGGCGAAAATGTAACAAAGGTGCTTACTGTAGTATCTGTGCCGGAGAATATTTTTTGAAGGTGTACAGTGTCTTCGCCATTGTTACCTGCTGCGCAAACAAATATCTTGCCTGCTCCGGTAAGCGCATCACACGCCTGGCTGAACAATGAGTTGCCGTCATGCGGGCCTATCGTAGCGCCCCAACTCAGGTTTACCACAGCAGGCTTACCAACCGAAGCAGCATAGGTGTATATGTAGTTCATGCCGTCTATAATATCTGATTCCGCGGCTACTTCCCACTCAGCAGGTGCCGGCATAATGCCCACCAATACTATATCGCTCTCAAAAGCCATACCCCTGAACCTGCGGTTGTTTGCATTGCTGCCATACCCTGATCCTGCGGCAATACCGGTCACGTGCGTGCCATGCGATAAGATAGCCGTGTCATAGCCTTGCGCCCTGATCACATCGCTGTCGGTCATTTCGTTGCCATATGCGAAACCTGTGGGTGGTGTACCGGCCAGCTTTTGCGTCCATACTCTTTTTATGCGGTACCCGCTATGAGTAGTGTCATACATCGTGGGGTGAGTAAAATCGAAACCGGCATCAATAACACCCACTACCACGTTCTTCCCGGTCATGGGTGCAGGCAGGTAAATGCCACTTTGTGCCGAGTCGGCCTTGGTTTGCTTTCTTGCAGAATCCAGCACCGGGAAGATTGGCGCATCAAGATCTATATACTTTATACCGGGAACGGTGATGAAGGAAGAAATGTTTTCAACGGGTATCTGTGCAGTCCATATATCACCAGCTCTTGTACCTATAAATACCCCCAGCGCATCCAGCTTCGATTGCTCCACATCGCTGCCCACTTTTATGAAGGCACTGATGTATGTTTTGTTGTTTATCTTTTTATAAACATACTCCGGGAGCCGGGCCTTGCTGTCTTTCAGCTTTTTGCTGGCTATAAGATACTGCTGCGTAAATGCAGAGATGCGGGGTTTTATCGCACTGCTTTGTGCATGTACCATTTGCAAGCTACCAACGACAATAGCAAGGCAGGCAATTATTTTCTTCATTGTCATAAGCATAAAATTACCCTAAATTATCAAACAATTATCATGGAAAGATACAAAGCTAATAGTTTTACGAAAGTGCGAAAAGGTGCTTCGGCATGGTCAAGTAGCACCTCCCTCTCCCTCGGAGAGGGGTGGGGAGAGGTCTGGTTTTACAACCTCAGCAACCCAACCTTGTACAGCCCGTTTACCGGTTTGTTATCCCAGAACAGTTCAAAGTCTTCTAATCCTGCCGCCTCGTAGCTTTCTTTTACTTCCAGTGCGGTAAAGGTTTTGGCATTATCCACCGAGAGCTTTTGAAGCATATCTGCGAGCCAGATGCCTTGCGGCTTTTCTACTTTTATGTTTATTGTCTCCTGCTTGCCTATGAATGTCAACGACGCCAGTTCCCAGGTGTTGCCTTTTTTAGATTTGGTTACGATCTCTATTTTAGGCACCTTTCCCAGCCATATTATTTTGGCGTTGGGGTTCCACGCACTGTATTCTTCTTCGTTCAGGATGCCGGCAATATGATCCGGGAGCACCGTTGTTTTTGGCACTTTTACATCAAACCATTTTTGCAGCGGATAGTCGAAACATGCTCCATGCATATAATTGAGTAGAGACTTTTTGAGGCCAGGAGTAAACGTATCATGGTCGGCGCCGGTAGGGTCAAGGTGTACAATATCATTATTGGCAAATGAACCAATTGTTTCTGTTTCTTTTTTCACCCCGAATTTTTCTGGCGCCAAACCCACCGGACTGTGAGCCGTCATGGCAAACTGGTGCCAGAATGCAGATTGCAGTATCCCCGCCTGGAACATCTGCCGCACCATTTCCAGCGAGTCTATGGTCTCCTGGGCAGTCTGTGTGGGGAAGCCATACATCAGGTAGGCATGCACCATGATGCCGGCTTCTGCAAAATGTTTGTTTACCCTTGCCACCTGCGCCACGGTTATTCCTTTTTGTATCAGCTCCAGCAGCCGGTCAGTGGCTACCTCCAGCCCGCCGGATACCGCTATGCACCCGGAGGCTTTAAGCAGCAGGCAAAGGTCTCGGGTAAAGCTCTTTTCAAACCGGATGTTTGTCCACCACGAGATCGTGATCTTCCTGCGGATGATCTCCAGGGCGAGCGCCCGCATCAGTGCAGGTGGTGCAGCCTCATCCACAAAGTGAAAGCCGGTTTGCCTCGTCTGGGCTATTATTTCCTCTATCCGGTCGCAGAGCAGTTGCGCAGCTATCGGCTCATATAGCCGTATATAGTCCAGCGAAATATCGCAAAACGTACACTTGCCCCAGTAGCAGCCATGTGCCATGGTGAGCTTGTTCCATCTGCCATCGCTCCACAGGCTGTGCATGGGGTTCACCACCTCTATAGCGGATATATATTTGTCCAATAGCAGGTCTCCGTAATCAGGGGTACCCACCTGTCCTTGTTTGTAATCGGCGCAGGATTTATTGTTGATGTAGGTGACAGCCTCGTTTTGAAGAATAAATGTCCGCTTCAGTTCTTCAGCAGATAGATCTCCGTGAATGTGCTTGACAAGATTTTCCAACGGCGCTTCACCATCGTCCAGTGTAATAAAATCAAGGAACTCAAAAACCCGGGCATCACTCAATGACCGTAGCTCGGTATTAGGGAAACCGCCGCCCATAGCTACTTTCACTTCCGGATGATTTTTCTTCACCCATTGCCCTATCCGGAAAGCTGCATACAGGTTTCCTGGAAATGGCACGGACAGCGCTACAAGTTTGGGCTGTACCTCTGCCATCCGCGCAGCAAGTATTTTTATCAGTATGCTGTCTATGTACGTGTATTCTTTTTGCAGTGCACCATACAGTTCATCAAAACTGTTTGCCGATCTCCCCAACCGCTCGGCATAGCGGCTAAAACCAAAGTGTGGGTCAACACATTCCGTGATAAGATCACTAAGATCTTCCAGGTACATGGTGGAGAGATGTTTCGCCTTGTCCTGTGCGCCCATGCTGCCGAAAGCATATTGCAGGTCGTCCAATTGTGCAAAGCGGGATGCCTCCGGCAAGAAGCCACGCTTCACGATCTGGTGCGCGAGGGTGGGGTCGTTGCCTTGCAGGAACAGGATCACTCCGTCTATTGTATTCAGGTAGTCTTGCTGCAACGTCACAATGCGCTCCGCATTTTCCGACAGTTGGGAGGCGTTGCTGTTTATTTGTGCAAACAACTGCTGCAACCCCTGTTTAGAAAATAGCTCCAGCGTCACCTCAATGCCAAGATCGGCCTGGAAAGAAGTGATGTTCTTCGTGTTCAGAAAACCCTTCAGATAAACAGTTGCGGGATAGGGGGTGTTCAACTGCGTAAATGGCGGCGTGATCAAAAAAACAGTAGCGCTCAAGAGGTTATTTTACTGCAAAAATATCGTAAATAATCGGTAGTCGCTGAAGTTAAGACTATGTCGTTTTAGCCACATTCCCAGCTATGTCCATTTCATTTTAATCGCTTTTCGACAACCTCCATCGACTCTCTTAGTACCATTTTTAGTGTTGCAAATGAGGTTGCAGGGCTATTATTCCAATCCATCAGCCTATGCTCCTTAATACTTCCGTTGTCATATTTCTCAACCGTGAACCTTACGATCTGTATCGCCGCTCTCCGGTGAACATATGTGCCGGTCACGTCAACTGAAGCTTTATAAAGGGCGCAATAAAGGCTGTATTTTCCGTTTTTAATATCGTCGGCACATTCCCGGTCATCCTGTTTATTCCACTTCGTTGAGTCTGACAAAATAGAATCAGCTTTTTGAATTATTTTAAGGTCTGCATGATCAAATACCAAATTCCGGTTCTCTTCAGCTGACTGCCCGATAGCGACGTGAGCCATCAACAATAAAAGGATCAGAATTGATAGCAATTTCATGTATGTTATAATATTAGACCAACCGTCTGGCCATTCTATAAAGCTACGTTTTATAGAGGTCAGTGAATATCCTTTTCAATATCTTTTATCTTCTTAACTACCGCCCTAAAAGTTTCATCATCCGCCAGTTCCGCTAGCTTCACCCATTTCAGACCGGTTGATTCGTCGGCATTAAAAATGATATTGCCATCGCCGGTATATTCAAACAGGTACCTGAGGTCGTGATGGTAATGCCCATCTTCCTGCTTTTTAGGATTAGCCGTAATATAGTGCGAGTCTATATCGAACGGCACTTCGCTATTTTGGAAAACAGGGATATTCCTCAATTCAATTTTCGGTATTCCTGTCTCTTCATTTGCTTCCCGCAGAGCAGACAACAGCAGTGTATCATCTGGCTCTACATGCCCGCCGGGCTGCAACCACCTGTTCAGCGATTTATGTTTTAGTAACAATATCTCCGTTCGGGCTGTATCAATGATAAATGCACTTGTGGTTATATGCCCGTCAAAATTCTTGCGGGCGAACAATTCCTCCGCACTGTTCCTCATCAGGAAATCAGTAAACAATTTAGTAATGTCTTTTTCGCCGGGAAATTGCTGCAGGTAAATTTCCACCAGACCGGCTATGTCTTCTTTATTTGTCATCTTGTTTTTGATAGTGCACGCTTTTATTCCAATCCTTCATTTCAGTGTTGGTGGCAATTTCGTCTTTATTGTCCTTCAACAACTGATCAAAGCTCAATTTTTCACCCCATACAATATCGAACGAACAGCCATGCCTTATACTGATGTATCACAACTCCCGTGCTGTACCTATTCCCTTAACGTCCGTTTTTTATCGGATTCCTTTTCATGCACCGGGTTTGCTTTATAAAAGTATGCAAAACCTGCTCCTGAAAAAATACCTGTAACAATTCATTGTACCCTTACCTTTACGCCATGTCTTTATACACCACCGTTGCGCCGATCACGATCACCTGTAATAAACGCCTTGCGCCCTATGTGGAGCAGGAAGTAAAAGAACTTGGCTTTACTCCAGATGAAACCTTTGTGACCGGCGTGCGCCTGACGGGCACTATCAATGACTGCATAAAACTGAACCTGAACCTGCGCTGTGCCAGCCAGGTGCTGTATAGCATAAAACAATTTGAGGCTGTAAACGCCGATGATATTTACAGAAATTTGCTCACTTACCCGTGGGAAAAAGTGCTGCCGGATAACGGCTATTTTTCGGTAACCAGCAACGTTATTAACCCGACCATCAACAATAATATGTTTGCCAATCTGCGCGTAAAAGACGCGATCGTGGACCAGTTGAGGGAGAAGACCGGTACACGGCCATCAACAGGAGCAGAACTTACCGGGGCCGTGATCCATTTGTTCTGGAAGAATGAATCTGCCGAAGTCTTTATTGACACATCCGGTGACTCGCTGGCAAGGCATGGCTACCGCAAGATACCTGGCCGCGCACCTATGCTGGAAGCGCTTGCTGCGTCCACGATACTCGCCACCCGCTGGGATAGGAAGTCACCATTCGTAAACCCCATGTGCGGCTCGGGTACTGTGGCTATAGAGGCCGCTCTAATTGCAACCAATACTAGGCCGGGGCTGTTCCGGCTAAACTATGCATTCATGCACCTTACGGGTTACGATGAAAATGTGTATCTCAGTGAAATGGAACAACTGAACAACCGGATCGTTGATGTGCCGGGTCTGCGCATCATTGCTACCGATTATAGCGATATGGCTATTGCAAATGCGCGGAAGAATGCACTGGCAGCAGGCGTAGCCGATCTCATAGAATTTGCCATCTGCGACTTTGAAGCGACTGAAGTACCCGAAGGTGGCAAGGGCGTAATGTTTATGAATCCTGAATACGGGGAACGCCTCGGCAACGAACCAGAACTGGAAGCCACCTATGCCCGAATAGGCGACTTCATGAAAAAAAAGTGCGGCGGCTACTTTGGCTACATCTTCACCGGCAACCTGAACCTCGCCAAAAAAATAGGCCTCAAAGCCAAGCGCAGAATAGAATTTTACACCAGCATCATAGACTGCCGTATGATGGAGTATGAGCTGTATGGAGGAAGCAGGAGAGTGATGCGAATGGATGATAAGGAAAATTGAGCTAATCCAGACAAACAGCAGGATACCCTTATGGAGAATATGTTACTTTTATTGTATAAACTAACAGTTATGAACACAAAGTGTTTGTTCTTCACAATCGGGTTAATGCTTATCGTTATGAGCAGCTTCGCACAATCAAAAAAAGGTACCATTATTGCGATACAGGATTCAAGCAAAGCACCTTATTATGTATTTCAAAAAGCATGTGGCACTGTGGTGCCTTATGCTGAAATCGCAAAACATAAACACCACGAAGCCGCGGTTTTCCGCAGCGGAGACGATTATAAACTCATTTATTACCAGCTAGAGAAAGATTCGATCAAATATCATGCTGCGGGTTATGGCAGCCACAACATTATGAATCAAGCAGAATATAGCTGGCAGAAGGACACTATCTCAGTGAGACTGTTCAATAGTGCTACTAAAAAAGAGATAAAGTTCAGGGCATTTGGTTATGGTAATACTAATGGCGCTTTTTTTGATGACTAAGGGCGTTAGATAACTGTTGCGAGACGCGGTCAATTTCGAATTTTATCTGCTTGGGGCATGCTTTTTGTGCCAATTCGAAAAAAATTGGGTCAATGGACACTTCTATTCCGGGCTACCAGCCAAACAGCCGTAGGCAATTCATTGAAAAAAGTATAAGGCTGGCGATAGTCGGCGGTATAGGGGGCTTAAGCCTTTTCTCCGGTTGCAAGGATAAAGATGATGATGGCGATGGGCAAAAAGTGTCGCCTCCGGAAGACCTGATGCAGGAACATGGGTTGCTGAACCGGGTTTTGCTTATCTATGATAACTGCCGCCAGCATCTTTCCAATAAGGAATCTTTTCAGCGGCAGGCATTAGTGGATGGCGCTGGGGTCATCAGGATATTCGTGGAAGACTACCATGAAAAACAAGAGGAAAACTATCTTTTTCCCCGGTTCCGGAAAGCGAACCAACTAACTGAACTGGTGGATACGCTGCTGAAACAGCACAATGCGGGTAGGGCGCTCACGGACAAGATCGCACAGCTAGCCAAAGTGACCAACCCAACGGACAGTGATAGCGAACAACTGCTAAAAGCCCTAAACGACTTTAACTACATGTACCGGCCTCACGAAGCCAGGGAGGATACCATCCTGTTTCCTGCTTTCAGAAAGATTGTATCCAAACATGAGTATGACGCTCTAGGCGAGGAATTTGAAAACAACGAGCAAAAGCTCTTTGGTAAAGGCGGCTTTGAAACTATGGTGGACAGAGTGGCGACAATAGAAAAAGCGTTAGGTATATACGACCTGGAGCAGTTCACCCCAAAACTCTGAATTACAGCATTCCCAGGTCTTAGCGTATTTCCACCTTTCGTGTAACAAGTCCGTTTTGGGTACCTATTACTGCAATATATACTCCAGCGGCAATACCCGAAACATTCAGCACGTATCGCTGTCCTCCATCTATTTTCCTTTTTAGCACCAATTTACCAGCAAGGTCTTCCAATGATATGCTGGTCAGCTCAGTACCCTCTATTGTTATATGCTGGCTGGAGGGATTGGGGTAAATATTGACATCCGGCAGCTGCTCACTCACTATGTTTTTAACCATCGTTGTTACTCCTGTGCGCATGGCCCGGCGTGAAAACCAGATATTGAGTGCGCCAGTTCTTACATCGCCCCATACCGCGCTCAGGGTGTCCTGGGCCATAGCTACGTTCATAAAATCATTACCGGCACCATAAAGATAAACACTGTCATAAGGCGCCGTAGTGTCTGATATTTTGAAGTTAGCAGAGAAGGCCGATGAGTCATACCATTTGATTGCCCCGTACATTTCCGTTGGTTGTTCATATCCTGTCCCGGGAGCATTTCTGCGGTCTCTCCATGCAGTGACGAGATCTCCGTTTTCGTCGAAATTCGCCCACGCCATGTCCTGCATTTTACCGTTGCCAGTGGCATCATCATTCACTCTTGCCGGTGCACTCCACGTAATACCGCCATCTGTAGTTTCAATTGAATATACATCGAGGTCTCCCAACCGGTTTTCGATGTGCACAAACGCAAAATGGCCATTGTGAGCAGGGTCGCAGATGAATTTTCCGCCTGCTTTCGCCAGTGTATCTATTGTTCCTGCGCTTGTGGTTATGGTCTCGGCACTGTTGTAGCTGAAGGAATTTGCGGGGCCATTGGTGGCCATTATATAGCGGGGGTAGATACTCTCAGAGGGGAGGTAAGCAGGGTAGATACAATGAAATCGGCCGGCAGAATCAATTGCAGGTGCAGCCATGGGTGCCTGTATCACATTTCCTACGAGATAGCCGACAGAATCTATATTCCGCCATGCCGACCATGTTATACCGGCATCGTACGACTTCACAAAATAAGGGCGGTTTGGCGGCGCTACCCATGGTGCGGGCTTAGTAGTTACATATAGGGTGTCCATAGCGCCTGTGCTGCTCACCGCCAGCCACGGGCGGTCTAAAGGATACTTGGTGCCATCGGCAAAACCGCTGATCACTTGGTTTGGAGTACTCCATGTAAGGCCACCGTCGGTGGATTTTACAATATACACAGCCCCGGAATCAGGTGACTTCCTGAAATCAATATAAGTGGCGTACAGGTTTCCAGTATGGCCGAAAGC
Organism: uncultured Bacteroidota bacterium; assembly: GCA_903887415.1. GTDB lineage: Bacteria > Bacteroidota > Bacteroidia > Chitinophagales > Chitinophagaceae > Nemorincola. Next base: position 15,154 of record CAISPO010000068.1, on the reverse strand, counting down.
AATAGAAACATCGGCGCTGGTAAAAGTAGGCGACTGGTGTGGAATCACCGCCGGACTGCTCCAGGTTACACCGCCATTGAAAGTCGCTATCAGTTTGATATTCAAACCCGACCCTGCGCTGCCCATCCAGCCCACCACTATATGTTGCGGACTAGCAGGATCGACGGCCATGTAAGGCTCACTCTCCCATATCACACCACTGGAGAGGTCTTCGTTGTTTTGCGCATGGCTGGTCTTAGCAAGGCACAATGCGGATATTGCAAAAAAAAGAAATCGTTTCATCATCCATTGACTCTAAGTGCCAGGTTTAGTTTAAAATTTATTCAGCTTACCCATGTACAGCATATTCCCATCGGCATCCATAGCTTTTACCAGGTACACCCCGGCGCTTAGCTCTGAAATATTCGTCTCAACCAGGTTTTCCCCGGCAGACAGCACTGCTCTCTGCTGGCGTATCTTACGGCCCAGCACATTAAACAATTCGATGGCCGCCTCGCCGCTTTTTTCAGCGTTTATCTCTAGTGTAAAAACAGATGTTGCAGGGTTCGGATAGAGCCTTGCCGCGTTTGCAGGAGCAATGTTTTTAACCCCGGCAACTCCTCCCAGCAAGTAGGTAATGCCATTTTGCAGGAAGTGAGTTTTGTTGTTAAAGCTATTCATCAATGCCGGATCGAAGAATGTGCTCATTACTGAAATATCAGCTTGCTTGTTGTGGAACATACACTTTCTGCCATTCAGCGCATAAGATACCGGCCCCATCTGGTAGAGACTTAGTGTGCCGGTATCGGGGGTGCATCCATCCACATACCAAAGTGTTGCATATTCCCATTTCAGGGAATCGGGAAATAATGCAGATGCAGTGGAAATTCGGTCCACTTGCGGGCAGCCGGTGCTTCCATCGTCCACATACGATTGTACATCGTATGAAGTAAGGCCCATAATATCTTTCGGGAATTCGCCGGTTGTAAACGTGCTGCCCTCTGCATATTTTTCATAAAGAATGTCTAGTCCGATGATCCATAACGGCTTGCCGGTTTGAGCGTAGGTAACCACATCCGGGTTGCCCGCTGTTCCCGTTCCGTTCCATATCTGTAGCCCTACGCCATCTGTGGAGCAATACCAGATCACGAGGTCGAAGGTATCCATGAAAGCTGCTGTGGGTGCGATGTAAGCGGAATCGGGAATGCTCCAGTAGTGATAACCGCTGTATATGGTATTGCTCAGATCGGTTTTAAAAGTGTCTGTGTTATACACTATGTCATCATTGTCATTGACGAGAAGGATCTTTTGTGAATAGGCAGATGTACTGAAAGCCAGTAGTAACAGCAATGCCATTGTTCGGCGTGTAGCTAATATGCTATACATAACATTTGAATAAAATTTTTGCATAGCAGGATTGATCTTATTTGTTTATAGATATTATTACAAATCAAAGATATTAAACGAACTATGAAAAAAGAAATAGCTACCTCTGCGTCCAGTATTTATAAATATAGGGGATTATTCATATTTTGTGAATTCAAAATTGTTAGAATGAAAAGGTTTACTCTTCTCCTGGTACTGATGTGCCTGTTCGCAGAACAGAACCTGCATGCTCAAAAAAAAGGGCAAGCGCTTATTGATTCATTCTTAACGGAGCTCAACTCCGGGCATTATAAGATCAATGAAGACACCAATAAAGTGAAATTGCTCAGTAACCTCTCTTACAACTACAGCCATATAAACCCTGACGAAGGTATAGAATATGGACAGCAGGGATTAGACCTGGCGACTAACTTAAACTGGCAAAAGGGAACCGCAATGGCCAGCAACTCACTCGGGAATTGCTACCTGGGAAAATCTGATTATCCTAAAGCTGTGGAGTTCTTTAAAACAACCTTAAAAACATACCAGGAAACCGGGAATAAAAAGGGAATCGTTAATGTTACAACGAATATAGGCCAGGCCTACGGGCAGCAAGGCAACTATGCCAAGGCTCTGGAGTATTTTTTCCTGGCGTTGAAAATGGCGGAAGAAACAGGGGATAAAAACGCAGTTGCCACCAATACATGCAATATTGGCAGCGTGTGCCAGATGGAGCGCAACTATCCGCAAGCCCGGGAGTATTTTATGAAGGCGATAAAACTATCTGAAGACTTGGGGGATAAACAGGCGCTCATAAGGGCTACGATCAATACCGGTACTGTTTATTACTGGCAAAAAAATTACGACAAGGCGCTGGAGTATGATTTTATGGGATTAAAAATGGCCGAAGATGCAGGCGTAAATGTAGCCATCGCTAAATGCTATTCAAACATCGGGAATGTATATACCGAACAGAAAAATTATACGATGGCCATAACGTATATGCTAAAGGGGCTAAAGATCGATCAGGAGATAAAGGACAAATACGCTACAGGCTTCCTGTTGAAGAATATAGGGTTTGCCTACCTCGCTATCCTGAATGATACTAACGCTAATGGGCCGAACCATTCTAAAATAATGGCTGCTGATAAGGAAATGGCTTCCGGCCCATATCAGCCGGACGAAACAATACCTGCCAGCAAAGCAGCCAGGATACAAAAAGCAATGCTTTATCTGCAGCAGGCGTTGGACATAGCAAAGGAAATAAAACAACTGGACATACAGATGGACTGCTATGAGGGCATCTCTGAAGTATATAAGCTAAAAGGCGATCTGAAAAATGAAATAGAGAATTTCAAAAAATACAGTGAGGTAAAAGACAGCCTTTTTTCAAAAGACAACACAGAGCAGATAACCAAGCTAAACGCAGAAAATGAATATAATCTGAAGCAACAGGCAGATAGTCTGAAGATAGTAGCCAGGGAAAAAATAACAGCAATTGAGCTGCGCAGGCAACGCACCTACACGCTCCTTGGCATTGGGGGAACAGTGTTATTACTTGGGTTTTCCTTTTTCATGGTTAAAGCACGGAAGAAATCCGAATTGGAAAGGAAAAAATCGGATGAATTGCTGCTGAACATCCTGCCATCTGAAGTAGCCGCAGAATTGAAATCGACTGGCGTATCAGAAGCCAAATACTTCGACCATGTTACAGTAATATTCACTGACTTTGTGAACTTCACAAAAGCAAGTGAAACGCTGAGCCCGAAAGAGCTTGTAAATGAGCTGCATACCTGCTTCAAAATGTTTGACGAAATCATCAGCAAGTACGGAATAGAAAAAATAAAAACGATCGGGGATGCTTACCTTGCTGTTTCCGGCCTTCCGGTACCAGACCCGAAACATGCCGAGAACGTGGTGAGGGCAGCTCTGGAGATAGTAGCCTGTATGCGGGACCGGCAGGCAAACATCGGCGACAGAGCATTTCAGGTTCGGGTAGGCATACATAGCGGCAATGCGGTAGCAGGGATAGTTGGTGTGAAGAAATTCGCTTACGATATTTGGGGTGATACCGTGAACACGGCAGCCCGGATGGAGCAAAGCAGTGAAGCCGGGAAGATCAACATTTCAGAGGTCACTTATGAACTGGTAAAGGATAAATTCAACTGCCGGTACCGTGGCGAGATCGATGCGAAAAATAAAGGACAAATGAAGATGTATTTTGTTTCGTGAGGGGTAAAACATTCAGTTTTTTTTTGTTTTTCATTTTGAGATAACTTACTACATTTAATAAAAAAAACCTCATGCGCCCGTTTCTGTTTACTCTATGTATGCTCTGCGCAATAAACCTGTTTTCGCAAAGCGCCGGAGACTGGATAGCTCCCGAAGGGAAAATACTCAACTACCGCACCCTTAACTGGAATGATTTCCAGAATAAGGAAGACAAGGAACATGCAGAACAACTGGCCGCGCGGAACCTGCAGGCCCAGGCATATGTATCTCCCGCTATCTATTTTTATGCCGACAGCGGGGAACGGCAGGAAAATGGCAGGGTCAAATTCAAGTTCCGCATAAAATGCGCTTTCCAGAGCCGGGCGTTTGTGCGCGAATCCACCAAGGAGGAGCACTCTAATTATGTGCTGATCCATGAGCAGGACCACTATGATATTGCACTTACTTATGCTAATAAATTGCAGGTAGCGTTATCATCAAGGGACTATAGCAGCGACAAATATTCGGAGGAGATAGACAAGATAGCTGACGACATTATGAAGCAGTATGATAAAACCCAGGAGACCTACGACGGCGAAGTAAACCCCGATGGCAGGGACGACAAGCCCAAACAATATCTATGGGATATGCGTATCAAAAAATGCATGGATAACAACACGGATGAATTTTACACAAGCCCTGAAAGTGTTGTGCAGACCGTAAAAGCATATGGCCCCACTGTGAAGCGGATACCGGGAGAACCGGCGCTCCAGTTTGCCGTAAGGGCCCGGCCATTATATACAGAGCTCCGGCAGGAGATGATGTCAAAGGTTACAGAGACAAAAGAATGGACGCAGGAGCCTTCTGTTATTGCGTTTTATACACAGAAATTTTATGTAGAAGAAGATGGCACACAGCCCAGAGACAATTATCGGACCCTTGCCTTTATGTTCATCCCGAGCGGGAAGGATACCTATAAACGAGTGTTCATAGATACTTTCAATAATGAAGGCAAGCCCGTAAATATTGCAGCAACTTTCTTTGCAAATGCAGACAGCGACCAGGTAAAGGAATTAGTCATTGTCGCTACCAGCACACAGCACGACAAGGATGCATCAGGTACCCTATACATGAATAGGGTATATGACAATATAGGGCGTTTGGTTCCCGGCAGGCTCAGGCGGCTTGATGATGCATCTGCAAAAATAGAAGGCGGGTTTGAAGGCACGAAAGCCGGCAAGCCATCGAAAGCAAAGTATAAGAGCGAAAAAGAGATAAGTGATGCTCTGAAGAAGCTGGGGTATAATTAGCGTATTATAGCCAAACAAATATTCAGGGTGCATCCTGTTTTGCATACTTCAGAAATATACCGGTATCAAATATCGTCCACAGGCAACATTTTTGCCCGCATTTTTTTAAAGCTGAGTTTGCCCACGTATTACAAGTACGGAACAAATTATAGCGGCCGTTCGCTTCATAAAAAGCATCCGATATTCCATAGTTTGCCTTTGTCTTAATATTTATAAAATGACCGCTGCTATCCTTTTGAAACGTATGGGATATATAAGCGACTAGCCGTGCATATTGGTCATTGCTTATAGTGAGCTTACGGCAGTGCTCACCTTCAGCCATTTCCCGGTAAAAGGTAGCATGCATAGCTGTGCTGCTGAGTCCGAAGGCTGCCTTAAAAGCAACCGAAAATTTAAGATCCGACCAATTAGGTGTTTGCAGGTAAAATCCTTTGTCGCCCCATCCCAGGGCGAGGTAGGGATAGCTGGTGTCTTTCAGGGCAGTATTGGCATATTTTATTTCCTTGCTCCAATCAATGAGGGCGCTGCGCACGGGAACTACAATATCGGTATGGACACCATTTGTCTTAATGTAAATCGTAACATCTTCTGTTGTATTTGCCTCTTTGTTAATAGTTATTCTTGAAAAGGCAAATGCGGTAATAAAATACAGCACAACAAATGCGGCAAACGCCAGCAATGTCTTAGCAATAATTTTTGCAATTTTTTTGAGTAGCGGCAATGTACTTTATTTACTTTTTTCAATGTACGAAAATGAGGAATAATATTCATTCCTTTACACCCAAATGGCCAATAATTTCTCAATAGCAATACATGGCGGTGCTGGCACTATACTGCGCAGCACCATGACGCCTGCACTGCAGGCACAGTACGAAGCAGGTCTGCAAGATGCGTTGGACACTGGATACAAAATACTGGAAAGTGGCGGCAGCAGCCTCGATGCCGTGGAAGCCGCAGTTGTGAAAATGGAGGACTTCCCGCTGTTCAATGCAGGGAAGGGGGCCGTGTTCAATAATGTAGGCGGCCATGAAATGGATGCCTCTATTATGTTCGGCAAAGGGCTTGAAGCTGGCGCCACATGCGGTGTAAGCCATATAAAAAATCCGGTGAAACTTGCGAGGGCTATTATGGAACATAGCCCCCACGTCCTGCTCTGCGGCACTGGGGCCGAGCAATTCGCGAAGCAGCAAAACCTTGCCTTTGAAGATGACGCCTATTTTTATACAGAGCAACGATACCAGCAGTGGCAGGAAGCGCTGAAAGAAGATAAGATACAACTCGACCATTCCGACAAAAAATTTGGGACAGTAGGCGCGGTAGCATTAGACCAGCAAGGAAATCTTGCAGCATCCACCAGCACTGGCGGAATGACTAATAAAAAATTCGGACGGATAGGCGATAGCCCAATACCAGGAGCGGGTACTTATGCCAATAACAATACCTGTGCGGTCTCCTGCACCGGGCACGGAGAGCTGTTTCTGCGCTGCGTAGTGGCCTACGATGTTTCCTGCCTTATGGAATATAAGGGGTTGTCTCTTAAAGATGCCTGTGATTTAGTTGTGTATGAAAAACTAGTGAAAATAGGCGGCGAAGGCGGACTGATAGCAATAGATAAGCTGGGTAATATAGAAATGCCTTTTAACAGCGAAGGTATGTATCGCGCCTGCCGGAATAATGGTGGAAGAAATGAAGTGCTGATATACAGCTAACAAAGACACCAACTATGGCTCATTCATGGCTATTTCAGCGCCCATGAATTTCCTTGTTTCCAGGTTGTACATATCCCCCTTCGACATGATATGGACGATGATGTTTTCCACGGAAATAGGCATGCCGAAGTCTATGTCGGCAATATTGTTATACTCTATCTTTTTGCCGTCGATGATAACTACACTGCCTGAGCCGATCGCCTTAAGCTCATGCCCTTCAGATACGATAATGCCGGTATCTTCGCCAAGGCCTATGCCTATTGCGCCGGGCTGAGCTGCTACAGCCTGGGCCAGCCTGTTGAACCTGCCGCGCTGGTCAAAATGCGTATCTATGATCACATTGTGCAAAAGGCCCAGCCCGGTTGTTATTTTTACTTCGCCCTTCAGGTTGGCTATTGCAGCATTGCCTTCATAGATCATGGTATTGCTCATGGCCATAGCGCCTGCGCTGGTGCCGGCAATAAGGAAGTTGCCCTCGTCATACCGCTGTTTCAGTACATCAAGGAAGTTCGTGCCGCCAAAAATAGAAGAAAGCCTTAGCTGGTTACCGCCGGAGAACATCACACAGTTACATGCTTTCAGCCGCTCCATGTATTCAGGTGTGCCCACATCCTCGCGGTTGCGGATACGCATGTGTCCTACGTTCATGCAGCCCAGCTTTTCAAAGGCATGTTTATAGTTTTGCGCTACCTCATCAGGTATGGAAGACGCTGTTGTGATCACCTCAACAGACGGCCCATCTGCACCAATAAGGCTGACAATATTTTTAAGAATACCTAATTCAAAAAAATTAAGCCGGTTCCTTTGTAAGATTCCCTTTTCAAGGTCTGTTCCTTTATCTTCTGCGCCGCCAACTGCTACTAAATGCCCGAGGGGATATGTCACTTGCTGATTTGGTTTGATAAAAAATAAAACAGCAAAATTAAGGTTTTTCGCCCAAAGAGCATCCTGATACAGACAAAATCATTATCTTGATAAACTAAATTTTTCCAGGATGAAAATACTTGAAATAAAAACAATGGCCGGGCCTAACTATTGGTCAGTGAACAGGCATAAGCTCATCGTGATGCTGCTGGACCTGGAGGATATGGAACAAAGGCCAACAGACAAGATACCCGGCTTCCTGGAGCGGCTATCTGAGTTCATGCCTACGTTATATGAGCATCGTTGCTCAGAGGGTGAGCCAGGTGGCTTTTTTCAGCGTGTGAAAGAGGGTACGTGGATGGGGCATGTGATAGAACACATAGCCCTGGAGCTACAAACGCTTGCAGGCATGGATACGGGGTTTGGCCGCACCCGCGAAACCAAAGATCCCGGTGTGTATCATGTGGTATTTTCTTACCAGGAAGCAAAGGCAGGCGTATATACCGCCAAAGCCGCAGTGAAAATAGCACAGGCATTGACTGATGGCGAAACCTACGATCTCGAAGCAGATATTCAGACACTGCGCGAAATACGTGAAAATGAACGGCTGGGCCCAAGTACAGGCTCCATTGTGGATGAGGCGATTAAAAGAAAGATACCGTACATCAGGTTAAACCGACACTCGCTGGTGCAACTGGGTTATGGTATTAATCAGTGCAGGGTGCAGGCTACAATTGCAAGCACCACCAGCAGCATAGCTGTAGAGATAGCCTGCGACAAAGAAGAGACCAAAAACCTGCTCGAAGCGTCTGAAATACCTGTGCCGCGCGGCCGTATCATATACGATGAAGAAGATCTGAAAAGTGCGATAGACAAGATAGGCTACCCTATTGTAACCAAGCCAGTGAACGGCAATCATGGCAAGGGAGCTACCACCAATATAAGAACCTGGGAGGATGCAGTTGCCGGACTAGCCGCAGCCAAGGTCTATGGCCGTTCTGTGATCTGCGAGAAATTCATTACCGGGCGCGACTTCCGGGTGCTTGTTATTAACTACAAGTTTGTAGCAGCGGCATTGCGCACGCCTGCTGCCGTTATAGGTGATGGTGTGCATACAGTACAGCAATTGATAGATATAGTGAACAGCGATCCCCGCAGGGGCTATGGCCATGAAAAGGTCCTTACCGCAATAAAGGTTGACGGCTTCACCATGGATATGCTGGCGAAGAAAGAATATACTTTGGACACTATACTGAAGAAGAAAGAAGAGCTGTGGCTGAAGCCTACCGCCAACCTCAGCACTGGCGGCACTGCTACCGATGTCACTGATTTTGTGCATCCAACCAATGTTTTTATGTGTGAGCGCATCGCCCGTATCATTGGCCTTAATATCTGCGGTATAGATATTATGGCGTCCAATCTTTCAACACCTGTGACAGATAATGGCGGTGCGGTGCTTGAAGTAAATGCTGCACCTGGCTTCCGTATGCATTTGGACCCCACCGAAGGGCTGCCGCGAAATGTGGCAGAGCCTGTTATTGACATGCTCTATCCTCCCGGTTCGTCAGCCCGGATACCGATCATTGCCGTATCTGGTACCAACGGCAAAACTACTACGACCCGGCTTATAGCACACATCGTAAAGCAAATGGGCTACAAGGTAGGCTATACCACCACCGATGGGGTGTATATTCAAAACCAGATGATGATGAAGGGCGATTGCACGGGCCCTGTATCCGCTGAGTTTGTGCTGCGTGATCCTACTGTAAACTATGCCGTGTTGGAATGTGCCCGTGGCGGCATCCTGCGGGCTGGACTTGGTTTTCATAACTGCGATGTGGCTGTTGTGACCAATGTGGCCGAAGACCACATGGGCCTGGGAGGCATAGACACCATAGAAAAACTGGCAAAAGTGAAGGCGGTAGCTGCGCATACTGTTTTCAAGCATGGCTATGCCATATTAAATGCCGATGATGACCTCGTATATGATATGCACAAGGACCTTGAATGCAAAGTGGCTTATTTCTCGCTGAAAGAAGATAGTGGGCGCATCAAGCGGCATTGCACCAAGGGTGGTATTGCCGCGATATATGAAAATGGCTATGTAACCATACAGAAGGGCAACTGGAAGATACGTGTAGAGAAAGTAACCAATATACCGCTTACATTTTCCGGCATGGCCGAATTCAATATAGCTAATGTGCTGGCGGGTGTGCTGGCGGTCTATGTCCAGGATTTCAAGATCGAAGATATACGCCTGGGCCTGCAGACTTTTGTGCCCTCCCCTGCGCTCACCCCAGGCCGCATGAATCTGTTCCACTTCCGCAACTATTCAGTGATGATAGATTATGCCCACAATACACATGGCATCATGGCGATAGGTAAATTTGTGAAATCGGTTGATGCCTCGGTGAAAGTAGGCATCATAGCGGGCGTGGGCGATCGCCGCGATGAAGATATTATATCACTGGGTGAGGCCGCTGCAAAGACATTCGATGAGATCATTATCCGCCAGGACAGAAACCTTCGTGGCAGAACAGAACAGGAGATCATAGACCTGATGACCCAAGGCATACACAACGTTGATCCGACTAAGAAAATTGTGGTCATCAAGAAGGAGAGCGAAGCCATAGACTACGCTTTCCAGAATGCAGTAAAAGACAGTTTCATAGTTATAACCAGCGATGTAGTACCCGATGCATTGGAGCAGGTGAAACAATACAAAGCTAAAGAAGACGGAGTGCTGATGTAGTATTGGAAAATTGAAAATGATTTTAAAAAAACCTCAAACCATACCAGTTTGAGGTTTTTTAGTGCAATTTGTATGATCAATCTGCTGGTGGTAGAAATCTAAAAATGTCTCTGCTGCCATGCAGAACACGGACAATACGAATTCTGTCCTTAAGCACCTTATAAAATATCGTATGGCGCTCGTTAGAGATGCTTCGCAGCCCTTTCCTTATCTCATCGCGCTTTCTTCCTAAACTGGTATGCGCACAGTGGTTTTCAAAAACATTTTCGAAGCTCATCAGATATTTTATTGTCTGGGCATCGCCGAACTCACGGGCAGTGTAGTCATAAATTTCATCAAGGTCGTTATCCGCTTCATTGGAAAGCTCATAGAAAAACAAATCGCCTGCCATTTAAGCCTTGTATTTTTGCGCCTTCGCTTTAATAATGTCTTTCACATTTCTTGCGCTTGGAGGACCATCCCATCCTTTTGCTATTTCGTTACGTAGTTCTTCAAGCACACGGTTCCGGTAGAGCTCATGCAGCCGCAAAGCATCGCGAACAACCTCAGAAGCATTTTGAAAATCCCCGCTTGATAGCTGTGCTGAAATATAATTTTGCTGTTTTTCTGTGAAACTGATGTTCATATCATTAAGTTGCATTACAAAATTACGATAATGTCCATTTTTAGCAAAATCGGACAATATTTATATCGCCCGCATCTTATTCCCCTTGGCATCATGCGTCATTTCGGCTAGCCCTAATTTCTCCATCAGTGGTGGGATATACATACCAAAGCGGCCGCGCAATCCTTTTTTAAGTCCATACCATCCACCTACCGGGTTTGTTTCAGAGCGGCCCCATGCTTCAACGGTGCCTTCCTTTGCAGGCTTCTGCTCATCGGCGCTGCCTAGCTCCATCCAGTCTCCATGTTTTTTCAGCATGGTGTGCAGGTCATTGAGACAGCGCATATCGTAATGCAACACTGTTTTTCCAACAGTGCATACGAGTATTTCTTTACCATCTTTTTCATCTGCATGCATGGTATATTCAGATGTGCCGGGCGGAGTCAGCAACTGCATTGGCTTTTCTTTTGTGCCTATCTTGTTTTTCATAATTATCTTTTGAATCAGTTAAAAAATGTTTCTTGATGATCCCACTAAAGTTAGCAATTCATTTTTTGGCGGAGTTTCAGGCCCGCTCGCTTTGAGCTGCTCCTGGAAGTGTTTGAAAGATGGCAGGTCAAACAATACTTTTTGCTCCACGTCTGAAGTGAAAAAGGCATAGTGAGTAAATGATTTATCATCAGGCCCCACGCAGGCATTGTAGTTGATGCCGGGATTGTTTAGCTGCTGCAGGTCGTTCATTACTGCTTTGATATTCGTCTTGTTCTGTTCAGCACATTTTGCCTTTGTTGTGTAAGTAACCTTTACAATTTTCATACGTTTGATTTTTAAAATTAGCTGTTAGTGAATTGATTTTGGCGATCTATATTACCGGGTTGCATTCTGAATTGTTTCTGCCTCCTGCTTTAAGTCGGCTGCAAATTGCTCGAACGACTGGTCAAATGAAGGTATGTACTTTGCATACATGGGGAACATAAACCCGCCTATTTTTTCAACCATAGAAAAGGTAACAGTTCCGTTGTTTTTTTTATCTAAGGTATAGATCCGGTTTCCTGGGCCATCTCCCCACATCAGCCGCTGTTCGTTTATAAATTCTTTTACTTGTAGTTTGAATATCCGCTTTGGGGCAAGTGTTGATTTGAGCTTTATCTTTTCACCTAAAGCAATGTTGCCTTCCACAGAGATCACAGTTGAATTCCATCTTGGGTAATCAGTTGCTGTTGTGAGCAGTTTCCAGATGATCGCCGGATCCGCCTGTATGCCTGTACTGATTGATGTTGTCCTGCTGAATGTCTTTTTTTCTGTTGTTGCTTTGCCGTTCTGTGCCATTTTTCAGTGTTTTATTTTATGCTGTTTAAATTTTGACGATTCAGCAAAACAAAACGATAGGCAAAACGGGAGCTTTCTACACATATTTTTCCATCACATTTCTATTGTGGTCCAAATGATGTAATTGTAGCGCTGCTGCACCTGATTCAAATGGGTCTATTTCTTTGATAATTTTCATGCGAAGGTCGAACAGTTGTTCCTTATCTCCATGCGCTGCTTCCCGCGCCATTTCTATTTTCACCACCTCTTCCTGGAATTTCTGTTTTGGGTTAAAGACGCCATTAAGCTCCGAGCATTGGTGGCAGATGCCTTCCTTATTGATCAATGCGCAGCGGTTATCGAAAACATTAGTCATCTTAGCCCTGCCGGTATGCAGGTAATATTTTACCATCGCCTCTGAAGTGTCAATTATCGTTGCGATCTCGTTTACTTTAAACTCATAAACCTCTTTAAGGAACACGCAAAGTTGCTGCTCGAGTGGCAATGATTTCGATATGCAGGTGAAGCAAAAAGTAATGTGCTCCTTTATCTCAAATGCACCCTGAGTAGAAGTTGCGCTGATATGCATTGCCTCCCTGAAGAATTCCGGATTTCCCATAGCCTCCTGCCTGCAGATGTCCGTTACATTTTCAACCCATCGCTTTTGTGCCCGTAAATTATCCTTGGCAAGGTTTGATGCGATGGTGAACAGCCAGGTCTTTAAAGATGATTCACCCCTGAATGTATGGAGCTTTTCTGAGGCTCGTACATAGGTATCGTGTACTATGTCCTCAGCATCATGTGCACTGGCTGTTATTCGCAAAAGGTATGATTTCAGCTTTCCTGATACGCCCTTAAATTCTTCATTGAACAATTCTATGGTCATTACTTCGGTTGATTAATTTGATTGAAATTACGAAAGGCTCCACAATGGTTTTACCTTCAGCACCTTTTTGTAAACCGGGCAGCTTTCTGAATGGGCACCAGGCAATATCCCAATACTCATCAGGAATTCGTTTACAATTTCCCCGCCGGTGAAACGGAAGGTTTTTTTGAACAGCTTTACCCACTCATCCTTTGTTTTCGGATGATGATGTTCCAGCCATTTTGCAAATGAGCCGTATTCTTTTTGCAGGTCCAGTATGATTTTAGCGTTTTCTATAGCAGCATTGACTTTCAGCCTGTTTCTTATGATGCCTGCATCGGCCAGCAATCGTTGCACATCGGCCTCTGTATATGCAGCTACCTTTTTGATGTTGAAATTGCTATACGCCTTTCTAAAGGTAGCCTCCTTTTTCAGAATAGTTTCCCAGCTAAGCCCTGCCTGGTTTATCTCAAGAACAAGACGGCAAAACAATTCGTTATCATCCTGGATGGGAAAGCCATATTGATGATCGTGGTACGGCTTGTGAATGGCCTTTTTTTCTCCAGCCATAGTTTCTATTGCACTGCAGTATGACATATTAGTTTTCTATTGCAGCATGAAGTTACAATTAGCAGTTAAACTGCAAGCTGAAAATATTTAAAACAGATCAAGAGCATTAGAATAACTAACCATCATGGGATTTTAAATACATTTAGACCCATGAAATCTTTGTTTATTGCAGGAACAATTATTATGCTGGCCACCAGCCTGAATGCTACCGGGCAAGTGGAGTATTCCGGTGGCCGCAGCTACCCTATAACCAGGGATACGTTCAATAAATTTAGGGATAACCTGCGCATAACAGGCGAAATAGTTGCCTATTCCTCGCTTTACCCGCAATGCGGTGTAGAATGTGGCTGCGCAACGCTCAAGGTACGTCTCTCGGAAAAAAATAAGAAGTATCCCTATGAGTACATCTATGTGGCATTTACCTGTTTCGACCGGCTGGCCGAAAAGAATTTGAAAGGAAAGATCAGCATGAAGCTAAAAAAAATTGCTGTTAGCGATCATAGCTGCTTTTGGGAGGAAGCCCCGATCAACAATTTTAATACTATGGATCTGCCGTTTTATCAATTGATTGCCCCATTTGTTTATCCATCTTCATACGAATGAACATTTTGTAACAAACCTGAATCAATTGATCACCGTTCTTACGGTTCCATAGGCGGCACCATTACCGATCTTTATGAGATACATACCTGGCGCCAGGCTCAGCCCTTTAATAGCGTAGGTAGCTTTGCTGCCGAATAAGTTCATTTCCTCCTGGTAAACCTCGCGGCCCAGCATATCATATATACCGAGGTGATATTTTCCGGCCGAGCCTGTTTCGCAGGATAAAGTGATCTGCGAAGATGTGCTGGCGCCTATTACACTAAGCGACAGGGTACTTTTATCAAGTATCGGCACATTAGCTGGAAATGTTGTCGTAAAGACATTGTCGATGTACCAGGTACTGCCGCTGGGATTATCGGCAGTGTAGCGGAAAGCTATATATAAGGGAACCGATGTTTTAAACGGTGTTAGGTCTGCAACATGGGTTACCCATTCGGTAGAGTCATCATTGCCGAAAGTAGGGCTCAGTTCGGTAGTACGGTCGGCAAATATTGCGCCGCCCGTTGTATCAAATGTTGTGTCGGAAGAAGATACGATAAAAGATAACCGTCCTGCAAGATTGATATTGGAAGTTTTGGTATCAAAGTGCAGGTAAATACTTCCGGCATACCCGGAAAGATTTAACGCTGGTGAAACAAGGTAAGAGGTGTCCAGGTGATAAGCGGCAGGGGTGCCCCACACACTGGTACAGGCTATGCCGGGTGTGCCCCATCTGCCGCCGGCAGGGGCGCATGCCCATTGGCCATTCGGTATCGTTGCGGGCAGCGGATTGTAAGAGCTCCAATCCACCGGAAAACCGGTAGCGGAGGCGCAGGAAGCGTTAAAATCGTCAGACAAATAAGTAGCCTGGGCTTTAGCTGCGATAGTGCATATGGTCTCATCCGTCTATAGGTTTACAGTTTTGGCACAAAAGCCAAAATAGATGGAACAAGAATTTCTAAAGCAGTTTGAATTTAGTGAGACGCAGAGAGAGCGGATGGTGAACCTGGTATTGTACCAAGGCTGGTCGGCCAG
>CAISPO010000067.1 GCA_903887415.1 uncultured Bacteroidota bacterium | reverse complement strand
CTGGCCGACCAGCCTTGGTACAATACCAGGTTCACCATCCGCTCTCTCTGCGTCTCACTAAATTCAAACTGCTTTAGAAATTCTTGTTCCATCTATTTTGGCTTTTGTGCCAAAACTGTAAACCTATAGACGGATGAGACCGTTAGCAGTTTACAGATGGCAGTTTACAACGAGACAACCTTAGATGCCCCATTTTATGCCCCACTGTACCCCAGGTTTCAGTTAACAGATTTTCAGTCGGCGGTTGATATCTTTAAGATACTTGCTTTCAGTTTCTGAAATAGCGTTAGAACGAGCAAATAAAATTGCGGGGTGAAAAACCGGAAACGGGCATAAAGGTAAGATGGAAAATTATTGGCTGCAAATAAACATATCCACATTTTGCGGCGTTATAGGCCATGCAGGGGAGGACTATAATTGCCCTTGCGTGAGTATCGGCAAGTCCCGCTGAAGGGCGGAGACTCGCCGAGGACGTAAATAGCTATCGGAATCTAATATGCAGTTTGCTATCTCGATACCTTGGAAGAAAGTAAATGATAAATGGTCGCTGGCTTATTTACATAGTTCTTCCAAAAATAATTATGGAAAAGTCTCGCTGATAGCAGCTAACGCCGCAATTACAATAACCTATTCAAACAAATTCACCGCATCCTTAAACATGGGTTGCTTCTGGTCTTTTTCGGAGATGATAGCGTCGCTGATATTTATTTTCCAGTCTATGGCCAGCTCGGGGTCGTTGAAGTAAATACCTGCCTCGGCTGATTTGTCGTAGAAATTATCGCATTTATAAAATACTTCGGCGGTGTCGGTAAGCACGGCATAGCCATGTGCAAAGCCATGAGGGATGAGGAATTGCCGCCTGTTCTCCGCAGAAAGCTCCAGGCCGTACCATTGCTTATAGGTCTTGCTGCTTTTGCGCAGGTCCACCGCTATATCCCATATACTGCCTTCCAGTACGCGCAGCAGCTTGGCCTGAGGGGTGGGGTGGTTCTGGTAATGAAGTCCACGCAATACGTTTTTTACCGACCGGGCCTGGTTGTCCTGCACAAATGCAGTATCATAACCACTTATGGCTTGCTGGAGCGTACGCATATTGTAGCTCTCAAAAAAGTAGCCACGGTCATCCTTGAGCACTTTTGGCTCCAGTATCAGTAATCCTTCTATAGGGGTTGTAATAACGTTCATTTTCCTTTAGTTGTTAATCGGTTATTGTTTTACAAAGGATAAATATGTGCGCAAAAATCAGTTTTGAATTTCAGCATCATTTTTGACAATCAACATATCGCGAATTCATAAAAATATACCATTCGCGAGTACAGATGCTTCCTGCGTCAGCATGACAAACGTATGGCATAACTTTGATAATATTCTATTTTGCAAATTTATCCGATATTTGAGACTATTTCCAGTAAACCATTCGCAATATAAGACAATTCCTCTTCTGTAAGCTCGGTATGCATGGGGAGCGATATTACACAGTCCTGCAGCATATCAGTTACCGGGAGGTAAAGATCGGCCACGCCATATTCTTTCAGCATATTCTGCTTGTGGCAGGGCACCGGGTAGTAAATCATGCAGGGTATGTTCTTGTCCGTGAGCTTCTTCTGCACCTCGTCGCGGTTCACATTTTTCAGTTGCAAAGTATATTGGTGAAATACGTGGCGTGTATATGGCGCACGGTAGGGAGTTATGATATTCGGGTTGTTTGCGAAGGCTGCATCATAATAGTCGGCAGCGGCACGGCGGGCATTGCAGTATTCATCCAGGTGGCGCAGCTTTATGCGCAGAATGGCTGCTTGTATGGTGTCCAGCCGGCTATTGCAGCCCACCATTTCATGGTAGTACCTTGTCTTCTGCCCGTGGTTGGCTATCATTTTCAGCTTTTCGGCAAGTGCATCATCGTTGGTGAACATTGCGCCGCCATCCCCATAACAGCCCAGGTTCTTTGATGGGAAAAAGGAGGTGCAGCCAACGATGCCCATAGCCCCTGTTTTCTTCACCGTGCCATCTGAGAAAGCGTAAGAACTGCCAATAGCCTGCGCATTATCTTCTATAAGCGGAATATTATGTTGTTTGGCCAGGGCTATCAGCGGCTCCATATTGGCGCTCTGCCCGTACAAATGTACGGGGATTATGGCCCTGGTCTTTGGGGTGATGGCCCTATTTACAGACTCAATATTCATTGTGAATGTGTCGGCATCGACATCAACAAACACAGGTTTAAGGCGGAGCAAAGCGACTACTTCTACCGTGGCAATATAAGTATAGGAGGTGGTGATCACTTCATCGCCCGGCTTCAGGCCCAGCGCCATAAGCGCAATCTGTAATGCATCCGTGCCATTGGCGCAGGGTATTACGTGCTTTACGCCCAGGTAAGCGGCCAGCTCTGTTGCAAAATGGTGTACGTCCGGGCCATTGATATAGGCAGTACTCTCTACAACATTTTGAATAGCGGCATCGATTTCCGGTTTTATTTTACCATACTGGCGCTTAAGGTCCACCATCTGCAGGTTGAGCATACTATATATTTTTAAAACGGCTGCAAACCTACCCTTTTTCCACCCAATGAGCAAACTTTGGGGCACCGGGAAACGTTAAAGTGGAAGCATGCCCGATTGTGCATAACGTGTTAGCTGCCACAGGATTTTAAAAATTACTAACGTATTTTCCAGATTAATTTCTATTTTTACCAGACTTAATGTTATTTTAACATTAACACCTTAAACCGTATCAACTTTCTTTACTAACACAACAAACATCATGAAGAAGCTATCCCTGTTCTTTTTATTGCCATTATTGCTGTTGGCATCTGTGTCCACCTATGCAACTGCTCCCATTACCGGGACCCTTACAACCTGCGTGGGCACGCAAACAGCTTTAACGGACGCAACCCCATTTGGAATATGGACCAGCAGTAACGTAGGTATCGCTACTGTAAACCTGGTATCCGGTATTGTAACCGGGGTAGCGGTAGGCACAGCCACGATAAGCTACAATGTAAGCGGAATCAACGCGACTGTTGTGGTAACAGTGGGCACGCCGCCGGTCTTCGGAACGATAGCCGGCCCTTCTGTCGTTTGTGTGAGTTCTACCATCAGCCTTACCGACCCCGTTCCGGGTGGGGTATGGAGCTCAACTTCCAGCTCGGTAGCCATTGTGGATGGCGCGGGAAATGTTACTGGTGTGGGCTCGGGTGGTGTTGCCACTATTTCGTACGTTATCTCCAGCACTATCTGCAGCGCAGCGGCTACCCAAACTGTGACAGTTAACCCCACCCCTTATCCTGGCATAATAATGGGCAACGGTGAGGTATGTCCCGGCTTTACGCTTTCTCTGTCCGATGCTATACCCGGCGGCTCCTGGAGTTCTGCGGCCACCGGTGTCGCCACTGTTAGCGCTACCGGTCTGGTTGGAGGTATCTCTCCGGGGGTAGCAGTGATCGGTTATGCTGTTTCTAATACTTTTGGCTGTACCGGAGCCGCCACGGTGCCTGTACAGGTAGGCCCGATTGCCATTACCGGCAATGCCACCATATGTGCCGGCAATATTACAAGCCTTGCAGATGCTTCTCCCGGCGGCACATGGAGCAGCAGCAATACCGCCATCGCGCATGTAGGCAGTTCATCAGGTGTTGTTGCAGGTGTGTCTGCGGGAACGGTTAATATCAGTTATACATTGCCGGAAGGCTGTTTTACCACGATAAATATCAATGTGCAGCCTGAGCTTTCCCCAATTATTGGCCCTTCCAGTATTTGCGGAGGGGCATCCGTTGCTTTTGGTGATGCCAGCACGGGCGGCACCTGGAGCAGCGAGGACATTAGTGTGGTTACCATTACTACTTCAGGCATTGCAGGCGCCGTTTCTTCCGGCGCTACCTATATTACCTATACACTCAATCCGGGGTGCATCGGTGTTGCATTGGTTTCTGTAAATCCACTGCCATCTAACTATAACCTTACCGGTGGCGGCAGCTACTGTGCAGGCGGCACAGGAGTGCCCATAGGCCTTAGCGGTTCTGAGGCAGGCATTAGTTACAGGCTATATATAGGCAGTGCACTCCAGTCCACACTCCCCGGCACCGGCAGTGCATTGGATTTTGGGTTATATACGACAGCCGCATATTATACCATTGTGGCCACAGATACTGCAACCGGCTGTTTCCGGTACATGACGGGTACCGATACAGTGGCGATTATTCCGATCACCTCGGCAGCGGTGACCGTTTCTCCTTCCACCGGCACTTCTTTATGCGCGGGCACCGGGGTTTTGTTTACTGCAATACCGCTAAATGGCGGCACAACCCCGGTATATCACTGGGATGTGAATGGTGTGGACATGGGTACAACGGCATCTACGTTTGTTTATACGCCAGCGAATCATGATTCTGTATCTGTAAGAATGAACGGTAATGCGGCATGCACCATCCCGGACTCATCAAGCAATTTTGTTATCATGCATGTAAGTGACATCTGGCTGGCCGGAATCAATATTACGGCTACCCCCAGTGATTCTGTATGCGAAGGCACGCCGGTAACGTTTGTTGCCTCTTACGACAGTGCAGGCACAGCCCCGGTTTTAAAATGGATGAAGAACGGGATATTCTCCGGCACCGGGCTCACCTATACCTATGACCCTACAGCAGGCGATAATGTGTTTTGTGAACTGCTGAGCTCTTATGTGTGCCCTTATATTGATTCTATACCCAGCAACAATATAAATATGCAGGTAGCACCTATTTATGTGCCTGATGTGATCGTAACGGCATCACCCGGTAACCTTATTACTGCAGGTGATACCGTAACTTTTACCGCCGCAGTTACATTCGGCGGCCTCAGCTATTCTTACCAATGGGAAGTGAACAGCAACCCGGTTGCAGGGGCAAATACAAACACTTTTGTCACCAGCCTGCTAAGCAATCATGATGTTGTTACGTGTGCAGTAGATGGCATGAGCCCTTGCGGCTCTGCCACCGGACTCGGCAGCATTGAGATCATAGATACTGCCACGACGCTAGGCGTCAGCAATCTTCATTCGGGAACGCCTGATGTAACATTAGTTCCAAACCCGAATAAAGGGACATTCACTGTAAAAGGAACACTTGGCTCACTGACAGATGAAGCCGCAGCTATCACCATTACGGATATGCTGGGACAGGTGGTTTATAAAGACCAGCTAGCCGCACCAGCCGGAAAGCTAAATGTACAAATACAGGTGGCAGAGACACTTGCAAATGGTATATACCTGCTAAATGTGAAGACGGAATCAGGAAATAAAGTGATTCATTTTGTGGTGGAGTAATCATTTTTGAAACATTTCCAAAGAAGGGCTGGTAGATTTCCAGCCCTTCTTTCATACAGATATGTTTAATAATATCCTATCTTTATCAAGCATGAAAATGATAGTCATGAAAAAACTACTGCTAATATCCATTTGCGCGGCAATGTCATTCGGTGCTTTTGCACAGGTAACCTACCTGGCTGATACCGCCTTTACAACTGATGCAGGTTACGGCGGAGCTCCTGCAAGTTGTGCGTTTACCGGTGGCATCGTTGAAGGTTGGGAAATGAACAGATCCCGTGGACAGTGGTTATCAGATGTATTTAGCATCCCTGCGGATTCAACATGGACATTTGATACAGTTATTATTTATGGTTTACAAAAATTTAGCGGAACTACATCCACGTTCATTAGCTGTAACCTTCAGCTATATAATTCAGCTCCCGGCCTTGGAGGAACAGTGATATGGGGAGATACAAGCACGAATGTTTTAGTTAGCACGGGCTTTACGGGTATATACAGGGTAGATACAGGCGCACCTTCCGGCGGGTTGACAGGTACTGAAAGGCCAATAATGTATTTGAAACTTCATTTATCACCCGCACCGCATTTAAATGGGGGCACCTATTGGTTATCATGGTCGGCTTTAGGTACTTTGTCAGATACCGGCACAACCAGTTCTCCTCCTAAGGTCTTGCCGGCGCGCATTAATCCTCCCGGTCAAATGGGAAGACAATACTACAATGGCGTTTGGGATTCGGTGGTGGATGATGGTCAAATTGAGGGCTTCAATATGATAATAAAAGCAAAGGCCGGAATTGAATCTGTTGCAAAGGTTACTGAAAGTAATAGCTTGTTAAACCAAAATTGCCCGAATCCTTTTACCGGATCTACGAAGATATCTTTTTATGTACCGGAAGCTGGCTATGCCAAGATTTCTGTCTATAACACACTTGGTCAGTTAGTGTCAGTTCCATTTGACGGATACGCTATTTCCGGCGAACACCAGGTAACATTTAATGCAAGCAATCTGCCATCAGGCGTTTACTATTATCGGTTAAATACGCTTGCAAGCGCTGTCAGTAAACAAATGTTATTGGTAAGGTAATTACTGGTATCGGCTATCGCTTTCATTTTGTTGCTCCACGTATGATGTTGAGTGTCCAGAAAAACCTTTTATTCGAACTACCTCTTTGCTGCTAGCTCTTCATATTCACAAACTGCAGCGGGAGCTCAACAGTTGAGGTTCGGCAGAGCTGAATCACGTCCTGCAGATCATCTATTTTCTTGGCGGTGACACGTATGATGTCATCGAGTATAGCTGCCTGCACTTTTAAGCCGCTGTCTTTTATCAGCTTCACGATTTTCTTGGCGTTGTCTTTGTCTATGCCGTTTTTGATAGGCACTTTCTTGCGTATGTACTTGCCGTTTGCCGAAGGCTCCTTGGTCATATCGAAGCTCTTGGCATCAAGGCCCTGACGCATGGCCTTGGTGAGCAGCACATCTTCCAGTTGCTGCAGCTTCATATCGCTTTCCACTTCTATGGAGATCACCAGCTCTTTTTTATCCAGTTCGAAGGAGACATGTGTGCCCTTAAAGTCGAAGCGGTTGTCTATTTCTTTTTTGGCAATGTTGATGGCGTTGTCCAATGTCTGCAGGTCCACTTTAGCGGAAATATCGAATGATGGCATAAATACAAGTATTAAATACTACACCAAAGTACAAAATCCTTTTCAAATTGGAAATTCAGCTCCCGAACACAATTAATTTTAAGTATTCGATAGGTATTTTAATATGCAATTGTTTGACTTTCAAGTGGAAAATCACGCGGTAGTTGCATCATAAAAATTCATGTTGTTTGTTGGAAAATGACGACCTGGACAAATATCTTTACTCAAAACTATATTTTATGGCACACCGTTTAAACCTTAGTGCAACCGGCACAAAATTGTGCGTTATTGTTTTGTTGCTCGTCAGCACTTCTTCATCAGCCCAAGTGGTTGCCAACTGGGACTGGGGGCACAGTTTATTTTTTGCCAGTGGTACAGCCTCTTCGTACAGCAATTCTATGGCAATATGCACGGACACATCGGGAGGCTGTTATTCACTGGGCACTTATTTGGGCATGCAACTATCCTACTATCCCACCGGCCCTTACGGATCGGGAGTGATCTATGGTTTCGGCTCCAATACGTACGCATACAGTTCCTTGTTCGGGTTTGATACAGCCGCTAACGTCACATCATACAGCCAGACCTACAGCACTTATGGAAACCCCTCACCCGTCAAAGTATTGACGGACAAGAACAACAATGTGTACACGGCCGGAACTTTTTCGGGCGTTGATTTCCGCTCGTCTTTATCTCCGGTGACTAATGTGACGCCCGGCGGAGGGCCTACTAATGTTTACGTAGAGAAGACCGGAACAGGAAGCTGGGTTGCAGGTGCCGGTGGTAACGGCTATGACTACGTCACGGATATTTGTACAGACAATGCAATGAATGTGTATGTAGAAGGATATTATACAGGCACATTTATCGCGTTCGGTACAGACAGCCTTAAAAGTGGGTATGGAACCAATCAAACGTTTATTACGAAGTATAATAGTTCAGGCAATGTAGTTTGGGCAAAAGGTGGCACCTACCACTATGCGAGCTTAACTTCAAAGATCAGCAGCGATAATAATGGGTATATCTATTTTACCGGTTCGTTCGTTGACACATTTATTTTCGAAGGTACTATGCTGATCAATCCGTCCAGTTCGGTTTTTGAGTCGTACGTTGCCAAAATGGATACTAACGGGAACCTGGTTTGGATAAAGACTTTCAATACCGGACTATATGCTACTGAAGTTGCCTGCAACTCAAAGAACGGCGTTTATCTTTCGGGCGTCTTTGATGTGCCAACCGTTTCACTGGATACGTTTACCCTTTATAACAATCCCGCCGGCACTACTTACGAAGACATATTTATTGCGAAGATCGATTCTGCGGGCCATGTAAAGTGGGCGCGGAGCATGGGCGGCTCACTTCATGATCTGACCGATGATCTTGCAGTTGACGGTCATGATAACGGATACATAACAGGCTCGTTTCAGAGTGAGTCGGTGATATGCGGACCGGATACGATCTATAATGCATATCCGCCAAGTGATGCAGGGTTTGTGATCAAGTTTGACTCGCTGGGGCATGTACTGTATGGAAAATCCGCCAATGGAGACGGAAGTTCCGCCTATGTGTTGCCTAATGCTATTGCGGCGAACAAAAGAGGCGATGTATATATCACGGGTAATATCAAAAGCGATAGCCTTTTTTGCGGTTCAAGAAGGGAACCGGTAGTTCTGGCCCCACCTTATCAATCCTCCTTTATCGCTAAGATCGATTCTGTGCCGGATTGCGTTAGCTCAGTCACAGCATTATCCACTACCATTTTTTGCAGCGGGGACAGCGTAGTGTTAAATGCGACAAATGGCGCGGGTGATACCTATCAATGGTTTGTAGGTTCAACAGCAATTTCGGGAGCCACCAATTATCATTATACTGCCCTCAGCGGCGGCGTTTATTCGGTGAATGTCACTAATACGGATGCTTGTGTTTCATCGGCAAGTATTTCAGTATCTGTAAATCCACTGCCAGCACTGACAACTACCCTTACGCCATCCCCGGTTTGCGACAGTGCGTTGTTTACCTACGTACCGGGCAGCACAGTGGCCGGCACCGGGTTTGAATGGTACAGGGCCTATGTGCCGGGTATATACGATCTTGCTGCTACCGGCAGTGGCTCCATAAGTGAAACGCTGATAAACACTACTTTCGTAGCAATTTCAGTAACCTATGTCTATACGTTGACAGCGGGCAGTTGCGTCAGCACTGCCAGCGTGACTGTAACTGTGGAGCCGATGCCCGATGCGGGAACTATTTCGGGAGCAAATAATGTTTGTGTCGGGGCGACAATTACAATGTCTGATGCTGCCGCCGGGGGAGTCTGGGGGGCAACCAATGGGCGTGCCCTGGTATCGGGCAGCGGCAGCGTACATGGCCTGGCGGTGGGAATAGATACGGTAGAATATACGGCAACCAACTCCTGTAGTTCGGCGGTCGCATCTATTGTTGTAACTGTAAATCCGTTGCCCAACGCAGGCACAGTCACGGGTTCTGATTCCCTTTGCATTGGTGACACGACGAGCCTCGCAGATGCGACGCCGGGCGGCGTTTGGAGTGCGGAGAACGGCAATATTTTTCTTTCAGGACCCGGTACTTTATTAGGTCTGACTGCAGGTACAGATAGTGTGTTTTATAGCGTTTCTAATGGATGCGGGACCGCTAAAGCTTCGTTGCTGGTCAACATTGTTAACTGTACGGCCGGCGTAAAACAACTACAGGCTGAGGATGCGTCGGTGGTCATTTACCCAAATCCCGCCCAAAATAGTCTTACCATCAGTTCCTCGGTTGCGATACATAGTGTGGAAATAGACAATTTACTGGGCCAGCATGTGTTCTCCGGTGCATACAATGCAAATACCGGCGCGCTTGATATTGCGGCGCTGCCGGGCGGGATCTACCTGGCTAAAATAAATGGGACTATTGTGAGGAAATTTGTGAAGGAATAGGAGGTGCCTATTTGCTGCTATTTTTTCTTCTGCGCTTAATGTGTTTGCAATTTACTGATTAGCAATCGATATCAGCTTGTCGATATTTCCATAAGAGTCATCTGCTCTTTTCTGACCGGTGCTGGCACGATTTCTTAAGTAAAAAATCTGGACTAACACGTGAAAAGATGGGAACAGACGTACTATTAAAAAGGGGGGGGGAAAGGTTGAATATACTAACCTCGTGAACAAAATCAAGCAACTGGAAGGAATAACCCATATGATCGCGCACAATCTGCGCGGGGCAGGTGCCAACATAAAATTGCTTTCAGAGGTATTGCTGCATAAAAATATAGTTGCCGAAACAAGCATTGATGACGAGGGCGATATTTTCACCACATCAGAGGCGGTGCACTATATAAACGAAAGCAGCGTTTCCCTGCTGTCAACGCTGAACACTTTGATGGAAGTGGCCGATATACAGCTCAATGAGCAAGTAAAGAAAGACCAGTGTGACATCCGGCACATAGTTGACAATATTTTCCACCAGCTTCACGGCCTTTTTCACCAGAAACATGCGATAATTGAGTTTAACCTTGAGGTCACACACATTTCCTATCCCGAAGCGTATATGGAAAGCATTCTCTACAATTTCATAAATAACGCGCTCAAATACTCAAAGCCTGATGTTCCATTGAAGGTCGTTGTCTCCACCTATATGCGCGATGGCAAGCCCGTTTTAACGGTGAAGGATAATGGGCTGGGGATAGACCTGGAGAAATACAACAACCGGATGTTCAAGCTGAACCAGGTATTTCACCCCGGCTATGAGAGCAAGGGCATAGGCCTCTACATTACCAAAACCCAGGTCGAATCATTGGGTGGTTCCATAGATGTGAAAAGCGAAGTAGGTGTAGGCAGTGAATTTATAATATCATTTTAGGCATATCCAATTAGCCCTCGATAAAGGATAAATGTGTGGGCTACCGGGGTTATGTAGAGACGCAAAATCTTGCGTCTCTACTAACGGCAGCGGCTATACCACCACATTTATCATCTTCCCTTTCACATAGATAAATTTCTTGGGCTCTTTGCCTTCCAGCCATTTCTTTATGGTTTCGTCGGCAAGCACCTGCTGCTCTATTATTACAGGTTCGGCATCCAGCGGGAACTCCATTTCCATACGGGTCTTGCCGTTAACGGCTACGGGGTATTTTTTAGAATTGTCCGTGACATAGCGCTCCTCGTATTTGGGGAATGGTGCGTCAACGACACTTCCTTTGTTGCCTAATTGCTGCCACAATTCCTCGGCCAAATGCGGCGCAAACGGGCATATAGCCACAGCGAGCGGCTCCAGTATGGAGCGCTTATGGCAACCCAGGGTAGCCAGTTCATTTACGCAGATCATAAACTGGCTCACGGAGGTATTGAACGAAAACCGCTCTATATCGTCACCGATCTTCTTTATCGTTTTGTGCAGTGCCTTTAACTCCGCATCAGTAGCAGCATCGTCATTCACTATCCATCCAGTTTGCTCGTCGGCATACAACCGCCACATTTTCTTCAGGAAACGGTGCACACCTTCTATACCCTTGGTGTCCCACGGCTTGCTGATATCTATTGGCCCGAGGAACATCTCGTACATCCGGAAAGTATCCGCGCCATACTGTGCTACAATGTCATCCGGGTTTACGACATTGTACTTGGATTTGGACATTTTTTCGACTTCTGCTTCACAAATGAATTTACCATTATCCTCTTTAATGAATGTTGCATTGGAATACTCAGGCCTCCATTTTTTAAATGCTTCAATATTCAATTCCAAACCATCGACAGTATTCACGTCCACCCGTGTTTTCGTCAATATTATTCCATGTCGAAAGAATATCCCGTTATAATTATTTCCCGAAGGTATACCTTCGCCAAAATTGCCACCATTTTTCTTAATGAAATATTTGATATCGCTTGTCAGCGAGCCATTTCTTCCTTCTTTGCCTTGTTCATCAAATATATCTTTGGAAACAAACACTTCGGCCGAAATGCCCTTATTGACTACTTTATATACAAATCTTGAACTTCCCTGTATCATTCCCTGATTCAGCAACCGCTTAAAAGGCTCATCAAAACCAATATAACCCAAGTCATACAGTGCCTTCGTCCACATGCGGGAGTAGAGCAGGTGGCCTACCGCATGCTCTGTGCCGCCCACATATAAGTCCACCTGGTTCCAGTAATCAACTGCTTTGCGACTGGCAAATTCGGCGTCATTATGCGGGTCCATGTACCGCAGAAAATACCAGCTACTGCCTGCATAGCCGGGCATGGTGTTGGTCTCGCGTTCACCAGCATCGGTTTCTACCCAGTCGTCTATGTTGGCAAGCGGGCCTTGGCCTTCCGGGCCCGGTTTGTAACTTTCTACATAAGGTAATTCTACGGGCAGGCTACCCAACTTGTGCTCGTTATGTATTATCGGTTCGTCTGTGCCATACGGTATGTCGTCCACATAAATAACGGGGAACGGCTCACCCCAGTAGCGCTGGCGACTAAAGCCTGCATCGCGCAGGCGGTAATTGATCTTTCTTGTTCCGGCGCCTATGAATTGCAGCTTATTGATCGCCGCTTCTGTAGCATCAACTATACTCATTCCCGTGAGGAACTCGCTGTTTTCTATGATACCAGTCTTTGAACTGTAGGCTTCTTCTCCAGTATATCTGTCGCCAAAAATATTGGTAATGGGTATATTAAAATGCTTAGCAAAAGCATGGTCGCGTTCATCGCCGCTGGGCACGGCCATGATAGCGCCCGTACCGTAGCCTACCAGCACGTACTCCGATATCCATACCGGGACATTTTTCCGGGTAAGCGGGTGGACAGCATAGGCACCGGTAAAGCAGCCAGTCACTTGTTTCACTTCGCTCATGCGTTCACGCTCGCTGCGGCTTTTCACGTATTGCACATACTTTCCAATTTCTTCTTTTTGGTCCGGAGTCGTAATGACATCTACAAGTGCATGTTCTGGTGCTAAGACCATAAAATCAACACCAAATATGGTATCTGGCCTCGTTGTAAATACATTAATAAAGGTTGTCTTAGCATCCGGGGTAAACAGCCCAAACCGCACTTCCGCGCCCACACTTTTCCCGATCCAGTTGCTCTGCATCTCCTTCATAGATTCAGACCAATCGAGTTTCGCCAGGCTTCCCAGGAGGCGTTCTGCATATTCAGTGATGCGCAAAAACCACTGGCGCATATTCTTTCTTTCTACCGGATAACCGCCACGCTCTGAAACTCCGTTTACCACTTCATCGTTGGCCAATACCGTGCCCAATGCCTCGCACCACCACACCTGCGCATAACCCTGGTAAGCCAGCCGGTATTGCATCAGCACATCGCGCTGCTCCTTCTCCGAAAAATCTTTCCACTTAATACTATCAAAACGCAGCGTTTCATCTCCAGGGCAGGGAATATTTGCATTGCCGTCTTTTTCAAATACATCAGTTAGTTCTTTTATCGGCCTGGCCTTACCTGCGGCACGATCGTACCAGCTATGAAACAATTGCAGGAATATCCACTGCGTCCATTTATAGTATTTAGGGTCGCTGGTGCGCACCTCGCGGCTCCAGTCGTAGCAAAAGCCGATATTATCGAGCTGTTCGCGGTAGCGGGCAATATTTTTCTCTGTAGTTACGGCAGGGTGCTGGCCTGTTTCTATAGCATACTGTTCTGCAGGCAATCCGAACGCATCGAACCCCATAGGGTGCAGCACATTATAGCCGCAAAGCCTTTTGTATCGTGCATATATATCAGAAGCAATGTAACCAAGCGGGTGCCCTACATGCAGGCCTGCACCGCTAGGGTAGGGGAACATATCCAGTATATAGCACTTAGGCTTGTCACTTTCATTAGCGACTTTATACACCGCTTCCTTAGCCCACTTCTCCTTAGCTTTCTTCTCTATCTCCGTAAAATTGTATTCCATGTTTAAAATTCAAAATTCAAAAGTAAAAATTCAAAAACCTGCCCGGTGGCAGGAACAGGTAATCCGGTAAAAAGGGTGCTATTGGGCAAAACTACTGAAACTATTGTTCTGTCTCATAGCTTTCAAAAAGCTCAGCAAGATCAAGTGAGAAGCCAGGTAAGACTGCCGAAGTAACGATATCTCCACTTGCTAATAGGCCTGATGTGGAAAATTTGTCATCAACGAGGGTATAAATGAGCATCGTTTTTTCATATGGCAGGACAACCCAATACTCTTTCACTCCAGCTTCCTCGTATGCTTCGTGCTTATTTTTAAGCTCCTTTTTATTATTTGAAGGTGAGAGCACTTCTACAACAATATCAGGTGCACCTATGCAACCGCGCGTATCCAACTTAGACGGGTCACAGATTACACACAGGTCTGGTTGCAACACAGTGATGATATCTTTATCCTCTTTCGATTTTCTTGGTAGCCTTACGTCAAATGGCGCAACATATACTTTACAGGAGTTTTTATGAAGGTGTATTCCAAGTTTGATATGCAATTTGCCAACGAGCTCCTGGTGCAAACGGTTAGGCGCTGGGCTCATTTTAAAAATGTACCCTTTTATCAACTCTACTCTTTCCTCAAATTTCCATTTGTAGTAGTCGGCATAAGTGTAAACTTTGTTCATGTCCAGGTCGGCCAGTTGCATATGGTAAGCGTTTATTTATCAAAGATAATCAGAAATTCAGCACGAGGCCATCATAAGCCAGGTGCATACCCGGGGGTAGGGCGCTGTCCACCGCATCGTGCAGGCCAAGCTGGTGGCTGATGTGCGTAAAATAGGTGTCCGGTACACCTGTGCTTTTCGCTACATCTATTGCCTCTGCCAGCGTATAGTGAGAGATATGTGGTTCATGCCGCAAGGCGTTCAGCACCATTGCTTTACTGCCGCCTACTTTTGCCAGTTCTTCAGGAGCAATATAGTTGGCATCAGTAATATAGCTGAAATCTCCGATGCGGAAGCCCAGCACTTCCATTTTATAATGCAGCACCCTTATGGGGGTTATCGTTACTCCATTTATCGTAAAAGCATCCTGCGCATTTATCGTATTCATCTCTATCTGCGGAATACCGGGGTAGGTAACATTAGTAAAAATGTAGGCATACTCCCTGCGCAACGCTTCCTGCGTTTCTCCGGTGGCATATACCGGTATGGGCTTTTGTTCAAAATAGTTGTATGCACGTATATCGTCCAGCCCGGCAATATGGTCTTTATGGCCGTGGGTGAAAATGATCGCGTCCAGTTTGTTCACCCTGGCGCGCAGCATCTGGTATCTGAAATCAGGGCCGCTGTCTATCACAATGCTGGCGCCATTGGCCTCGATCCATATAGCGCTGCGCAGGCGATTATCCTTTTTGTTGGGCGAGGTGCATACAGCGCATGGGCACCCGATAAACGGTATGCCCTGCGATGTGCCCGTGCCAAGGAATGTGATCTTCACCTAGATATCCATTTGAGTTTGTACGGTCGGGTCTTCGCCGAAGGATGGTTCTGCTTTCAGTTGTTTATACCATTTCAGCATCTCCCCACTCAGTTCATCTTCATTTACGGTGATGCCGGGTAATATTTCTACCAACGCATTTATCCGGCCTTCAATGCTGAAGAATTTGTTGATCACAACCACGCGCCGCTCTTCCAGTATGCAATACCCGCTGTTGAAATTCCCCTTCTCATAACGTATGATGTAGCGGGCCTCTTCATAAAGCTCTTCCAGTTTTTTTAGCGTGTTTGGCGTATATTTGAAGCTCATTATCTCTTGCTGTTTCGATGAATAAAAGTAGAAAATTCGCAGCACTTCTAATCATTACAGTTATTTTAATGGCTTTTGGCAGTACTGTCCGCGCCCAGGACGATGACGGAGAGCCGCATGGCCTTTACGTAGAGCAGCCGAGGGTCTTCTATGGCGGCGCGGTAATCGGCGCAAATTTCGCCCAGGTTGATGGAGATTATTTTGCAGGGTATCACAAGGTAGGCCTCAATGTGGGCGGCATCGTTTATGCTCAGTTGGCCAGGCATGTGGCGCTCAGCATGGAAATACTTTATTCGCAGAAGGGCAGCAAAAGCAACCTGCCCGAGCTATCGACCACATTGCCTAATACTTACATAATAAAATATGGTATTAATGCGAACTATGCCGAAATACCGGTTATGATCAATTATTTTGATAAGCGCAAAAGCCATTTTGGGGTTGGCGTATCTTATGGCCGGCTGGTAAGCAGCAGTGAAACTATACAGATAGATTCTTCAAATACTATCAAAAGTATAGACTTCAATAATAAGTATCCTTTTGTGGCAAACGCTTTCGATGTGCTTGCTGGTTTTGAATTGCATCTTTGGAAAGGCTTGTTTCTGAATGTTCGCTTCCAGTATTCCATTGTTCCCATCAGGACAAACATTCCTCCAGATTATGCACGTGCGGACCAGTATAACAACCTCTGGGTGGTGCGGCTTATGTACTTGTTGAAATAAACCAAGGTTCCAGATAATCTATAATGGGTTTGCAACAACGTGAAATGCGCCTTCCGTTAACACCTGTGTGCCTTGTACCGGTATCGCATTTACATGAGCATTAAGGCGCAATATTACACTATCCTGTACCGCATAGCTCTTCAGGTTTAGTCCGGGCACCACAACCAAATTTATTTTGGTCTGCCCTTTAGGTATATTATACAGGTAGGCTACCAGTATTTCAGGCAGGCCCTCTGTTGAAATGAACACCTGTATCGTGTCCACGAAGTCGAAATACTGGCCTGCCGGTGCGGTGATCTGCAGGTCGGCATTGTTCAGATTGGCCGATACAAGGTTTTTACTGCTAGCATGGTACTGGTCAAAGATCTGCTGTGCGTTGGTAGCTACCGATACCGGCGGTATCGGCAGGTTCAGGCCGCCCTGCGGCAAGGTAGCCCCATAGGGAAAGCCAGGCATATCCGGTAAAGTAACTGTTTGAGAAAACGGGATGTTAAAATTAATATTGGCAAGGTTTTTTATTTTCTGACAGGCTGTAAATAATACCACCATCGCTATTGCACAAAACACTATCTTTTTCATGATCACACATCTTTAGTACGCTAGCATAGAGCAAATACTGTGCCTCCATTGATTTTGATGTAATTTTTAGGAGGACGTTGGCGTTTTTGAGGAAATGATTAAATTAGTATTGTAATAACTAAATGTATGGCTGCAAAGAAAGAAAGCAAAATACCTGCCGAAACACTGGCCCTGTATGATAAACTGGTTGCTACCAACCCCAATGTGGAGCGTAAGGGCGACACGGTTCCTTACACATCGCTGAACGGCCATATGTTTTCTTATATCAATACCGATGGCTCTGTAGTGCTGCGGCTCTCTAAGGAAGACCAGGAGGCATTCGTAGAAAAGTATAAGACCGGCCCTGTAATGTCCTACGGTGTAATAAAGAAAGACTGGGTGAATGTGCCTGATAGCCTGCTCCAAAATACAAAGGAACTCAAAAAATACTTTGATAAAAGCTATAAGTACACCGGCACATTAAAGCCCAAAAAGTGACCATAAAATATTAGCCATGCCATACAATCAAAAGCTAGCCTACAGGTTAAGGGAACTGCTTGCTGATGTTCCAGAGGTAGCGGAAAAAGAAATGTTCAGAGGTATAACTTTTATGGTAAACGGGAAGATGTGCATCAGTGTAAGCGGCATGGAACAGCTCATGGTGCGCATAGATCCTGAAATGCACGATTCGCTTGTTGAGAAGAACGGTTGCGAAGAAGTGATCATGAGGGGAAAGTCGATGAAGGGCTTTGTGTATGTATATGAAAGCGCTCTAAAGACTAAAAAAGAGCTCGCCGGGTGGGTGACGCTGGCACTGGATTATAACCCCAAAGCAAAAGCATCGAAGAAAAAAAAGTGAGGCATCATTTTTTATAACTCCGCAAAATACATCCGCATCTTGCCCTTATGCTTGGCGTCCAGTTCGCCGCGGTCTGTGCAAGTGAATTCATCTTTTACGAGTTCATAGGTGCTTTGCGACATGTTTATTTTTCCAGCCTCGCCATACTGTTCCATGCGCGCGGCAATATTCACCGTATCGCCCCATATATCATAGGCGAATTTCTTTACACCTACGATGCCAGCCA
The DNA here is from genome assembly GCA_903887415.1 of uncultured Bacteroidota bacterium. GTDB lineage: Bacteria > Bacteroidota > Bacteroidia > Chitinophagales > Chitinophagaceae > Nemorincola. The sequence continues at coordinate 19,632 of CAISPO010000067.1, read as the reverse complement.
CCACAGTGCCTGAATTTACACCGATGCGTATGTCAAATGTTTTGTCGCCGAGCAATTGCTTGCGGGCTATCATAAAATCGCGTATTTCTATAGCTGCCCTGACAACTTCACATGCATGGCACTCATTTGCCCTTGGCAGGCCGGAAACCGCCATGTAGGCGTCTCCTATTGTCTTTATCTTCTCCACGTCATGCCTGCCTATAATGTCATCAAATGCCTTGAAGCAGGTATGCAGCTCCGCCACCAGCTCCTGAGGGGAGAACTGCTCGCCGGCAAAGGTGAAGTTTACGAAATCGGTGAACAGCACGGTTACATTGTCAAACAATTTTGCGTCCACGCCTCCTTTCTGTTTCAGCTCTTCCGCTACTGCTTCGGGCAGGATGTTGAGCAGCAGGTTCTCGGAAACTTGTTTCTCCAGCTTCACTTCATCATGCGCCTTACTGATGAGGGCGTTGGCTTTTTTCTGCTGGCTGTAATTGCGGTAAATAAAGAAAGACAGCAGTAAAACCAGCGCGAAGCCTATGTAGCCGCTGAAGGTATAAGCCTTTTGTTTTTGCATCTTCAGTTTATACTCGCCCGCCTGCTTGGTGCTGTCCACGATCTTCTCCCTGCTGAAGGTGCTCTGCAGGTCTATACGGGTGAGCTCATTGGCTTTGCTAATGTTATATACACTGTCGCGGAGGGTAATAAAGTGCTTATAGGCATCCAGTGATTTCGCAGGTTGATTCATTGCTTCATAAGCCTTGCTCAGTGCACCCCACGCATTCTTTTCATCGTCCAATGCACCCGATTTCTGACAGAGCGCTATTGCTTTTTGCAGGTAGCCGATGGCATCATTATACTTTTTTAGTTTAGTATATATGGCGCCGAGGGTGGTATATGTTTGAGGTAATTGAGCGATGATGTTGTTTTCTTCGGCTATTTTTTGCGAGCTTAGGGCGAAGGAAAGCGCTTGCGGCATGTTGCCATTTTCCAAATAGACATTTGCCAGCCGGTTAAGTATTTCTGATTCATCATTAGGTTCCTTTGCAATTGCCAGCGCTTCCTGGTAATTCAGGATTGCATTCACCGCGTCCTTTTTATGCTCATAGGCTTTACCTATACCAATCAGGGCCAGCAGGTTTAAATAATTGTTTTTTATCCGCAAATTTATTTTTTTTGCGTTGTTATAGTTTTCCAGCGCTTTGTCATATTGTAACATCGATAAGTATATGTCTCCAACAGTAGTTAGTAACCCAGCCATTTGCGAAATTTCGTTTAGATCGTTTTTTTTTTGATGTCCTGGCTGATTTCTCCAGGATTTTTAACGAGCTATCATAGCAGCTAAGTGCAGCGGGATAATCGCCTACATTATTGTACAGTTTTCCCATATTGGCAAGTGTGCCAACATTTATGTGCAGATCTGCATTTAGTTCCAGCGCCTCTGAATAGTAATGCAACGCATCCGCATATTGTGCAGTTAGGCAAAAAGCACCAGCGATAAAATTGAGTACGTTCGCTTCCTTTATTGTGTCTTCAGATGCCTGGGCAATAGATAACGCTTTCTGAAAATATACAATTGCAAGCGCAGTGTTGCCGGCACATTCTTCGTATGTTCTGCCGATCCTGCAAGTGCCCAGAACCATCCCTTTTTCCCAGTTTATGTCTGTAGCAAGTTGTAGTGCTCTATTGGCATATCTTATTTTACTTGTCGAGTCTGAACAAGGAGTATTTTTTGATAAAAGCATCAGGATATTTACTTTATCAGTATCCGTTTTCGCATTATTAAGCGCCGTATTGAGCGAATCGGTATAGCCCGCATGTTTCTGGCCAAATGCCCCGAATGAGTGCATAAACCCCAATAAAAAGAGGCAGATGATAATAGCATTCCTATTGAGAGTGGTCATTGAGCAGTTGAAAGAGAAAAATAAAACTAAAAATACTATAATAATTGTAAAATGTTTCAGACCTTGTAATTAAATAAAGCTAAAAAATAAAAATCAATCATTTATAATCATTAGTTTAACCATAAAAAATTTCTTTATGAAAAACAAAAAATTCAGGGTAGCATCCCTATTTCTTTTTGCAGCAATTATTTATGCTGGCTGTTGCTGTCCGCCAGACAATGACCCTAACCCTTGTTCTCCTCAATTAGTAGGATCTATCGTTTCCAGGTATGTTATGTTTGGAAATCCCGACAACGACTCTTTAACCCAAAGTATGGCCACACATCCGGGGCCGGGCGCTTCAACATCGCCAGCATCATCGGCATCATCTCCCTCTGCAGCAACTGTTCCTTCGTCACCTGCCCCTACATCTGCACAAGGAGCCGTAATTTGCTCCGGTACCGGGCTTTGCCAGGTGCAGGTCTTCGCATTAACTCCTGCCCAGTCCGCTGCGGCAAGCCAATCCATTGAAGTATCATTTCAACTGCTTACGGCTAATGAAAAAAAATATAAAGGACAGATACTGGCTATGAAGTTCAGTAAACAGGCGCTTATAGACAAACAGCCGGGGCAAGTGAAGTATTTCTGGAACAGCACGAACACCTACAAATTTGATTCCGATTATTCACTTGATAATCCAATGTTCAAAGACCTGAACTTACCTAAAAATTCGAAAATAAAGAAGACGGATATATGCAGGGTATTACCGCTTCATGGCGATACGGTGATTGTTTATGCCTATTTCTCCCATGATTAGCAGCAGATCAATCCCCCTTTTTAAATTCCACTTTAGCCAGTGCAATTAAATGCCGCCTGCCAGTATTAATATCTGCCAGTGACATCACGAGTATCCGCTGCTGCATTTGAGTGATCGGTTTGCCATTCATTTCTGTGATGATATAAACGTGGTTGCCTACGTCTGTATTAAACAGTTCATTCCACGAATAGACATTCTTGTAGCCATCAGACGCGATAAGTGAGATATAGAATTCGCTGTAGTCCTTGGGCTTATCCGCGTTTAATTCTATGCTGTCCAGCAGCGTCTTCAGCAGTATGCCCTTCAGCCCTTTCACGGTGTCCCTGGCATCGCCGCGATGGTTGCGCACCACCACATCGCCTATATTATCCTGCGGATGTTTCAGCAGGTCGCTTATCGTAAAGTCCATTTCTTTTTTTATGGCCCCGGTTACCTTGAATTGCTCTGTGGGCGGCACATTGTTATGGCGCTGCGCGAGCAGTGTGCTGCCGGGCAGCAACAATAGTAAGGCGATCATGTATTTCATAAACAGCAGGAATTATGGAGCGAAAAATACAGATAAAACCTAAAAAACGAATTATGCGGCGGCATGGACTTTGTATGCAGGTAATAGCAATCATAACTGCTAATGACCAACGTCATAATCCGGCCTGTTATTGCTTTTTACTTTTGCTATTCAAATTTAATCTCGTTAAACCATATGTTATGAACAAGACAACAAGAATATTATTAGGAATAGGAGCCTGTGTAGCCATTGGCGCTGCACTCGGCGTACTTATAGCGCCCGAAGAAGGCGCAGAAACAAGAAAAAAGCTGATGAAACGCGCACGGAAATTATCCGGGACTGTATCAGATGGCATTGATAAGGGCAGGGAATCGCTGGAAGAGATAAAGTCAACGCTGCAAAAAGAACTCAGTAAAGTGAACCGTAAAATAGAGGAGATCAAATTTTAAAAAGCAAAGTTATGGGCAAGGCTAAAAATGTGTTATATACTGTTGCCGCAGGAGTTGCCGCAGGCATGGTTGCCGGCGTGCTTTTTGCGCCTGCAAAGGGCACGGAAACAAGAGAAAAGTTACGTGAACTAAAACGTAAGATCACCTGTTCCCATAAGGACATTGACGATAATCTCGACGCTCTGGAAGAACTAAGCAGCCTGCTGAAAGAGGAGCTCGCAACAGTGAATGAAAAAATAGACCGGCTGAAATAAGAAACGACCGCAAAATTAGCAACCACGCAACAATATGTTAAAAACATCAAGATGCGGTGTTTTTGCGTTTTAGTTTAAACTTTGGCAGGCTGTTTGCATCTATCTTGTATAACAAAAACAAAACGTTATGAAACTCAAAATGATTGCAACCGCCTTAATGATAATTATTTTATCAGCAGGTATTAGTTCTTCAGCTAATGCACAGCACTGGAGAGGTTACCACAGAGGCGGCTGGTATGCGCCGCACCCGGTAGTAAGGGCCTACATTCCCGTTCCCCGTGTTTATGTGCCTCCCGTATATGTACCGCCTGTGCCGGTGGTAGTAGGCGGAGGGTATTACGGCAGGCCATATTACGGCCATGGTTACTATGGTCATGGATATGGCCGTGGATATTACGGCCACGGGCACTATGGCCACGGTTATCGTCGCTAATAAAAGAACTGGAAATATTAATAAGCAGGCTGCCCTTTACCGGCAGCCTGTTTCTTTATCATAGTCCTTCACGGCATATATTGCCTCTTTTGCCTAAATTTGCAGACAAAGTATTTGTTCATGGCCTGAACCATATGGCTTACGTTATTATAAATGCATCATTTCAAATTGAACAAGTACATTTTTATAATCATTTTCTTTTTTATGTTAGGGGCTATTCCTACTTATGCGCAGGTGGGCTATACAAAGGCTGAAGACCGTGCTGTTCGCAAGGAGGAAAGAAGAGAGAAAAAAGAATACCGCAGGCTCAACGGGAGAAAGGCAAAAAGGCAGCTAAGAAAGGCAATAAAAAAAGAGGAAAAGGAAGAAGACGCAGAGGATAAAGCACGCAATCAACGGATCATTGATTATAAAAACAGGAAGCGGGAATAACGCTGCTGTTCCAGCATTGCATCCATCCATTCACCGACCAAACAGAAACATTTACCGATAATAATAAATTTTGAAACACACAGGCAGATACCTTTGCGGGGTTCCGCACTTACGACTTATGACTAACGACTTACGACTATAAAATGGCCAGACCAAGAGAAACGAACAAGGAAGAATCACCAAAGGTGAAGATCAGTAAGGACTCGATTAAAGAGGCAATGGTGATATTCCGGTATCTCCGGCCCTATAATAATGTGTTTATTCCCGGGCTGGTGTTTATCGGCCTTTCCAGCGGCACCACGATGGCATTCCCGTTCCTGCTAAAGAAACTTATCGACAGCGCACACGGAGATCTTACCGGGCGTTTTGCATTTGCGCCTGGCACTATAGCCCTAATAATGATTGCCGTACTGGCTGTGCAAATGGTTTTTTCTTTCCTGCGTATATATCTGTTCACCTACGTGGGCGAGCATACTGTAGCCGATATGCGCACAGATATTTACCGACACATGATCATTATGCCCATGGATTTTTTCGCACAGCGCAGGGTGGGGGAGCTTTCCAGCAGGATAACCGCCGATGTATCGCAAATACAGGATGCGGTAACCAGTGTGTTTGCGGAGATACTGCGCGGCATACTTGTGCTTATAATTGGCATCGGTATGATCATGTACATAAACATAAAGATGACGCTGCTTATGTTATCTGTAGTGCCTGTAATTATTGTTATTGCGCTTGTGTTTGGCAAGTTCATCCGCAAGCTGTCGCGCCAGGCGCAGGACCAGCTTGCTGAGTCGGGCACGATAGTGCAGGAAACACTGCAGGGCATCAGCAATGTAAAGGCGTTTTCAAATGAGTGGTACGAAATAAAAAGATACACCAAAAGTATCAACGATGTGGTAAAGCTCGCTATAAGCAACGGGCGTTTCAGGGGCATTTTCGTTTCGTTCATGCTGTTTAGTGTGTTTGGGGCTATAGTGCTTGTAGTTTGGTATGGCGCGGGCCTCATGCAGCAGGGCCACCTCTCATTTGGCGATCTTACTGCGTTTGTAGTTTATACCGCATTTGTGGGTGGTACTATGGCGGGTTTTGCTGAACTGTATTCACAACTTCAGAAAACACTTGGCGCCACACAGCGTGTACGGGAATTGCTGAAAGAAACATCAGAAAACGTGGAGATAGCTGCTGTTGAGCTACAGGATAAATTCAGGCTTCATGGCAATGTTTCGCTGGAAAATATTGGCTTCAGCTATCCGTCCAGAAAAGAAATTGAGGTAATAAAAGATGTGAGCATAGAAGCCCGCAGCGGTCAGCAGATAGCAATTGTAGGGCCGAGCGGCGCAGGCAAGAGCACATTGGCATCACTGTTGCTGCGGTTTTACGAGCCGGACAAAGGCCGTATTTTGTTTGATGGTAAAGAGGCTTCGTCAATACCCCTTACACAACTGCGCAAGCAAATGGCGCTGGTGCCGCAGGACATATTGCTGTTTGGAGGAACTATCCTTGAAAATATCGCCTATGGTAAGCCTGGCGCAGACCTAGAAGACATACATGCTGCTGCACGAAAAGCCAATGCACACGATTTTATAATGGGGTTCCCGGAAGGCTACGAAACAATAGTAGGGGAGCGCGGCGTGAAGCTCTCCGGCGGCCAGCGGCAACGGGTGGCCATAGCCCGGGCTATCTTAAAAGATCCTGTTATCCTGCTGCTCGATGAAGCCACAAGCTCGCTCGATTCCGAGTCGGAATCTTTGGTACAAGAGGCATTGCAAAACCTGATGAAAAACCGCACCTCATTTGTGATCGCCCACCGGCTCTCCACCATCCGCAATGCAGATGTAATAGTAGTGCTGGAGGACGGTAAGGTAAAAGAAAGCGGTACTCACCAGGAACTGATAACTATAGAAGAAGGCCTGTACAGGAACCTGAACAAACTACAGTTATTTGACGCATAAGTGTGAATGGAAAAGTACTAGTAATTAATTACGCAGAACTCAAATTTCTCTTTGAGGTTATCCAGTATTACATCCTTTAATTCTGCGTCATTCAGCCATTCCTGCAGCTCTGGGTGCAGCAGCCACAACTGCAGCTTTGTGTGCTTGTTTATGGTACGTTCTTTCACCTGGCAGATTACAGTAACCCTGTAGTCTTTGTATATATGTTTCACCCGTGATTGAAATTCTGCCAGGCAGCGTGGGTGTATTTTGTCGCTGTAATAGTCGTATTCCACTATCATCTGTTCCATGTGATGTTTTTTGGGGAAACTAAGTTACAATTTGTTTGTATAAACTTCATGAAATCACGTAAATATAATTATATTTATTTGTATTTTGCATAAAATCATACATTAATAAGTATATTCACTTTTCATAAATTATCATAGTACCCCTCATTATATATTGTAGCAAAACGACTTAAGTGCTTTGGCTTAGCAAACAATCAGAAAAATAAGCTCAAACGTTATACACAGTTTACATTTCGGAAAGCGCAAAAAAAATGTAATTTTGTGAACATCTCCGGCTGCCTTATGAAACGAGTACTATTTATCATACTGTTATTACTCGTTGTACTTGTTACGGCAGATGGCTGCCGTGCACCACAGTATTATACACGCTACAAACACAAAAACCATCAGTACGACCAACATTATAATCCTTATCGTACAAAATGGTACAAATGGAGCTATTCCCACGGCGTAATATGATAATATTTCGTTCGTTCGTGATTATATTTACGCAAATTCCCCGGATGAAACGTTTATTGCTTCCTATTTTGATTTTCCTGCTGCCCGTGGTTAGCCTTGCGCAGGGGCAATTTTGGGACAGGCTTGGACTCGACTACGTAGATGATTCTACGCATGATGTCATTAAATGCAGCTACTGGCAGGTGTTTGAACGGGGCAACCTGCACCGCACCATGAATACGTTTTACAGAATATCGAGTATAAACGGCAAGCTATACCTGGACCTGAAAATAATACAGGGCGGCGATGTTTTTGTAGTGCCCAGGAATGGAAAATTCCAGCTTTTGCTTGATGATGACAACGTGGTGACCTTGTATAATACGGAATATAAAACAACCAGCAAAGGCGATGGTGCCAGGCGATGGGCAGGCAGCGGCGCCGAAGGTATTTTTTTGTCATTCCCCATTACCCTTGGTGATGCTGAAATGATGGTACATAACTATGTTGACCGGATCCGGCTATATACCGGGGAAGGTTTCGTGGAGCGAAGGATCACAGATACGCATAGTGAACTCTTCAGGGATGAGCTGCGACTGGTGTATGATTCCAAATAAATCAACAGTTTACACAGATTTAATTTTTTCATTACAAATAATTCATGAGTAATTTTACCGGAAGAAAAGTAATTTTGGGTTATGGGGCTTACTGCGCAGCAAAATAAGATTATTGATAACCTCAGAAAGGGCATGAAGTTCGGCATGTATGATGGCGGCAAAAACTGCTATTTTGAAGATGGTAAACGCGTTGATTATAAGGATCTGTGGGAGGCAATACGTGCAATAAACAACCTGGACAGGACACATAATAAAACGATCGGGGAACTTTGCCCGGATAATTACCTGGGCACCTTCCCTTATAAATTCAGGAATCTTAATTGGAAAAAACGTGTTCTGTCCATGTTTTCCGGCAATAATTGACGTTCCCGCCGACGCAGCGTTTACAATAACGAGGAACAACACCAATACCAACACTGCTGCAACAATTACTGCCGTGCTCAAAAATACCAAGCCTGCGTTAATTGCCGTTTGTTTGATAATTCTATTCCGTAGGGCTTACTGTATAGTCTGACTCGAAAGGAGCCTTTGCGCCCTTTTGTATCCTGCCACAGCCAGCATACCGCCGGTGCCAGTATGGAGTATTGAGGTTACTTATTGTCACCCCGTGAGAGCGGGATGCATGTACAAAGTAACCGTTCGCGAGGTAAACACCTACATGAGAAATGCGTATGCGGTGTATGCGGAAAAAAACAAGGTCGCCTTCAGTGGCATCGTCGTAATCCTTTATTCGCTCCGCACTTTTGCGTTGCTCCCTTGCCGTGCGAACGAGGCCCGTGCCATAAACCTTATCATATAATTTTTGGGAGAAGGCCGAGCAATCAATGCCTGTAGAATCATTGCCACCGTATTTGTAGCGTGCTCCATACCAACGATCAATGAAACGGTACAACGGGTAATTGTTGATGTCATGTGCATCTTCTTCTATCATGTCGGCATACTTACTTATTACCGGGTCTATAGATTCATAATATTCCTGCGCTTCGGCGGTGCGGGTGGCATTTGCGGTCGTTATAGGGCTCGGTTCTTTACCGCCTGCAGAAATGTCGCCAGCGGCGGCCGAATCTTTATTGTCTGCCGCTTCAGGCTCATTAACGCCTCCGGCAAAGATCTCCTTAATTTCTACCTGCCCGCTTTTCTTAATGTTTGTTTTGTTGGATGCGGATGAGATTTTAGCAGAGTCTTTATTCGGAGCGGCTACAGAATCGGCATAAATTGTCATGTGTCGTTGCTGGTGATCCTGGCCATAAGATTCCCCCGCCGCTATGCAACAAATGAAAAAAACGTACAGCACACGGTATGAGGCTTTATATAAAAATGCCTTCCTCATAAAAATAGTTTGGGGTCTATAAAGATATAGCAGGATATGAGAAAAGGAAATATTAACGGGCCTTTTTGAAAAATATATTTTTATTTTATTAAAACTGATTTCGTTGCCACAGTACGTTCATATAAAAAGAGGCTGCAAGGTTTAATGTATTCAAATGACTGCTTACTTATAACGGTAGAGGTGGCGGGCTAAACAAAATGATGTAAAGCGATCATATCTGTTTTCTTAGAAAAACCATTCTTATCATACCGGCCAAGGCCATAAAAGATATGCCTGTCATAACAATAGCATTATTGTTATGCTTAACACAAAATAAACCGTAAAATGCAATGATAACCGCTATTACAAGCAAAGCGAGGTGAACAATTCTCATAAGCCGTTAATTGTTGTTTTGCACAAAGCTGATCATCCACTGAATTCCGAACCTGTCTGTAAACATACCGAAGTAGGAGCCCCAGAATGCACTATTCATGGCCATTGTTATCTTGCCGCCTTTAGAAAGGCCTGTGAATAATCTGTCAGCCTCTTTTTTGCTGCCGGTGCCTACGGAAATAGAAAAATTATTGCCGGCGGTAACATTGTGCCCCATAGTCTCAGAAGTATCGCTGCCCATGAGCATGGTTTCATTGCTTATGGGTAAAGACACATGCATGATCTTGTTGGCATCCGCGGCCTGAACCCTGTTTCCTTCCATTGCGCCGGGTACATCCTTAAACCGGCCAAAATAAACAAACTCGTTTCCAAATACAGACCTATAGTGATTAAATGCTTCCTCGCAATTTCCGTTGAAGGTCAGGTAAGCATTTACGGTAGTGGGCCGCTCCATGTTTATCACAGTTGATTTTTTGACAGCGCTTTTCTTTTTTGCTGCTGTTTTTTTGGCGGCAACTTTTTTTATGGCAACCTTCTTTGGTTCAGCTTTTTTTGGAGCCGTTTTTTTTATCGCTTTTTTTACTGTTTTCTTTGCGGTTGCCATAAAGTATGTGTTACTCTGTTAGAGAGGAATTAAAGATAATGTTTTTTCGCGCATAAAATCGCTGCATGTATTTCCTGGGATTGTTTGTATAGTTTAGCGGGCGTAAATTGTTGAAAAATAAAACCTATGAAAAAAATAGTGTTCAGGTACGGACTAATCTCTGGCGCAATATCGGCAGCCCTTGTGCTGGCGACTGGTGCGGCGATTGCATCAAAAATTTTGAATTTTGGTGGCAGCGAGGTCGTGGGTTACATTTCCATGATGCTGGCATTTTCGGTTATATATCCAGGTATGATCGCCTACAGGGACAACATAGGCGGAGGGGAGATAAAGTATGGCAGGGCTTTCGCAATAGGTATGCTGATCACAGCAATATCGTGTGTGTTATATGTTGTCGCCTGGGTTATTGTGTATCATACTATGCTGCCAGGTTTCTGGGACCAATATGCGGCCTACGCTGTGGCTGAAAAGAAATCAAAGGGCGGTTCTGCAGCTGATATCGATAAAATAATGGATGAAATGAAACAAATGAAAGAGCTTTATAAAAGCCCTGTGGCAATGTGCCTTCTTGCTTATATAGAGCCGCTGCCTGTGGGTTTGCTCATATCAATTATCAGTGCGTTTTTAGTAAGGTTGAAGAGGGATGGTTGATTTTTTGTTGTCCATTTTTTCTTACTTCACATAGCTCTTTACCAACGGCATCACTTTTTCACCGATCAATTTTATGGACTGCATTAGCTTTTCGTGGGATAATGCCGCATTATCCATCTGGAAACTAAACCTGGAAATGCCGCCCAGCGATTCGCTATGACGTTTTATCTTTTCAGCAATTTCTTCAGGGCCGCCGATGAGCAATGCACCTCTTGGCCCGTTTTGCGCATCAAAGTGGGCCTTTGTAACTGGTGGCCAGCCACGCTCTTTCCCTATCCTTGTAAAGACTTCGGCATAGCCAGGGTAAAAGTCTGCAACTGCTTCTTCTGTGGTGTTGGCAACATAGCCCAGAGAATGCAGGCCAACCTTCAATTGTTCGGGTGCATACCCCGCTTTTTTTCCAGCTTCCTTATAAAGGTTTATCAACGGGCGAAACCTATGCGTGTCCCCACCTATGATTGCCACCATCAGGGGCAGGCCAAGCATACCGGCCCTCACAAAAGACTCAGGAGTGCCGCCCACGCCCAACCAAACGGGGAAAGGGTTTTGCAGTGGCCGTGGGTATATAGCCTGATTTTTTAGAGCCGGGCGAAACTTACCAGTCCAGCTAACCGTTTCATTATTGCGAATATCAAGAAGCAGATCTAATTTTTCGGAAAAGAGGTCGTCATAATCATGCAAGTTATAGCCGAATAAAGGAAAGGCTTCGGTAAAAGAACCTCGGCCGACCACCATTTCTGCCCGCCCGCCGGAGATAAGGTCAAGCGTGGCGAAATTCTGGAATACTCTTACCGGGTCGGCAGCACTAAGTACGGTAACTGCGCTGGTGAGGCGGATACGTTTTGTTCTCGCAGCCGCAGCAGCAAGGATCATTGTAGGTGCAGAATCAAGGAACTCTTTGCGGTGGTGTTCTCCGATCCCGAAAACATCGAGGCCGGCTTTATCTGCCAGTTCCATCCGCTCCAGTAACTCGGCAAGGGCATGCCTGTTGTTTTCATTTTCGTTGGTTGCTCGTGCAGCCGCAAAACTATCAATTCCTATTTCCATAATTCTCCTTTAACCGCTATCTGCGAAATTACAAGCAAAATATGAAAGCGTTGTGAACTAATGCAGGTAAGCAGGAAGCCTTCTGAAGATCTAGAAAACAAAATGAGGCCGCCGTTTCGGGCAGCCCCTTTCAAATAAATTGCGGTATTATTTTTCAGTTCTTTTCTTCAGATATTCTTCTGCTTTCTCCAGATCGTTATCCGAGTCTATCACTGCGTTAAGTACCTCCTGCATATCTACATTGTATTTCTTCTGCAGGTCGTTGATTTCCTGGTCCTGCTCATCGTAAGCTTTCTTACGGTCCTGGCTGGTTTGTGACATAGTATTTGTTTTCAATAGCTATGGTAAAATCATGCCAGAATAGTAGCTGAACAGAGTGACCTGAAATCTCGCTTCCTCTGTCTTTCTATATATTCCCATATATTTGCGTTAAGCACATGCTTATGAAAAAACTTCTTCTTTTTACCATTTACATTTTCTCCCAGCACTTATTGCAGGCACAACCATGGATGCCATCAACCAACAATGGGCTTGTGAAGTATGCAGACGCACTAAACAGGTATCGGGAGTATGCTGCAAAAACAAACGATGAGCAAGAACAGGCAGGTAATGAAAGGGAAGAGCGCGAGGATAAAAACCATTTGTTCGAGGTATGGAACTACTACTGGAAGATGCACCTGGACAAGGATGGATACATGGTGCCACCGGGGCAAACTGTCATCAACTGGCAACAATATCTAAGTGAGCAAGGGAACAGGGCGGATGCCCGCACAACGGCGATACCCAGCAATTGGGTATTCCAGGGGCCAGATAGCAGTGCGCATGGGTATTCGGGATTAGGGCGCATAAACATCGTAACATTTGATCCTATTGATTCTAATACTTTTTATATAGGTGCCGCAGGCAGCAATGCCTGGAAAACAACGGATGGCGGCAATACATGGTCGCCGCTATATAGCAACCTTCCTATGCTAGGGGTGGCAGATATTAAAATAAATCCGGTCAACAGGAACACGATATATGTGGCTACAGGTGATGGCGATGCATCAGATGCCTACAGCTCCGGTGTTATCGTATCCCACGATGGCGGGGCTACCTGGGCTGCCACTGGGCTTAGCTGGCCCGTTTCTTTATATTATGCCGCACATTGTGTTCTCATCAATCCGCAGGACACTACCTCCATGATGCTTGCGTCCACCAATGGGCTCTACAAGACCAGCAATGCCGGGGCTACGTGGACAAATATTAACAGTGGTAGTTTTAAACAGATCATCTACAACCCTGCAGATACTGCTATAGTTTACGGTACTATGTACACGGACACCTCGGCGCAGATCATGCGCTCTGCAGATGGTGGTAATACATGGAGTGCCGTGACGGCCTTCCGTGACGCACAGCGCATAAATGTTGCCGTTTGTCCTGCCGATCCTTCAATTGTAAAAGCATTGGTATCTAACAAAGCATCCGGGCTTGAAGGAATTTACACATCATCAGACAGTGGCGTTACTTATACCGCATTATATACAGATGACACTTCTTGTACCCACGATCTGCTGGGCTATGAGCTTAGCCTGCCTACCACCAGTTGCGGTGGCCAGGGATGGTACGACCTCTGTATCGCTATGAACCCCGCCAATCCTAATGAAGTGACCATCGGCGGTGTCAATACTTATTTCTCGGCGGATGGCGGCATCACATGGGCACTTGCTAACCAATGGTATGGCGGCCTGGCAGGCGTTTCTACCGTTCATGCCGATAAACATTGCCTGGCGTATAACCCGCTTACAGGTGCGCTTTTCGAGACTTGCGATGGCGGTATTTATAAGAATTACGGCCCTGTAACCCAGCCGTGGAATGACCTCACAAATGGCCTGGGCATTACCGAATTTTACAGGCTTGCGGTAAATAATAATGTGCCATTTTGTATAGCAGGCGCGCAGGATAATGGCACCAAAATTGTACAAGGTGGCGCCTCTGCAGATCTTGTGGGCGGCGATGGCATGCAGCCGCTGATCAATTATGCAGATCCTGCCAATACATGGTACGCCAGCTACCAATACGGCGCTACTTTTGTAACCCGTGATGCAGGCAGTACGTGGACAAATATCAGTGATACCATTCACGGTACAGGTGGCTGGATAGCCCCTTATCTGCTGCTGCCCACCGATACTGCGTCTATGCTTATGGCTTATGGGCAGGTGTATCTTACAAACAACAGCGGGCTGACCTGGGCGCCCATATCACCTGTTTTTGACACAAATTCCAAAGTGGACAGATTGGTTATGGCGCCTACGAATCAGAACTACCTCTATGTAACTTACTATGACTATACGGTCTGGACGCCATATATACAATACACAACCGATTTTGGCACCACATGGCAGGCGATCACAACGCCGTTCAGCAGCTACATCTCAGACCTGGTTGTTGATCCACAGGACGAGAACCATTTCTGGGTAACCTGCACGTGGTATGGTATGCCTAAGCTGTGGAGCTATAGCCTGACAACCCACTCATGGACCAATGAGACAGGGACACTACCGGACATATCTGTGAACTGCATGGTGGTGGATACCAATTCTCACACACAATATGTAGGCACTGATGTTGCGGTTTTTTACAAAGACACCACTATGACCCACTGGGCGTTATACAATACCAACCTGCCAGCAGTGCATGTGGAAGACCTGCAGATCAACTATGCCACTAACCAGCTTTGGGCGGCAACCTACGGCAGGGGCATCTGGACTACCACCAAAGCCGACCATACCGTTGCGCTTGGCGTACCTCAATTAGCGCTCATGCAAACCCTGGCAATTTATCCTAACCCTACCAGTACACTGATAAATATCAGAGCTAGTGAGCAAATAAGATCCGTTGTTATCTGTGATCTTTTGGGACAAACTGTATATACCCAACTGCCGACAGGTAATTTTCAACTGCTGACTATAGATGTTTCAGGGTTGCCTGCCGGTGTTTATTTTGTGAAGGTGAATGGAAATGGAGTAAGGAAGTTTGTGAAGGAATAATGAAAAGAATATAACTTTGTACTACTCAATTTTTAAAAGCAAATATTTTGAAAGATAAAATTACTACTCCGATTATTCTTGCCGCTTTAGTTTTCCTTTTATCGATTGGCGGTTCCAGCCTGTCTCATGCACAAACGAGCGAAGTGAAGGCTACCCCCCTTGAAGTAAAGGCCGCATTTTTCGGGCATTGGAAGGATATTCACGACCCGAATCATTTGATAGAGATATATAAAGACAAGGATTTTATCATCGTGAATACTTATACCGAAAAAAGGGATGAGAGCGGCAACAAACGCTACACAGTCACTTCAGGTAAAGGCAATAAGATAATGGTGGATTTTGGGTTTGGAGTTACGCCGCTGACACTTTCAGAAGACGGCAGTAAAATAACCTTTACCGGTGAGACCTATATGAAGAAATAGGTACCGAATCTGCTTTAGAAATACCTGCATAAAACGAACTTCATGAAACGCAGTGAGTTTATAAAAGGGTCAGCGATCATAGGCGCATCAATTGCGTTTCCTAATTTGCTGAAAGCAGCATCCGGCCTTACGGATGGAAAGGGGAGAAAAATTTACCAGGTTATAAGCGCGAACAAAACAATGGTTGGTACATTGCCGGTACTGCGCTCATTTGCCGGCGATCACAACGATTATGTCTCGCCATACGTTTTCTTTGATGAGTTTGGACCGGTAAAAATAGACCCCAGGCAGAAGCCACTGCGGGTAGATGCCCATCCTCATGCAGGTATCATCCCAACTACTTATTTCCTCTCTGGAAACGGGCATCACCGTGACAGCCTCAATTATGACCTGCAAATAGCAAAGGGCGACTTTATGATGTTCACATCGGGCAGGGGAGCGATACATATGGAAGAAACAGGGCAGGGCCTTTATGATGATGGCGGCCTTTATCATGGCTTTCAGATATGGCTGAACATGCCTTCAAAGTATAAACAATTGGCACCGGCAACGGAAGTCTTTCACCCAGAGAAAATGGCGAAGATCAATGAGCCGCATTATTCGGCCAATGTTGTGCTGGGCGAGCTGTTTGGCGCGAAGTCAAAAGTGGAAACATTGTTTCCCGTCTTTTATTTTCATATCAATCTGAATGCAGGCGCAAAGCTCAGCATCCCTACCGATCCGCAGCATAACGCCTTCATCTACGTGATAAAGGGGAAAATAGAAACCGAGGGCAGAAGGCAGATAGAGCAGAACCAGGTAGCCCTTCTAGAGCGTGGCGAAAGCCTTGTAAATATTTTCAGCGAAGGTGAAGCAGAGATACTAATGCTTGGTGGTAAGCCGCATAACGAGCCGGTGTTTGCATACGGGCCTTTTGTGATGAACACAGAAGAAGAGATCAGGAAATGCATCAGCGATTACCAATCTGGTAAAATGGGGAACCCGCAACAGGTAGATGCAACGAAGATAAAGTAAAGAACTCATCTCAGCCTTCAGCGATCTTCAGCCGCCATGTGGCCTGTATTTTAGGAGGCTGGCCGGTTGGCCGCTGAAATTCGGCAGGCATTTTCTTAATGACATAGGGTAAGGCGCTTGCATTTTTATAGTCAATTTCAGCTTCTTTATCTACTGCAAAACCGCACCCTTTGAAAAATGCTTCAGCAGCTTCAAAACTATCGAACTTATTATCGTCAATCCGTTGTTCATCGAGGAATTTTTGAAAGTCATCGTCAATTTTGAAGGCCTCGGGCGGCGGCGGCATCTTAATGTATATATCAGCAGTTATCCAATATCCCCCTCTTTGCGCCAGTATTTTATGAATGATAGCGCATACCTGTTCCTTTTCTTTCAAGCCCAGGTACATCAGTAAGCCTTCATTCACTATCGCTACGGGCCCTTCCGGAAAACGGTTTACAACCTCAGTGAAACTTTTTTCATCCAGTGCATTAAGTGGAAGTAACTCAAGTTTTCCTTTTTGTTCAGACAGCCCATGCTGCAACCCGGACATAGTTTCATTTTTCTTTTCGATGACTTCCGGAAGGTCAGTATCAATATAGTGAACATCGTGTTGCATTACCATTGCAAGGCCGCGGAATGAGAAACCGGAACACAATTCGATGATATTTTTTAGCGGTAGGTCAGAAAGCAGTTGATCGATGCTCAAGTATCTCAGCTCCATATGTGCGACCCTGAAACAAAAGATAAAGCTTTCCTTGTCGAAATCGGGAACAAATTTCTCCGGCGCTGTCATTATCTCTGCCGCCTGGCGTGCAAAAGGTATATTCGTAAATCCCTTCATCAGCAGCAAAGCTTTCGCAGATGGGCTGATGCTGGCATAGTTACGGTCGTTCGGATCTATCGCTTTCATGTTGATATTTCGTTTTACAAATTTATGCAACAAATGCCTTTGAAAATTGTGCCAATTTTGACTGGGTTTAAAAATCAGGCAATGACGATTTGAATTGTTTATACTTGTTATTATCTTCGATAAAAAGTATTATTATTTAATTTTAAGTATTTTACGCTATGCTAAAGAAAATGTTATACGTAGTAGTGTTGGGGGCGGGGCTTCACTGCGAGGCTTTCGGCCAATCGGTTGATGATAAATTGAGAGGGTTCACACAGAAGGTGCAATTTATCCGTAGTGATAACTGTGATGCAAACTGTACAATAGTAATAAACTCGACGGCAGATGGTAACGTGATCGTAAGGCCAGGGGAAACAAAATACTTCAAATTGAGTGAAAGCGACTGTAGCTGGACTTGTTGCAACAATAACAGCCACACCATTTTGCGGTCGGGTGTTATACAGATCAGGCGGAATGGCAGCAGCATTACCTACAGTTTTGTTCCTAAACCAAACATAAAATAGCAAGCCTTGAAGCAACTCGCGTTTTTTACGTTATTAATCTTTTACTTTTCCGGATGCAACACGGCAATCGCCCAGGCCGATCCGAAAAGCAAAAAGGCGAATAGCCGTGAATTGGATAGCTTGACTCAAAGGAATTTTAATAATACCGGTTATTCCAATGCAGTATTTACAAAGAAAGTTTTTCTGCCGGATATTCAATTTAAAACAGAGCTAAAATTTGACACTATTGATTTTAACGATATTGTCTCTTTTTACAATTTCGATTCTAAAGCAAACCACAGCACGAATTTCACAAATGATTTAACCTTTGATTCCTGTATGTTCAGGAAGCGGGTGAATTTTGATTTTGCTGCATTTCGTGGAGAGTTCAGGGTTGATAATTCTGTTTTCGATTCTTTTGCCAATTTTTACAAAACCGAGTATCATGGTGCTGTGAGCCTCACAAAAGTAGTGTTCAAAAGCCCGGTAAGGCTTGTTCAGACCAGTTTTTACAGCCCATTGTATGCGGATAGTGTGCGATTTAACGATACTGCAGATTTTTCCAGCTATTCTGCATTCCTGACTTGGGTGGCATTTAAGCATTGTGCCTTTAATGGTAAGAAAGTGGATTTTTCTTTCGATAATTTTTCTAAAGACCTGGATTTCATGAACAACATGGTGGCAGGGCGCATGTCATTTGAAAACGCAGTGCTTGAAGGGACTACACGAATTATTAAGGATACGTTCAGATCTGCACTGGACCTTGACTACTCCAGGATAGATGGCCAGACCACTATTGATACCTGTATGTTATCTGCCGTGAATTTCAGCAACGCTACCATAAATGCAAGGATATCGTTCAATAGTGACCGATTTTTTCTGGGGTCAAAGCTCGTTTTCAATCATGCTGTTTTGAAAGAGAACGCATATATGTCGTTCAACAAGACGAACTTACCGGACACTTTGGATTTTTCTTATATCAACAACATTACCAACGAAATAAATCTTTCCGATGCCGACATGAACGGAAATGCCATTCATTACATTAACCTTACTAACTCTAATATTTCAAAATTTCACCTAAACTATAGAAATTTTAAACTCGTTTTTGCTGACGATACCAGCAGGAGCCTCAATGCCCGTTTTGAAGAAAAGAACCTTGTTTACCAGGATCTCCTGAAAAATTTCCTGGCGCGTGGGCAAGAGGACAGTTGGGCTATCCTGGATGTGGAATACCAGGATTTTGTGTGGGAATGGAAATGGGGAGACTCACATCTGAGTTGGGTACGCATATTTCCCCACTACTGGAATAATTTCGGGCATGCAAAGAGCAGGGTATTCATATGGACCATAGTTTTCCTGCTTGTGTTTTCGATGTTCACTTTTTTTTAATCTACACGTACTCAATAAGGAAGTGTATAAGATAGACACGCTACCGGCGGACATTGACAAATGGAGCAGCTATAAAAGTACCAGGGAGGTTATTAACCACTCCTGGAATGCACTGGTTTATACCTCCGCTGTGTTTCTGCACATCGTCATCAGTATGGACCGGCTCTATTTTAAGAGGGCAAGCCTGGCAATATACATCCTCTTCCATGAACATACGGAACTTTTTCAAAAAGGGCAAAATATCTTTGGGAAAGCCTGATTTTACTGGAACAAGGTTGAGTTTTTCCAGAAAATATCTTTTTGCAGGTCAGGCGGTTTAGGCTTTACCCTAAATACAATTGGCTG
>CAISPO010000066.1 GCA_903887415.1 uncultured Bacteroidota bacterium | reverse complement strand
GGCAACTCTGTCACAGGTGACAACTGCAACAACAGAATCTCAAAACTCAGCTTAACTTCATGCAGTTATCACCTGTGACAGAGTGAAAAATCAATCATTTTTAACCCGCCAAAATTGTAAACTAAAAGCCGGACGATACCTATAGTCAATAATATACAGGATATGAGTCTTTTCATAGCACAATTATTTGTCTGAAAAATGGGATAACAAAAATAACTAAACAATCGCCTTACCTCACGCAGCAAAAGGATTAATTTTCCAAAATCAAATGAAATTAAAATTTAATGCGTTTGCCTGCTACCTTCACACTTATATAATATGACGAAGATTTTAGGACAAATGTTAGTAATTTAGGAAAATAATTTTGCCCGGTCCTAACATTTGTGTGCCCAGTCTCGTCAATCTAAATACAACTGAAAGTTTATTTGGCTGTAAAACGGGATAAATTTGTATAATACGTTGTCGGAAGTATTAAATATCAACAACAGAGTTTCCTTTTCGGAGAAGTGCTTACCTGTGCAAAGTGAGCTCAGTATCCTGATCCGGGATTGTATTGCCAAATCTCCCAGTGCCCAGAAAAAATTGTATGACCTGTTTGCCCCCGCGGCTTATGGCGTCATCAAAAGGTATTTATACAATGATGAGTTTGCCGCCCAGGAAGTGCTGAACGATTCTTTCTACAAAATACTCACCAAGCTGGACCAATACAACTTCCAGGGCGTGTTTGAAGGATGGATCAGGAGAATAGTGGTAAATACGGTAACGGATCACTTAAGGAAAAATATCAAAGAGAGCAAAGCGAACAAAGAAGTACAGGAGGAGGATGCGTTCATTAACAGTGAATCGGTAGAAAGACTTTCGCATAAGGAATTATTGAACATCGTACAGACAATACCCGATGCACAAAGGGCGGTATTTAACCTGTATGTTTTTGAGAATTATTCGCACAAAGAGATTGCAACACTATTAAACCTGACGGAGAGTAACAGCAGATGGTATCTGAACGATGCCCGGAGAAGATTGAAAGAGAAAATAAATTTTATTCTGTAGAAATTGTGAAAAGATGGAAAAGAACATGAACAACATTGATGACCTTTTCAAGGAAGAGCTGGGTGGCTACACCGAGGCTCCGCCTCCCATGGTGTGGGATGCGCTTGAGAAAAGGCTGCAGGCCGATAATAAGCGGCGGGTGTACCCGTATCGCTGGTTTTGGTACATAGGTATCGTATCGTTTATCGTATTGCTGGGCTCATCCATAGCATGGATGATGGCCGCCAATGCGAACAAGCCGGCTGGAATAGCAATTGGCACAGGGACCGAACTGCCTCAAAATACTGCTGTAGCCGCAGTAAACAGCAAGCCGGGAAATACCAGCCACACCACGAATAGTGCAAAAAAAGCAACCCATACTAAACAGGTTCACCATAAAGCGCAAGCAAATAACAACACAACAAAAAACAATGATCATAAAGAAGGTGTAGCTGTTGCTAACAGAACACAGACAAGGAAACACCACGAAAACCATAGCACAGCGCCAGGTAATAAGAAGGCAGCAAGCGATGACCTGTATGCAGATACCGATGACGACCAGTATATAGTAGGAGGAACCAACAGCCCGCATAAAAATCAGGAAACACCCGGCCAGGATGGCTCAGGCGTAGCATATAGCACACAGGCAAGGAGCCAGCATAATATCCGTGTGGCCGAAACGGACCCTGTGCAAACTGTGCACGAAAATAATTATGGCAGCTATGCTGCGGTTACGGCAAGCAAGGCAAAAGAAATAGACGGTGCCCATTATGATATAGATGGTGACAGAGACAACACTCCAGATATATATAAAGCTAATGCTGCGCACAGAACACAGTCGCGCAAAAACAGGACTGCCAATACGGGTATAGCACGGAATACCAATGCGCACACATCAGCTCTGAATGAGGCGATCGCCTCATCTAAGAGTAATGCAATGACCTCTCGCAAAACAGCTAAAAAACCTGCCACACCTGTTATGGCCGCTATCCCAGCGGAAATAGCAGCCGTAAACAGCCCCGTGCGAAAACATACCGATGTTACCGCCAGTGAGCCGAAAAAAGTCGTTGCGGCAGCTAAACCACAGCCTAACACAGTACCTGTGCCGGACAAAAAAATGGCATCAGGTAATGCTGTAACGGCCAATAACACACCCGTAAAAAAGATGGGCCTGGCCCAGGATGCGGCCACTGCGCCAGTAGAATCTGCTATGCAAGTAGCCACACATAAGGCGGCCACGCATAAAGCGTCGCATAGGTTAGCAGGTAATAAGGTGAAAGAAGAAGTTCGGGTGAACTCGATTCCTGTGGCCGCCGCTGCTACAGTGCCTGCCGGAAAAGCAAAAGCGAACCATAATGATACAAAGCAATCAACCGGCAGTTATGCAGCAAGCAGCAAGAGCGAAATAAAAATGCCTGCAAAACAAGCTGCAAAAACAGGAGCTGCGAAAGTTGCCGCCAAAAAGAATGAAGCGGCCACCGGCAATAAGCTAGCTAAGAATAATAAGGCGCTGGCGCCGGGCAACACAGTAGTTGCCGGAAACAATAAGGCCGGCAAGCCGCAGCCAATAGCTAAAGAAGAAAAAGCCACCGGTAATATCGCTACAGCAACAAAGCCTTCGGCATCTGTAAAGCAACCGCAAAAACAATCTAAGCCAGCTTACGAAGCCAGGAAAGAAAACAAAACTGCTGCCGTAAGCGAGCAGCCATCAGTAAAGGATGATAATAAGCCGGTAAAAAAAGAAACGGTTGAAAAACCCAAACAGGATAACGCTACAGCGGCTATTGATAAACCTTCGGTGAAGAATGACACTAAGCTCGCTAAAAAAGAGACAACCAGAAAAACAAATACACGCAAGTCTGCGGCTCCGGTTCCGGCGGTGCCCCCGGTGAATACTTACAGTAGCAGCCTTAGCAAGCGCACTCTGGAACAGGAGAATATAGTTATTGACAACCTGAAAGTGAACAATTTTGAAGCGCAGCAACCACTTGCCGATGCTTACTATGAATTGCTCCCCAGCACTTTCAAAAATGATGCTGATACTGAAAAGGAAAAGAATGCAACACCCGAAGCAACCAGGAATGCAACGACCGATAGCACAGCTAAACATAGCTTATTCGCCAGGAAGTTTGAAGCAGGGCTAAAGGGCGGAGTGGAAACAGGATTCAATGCAAGGGCAGCCAACAAGCTGGTGGTATCGCCATATTTGCAGTATAACCTTAACGATAAGTTCTCCCTGCTTACTCAGCCATCTGTTAAGGTATCGCATGTAAACGGTGAACAGGTAGGTGATACAAAAAGCTATAATGATAATAGCAAAGGGCGCCTTACTGAAACAGACAGCGGTGCAGTGTACTTTGTAGTGCCGGTGGGTGCTAGCTCTGTAGTTATCAGAGATACGCTTCGGAAATATAATTATGCCTATGATTCGATCGTAAAATCGTACAGCACAGGCGGTACTTATGTGGAGGTGGAGCTGCCGCTGCTATTGCAATATAAGATCGGCAAGGGTTTGTCTGTTTATGGTGGGGTAAATTCTGTATTCAGCAAGTACACAAGCATTAAAGAAAATACCGGCAATTATACCGGCATTTTCCATACGATCACCATATTACCTGCCGGCAGCGCAGCAACGCAGCCAAATCCTGCAAATCTGCATTTGCCCGGCACGCCTATATCGCAATATGCTGGGCCATCGTACCCCGCGCAAAAAGGCGACTTATTCAGGATGGGTTACATGCTTGGCTTCAGCTATGAATATAAAAAACGCTGGCTGTTTGACGCCTTGGTACAGCAGGCGATGGTGAAACCCAATTACGAAGCTGGTGTGAATACGAATGCACCGCTTGCTATGCCCTATTTCCGGTTAACGCTTGGATATAAACTAACAAAATAAACCGCTTTTATACCTTTTTCGACGCAACTTAAACCCTATCCAAACACGAACAAAGAGCCTCCCGCAAAGAGGCTTTTTTTTGCATGTAACAGCAATTTTGTACTTATGTAATAGATGTTTCAGCAAAAAATATAAGCTATTGTAGCAATACACCCACAATATATTACGGACACTGCCGGCGCAAAACTTGAGGTTCTTCCTGTCAATGAGTTTAATAGTATTATGGATGAGCTTGAGGATATTCGTTTGTATGATGAAGCAAAAAAGAATGATACCGGTGAAAGGACTCCTATGGAGGACGTTTTTAGATAAAGACCGACCGAAAAGAGGTTTATTAACTCCCGGCGGCCCGCCAGTTGTCTATCTTCAACTGCGCAAAAAATATTTCTTCATCAATTTCCCTTACGCAGCCCGGCTGCAGGTCGCCAAGTTCCAGGTCTTCTATAGACAGGCGAATGAGCCGTGTGCAGCGGTGCCGGAGCGCTTCTACCATTTTACGTACCTGGTGAAACTTGCCTTCTGTTAATGTGATCGTGAGCCAGGAATGTGGGCCATATTCTTTTTGCTCCCGTTTATTCGAAAACAACCCTTCAGGCATTGGCACCAGCTCGGCCTCGCAGGGCGTGGTGACCCAATACCCCCCGCCCCTGATGCGGATATTTATACCCGTTCTTAAAGCCTCGATACTTTCGGGGGTTACCTCGTTCCTTACCTTTACCAGGTAGGTGCGCTTGTGCGGCACCTTGCCTTGGAATAATAATTTGGTGACGCTCTTGTTTGTAGTCAGTATCAGCAGTCCCTCCGATAAATTATCTAACCTCCCAATGGCGTGTATGCCTTCCGGAAACTCGAAATCAAGATCCCCCAGCAGCCCCACATTATCAGGGCTAATGAACTGGGAAACCATGTTGTATGGCTTATTGATGATAAAGTAACGGTGGCCTGTTTCGTTCATAAATGCCGGCAAAGATACTATAGCCGGTGTTGGAAAAATATGCCGGTAAATTATTCCGCATCATAAGCCGCCTGCAAAGCTGCAATGTCGATCTTATCCATTTTCATCATTGCCATAGCTACTCTTTTCGCTTTGGCCGGATCTGGGTCGCTCATAAGCCTGGGCAGGGCTGTGGGAACAATTTGCCACGATACACCGAATTTATCTTTCAGCCACCCGCACCTGCTCTTCTCACCGCCTGCCGACAGTTTTTCCCACAACTCATCTGTTTCTTCCTGCGTTTCGCAATTCACCACAAACGATATTGCTTCAGTGAATTTGAATATCGGGCCGCCATTCAGGGCTATGTACTCCTGGCCAAACAAAGTAAATGTTGCCACCATTACAGAACCTTTCGGGCCGGGGCCAGCATCGCTGTAACGGGTAACGGTACCTATTTTCCCGTCTCTAAAAACAGAGAGATAATAATTCACTGCCTCTTCGGCATTGTCGTTAAACCATAAGAACGGAGTTATCTTTTGCATAGCTTTTCAGTTTTTTTCGTCAAACAAACTTACGCCACCAATTTCATACCACATGGCTCAAAAGCAGCAATCCTATAGCTTCTTCTTTAGCCCGGCTTTTTGCAAATTCTCAGCAACTCTGAACTTAACAATTTTAGTTATCAGCGCAATGGGCAGCGGCTTATTTAACGGAAATTGAACAGCGCCTTTTGAAACTTTGTATTTTGAGAGGTCATCTTTAAAAGCCTCCATTGCTGAAACTCTTGGATAAAAACCAATATGCTTTGAGTGGGCTGCATACCAAACCAGCATACCATTTTGTTTGAAAGCCGGCATACCGTAACTGATCGTTTCCTCGGCCAGCGGTGCCGCCTTTTTAATTGTCGCGTGAATGAGTTCGAGCAGTTCTCTTATACCTTCTGGCTGGTCAGCGAAGTAGGCAGCTGCATTTTGGTATTTCATACAGGAATTTTTTACTAGGCAAAGGTAATTTCAGAAAAATACCCATAACGAAAAAAATATGGCTTTTAGGACCATTACAGTCCGGTGCAATCATTGATCGGTTTTGTATATTTGATAGCAATACTTTCGCCTAAATGAAATTGATCTATTTTGTCATCTTCACTGAAAAACGATATACATGAAAAAAAGCCTGCTGTTTATTGCCGCGTTTGCATTGTTCGCTGCAAATGCGTTTGCCCGGGAGGGTATGTATCTTGAATTTAAGATGACGGGAGGTAAAATCTCGGGTACAAGCAAATCATATTCATGCAATGGGAATACCCGCTCCGAAACGAGTTTTATCAACCCGATGATGAAAACTCCGATGACGTCGGTTTCGCTGATGCTGAAGGATGCCCCGGATATTATCTATACACTTAATGAAGAGGATAAGACTTACACTGAGCGGCAAACGGGGAAGAACGATATTCGCAAGGGCGAAGAAGGCGAGTATGAGGTAACCATAGTTGGGAAGGAACAGATAAACAATTACAGCTGCATACATGTAAAAGTGCGCAGCGGCGCTTCCCAGCGTGAACGGGATATTTGGGTTTCTAAAGATGTTGCGGGATGGGCAAATTATATTTCGATCAGGAATGCTTACCTGGCCGGTTCAAGGCTTTATGACGCCCTGAAAGCGAAAGGTGCGGAGGGTTGTATTATCCGCTTGACAACTGAAGGGACAAATGGCGGTATGATGCAGATGGATCTCGTAAAAGCAGAGAAAAAAGATATTGATGAGTCCAT
Source organism: uncultured Bacteroidota bacterium (assembly GCA_903887415.1). Taxonomy (GTDB): domain Bacteria; phylum Bacteroidota; class Bacteroidia; order Chitinophagales; family Chitinophagaceae; genus Nemorincola. The sequence continues at coordinate 17,626 of CAISPO010000066.1, read as the reverse complement.
TTTCAGCCTTAGTGGTTACACAAAGACAGCAACTTCGCAGCGGCCGGCTTATGATGGGGTGGATGCAGGGCAAATACAAAAAATGACACCTGAAGAAAGACAAAAATATATTCAGGAAATGAAAGAAAAATACCAGCAGCAACAACACTGATGCAACGATACTTTGGCAGGCTGTGCCGCACAGGGTTTTTCAAAGGAGGAATACCTGGGGGCAAATGACGGCTGATTTTGTACATTTGCCAGCCACATTATTTGCCAAAAAAATGGAACCAATGAAAAGAAACTTACTGTTTATCGCAATGCTGCTGTTTGCCGCAGTAAACGCAATCGCAAAAGAAGGATTGTATATGGAATTTAAGATGACCGGCGACAGATTTTCAGGTACCTGTAAAGCGTATTCTTGCGATGGCAACACCCGTTCGGAAACGAAAGTAGTAAGCCCGGCTATGCCTCGCCCCATAAGCACTGTGTCGCTGGCACTGAAACGCAACCCTGACAGCACATATATGCTCAATGAGAAAGATAAGACCTACTCGGAGGCGAAAGCTGCGAAGCGCGATCAAAGATCCGGTGGTGCCAGCTACGAAATAAAGATAGTAGGGAAAGAAAAGATAGATAATTATAACTGCACCCATGTAATAATAAAGGATAGCAGCGCTAAAATGGAACGGGAAATTTGGCTTACGAAAGATATTGCGGGATGGGCGAAATATGCATCGGTAAAAAGCAGCTTCCTGGAAGGGGCAGATGTTTTTGATGCGCTGAAGGGGAAGGGTGTTGAAGGTTGTATCGTTCGCCTGTTATCAAATAGTGGGGGCGGCAATAAGATACAGATGGACCTTGTAAAAGCAGAAAAGAAGGATGTAAATGAATCTTTGTTCAGCTTAAAGGGTTATACCAAAACCAAAACAGGTCTGAATATTCCCGGGATGAATACAGCCGCGCCACGGCCAATAAACCCAAAGAATAAGGATACGAAGGAAAATAGCAAACAACAGCATTGAGATGTATAAATTTCCTTTCCTTGTTTTTTTATTGCTGTTCAATTCGTTATTGTTGGGTGCCAAAACAACCCCTGAAGAAGGCAGCAAACTTAATTACCGGATAATAGGTTTTCGTTTTGCCAGCAGAGAGCAGGTTTACAATTACAAATTAGAGATCGCCACAGGAAATTATAATACAGAGCAGGAGTTTAAGGCGCATATTGCGGTGACTGCTAACAGCAGGTATAACAAGATCGTAGCTGAAGTTCCGGACTTTGGAAAACAATATACCTGGCGTATTACTTATGAGTGGAGCGCAAACCGGACAGACAAAAGTGAGCTGTACCATTTCAGTACGATGATAGCTCCCGATGTGAACCCTGACAGCGTGCGGATGCGCATCACGCTTGCCTCTGAGAATTATACGAGCGACTACGTTTTCGTGGATTGTAATAAGGTGCTTTATGACATGAGCGGCAACCCTGTGTGGTTCTTTCCCAAAATAGAAAATAATGATCCGGCGTCCATTCACCTGCGCGATCTAAAGGCCAGCCCTTTTGGAAAGATAACTTCCATAGTAAACGGAAGAATTTATGAGCTTGATTACAGTACTGGTGATGTTTTATGGCAAGGCCCCGATAACAGTGGCATAAGCATGAGCATCACATCTGCAGATCATGGCTATCATCATGATTTTACACGTATTGCCAACGGCCACTATATGGTGATGGGGTTTGAGCAGCCTTACTGGCAACTGCCACGGGCCCCTGACAGCATTGTCTATCGGTCTTATGCGGATAAAATAAAGGTAGAGGATAACCGGTATTACCAGAAGATGGTCTTCGGTACTGTTTCGGAGTATGACAGCAGGGGGAATATAGTGTGGCAATGGAGCGGCGCTGATTATTTTAAAACATCCGACCTGGCCACAAGAATGCTGCCTAACGGCATGTTTGATGTAAATGATACTCATGCCAATGCGTTTTATCTTGATGAACAGGCTAAAACCATGTACATCAGTTTTCGGGATATAAACAGGGTTATCGAGGTATCTTATCCGGGGAAGAAGGTGCTGCATACTTACGGCAAGTTATATGTGCCGGGGCAGGGTATAGACCGTGATCGGCACCTGGTAAACGGTATGTTTTGCGGGCAGCATAGCTGCCGGGTGCTGGACGATGGCAGCCTGTGCCTGTTCAATAACAATATCTGCCACCGTGCGGGAATGCCAACGATCTTAATGCTGAAACAGCCTCCGCCGGGTACCGACACCCTGGAGAAGATATGGGAATTTGATTGTCCCCTGGATTCCGGTGTCACCAGGAGCAAAATGGGCTCTTTTGGTTTTGGGGGCAATATCCTGGAGTTGCCCGGCAAAGAATTATTTGTGTGCATGGGCGGTACTTGCGGCAAGCTGTTCATCGTGAACAGGAATAAACAGATACTGTGGAGCGCACAGCCTGAAAAATGGGACGCGTCAACCAGTCAGTGGACAAAGGACGGCGCAACGCTGGACAACAATATGAAAGAAGGCTCTTACAGGGCCAGCATCATTACCCGCGAGCAGTTGGAACGCTTGGTGTGGGGAGAAGGTGTGGGGAAGTAGGAGTAATAAAGTTATTGCTTCGTCTGGAAACGCGTAATTTTCAATCAGAATACTTCGTTAATGCTTACACTGATATCAAAGCTGCACTACCAGGGATATGAAACCGGAGAGTTTTCAGATGTTGCTGCCCGCTCGCTGGAGGAAACGAATGCACTGATAAAAAACTATCCTTGGGAAGAAGAATGTGCGGTAACATCTGTAGGCTTAGCCGCCGCTGGCATGGTCATTGAGGATGGCTCTGCGAATTATCTGAAGATCGGAAACTATTTTCATAGCCGTTATTGTCTTTACCTCTATACCAATTCAGGTAAGTATTTTATACGGATAGTTGCAACCATAGAGGAAGCGCTTGCAATTGCAGATAATTTCTTTAATGGAAAGGATATCCAAGCCGATCTTAGCAGGGAATATGATCTGGGTATAAAGAAGCACTTTGTTTCAAAGGATTTTATTTACAAAGTGACTGGCCTCCGCATACTGAAGTTTATGCTTTTTACCATTATTCTTACTGTACCATTTACATTATTGCTTGTCTTGTGTATAGGTACTCCGTTGTTTGTATTTACATTCTTTGTATGGCTATTCTTCTGCGGTATCAACTGGTTGCTTTTCATTAATTATTTTCTTCAAAGCAGGAGCCTTTTTCTAAAAGTCTCTGAAGGGCAGAATAAATTTCTTTTTGGAACCAGACGCAGTTATAAAGAATACAGCAAAGAAGATATAGACCGTTTGACCGTTTATGCGTGTACCGGCGGCTCAAGAGGCCCCTCATGGTTTTCTTTCCAGGTGTATAAGATTCTTTTTAAGAACGGCACTGAGATCAGATTTACCAGTTTATTGATTAGCTCTTTCAAAGCGCGCTGGAAGTTTGGTAACGTTCCGGTGACAGAAGTCCGGAAGTTTTTTCCTTTCAGCAGACTGGAGAAAATAACCGATAAATAGAAAGCCGCTCAAATCAGCATCCAGTGATTACAATTTGTTGTTTTTAAAGGTTTGCACATGACGGCAATTAGAAATAATCCTTGACAATTCTAAAAAAATCATCTATATTTATGACCCGTAAAACATAATCAATAATACAACCATGAAAAAGATAAAGGCTATTATTTTCGCTTTGCTGATGACCATTGGTTTTTGCAGCACTGTAATTTATACATCTTGCAATAAATCTAAATGCAATGGCGTTGTGTGCCAGAACGGCGGCACATGCAACAACGGTTCATGCACGTGCCCAACGGGTTATACCGGCGCAAATTGCCAGACTGCAACTACCACTAGCGTGGCATATGTGAATAATACATTTACGCCCATCACACTCGTGATAAATGGCGTGACCCAGACGATACCTGTGGGCGGGAGTGTTTCAGTTAAAGGGTATTACGGCACTATTGCTTCGGGTGTTGCCTACACTTCAGGTTCTACTCCGCTTGGTGTAATTACCGGTTATGGCGTAGTGGGCGAGACCATATACTGGCAGATCAATGATAATTTCCCTGTGACTGGTACAACTACCAATACGCTGAATGTAGGTGCAAGCTATTTTTACCTGAATATTGTGAATAATCATAGTTTGAGCATCACTAATTACATAGTGAATAATGAACTGGCAGTGGGTATGCTTGGCGTAACTGCCACTATCCCTAACAACGGCCAAACCTATGGGCTTGGTTACTACCTGGCTTATCCCAATTCCAACTTGGTGGTTAGCTATAGCGATGGGACTAAGACCACGGTAAGTTCCCTTTCGCTTCCATTTACGAACAACCAGATGTATGTAGCTACTTTTTAGCAGGGGTAGTTATTTCCTGCCACTCACTATAAACGTAGGTAACATGCCCTTGCCCTTGATATTTATTTCGCCTCTTTCGATGATCTCAAAGTGACCGCTCACGAGGTTAAAGGTAGCCTCTGTTATTTGTATCTGGCCGGCAATGCCGTTGGTCTCCATCCTGGATGCTACATTCACTGTATCGCCCCATAGATCATAGATAAATTTCTTTTTCCCGATGACGCCTGCAACTACGGGCCCGGAATTAATACCAATTCTCAATATTATGGGCTCTTCTTTGCCGATATTCATTAGTGCCATCACGTCAAGCATGTCCAGAGCAAAATTGGTGATGTGAATGGCATGATCGGCATTTTTTTCGGGCAAGCCGGACGCCACCATATAACAGTCGCCAATCGTTTTGATCTTTTCCAGACCATACTTCTGCGCCAGGTCATCCAGCTTTGTAAAAATATTGTTCAGCATTGAAACAAGGTTTTCCGGTGAGATCTTTGATGTCATACTCGTGAATCCCACAATATCTGCAAAGAGTACGGACACATTTTCAAAGCTGTCAGCGATGTTTTTATGATCTTCTATCAACCGGTCTGCTACGGATCTGGGCAATATGTTGAACAGGAGGTCTTCGGAGCGCTTGTGTTCAAATTCGAGGCTTGTTTCTACACGGTTAGTGTAGAGCGACGCAAACAATGTGATCAAGGTGATAGCGCCGAAAATAGTGATGTGGGTTGCAATATGCATTACCTCGGCATATGGCGGCTGTAATGTTACTATTGCCCTGTTATTGCTATACAAAAGGTCGAAATAAAAAAAGAGAATTGCGTTTAACAGGAATAACGAGTATTTAAGAACGCCTTCGTTTTTTTTTGAATAAAAAGAATGATATTACCGTAGGCGGAATAAACAAAAACTGATGGCCGTATGTTGTGCCCAGGAGCATCAAATGAACAGACATGGCCAGATCATAGGTAATAAGGACAAAGACTTTAGAGAATAAAAAGCGCCCTAGATAATTGAAATAAAATGACACAGCACAGGTAGCGGTGGTAAAAAGAAAAACGTCAAGGTTATAGTTAAAAGCCGGATAGCAAATGAGCGCTAAAATGATCCAGCCTACCATTGCGAGCGCAAGTACAATATTCATTATATTGGACAGAATGATATGCTTGTTTTCCGCTTCTCTGAATTCAACCCTGCATCCTAAGCGAGTGATATAAACTATGCCTTTACTAAACATTTAGGTATATTCCATGGGATTTCGATAAACTAATCGAACCCAATGTAGTAAATGTTTTATTATCAATTTCGCGAAGCACAGAATCCCTCGCTAGTCCAGTCCCAGCTTGGTCCTGCCATTTTGCAAGCGTCTCGCTTGCTAAAAACAACAAAGCCCCCGAAAAGGAGGCTTTGTTTCTAAACGTGATTCCCGGGACAAATCTTGAACCAGGTTTTTATCGATTTAGCAGTTCTTTGCTCTTAAAATATATTTCTACTATTGACCTTGATTGCCGGAGTCTCTGAAAAGGGCACTTCGCTGGGGCGGGAAACATGAGAGGGATATCGAACTGGTTTTTGAAGCGTTTGAAATTATTGTTGTATTTTTCGATGGGCAAATACTTCGTGGTTGTGGGACGTAACACATTCTTTGGCCAGTTAAAGCAACAAGCAATAATAGACAGACATACATGGCACATTATCCCAACATACTGTTCCACTTTACCACTAGACAAAGTTTATATGCCATTTTAAACAACACTTTCAAGGCTTCATATGCAAGAGAGCGTATTTTAGGTGGTGCCAAAATCATGGAGTTTGCCGTTCCAATGGTTTCATTTAGTGATTTAAGACTTTCTGAATTGAAAGAAAATATTGGCACTTATGGGAAATTTGGTATCGGAATGACAAAGGATTGGGCAATAAACAAAGGACTAAATCCAGTCATGTACGCCAGTGATAAGAGCCTGTTTACAGAAAATTTTATGAAAGGAATCGAAGATTTTTTCAAATTAGTAAGCAAAACAGACGATATCACTGGCAAGTATGAAGCCGCATATAACAATACAATTAACACATTGCGATATATAAAAAACTACAAGGGAGACTTAATAAGACCTGGTAAAGAGCCCACTCCTAATTATGTATTCGCAAATGAAAGAGAGTGGAGATTTGTCCCGCCTATATCAGACGGCATTTTATCATTTGTATCTATTGACCAAATAAGAACCCCACAACAGAAATCAAGATTTAATCAAAAAGTAAGTCATATAAAGTTGCATTTTCAACCAGACGATATTAAGTATTTGATTGTTGAAAGGGATAATGATATCAATCCATTGATAGCTCACTTAAAAATAGCGAAAGTTGGTTTTCCGAATGATATGGTTGACAGGCTTTCAAGTAGAATATTAACGTATGAACAAATAGAAAAGGACGTTTAGAAAAACAGCCGTATAACAAAGGTATTGTCAAAATATTAGCGGCCATTTATGAACCGAGCGTTTTTGTATATCGACATATTAGGTTTTGAAACCCTTGTAAGAACAAATTCTAACAAGATTGACAGAATATTTTCAATTTTTGATTCTTTAAAGGTTCATAAACAATTTGCATTACATACAGTTGTCTTTTCTGACACGATTTTGGTTTTTAATAAAGATGATGGACGAACTACAGATTATTACTGCACATATTTAGTTGAATACGCACAAATTCTTTTCTATAGACTCTCAGAAATCAATATTTATTTCAAAGGTATTTTGACTTTTGGTGAATTCAACTTTACCAGGATGTCGAATATTCAAGCATATTATGGTTTAGCTCTTATTGACGCATACAAAGATGAAGGAACATTGGAAGGCTTTGGACTTTATGTTGACAAACGGATATCAGACGAAATCATTGTTTTTGACAAAGTTCCTTTTTCTGAGAAGTATGAATTTATATTGTTGTGCCAATCATTAAAAAATCTTTATTCAGCCACTAGAGGGGTTTTGCCGATTGACATCAGTCTTCTTACTGATACAGACACCTTTATTAGAATTGATGAAGACTTAAGGTTTTTTCGCGAAATTGAATACATAATGCTTAATCATCCAGTTGACGCGATAAAGGCTAAGTACAAAAAGGTTTATGAAACTTACAAAGCTGATCTCCCTCTGTTTTTCAAAATTTTTGAAGAACGGGGTTTTTTGCCATTTGCCATAAATTCTGACTATACCGGCAGTATTAACCCGTTTGCCATACTTGCTGAACAAGAACTAAATGGCAGCAAAAACAATAGTATTGGGTTAGAACAGCCTTGCAATTGAAACTGCGCGGGTTACAAGAAGAGCTAAAAATACATATAAAAAGAAAACCCACTGAATTTCAGTGGGTTTTCAAACGTGATTCCGTTGGGATATAAATTTATTCATATAAATTCAGCTAATATACGCCTAATTCACTCCGGGCTTAGTTATCGTCATAGCACGAGGCGAATTAATGTGAATCAAGATGAAACAAAATGAAACACAACTGCCACAAATCTGCCTCATATATTTATGCAAGTACATATCGGAATAGCATAAATAATCTCTCAATTACTTCTTCTTATTGATACTTTCAGAGAAGTCTTTGCCTGCTTTGAACTTCGGCACCTTACGAGCCTTGATTTTAATTGTAGCTCCTGTTTGAGGATTGCGACCATTACGGGCAGCACGAGCCGTTACAGAAAAAGTACCGAAACCAATAAGAGTAACCTTGTCTCCTTTTTTAAGAGTTGTCACTACTGCTGAGGTAAAAGAATCGATAGCTTCATTTGCCTGAACTTTAGTCATGTTTGCATCTTTGTCCATTACTGTATTAAACTCCGTAGAGTAGAATATTATTACTTGCCAAGTGCTTTCTTTATTTCTTCATTTGAAGGGTTATATAATTTTGCTCGCAGATAATACGGTTTCGCTTCTGAAACTTTTCCGCTGGCCACCTTGGTTTGCGCCATTAAAAGAAGGCAATCGAAATCGAAGGGATAATGTTCCAACACGTTCTTCAAATGTTTTTCAGCATTAGCATAATCCCTTTTATAATAGTACATTAATGCGAGCCGGTAATTGACAAGAGAATGATTAGGATCAATAGTTAGGATTTTTTGATAAGTTTCGAATACTGCAGCCCAATTTTCGACAGCTGAAGTTGGATAAACAAAACCCAACAATGCCTCTATACTTGCAGGGTTAGCAATAGTAGCAAGCTTGTAATAGGCTTCGGAATTTGAATAGTCCTTCATTTTGTAATGGAGCCATCCGAGCCGTAAATTAGTTTCATAGGATCGTTCATTATAGATACCAGGAGCTTTCAAATATGAAATAGCTTTTTCATAATCTTTTGAAGCTTCGGCTGTATAACTGGATTCAAAAGCTGATATCTGCTTTTCAGAAATCTCCTGAGAGTGAACGATTGTTACAGCGAACATGAATACACCAATCAAGGTTAATTTTATCATAGTCTATATTTTAATGTCAGGTAAATTGAATTGTACTTTACTTTTATATTATCAGTTGCCCTTAAATCCTGTTCATACTGATAGGTAAGCATTGGTGAAAACCGCTTTAATGGCATAAACTGTATCGTTAGTGAAGTTCTTGATTTGACAGTGTTGTAAGTATTATAGTATATCTCTTCACTATTAAACGCCCATGGCAAAGCACCTTTGTAAGAATAACTAAAATGAATCCAAAATTTATCATTTACAGTTAATAATGAATAGAAATTCCATGCAATCGCATCTCTGCCCTTGTTATCAAATAAATAGTAGCCGGATAATCTTGAAAATATTGGTGTCCCCTTTAATGGCCAGGTATAAGCAATTGACATCCCTATCTGACCTATGTATGATATGGTTGTTGAATCCTTTGTTTTACTACCAGTGTCGGAATAAGGAATTGAAAAAACATGAATGCCATTTACAGAAGAATCATATATCCCGGAATCAGTATAATTTGACTTAACCCTAAACGCGGTATAAACAACCTGTGCTGCTGGTTCAAAACCGAAAGTAAGCGGACCTTTTCTCTTATTTATTTGATAGGCAAGATTGAAAGAATGATTAGTTCCACGAATAGTATACTTGTCATTTACAGTTCCTGTGTTTTTTACTGTTATCAAACCTGTTGGTGGCAATGATGAATATATAGAATCGGTGTAATGAGATATTGCGGTTGAAGAAGTGTTGAATAATGTCAAGGCATAATGAATCGATGGTTTGTAATACCAACCATTTTTAGTGAAAGCTTCCCGGGAAATAAAATACTCAAATTGCGTATAATCTCCCGATGGATTCTTTTGTTGTAAATAAAAGATGCTTTGCATAAGAGTTACATTTGGTTTTGGTTTACTTAATCGTCCCAAATTCGAGTAAAGTATATTCCCTGCTATTCCCATATCATTTGAGAACCGAAGCCCAGCATCAAGATTGAGACTTTCAGTTCCTTTTCTATAATGGCTGCTTATTTCACAAATTTTATGATTTTCCAAATTGAATTTCTCAGCTTCTGAAAATAATCCCCGAAAAATAAGTCCGTAATAAATATATTGAGCTATATCCTTTGTTTGGTATATAGCGTAGGCCTTTCTGAAATACTTTTCAGAAAATGCATACATCTTACGATTGTAGAATGCAACACCTGTCCTGTAATCAAGATCAAAAAAATCCAACTTCTGTTTTGACGCATTACTACCAAAATGTTCTAATTGCTTCCAATAACCTTTCTGGAAAAGTGAATTTGTTACGGAGTCAGTTTGGAGAATAGAATACTTCTGCTGAGCTGACGCACCTGCACTAAATATACAAACAGAAATCATAATAATTATTAAACGCAATTGCCAGTAATTTTTTTTCTTCCGTTATTAATTTCCACCCTTCTAATTCCAGTTTTATCAATAGTCATTTCGCTCGTTATCTCTTTAATCTCTTTTGAAAACAGCCTTCCCTTGCAAGTTGTTTCCAATGAAATATGTCCTGGATTAATATAGTTATCTACATCCCCAAATCTGAAATTATAAACACCATCCAAAAAATGATAAAAGGGGGCAATGAAATCCTGAATTGACCGAATAACCGGATTAAAAAAAACTTCTGGCATCAGCCAATCTGTAAGGGCTACCCCTTTATAACACCCAAGTATTACCTTATGAAAAGAAATATAAAACTGATATAGAAAGGAATTTCTACTACCATAAAAATCGGTAAAATAGAGCAATACTCCATCGTTAACAAAGTACGCTGTAGATTTTGTATTATGGCAGTACAGGTATTTTTTATTATAAATGTCAACAAAAACAGACCACTTGTTTTTTGTTTTTTTATCGCCCTCCACGATATCCCAAACCAATGATTTCCCAGGTATAAATCCGAAAGAAGTCGATAGTAGATCGTTAGGTGTAATATTTCTAACTATTTGCCCTTCTTTGGGGATGTCAAAAGAGTGAAAAGAGTATTCGTCATTTAGCTTTACCAGATAATAAGCAACTGGGTAAAACAGAGTATATGAACCGACATAAGGAGTTGATTGAACCTGAAAATGAAGGTGTGGTTCCGGGGAACGACCACTGCTACCGCAAGCTGCAAGGACTTCACCGGAATGAACCCAGTCGCCTTCCTTTACTTTTATGCTCCCAGGTTTCAGGTGTGACAGGTTTGTATAAAGGCCTTCGGCATGTTTAATAATTATTGAATTGCCCCAATTTTCATCAAGGTTCACTTCAGCGACAAGATTATCCTTGATACCATCTTTTATGGTTACAATATACCCGGCAGAAGGGGCAACTACAGGTTGATCGTAACAGTAATAATCTGTTACTTCATTGCCTGGTTCCTTGAAGGTTTTGAAATATTCATCCCGCACATCAAAGTCCCATGCATATTGCCACTTGTCTTTGTGTGTGATATTGCCCTGGTGTCCTTGGGAAATATTCCAATCACCAATGATAGGTAAGCAAACATGAAAATAGGTTTGACTCGCAAACCTTTTTATTAGATACAATGACTTGTAATGATTCAACTCAGGTGAATATTGTTGTAGCGTGACCAGTTCTAAACCCTTTGAAAATCGCCTCATTTGTAATACGCCCAACATCAATAATACTATTAAAGTAAATGGAAGTGAATACAATGGAAGATGCAAGTGCCCGAAAACTGTATGTAAGGCACTTAATAGCAGGGCCGTCACTGGAATAATAAAAAGCAGAAGGAAATGGCTCTTAGTGGATGGGACAATAAAAAAGCCGCCTAAAGCAATTGCAGCAAGAATAAAATTGAAGCCAATATAGGAATAGATAAGCGGGGTAAAATCTCCCTCAAAATGATAATAAAACAAGTAGCCAATTGCAAAGCCATACAAACTGAGCGCAAAAGCCATGCGTGAGCGAACCAATAAGCATATAGCAATAAGAAATCCTACAAGGTCATTGTACTGAAATATTATTGCACTTAAAGACTTCAAGTAAATATGAACGAAATTCTTTACCTGCCAATTGTCAATGGCATTGGTCACCATTCTGAAAATTTGGGGAAAAGTGGATTGAAAGGTAAGACCTTCTTTTGTTGCCAATTTAATCCCGCTGAAATTCGATAAGCCCAAGAGTACAACCCATATTGCAATCAGAAAAGGAATACTTAGGTATGGTAGATCTAACGAACTAAGTCTTCCCGCTATCCAAACAGTCAGGAAAAAAGTAAGCATGGATACCATCACCAAAACAATGAGAAATGGTAGGCTGACCTGATAAAAGCTACCCATTGCCAAACCAACCAAAAGGGCATTATAAGTATAAGCTCCATTAAAGATAAAAGCTCGGTCGAAGTTGAAAAACAGGCTTGCTAACTGGCAAGTGATTACAGCAATAACTCCTGAGGTACCTATTCCGAGATCAAAGAATGAAATTATCATCAAAGCAATTCCTAACCAGATACTATTGCTAAAATATATCTGAGAAAAACTTAAAACAATGCCTTTGAGATGATCAATTACATTCTTTGCTCCTAATAACATTAATTAAGTTAGTTTAAATTTCTGAAGATAGGCAGGCATTTTCTCGTTATGTTCGAGGTCTTTTAAAGTTTCATTATTTTTTATCACATGAGTTTCTCCTTTCGGGTCAATCATTACAATAGCAGGCCTCAATGTGATGAATTGCATACTTTGGGTTACTGTGTATGCTCCTGCATGATGCACAACAACATGGTCGCCTGCATTTAAAGGTGGTAGTGTTATATTTTCTCTGATAACATCAATATTCATACACAATGGGCCATAAAGAACAGTATCTTCAGTATGCATCCCGAATTCCTGTGCAGGGGAAATTTTATGGTCATACCAGAATGATGTAAACAAAATATTGACTCCGAAATCAAGAATTGTTGCCTTACGCCCATCACTCAATCGTTTATTTGCAATGACACTGCCAAGTAAAAAACCGGCATTGTCAATTAATGCTCTACCTGTTTCAAGAAACAAAGCAGGCAAATCATTATTTTTGAAACCAGCATTGAGCAATGCAGTACATATTACTTCTGCATAATCACTTATGGATGGTACAATGTCCGACCCCTTTAAATAACTGCCCTTCAGTGTATTTTCGGAAGCGAAACCACCACCCATATCTATATATTGTATCTTAGTATCAAGTTTATTTTTAATTCCTAAGGCAAGGTCAGCCATCTTCGCAGCCGCTACTCCATATGCACTGGGTGTCAGCATGTAGGTGCCAATATGGGTATGAAGCCCCACCAGTTCAAGTTTTCCCGATGCCAGTATTTTATTAATTGCATCCCACGCCTGACCTGTTTCATAATTAAATCCAAACCTATCCCACATTGGGTATATCCCAGTATCCATATTTACACGAATTGCCACTCTGGGCTTCGCATTCATTTCACTGGCAATTTCAGTCAGACGATATAACTCGTCAAGATGGTCAATATGAATAGGTGAGTTGTTTTTGATAGCAATCCTAAGATCATCATCTGTCTTATCTGGACCATTGAATAATATTTTGTCACCGGGTACACCGTTATGGAGTGCTTTGTCATATTCAAATCTACTCACCACTTCTGCCCAGCTACCCTCCTGATGGAAAACATTGCAGATTGCATTCAGATAGTTGGTTTTGTAACTCCAGGCAAACTGAACTTTGGGATAACGATTTTCAAAGGTACGCTTAGCATTCCTTAGGTTCTCACGCATCTGCCTTTCAGAAAAAACAAACAGCGGAGATCCATATTGGGCAATCAAACTTTTCACTGATACACCATCAATATGTGTAACCGGCAGATACTCGGTACGAGTGCCAAACTTATTCATCATCCCGCTATTTAAAGGGCGGATGATAGGACGTTCATATATTTTCTTGACCATGATTTAGCTATTTATAATTCTCCAATTGTAGATATTTTTTCAAATTCATTAATGTCAACTATAAGATCATTGGAATACCGGATAAACATAGTCCCAACCTTATAGGACTTAAACGGTTCAACTTCCTTGCCCATAGCAAGATTTACCAAGGCCTCCATCTGGTTTTGGCCAGCTCCAACAGTTAGATAGCACCATGCCGGGAATCTTGGATTGATCTCAAGCAAGTAATATTCATCATCAACCGTCTTTACATACTCCAGTTCAAAAGGCCCCTGCCATTTAGTACTTTCAACCATATTTCTTGTCAATTCAAGAAGCCTTTCATTGTCAAGGCTAATGCCTGCCCATGCTTTTCCTTTATCTGTTATGTATAGTTTTCTCATAGGAACTGCACCTAAAAGATTGCCCTTACCATCACCGATACCACATACATTCACTTCAGAACCGCGAACAAATTCCTGTATTAGGATCGGCAATCCCCATTGAGCACTGATTTTATTAAAATGCTGTGCGGCCTGTTCATTATTATAAGCAACTTTTGCATCATAGAATTTCCCTTTCACCACCAGAGGATAGCCATAAAGTTGTGCAGCTGCAGGAATCTCCGCTGTACTATAAATTGCCCTTGCTTTCGGCACTTTGATATCATGCTTAATACCATAATCATAGAGATTTACTTTATGCCGCTCTTCAAACTGCTCTATCGTGGGCAATACCATTTTAATACCTAGTATTTCTTCCATATGTTTTTGAAGTTTGATGAAACCATAGAGCTCGGCATCAAAATTTGGGTAGAGAAAATCTATATTCTCCTCACTATTAATATATGACAATCTCTCAAAAAGAACTTCTTGCCCAGCTGTTGGAAAAGGAATCTGATACGTTTTATCTATATAATCATGCAGGTAAATGCCCGGTTCCAAAGCTTCATATGCAAGCCCAATAATTCGGACATCAAAACTTTTGGCATCCTTAAGCCCCCTAATTATAGCTAACCCGGGACCCGGACTATCTATTGCGTTAAGGCCAGTAACTGCAATTGTATATTTTGGCTTATTCATCTTCCAATAATTTATAGTTACGAAGCATCATCGTGAAATCGTAATAATCTTTTTCAAAGGTGGCATCATCACAAACGTAATCACTCATGATAGCGTGCTTGATTTCGACTATTTCTTTGTTTTGATTCAAATGTCTAACGATATCCATTCCAATCGGATTGACAGAATAACTATCGCCTGAAGAAGGATTAAAAATGAATCCAGTATCGCTGACTGCAATGTTCTTTTTGATTCTCATTATCACTAAGATTTAGGATTGACTAATGTGCACAATTATTAATAAAAGGATTCTTTTGGTAAATTTTAATTGCGTTTTTTTAAAATTAAAACTCTATTATGCTAAATTTTTTCAAAGCGTCTAATGGACTTACCTCCATTACCTTCTAATTTTAGAAAATAAATACCCGCAGGCAGATTGCTTATGTTTAAATTTGTCATCTTCGTATTAATACCACTGTATAAAACCTGTGTCCCAACACTGTTGAATATTGAAACGGAAGAATATGCATTCTCATTAGTTGTTATTGTTAGTTCATTATTAGCAGGATTTGGAAATAAAGCAACTGAGTTGTTCAGAATGCTGATATTTTGTATTCCTGTTGTGTTTTTAGAAATATAGCCCACATAACTTATGTGAGATATTCCAGTCCCTGTAGTATCAAAGCCCATATTGCAAATGGCTGTATGGATACCCGAAGTGTACCATAAATAATAATCAGTTCGCCAGTTATAAGTAACACTGGAGATAATTTCTGTTCCGAACTGAATTTCATGTATCCTCAGTACATTATTGAAAGTGCCTGTAGGGAGTATAAGAGTGCCATAACCATCGCAAATAAATGAGTCACTGTACATCAGACTGCCTGTAGAAAATGTACTTAATCCCACATCAAAATGGGTGCTATTATAGGACAAGGGGGAATATATATAGTCTACCGGATTTGAATAACGCAGGCTTATAGTAGCATTTTCATACCCTAAGTATGAAAATGCACCACTGTTTATTATATAATAACTGTAATTTCCATGGAGATCCGTCGCAACAATATTACTTGCAGTGAAAGAATCACAATATGGTGTTGACGAACAGGAAACATATTCTGTTGTGTCCAGAGCTGTTTGAATCAAACTTGAAAAATTCCAGGTTACAGCTGGTCCTGATGCGCCCTTATTAACTCCGGTAGTATCACATACATGATAAAACAGCATATCCCCGACAACCGGATTATTTGTGACAGAAGTAAGAGTTGGCTGCGCTAACAATGTCGATGCGCTAAAAAACAAAAATGAGAAAATCGGGAATGCTTTATGCATACACGTGAGATTTAAAAAAATAAGAAAACTTCATCATTAAAGCTATACTTTCAATTTGAATGCAAATATCCTAACCGCACTTCAGATATCTGTTACAACATTTGGTATTTGATGTGTAATTTTCGGTAAAGGTATTTTTACATTATTTCTTCCATAGGCAGCCAATCCTTATTCCCAGATTCTTTATACTGCGATACGGAAATTCCTGTTACTTTCTTAAATTGGTTACTTAGGTATTGAACGCTGCTATAGTCAAGCATGTAAGCTATTTCGCTCAGTGTGTAATCCTGACTGTATATGAGGTGCTTTACCTTTTCAATTTTAAGTCTCAAAATGAAGTTTTCAAGTGTTTTGCCGGTTTTTTTAGAAAACAGCCTACTCAATTTTTCATATGGAATTCCGAGTTTCTCACTGATGTAATCTGAATTCCGGATTAGGGAGTTCGCATTGTTAGCATAATGTATCAATTCTATTGCTGCAATTCGTATCTTTTCCATAATTACATCATCGGGGTCAATCAATAAAGCAAATCCAATTTCCGAAAACAGTAATGCAATCGCTTTTTTATCGTATTTTTCAGGATTGTAATATAGTTCCACTTCTCCAAGTCTAACTGAAAATAAATCTATCCCTTCTTTATCTTTGAAAGTGATTTCTATCAAACGGATACCAGCTTTGCTGATCAGGTCCTTTAATCTAAGATATATATATTTTCTAATAGAATTCATTTAAATAATATATGAAAACTGATCATTTTATATATTAAACAGTCTTTGTTTAGACGGTAACTTATCCTTAATCCTACTCAGCGAAATGTGATCTTTGTCAGCTACTTACCTGATGAAGGTCATACTGGTCAGCTAAAAAGTTGTCATTGGTGTCGTAATAGCCTTGCTCCTATTAGAATGCAAATGTCTTTCAAGATTTACTTGCAATCGTTGCACTATTTAGTAATTGATGTGTAAGATTCAGGAAAATGTATGCCTTATTGGTAGAAAAAACATGTATTGCGCAGAAGAACAATCAACCGCCATCGCGTACAGAATAATACATGAAAACCTGCCTAAGTTTATAGAAAATATTCAGTTATACCATACCATAAAGGAGAATAAATGAGCAATATGGTGTTGATATCCCTATTGCAATAGTTCAAAAGCTAATAAAAGCTGTTGAAAAACAGCTTTCAAGAAGAGAAAAATTAGAAGCATCTTTTAAGATTTTTGGAAATGGGCAAACATTTGAGATGTCGGGATCCACAACGTCAAAAGTATGGTTAGTAAATTCTGTTTGATGTTTAATCGTGATTTCCATTACGCTACTTTTAATTGTTTCGTTTCAATAGCGACCTTCTTAACCTTCATGATTGTTGCAGTTGAGGGAGTGTATTTTAAACTGTGTCAACCCACCCTGTGTGTCCTGCCTGCCCCCGCGGGGGCAGGCAGGACACACAGGGTGAAAAATTTTATAGCGTCTGCGGCATC
>CAISPO010000065.1 GCA_903887415.1 uncultured Bacteroidota bacterium | reverse complement strand
GATCCCGCACACACTTTGTAGGTAGGGCCATAAAGAAGGCCCGGCATAGAGTCTGTTACGAAAATAAACGTTGCCCTGCATCCATTAGGCATAGTATAGTAGATAGGTACGTTCAATTCACTGTGGTTAGTGCAGGTTACCAATCCTGTTGCTGTAACAGTGGCTTTGGAAGGCAGGCCGCTGCTCCATACGCCGCCAACTGTTGAGTCTGATAATTGCATGGAGCTTCCCACACAAAGTGAATCCAGGCCGCCATATATAGGGGACGCCGTTGGGTTTACAGTCAGTACTGCAGTTACTGTAGTGCCGTAATAAGTATAGCTGATCGTTGCCGTGCCTGCGCTGATGGCTGTAACAATACCAGCAGGCGATATAGCAGCCACACTGGTTGGGCTTATGCTCCAGGTTCCCCCGGCGGTCGCGTCCAAAAAGGTTAGCGTCTGGCCTGGACATGTGATCAGGTAATACGCAGAAATAGGAGATACGGCGGCAGTGCTTACAGTGATGAGTTTGGTAGTTGTTACTGCACCGCAACTGCTAATGACCGTGTAGGAGATGGTAACAGTTCCGTCAAATGCACCGGTGACGATTCCTGTAGCTGATACCGTTGCATTACTATTGCTTGCGGTCCACGTTCCTCCGCTTACTGCATCTGTAAGCGCTATAGTAGCCGAAACATACACCGCGGCTGGTCCGCTAATGGTACCGGCGGAAGATGAACCGCCTACGCTCACTGTCGTGGTGGCAATAGCGCTGCCGCAACTGTTGGTTACCGTATAAGATATTGTTGCCACACCTGCCGCAACACCTGTAACAATACCCGTTGAACTTACAGTGGCTACTAGTGTATTGCTGCTATGCCAGGTGCCTCCGGTTACAGCATCAGTTAATGGCGTTATTACCCCCGTGCAGATACCAGTAATTCCGGATATCGTGCCCGCTGTCGTTGAGTTGCTTACAGTAACAGTATGCGTTGCGGCTGCGCTGCCGCAACTATTGGTTGCAGTATATGATAAAATTGCTGTACCTGGCGCCAGTGCAGTTACAAGGCCGGCCGCACTTATTGTGGCGATCGCCGGCGAGGCGGAGCTCCAGGATCCGCCTGTTGTGGCGTCCGTCAGGGTAGTGGTAGCGCCGGTACAGAGTACGGCGCTGCCGGATATGGTGCCCGCAACAGGCGTGGCGCTTACTGTTACCGCTCGTGTGGCCGTGGCGTTGCCGCAGCTATTGCTTACAGTATAAGATATGATTGCTGTGCCCGAAGCCATGGCTGTTACCGCGCCAGCGGCGTTTACCGAAGCAATTGCCGGTGAGGACGAACTCCATGTTCCGCCTGAAGTGGTATCTGTGAGGGGCGCTGTAGCTCCGGTACACAATGCTGTGCTGCCGGTAATAGTGCCCGCAACGGGCATAGCGTTTACTGTTACTATTCGACTGGTAGCAGCGCTGCCGCAACTATTTGTTACTATATAAGATATTATTGTTGTGCCGGCAG
Source organism: uncultured Bacteroidota bacterium (assembly GCA_903887415.1). GTDB lineage: Bacteria > Bacteroidota > Bacteroidia > Chitinophagales > Chitinophagaceae > Nemorincola. Next base: position 92,201 of record CAISPO010000065.1, on the reverse strand, counting down.
CCAGGCTGGTTACCACTCCGGTAGTGCTTACTGAAGCAATTGCCGGTGAGCTTGAGCTCCATGTTCCGCCTGTTGCAGCGTCCGTAAGGTTAGCTGTAGCTCCGGCACATAGTAATGCAATGCCGGTTATGGTGCCCGCTGCCGGCACAGAATTAACAGTTACTATGCGGGTCGCGGCAGATGTAGTACCGCAACCATTGGTAACGCTGTAGGAAATAATCGCAGTGCCCGCAGCCAGCCCGGTTACAATGCCCGACGTACCAACCGAAGCGATCCCCGGAGATACGGTAGTCCATGATCCGCCCGCTACTGCATCCGTAAGTGCAATAGTTGAACCGCTGCATACCGATGCGGCGCCCGTTATGGTTCCTGCACTGATCGCTAAGCCCACCGTTACGATGCGGCTTGCTGTGGCTGTCCCGCAGGTACCCGAAACTATGTAGTATATAGTAGCGGTGCCTGAAGCAATGCCTGTTACAATCCCTGTTGCATTCACGGTTGCTACCAGGTTATTGCTGCTGCTCCATGAGCCGCCGCCAATCACATCGGTTAAATTGGTCGTTGACCCGCCGCATACAGTAGCTGTTCCCGTTATCGATCCGGCAGTTACTCCAGGGTTCACGGTTACTACTAACGATGCTGTTCCCGAAGATGTTACATAACTGATCGTAGTGGTACCCGCAGTTATCCCGCTCACAATACCGCTGGAAGAACCGATGGTACCAACAGATGGGTTACTGCTGCTCCATGTGCCACCGGTGGTGGTGCTGCTCAATGTAGCTGTGCTGCCAATGCAAATTGAAGTCGCTCCGTTGATTACAGGAGGAGGTGCAGGATATACGCATAAATGCTCAATAAACTGGAGCGTCGCATAGTTCCAGTCACTATAAAACATATGCTCTGCATTGCTCGCAGCGATCTCATTGGATACGCCCAGTTGTGTCAAACCAGGCAGTGTTGCCAGGTCGGGATATAAAGAAGGATGTGCGGCTACATTTTGCGTAATCAGCGTATCCTCTATGGCGTAACCATTGGTATCAATATCATTGTTCAGAACAAGCTCATTATATATATTCTCAGAGGTTGTTACTGATATCCCCGGCACTCGTGCAAACCGTTGGGGGTAAATAGGCTGTTTATTATGAATAAGGTAACTGTTGCACATACCTCTTGATTGCAGGACAGAATCATTCTGCCATGCCTGGTAATTTCCGGCAGGCCCTACCTCGGAATTATCGTCATAAAGCGCCATGCGCCATGCAAATGGAGAACTGATATATTCGAAAAGAAGATCACCACTCTGCGCACAATAAGAAACACCGGCTGTGTAATGATAAACATAGGTAACGGTAGCGGAGAATGCACCTCCGTTCGACATGCCCATAGCATACTGGTTCGTGGAGTGGGTCATATTGCCACGATTTACAAAGGTATCCGTAAGGATCCGGAGATTCGCAAGATCAACATTACCTATTGAATCCCCCGGAGATGTGAACCACCTTATTTTCCCGTCTCCGTTAATATCCGAGTCCAGTGTTACTTCTTCTGCTTCGGTAATGATAAAGCCAAATGTGTCTGCAATAGCGGCGTCAACAAAGCTCCGGTACTCAGGCTTCGTGATCCAGTTGGAAGCCTGGCCGCCCGTGCCATGGAAAAAATAGAAAACACCCTTCATACCCGCAGGAAAATAAGAATAAACATTTTTTAGGTTATTCTCTCCCATTATCTGCTCGTAATGTATGCTATAGGCAGGCATTGCCTTGATGTTTGCAGTGAGGTTTACGTTTTGAGCGGGCATAACTAATGTACTATGCCATTCGTGCGCACCGGCCAGAAACGAACTGTCGCCGCTCCAGTAGTCAAATGTTTGCGTAGTATCATAGGCAACACTCCATATATTTACCGTATCGCCAACGTTGTAAACACCTGATCCATATCCGTTGGTTACAGTAACACTATATGTTTGTGAATAGGAAAGGGAGCTGCAAAGCAGAACGGCCAAAAGAATAAGTAAAGCCTTCTTCATAAATAATTGAGTGGGTAATAATAATTCGAAAATCACTAAAAAAAATAATGCAAATGTAAGTGCTCCGGCTATATTGGCAAAGCGCAAGAGAAGGCCTGTGTTCCCCAAATACCTATTGTAAGGCGTTACAATAAGTCAAAATGTTAGTAGCTTAAATAGATATTTTTTTGCAAATACAAATTATTCCTGCCCCAGCCGAAGATGTACCGACTGCACCCTTTCACCAAAGAAAACAGAAGCGTGGTTGTCAAAATCTGCCGTATCATCGGTGGTGTAGAAGCGCATATCCCCGGTTTTGGTAAGTTGCAACTCTGTTTCCGGGTGCCGCTGCAGGTAGTCGGCAAGGCTGTCGGCCACTATCGGCCCCTGCGATACTATTTTTACGCCTTCCGGCAGGTGTTTTTTTATTTTGTCTGTCAGCAGCGGGTAGTGGGTGCAGGCCAGCAATATCGTATCTATATCAGGGGCCGCGGCCATCAACTGGTCTAAATACTTGCCTACAAAAAAATCCGCTCCCTCACTCTTATATTCACCATACTCTACCAGCGGCACCCACATAGGACATGCGAGCGGATGTACGGTCACTTCCGGGAAAAATTTATTGATCTCCAGCTCATAAGAGCCGGAAGTAATCGTGCCCTTAGTGCCCAATACTCCTACCGAATTAGAGTCGGTATAGGAACCGATCATTTCGGCTGTGGGGCGTATCACGCCCAGCACCCGCTTATTGGGCGCTATGCGCGGCAGGTCCACTTGTTGTATGGTGCGCAGCGCCTTTGCCGAAGCGGTGTTGCAGGCCAGGATCACCAGCGGACAGCCCATTTTGAAAAACCATTCCACACACTCCAGGGTGTATTGGTGCACGGTTTCAAACGAGCGGTTGCCATATGGCGCGCGCGCATTGTCGCCCAGGTATAGATAATCATATTGAGGCAGCAGCGCAGCTATAGACCTGAACACGGTGAGCCCGCCATAGCCGGAATCAAAAATACCTATCGGGTGCGGTGCCATACTGTAAAGGTAGCGGTTAAACGTAAAAAAAATGAGCGCCGTTAAGACGCTCATTTTTGAATTGAAGTATTATTTTGGAATTTTAGTGAGCTATAACCACTTGTTTTACTATCTGTCCCTGTGTCCCTTCTATCCTGATCACATACATGCCGTCAGCAAGGTTGTTTACAGAAAAAGCGCCGTTGAATTGCGTGCCGAAAGGAACATTCATTTTGTTTACTTCCCTGCCGGTCATATCATACATGCCAATGGTAGCCGACTGTGCTTCGTTCCAGTTAAGGTCTATATGAAGTGTATTCTGAGCAGGCACAGGGTAAAGATTTGCAGAGCCATTGTTGGCAACTACGGTCTTTACAGACGCTGTGTAAGAAGAGTAGTAGTAGTATGCAGTTGGGTCGCCTGCTGCGAACTCCCAGCCCACACCCGGGTTCCATGATTCTCCTACAGAGGAGGTCATTTGTCCGAAACCGTTATAAGAATACATGTACATTTTTACATTATCCCATGTACCGCCGCCGGTAGTATCCCATATCTGGTCTATTTCCACACCTGGCATATTGCTGGTAAACCCGCTGTACACATGCAATATCTGGTTTACCCATACACTGCCGTTAAATGTCTGGTACAGGTCGGTAAGCAGGTCGCCTGAGCTGTCGTAAGTATCTGTGTACATATAGTTATTCACAAACGCAGATCCGCTCCAGTTGCTGTAGGTAGTGGTATTTGTAGTGAGGGAATAAGTATATAAAACCTGCGATGTATAGTCATATACGCTGGAACCGCTGTTATAAGTCTGATCTACTTCCTGCAGCAGCCTGCCGGTACCATCATAGTAGTATATCTTCTGGCTGGAAGGCAGAAAAGAAGAAGTAAGGCCATTCCATACATTATACTGGTCAAGGTACAGCTGGCCTGCAGTGTTATAGCTATACACGTCTTCGCCAGTGTTTACCCAGGAAGCGCCGCCCCATGATTGATATACTATCGATGTAACCTGGTTGCTGCTGTTATAGCTGTAAACAGCATTGGTAGCGTTTACCCATGCAGTGCCGCTCCACTGTTGTGTGATAGTCGTTAAGATATTATTATTGGCATCGAATGTCTGCAGATAATTCAAATTGTTGTTAAATGCAGTATCGCCCAAGAAATTCCAGCTGGTAGCCACATCATACTTCATAGTATGAGTCAGATCGCCACCCCTGTTATTTGAATAGTAAATATAAGCTGTTGAGTCATTTACACTTAATGAAGCGCCGTTACTGCTGTAATCAGACGAAGCGACAAGCCTGGACGAGGTTTGGGCCTGCACATTCTGGCATAAAATAACAGGTAATGCAAGTGTTAAGAGTAGCATCTTTCTTTTCATAAAAGGCAATTTATTTTGAAATAGTTAAAGGTACAAATAGAAAAACCATACAATGATAGTAATTATTTTTTGGAAATTACAAATTTTGGGAGAAAATAGTGATTAAAGTATTATTAGCAGGGCGATCATAAATCGGGGTATTCAGAACCGCGATTCTGCCCGAGCCTATATTTAACCAATATCAATGTGCTTTTGCCTCATCCGTTTTTTGGGTTCCCGCTAAGGTACGGCACAAACTAATTAACATACAATTCATCCGTAGATAGAGCACAAATATGCTATATTTGATGTTCACCATTTTAAAACAGCAATAATGAAAAAATTTCTCGTAGTCTATCATGCGCCAATAGATGCTATGGCACAAACTACCAACGTAACGCCTGAACAGCAGGCAAAAGGAATGGAAGCCTGGATGACCTGGGCACAGAAATGCGGCAGTCACCTTCTGGACATGGGTTCGCCATTGATGAACGGACAACAATTAAGCCCCGGTGGCGGAGTTAGCAGCAGCAGCAAAAATGTTGCTGGTTATTCCATACTGCAGGCAGAAAATATGGAGGAGGCAAAAGCGTTATTGCAAGGCCATCCGCACACATCCGGCTGGAATGCTGATGCAACCATAGAGGTGCACGAAACGATGCAACTGCCCGGAATGTAAAAATTCAGGTGCACAAATTAATAGCCCGGCCTGTATTGTGGACGGGCTTTTTTATGATTATTTTTACAAGAATGGAATTGCTCAAAAAACTACGAATAAATGTATCCCAGCCGCTTTGGGCCATCAATCTGCCACCGGATTGTATCTGCCTTTTTGAAATGCCGGAAATAAAACAAAAACTATCAGGCAAAACACCCGTAAACCAACTAATATTGTTTGCTGAAGACAGCGGCGTTCTGGCGCGCTGGATACCCTTGCTTGCCAGCTACATTGCTCATGATACGCTGTTCTGGATAGCCTATCCTAAAAAGACAGGCGCTATCACTTCCGACCTCATACAAATGAAGCCCTGGGACATTGTCTTTCAGTCCGGCTACCGGGGACAAACCTCCGTATCTATAAACGATGACTGGACCGGCATGCGTTTTACCAACGCACCTAAAAGCAAACCATCTATTTGCGACCTGCCAATGGAGGAGCGCATAGTGGAAGGAATAGATTTTGTGAACCGCACCGTACAGCTCCCCGCTGACGCCCTCGCTGCGGTAAAGAAACACAATGGCATGGAAGCCTTTTTCAACGCTATGGCGTTTACGCACAAAAAGGAGCACGTACTGGCAATAGTTGAAGCAAAAAAAGAAGATACCCGCATCCGCAGGATAGAAAAAATGATAGGAATGCTGGGAGAAAAGATGAAAAAACAAATTCCAAATTCCAGAAAAACCGCCTGACCACCAGACAATATTATTGGATTTCGAAATTGGAAATTTTTTCTTTTACTTCAGCGTAAGATGCGAAAACTTACCTGTTGCATTCACATCTGTATCCCTGTCACGTATAGCATTATAAGTAGGTACTATATAGCGGGCGCTGTACTCATTATCTGAAATGAATTTCAGCACATATTCTACCGCATATCCGGGGTCATTTTTCTTAGCTACAAGCAGGTACTCCAGGTAGAAGAGGCTTATACCCATATCAAAAGAGCCTCCATTATCCTTGCCGATCCATTTTTCAGCAAATGCTACTATATCCGCTTTATTATCTGCTATTTTTTCATGCAGTTGCTTCAGGGAAAACACTTTCAGAAATTTCAGCCGCTCTACATCCCCTTCTATGTCTATGTCATTATTCAGCTTTGCGCCCGCATGCGCTGCTATCTGGGAGTCCACTTCTTTCAGCAGTTTGCTGTTCAGCACATATTCTTTTAGCGATGCATCGGTCATCTGCGCATACTCATCAAGCGGGCGTTGTCCGTTTGACTGGTATTTTTCCTCGGGTGCTGCGGCAGGTTGTGGTGCCGGTGCCTTTTCCACAAGGCCCTCCGCGCTCACATTTAACCGCCCGGCAGAATCAAAATTGAAATGCACGGGATCTGCCTGCTTTTCAGGTACCGGGTGTATGTATGACGGTGTTGGCTGCTGATCACGTACGGTATTATAAGATTCCGAAACATGGGCCGCTTCATTGCCATTTGTGTTCCCCTTATCGTAGGCATCTGCCACATCCCCGTTCCTGCTCTCGTTTGTTTCGGTTTTCACAGGCTGAGGCACTACACGCAGTAATACCCTGTTATCCATTGCAGGCGCAGGTTGCTCCATTACGGGAGCTGCCTCCGGCTCTGCCTGGGCAGTGTGCACCGGCGCTTGTTGCTCAGGTCGGTATGCGGCTTCCGGTGCAGCCATAGGCTGGAACGTGCTGGTTTTAACCGGGGCTGGCTTATCTTCTTTTTTATTTACCAGGCTCCTGATCTTCAAAAACTCCAGGTCGGCCATTTCCATAAGGGCACCCACCCGGTAAAAATCTCTCTTCGCTTCATCTGGTATATTGCCGCCATTATAGCCAAGCTCTTTTTCTATCCCGGCCCAGGCGTCCTGCAGCATGGAGCAAACATATACCTTGAATTTTTTTGCACCGTATTTCTTGTATTCAGTAAGCTGCAGGCGGTTTGCTTTCAGTGCCAGCCGGTAGGCTATGCGCTTAGATGCAAAACTATCTGTAGTTATAGCTGCTTTATCTGCAGCTTCTTCTATTTCCACATCAAACTCTTCACATAAAATAGCGGATATCGGGCTCACCGAATTTTCAAAATAAGTAACGATCCGGATAACAGGCAAACAGGAACCATCTTCACTATATTCCATTTCCGACTCGATCCTGTAATACGGGATGTCATTCTGAACCACTATTTCTTTCACCAGGCTTTCCACCTTTTCTGCAAAGGCCTCATTATTCTCAATTGGAGAATGCTGTTTGTTGGCTATCATATGTGTATTTTCAATTACAACAATACGTATAATTTTAAGTCATTAACATAATTTGTGGCCTAATTAACATCTGTTTAGTAGCCGGTTAACGTATTTTATCAAACATCTACTCAAAAACCGCGCCAATAAATTATGGAGAAATGTAATAGTTTAAGGCGTAGGGGCGGTGGGTATAGCAGGGGGCTTCCATAAGTCCTTCCATTGTTGTGGTGTCAGCGCGTCATTTACATCAAAATTGCCTATCCGGGTCCGCCGCAGCTCCTGCAGGTAAGCCCCGCAGCCTAGTAGTTGCCCGAAATCCTGCGCCAGCGACCGTATATAAGTGCCGGTGCTGCACAGCACCCTGAAGTGCACTTCAGGCAGGGCTATTTTTGTGATCTCAAATTCACCTACGGTTACAGGCCGGGCATTTAATACCACGTCCACGCCCGCACGGGCAAGGTCATAAGAGCGCTTGCCATCTTTCTTTATCGCGGAGTGTATTGGTGGCACCTGCATAATATCCCCTGTGAGCTTTTGGGCCGCTTCCCATATCTGCTCATTGGTCACCTGATCAAAAGGAAGGATGTTTTCTGGTTCGCTTTCCAGGTCGCAGGTCGCAGTGGTTGCGCCCAGGTGAAAAATGCCGGTATATTCTTTAGGCAATTGTTGGTAGCCGGATATTTTTTTGGTCATCTCTCCGCTGCAGCAAATAAGCAGCCCCGTAGCCAGTGGGTCCAGCGTTCCTGCATGGCCTATTTTGGCGCGAAGTGATATTTTTATATGGTTTACGGCATCAAAAGATGTCCATTTATAGGGCTTGTCCACAAGTATTACCCCGCCCTTTTTCAGCTCGGCCGCCGTTGGTCTTTGTCGCATTGCCGCAAAGGTAGTAAGTTGATAAGTTAAAAAGTTGAAAGGTTAAGGAGGCAAAAGGTTGCTGCTGCGCCGTATTTAAATCTTTAAGTGAAAAATAAACCCACCGGAACTTATTAACCTTTTAACCTTTTAACTTGTTTCTGTGCTTATTTTGCTCCCTCACAGTCCTGTTTCTCAATTTACCGAACATCATTGTCCCCTCGAGTCCAAACACCGGGCTTACGTAATTTATATTACCATAAACACCAAGTGAAAGCCCCGCCTTCCGGCCAAGGGGAAGTTCCATCGTTGGATTAAGAATAATCCCGGCGCAAAATTCTTTTCGGCTACTGTAATCATAATTGCTGTCAAACCACCCACTCGATGGCTGATAATTGTCTGGGGTGCTTGCTATACCAAACGAAAGCCCACCCCTCAAAATAAACCGGACTACCGAAGAAGATCGTGAGTAGGCTTTGCCATACATGAAACCAAACATAGACAGCGTTTGCTGTGGATAAAGGCCGAAAAGCCCCGGGTGGTAATCTGCCGGCATTTTGGGGTCGCGGTGACTGCTGAAACAATAGGCCAAAGAAAGGACGTTGTCCTTTTTGTCAATAACATTCATCGTCATTTTAAATGAGCCATGTGTACCATACCCGCCGCCGATATCGCCATAAATAAAAAGGCCGTGTGGGTTGTACTTGATACTATCCTGTGCTTTGACCATAAATGAGCCGCAGCTTAAAAACAGGCAAAGAAATAATTTTAGGTTTTTCATTGCTTGAAAATTTTTGGAATGGCCATCATCTCATAACATTACATAAAAGTAAGCTATTTACACTACTATGCATATCCCTATCAATTTTATCGAATTGCAGACTCACGACTTACGACCGATGACTTACGACTTTAAACTACCTTTGCAACATGTCTTTTTTCAAAACAGCCCGCCCATTTGTGATAGCAGGCCCCTGCAGCGCCGAAACGCGGGAGCAGGTGATGGAAACAGCCGGGCAGCTAAGCGCAATGCAGGTCCAATTGTTCCGGGCAGGTGTATGGAAGCCGCGGACCCGCCCTGGTTCCTTTGAAGGCAATGGTGTAGAAGCGCTGGAGTGGCTGCGGGAAGCAAAACAAACTTATAATATACCCGTTGCGGTAGAAGTAGCCGAACCCGCACACATAGAGCAAGCCCTGAAGCACGATATTGATGTGCTATGGATAGGTGCCCGCACCACGGTAAATCCTTTCCAGGTGCAGCACCTGGCCGATGCGTTGCGTGGCGTAGAGATACCCGTGATGGTAAAAAACCCCGTGAATGCCGATGTTGATCTTTGGGAAGGCGCCATCGAGCGATTTGAAAAAGTAGGAATCAGGGACCTGGCTGCAATCCATCGCGGCTTCTCGGGTTATGCCGCAGCGGCAGGCTACCGCAATCAACCCAACTGGCCTATACCTATAGAACTGAAAAGACGCAAACCAGAATTGGCCATCATTTGCGACCCCAGCCACATTACCGGCAACCGGAGTCGTATAGCCGAGGTGGCACAGAAGGCAATGGATATGCACTTCGATGGGCTGATGATAGAAACCCATCCCCGGCCAGACGAGGCATGGAGCGATGCCGCACAGCAGGTAACCCCGCAACGGCTTAAAGAAATACTGGCTGGCCTGGTAATACGCGAAGAGTTTACCCAGGATATGAGCGGCCTTATGCAACTGGAATATCTGCGCCAGCTTATGGATAGCCTCGATGCGGAGATCATAGACCTGCTGGGCCGCCGTATGGAACTAAGCGAACAGATGGGCCTGGTAAAAAGAGATTGCAACCTCACAGCCTACCAGCCAGCCCGCTGGCGCGAGATCGTAGAAACAAGAGGCGAGCGTGCCGAGGCACATTTACTCTCAAAAGAATTTATCGTGAAGCTTTATGAGCAGATACATCATGAAAGCATACGCCGGCAGCTCGCAATACTGGAAAATATAGAAAAAGAAATAAAAAAGTAAATTTGACTTTCACCCGCCGTAGCTTTTGCGAAGGAGGGCGCTCGTAAACAAATCACATTGGCATTAAAACAACACACCGACCACCGGGTACGTTTCGATCAGCAGGTTGACAATTCATTGTCTTATGTGCTGCCGTTCATTGAAAAAACAAAAGCCCTCGGCCCCGGTACCACTATATTTGAAGTAGGCACTGCCGAAGGCGGTGTGCTCGTGCCGTTTATGGAACGCGGCTGCCACTGCTTGGGTGTTGACCTCATGCAGGAACGTATAGATCTCGCCAAAGAATTCCTGGAAAAAGAACTGGCCGAAGGCAAAGTAGAACTCCTCTGCCAGAACATATACGATGCCGATTTCCTCGCCCGCTTCAAGGGTAAGTTTGATGTCATCATCCTCAAGGATGTGATAGAGCATGTACCGGAGCAGGAGAAATTCGTTCCCTACCTAAAAAACTTTCTAAAACCTGGTGGGCAGATATTTTTCGGCTTCCCACCATGGTACATGCCCTTCGGGGGCCACCAGCAGGTGTGCCGTAAAAAATGGGCCAGTGTACTTCCCTACTACCACATTCTTCCGCGCCCCCTTTACAGAGGCATCCTGAAAATGGCTGGCGAAGACAAAGTAGTGATCGATGAGCTCATGGAAATAAAGGATACACAGATCACTATAGAGCGGTTTGAGCGCATAGTAAAGGCAAGCGGTATGAAAGTGCTGAATAAACAGCACTATCTCATTAATCCTATTTACAAATACAAATTCGGATTAAAACCCCGTAACCAGTTCCCACCTTTCTCATGGATACCCTACTTCCGGGATTTTGTGACTACATGTGTGTATTATACGGTGGGGTAACCTTGTTCGCTTTAATAATTGATTTGTAAAGGTGTGTTTGCCGACGAACTGTTAGTCGACGGCGGATTTATTTTATAAGGGGAACCATTAACTGTGCAGCTTACAGAGTTCACACAATTATCCCGAACCTCACCATAATTTCGATAAGAGCTGTTGCCATGAGCAAAATTGGTTAGTTTATAAACCTTGCCGGAAGGAATAAGTGTTATGATCCAGTCGTAATCGTAGATATCGTATGGATTGTTGCCCGATACACCAAAGTCAAGGTATTTAGTCGTCGGAGAATATTGAGTTACCAGCGGTGTATTGTTATATGAATTTACCATATCAGTGAAATTGCCTCCTTTCTTGTAAGCCACCACATTTGCGCCCGTATCGGGTATGGAGCTATCACTAACAAATTCCATGTACGGAATAGGGGTTAAACAACGAACTCTACTGCATGAAAAAAAGTAGGAAGAAACAGCCACGAGCGCAAGCACAACAATTGTCCGTTTCATAAAAAGGGCAGGTTATAAGCGAATTTAGCAAATATCAATGACATTGATACGAATGTGCAGCAATTATGAAGCCCTGTAAGGGCATAATATATCAGCAAGGGGTGAAGCCCCTTGATAACAACGGGAAAACGGGACAAAGCTAAAACCCAGCAACCAATTTCCTCCATTTTCATGGATTCCCTATTTCAGGGATTTTGTAACTACATGTGTTTATTATACAGTAGGGTGATGCTTTTCATCCTTATAAACTCAGTTTAGTAATTGATGTTCAGAATTGCGTCTGCCGAACTACTGGTGGTGGTCGGTGAGCCTGCAGAATTGATGGTGCCGTTTACAGAATAGCTTACAGTATTTACACACCTGTCTCTTATTTCACCAATCCCGCCACTGCTTTGGGTGCCATTACTATGAGATACATTCGTCAATTTATAAACCTTACCTGAAGGCAGAAGAGTAATCATCCAATCATAACCATAGGCGCTAGTTAACTCGCTCGTAGAATAGCCCAGCATAAGTTCTTTGTGATCTGCGTCATACGTCCTGCCAAGTACCGAACCATTGTATGAATTGAGGATATTACTAAAACCGCTTCCTTTTTGATATTGTACCACATTTGCGCTTGTATCCGGGATACTATCGGTACTATTGAAGACAACCTCGTATATCGCAGGAGTGAGGCATTGCGTCTTACCGCAAGAAACAATAGAGCAATAAAAAGCAACTAATACAAATGCAGTGATCGTTCGCTTCATAAAAAAAGGGTAGGTTATAAACGAATTTAGCAAATATCAATGACATTGATACAAATGTGCAGCAATTATGAAGCCCTGTAAGGGCATAATATATCAGCAAGGGGTGAAGCCCCTTGATAACAACGAGAAAACGAGACAAAGCTAAAACCCCGCAACCAATTTCCTGCATTTTCATGGATTCCCTATTTCAGGGATTTTGTAACTACATGTGTTTGTTATACGGTGGGCTAGGTTTTTCTGGTTTTTAATATTTTACAAATAGCGTCGTACTGGCAGACGAACTGTTGGTGGACTCCGGAGATATTTTATAAGTGGAATCATTAATAACGCAACTTACTGAGTTTACACAATTATCCTTTACGACACCAAAATTCTCATAGTGATCATTGGTGTGAGAAAAATTTGTTAGCTTATAAATTTTACCGGAAGGAGATAATGTGATTATCCAATCGTAGCTATATACATTTATAATCTGATTACGGGATGTGTCCAAAACAATGTATTTCGAATGCGGGAAAAACCCAACAATCAACGGAATATTTTTCAAAGAATCTACGATCCTGGTAAAACCACTTCCCTTTTCATACTGAATTACGTTTTCAATTGTATCGGGAATGCTATCTGCGCTGGATAATGCTATTCCAACGCTGGGAGTGAGACAATGAACCTTACTACACGAAACGAAATAGGAGGAAAAAGCCACGAACACAAGGGCTATGATAATTCGCTTCATAAAAAGGGTAGGTTATAAACGAATTTAGCAAATATTATTGGCATCTCAATTGTTTTTATATGGCGTACTAAATTCAACAGCCCTGAAAGGGCGTAATATCTCAGCACAGGGTGAAGCCCTGTGTACCGCAACCAACACACCATACAGCCCTGAAAGGGCGAAATATCTAGCACACAGTGAGCCCTGTGTACGCAACCAACACACCGTACAGCCCTGAAAGGGCGTAATATACCAGCACAGGGTGAAGCATATGTGTGCTAAAAAGCCACACGCCGGGTAGCCCTGAAAGGGCGAAATATATCAGCGAGGGGTGAAGCCCCTCGGTAGCAAAGAAAATACGGGACAAAGCCCTGCAAGGGCGTAATACCACATCGCGACGTTTTCTCGCGACGTTATGGCATCGCCCGGCTGCCGCGTAACACCCTAATCCCACACATACCGCTCATCATACTCAACGTTATACTTTTTCAAAAACGCCCGGTACTCTTCCTGGGATGTTTTCTTGCTATGGTGCTCATGCTGGTTGGCGATATAGGCTACAACTGCATCCACCTCGGTTGGGTTAACCGAGAAAGCTCCATATCCATTCTGCCAATAAAAATGCTCCAGCGATCTGTCCTTTGTCTTCATCCATTTCGACGAATGTGATTTTAATTCTTCCATGAGTTTCGCCAAAGCTACCTTCTTTGATAGTGTACAAAGTATATGGATGTGGTCAGTATGTCCACCCACTCTGATAGAGCTGCATTCCAGGCTATTGCAGATACCGCCCAGGTAGGTGTGCAATTCGTCTTCGTAAGGAGGGTGTATCAGCGGTTCCCGCTGCTTGGTGCTGAATATAATGTGGATGTAATTCTTTACCAGCGATTGTCCCATTGTAATTAGCTTTTGCTATTGAAGGCTAATTTACCACTTATTTTTTATCGTTCGTGATGGGGAATTACGCCCTTGCAGGGCTTGCGTGCTGGCTGCATTCAGTATCACAGGGCTTCACCCTGTGCTGGTATATTTCGCCCTTGCAGGGCTATACGAAATCTCAAAAATGAAGGATACAGGAAATATAAGCAACGCGAAAAAAAGCGTAATGCTAACCGGGAGTGATGTGTCGGTATAGCGCGCCCTTACAGGGCTTTACGCGACCTCAAAAGTTAAGTAATGCCGGCAGCTCTGAAAGAGCGCAATATATCAGCCTGAGGTGAAGCCTCAGGGTTAACAGCAACACGGCACATAGCCCTGCAACGGCGCAATACACCAACATACGCCGTATCTCACACTTCATCGCTTGAAGCGAGGATGCAGCGGAATCGCGTCTGCGATGCCTGTGTTGTTACATATACGTCACTCAATTCCAACCCCTTGCCTTAAAAATATTTTACATCATATCCCTTGTGCCGTACATGACAGCGCGAAAAACGCACCATCATAAAACTCCATTTTTTTACTTCCATTTTCCCTTACGACCTTTATGCCAAAAAGAAAAAATAGAGGCCATCTTTTACTTTACGTGGGCAACTTACTTAGTTCGCTTATGCTGCGAGCCGCTAAGGCCAACCAGCTTATTCTCGCAATTCCAGGATTTCGCAAACGCTGATTCAGGACAAGTGGGGCAGTATGGGTAACGATGGGGTAAAAGATGGGACATTTATATTTTCAGCGAAACCATCATAAAGATCACGGTACTCAAATAAATCACAGTTCAGGCAAATACCCACACTGTGGCAGAATGGGAAATGCAAAATAAACATAATGAATACCCTGTAAGCAGCCGCTGTAAAGGATTACAAAGAAATTAGCTCAAAACAAAATGCCCCATATAAGTCTCGGGAAAATATCATCAAAGTGGGGGGTATGAGAAAGCAGGGATGGGGACACCCATTTACAGTTATACATAACATCAATTCTCATTTTTAACAAAAATCAAAAAACGCCTCGAAAACGTGTGATATAACCGTGATATTTTTGTGATATTTTTGACACTAAAACATTGGAATTCAAGACAAACCTGCGCAGACTTTTTTCAGGAAAAAACTGAGGCATTTTATCACAACACAAACATTGCAATGTATAATCATGAAAATCTAAACATCCTTTAATCAAGGTTCAGATCGCCATATCTCCCAGCTCGCTTCGGCCTGTAGCTGTAGCATTTCAAAACCATTCTTTACAACCGCGCCCTTTTCTCTGCCCATTGCCAGGAACTTTGTTTCTTCCGGATTGTAAATGAGGTCGAACAGTAAATGCTGCTCGGTAATATGATCAAACGGCAGGGGGGGCATTTCATCTATATGCGGATACATACCTACCGGCGTAGTATTGATGATCAGTTTGTGGTGGGCGATTACTTCGGGGGTCAGCTCTTCGTAGTTCAGAACGCCCTCTGTTTTTACTCTCGATACTTTGTGAAACCGGATGCCAAGTTGTGTAAGCGCATAGGCAACGGCTTTAGATGAGCCGCCAGTCCCTAGTATCAGTGCATTGGTATGCTGCGATTTCAGCAGGGGGTTGAGGCTCTTTTCAAAGCCCATGGCATCCGTATTATACCCCTTGGTCTTTCCGTTCCGGATGAAGATGCAGTTCACCGCATCAATCGCCACGGCTACGGGGTCCATCTGGTCAAGGTAGCGGATCACCGACTCCTTGTAGGGCGTGGTTACATTGAGCCCGCTTAGTTCCGGGCTGCTGTACAGCAACTCTACGAACTCGCTGATGGCTTCTATAGGGAAAAGTTCGTAGGTAGCGTCAATGTTATTAGCAGCAAATTTCATTTTGAAATAAGCCGGAGAAAAAGAATGTTGCAGTGGGTAACCAATAAGACCGTATTGCGCAGGCATGGTGTAAATATAAATGAAAAAACGCCCGGCTACACCAGGCGTTTTATTATTAAAGGTTTATCAAATTTTTATTAACCGTGGTTCGCTCGCTTCCTGCCATCGTCATCAAGAAACAAATTAAAGGTATCGCCCCTGAGCCCAACTCGTGTGGACTCCAGTGGTATTACTTCAGATGGTGCGAGGTTGCCCAGGTTCACATTTGCGCCGAGCAATTCCATGAAGTAAACCTGCTGCGCTTTTTGCGGCGCCTCCCAGATGATCTTTTCATAAGGTATCTGGGTAAGTATCTCCTGCACCAGCCCTTCACGCACCTCGCCCGAGCCACGATAAATGCCCACATTGCCGGCCTCACGAGCTTCGGCGATCACATAGGTGGAACCGGCTTCCAGTTCGGCACGCATCAGCTCTATCCATTTATAGGGCGGCATGATATGCGTAGCGTCCTTAGACCCCACTTCAGAAAGCACGGTAACATGTTTCGCCAGCTTCTCTATATACCCCAGCTTCTCCATGTGGGGGATAATGATAGAACCATCAGAAACCTCCACGTGCTTCAGGCCGTACTCCTTTACCATTCCCAGGTAGTCGTCAAACTGGTCGCGGACAAGGAAGGCTTCAAACAAAGTACCCCCGAAATAAACCGGTATGTCGTGATCTGTGTATATTTTAATTTTTTCTTTCAGATTGGCAGTTGCATAGCTCGTTCCAAAACCAAGTTTTACAATGTCAACATATGGTGCGGCAACTGAAAGGAAATCCTGTGCGCCAACAAGGCCCATGCCTTTGTCCATGACCATAGTAAGGCCATAGGAGCGGGGGCGCGCTGTGCGGAAAGGGATATTTTTAAGATGATAATTCATGTGTGTGTGTTTTCATCCCGGGTAGCCCATCGGGAGCACAAATATAAGCGATTCGGTGTGTTAACATAATCGCAAAATGCGTCTGTAAACAGGTTAATATAATAAACTCCGCCAGGTAGCTAATTTATTTTTCTTTTTTCAAGGTATATTGCAACCATATTTAACAATATGAAACGTGATTCTCCGATTCTTGGTTTTCTCATCGGGCTGGTGCTGCCCGTGATTGGTTTGTTTATCATGTATTTTATTTGGGGCAGCCACGAGGGGATATTCAGCTTTGTGCAGGGGCTTACACATAGGCGCGGTATGGCTACAAAGGTTTTTACTTTGAGCCTGCTTACTAATCTTATTCCCTTTGCCTATTGCAACATCAAGCGGATAGATCTCACCATGCGTGGCATTTTTACAATTACCATGGTATATGTGGTCCTTATAGTTATGGCAATGTTTGTCTGGTAAAACTATGCGCTATTATCTCATTGCAGGCGAAGCCAGCGGCGACCTTCACGGCAGCAATCTCATCAAAGCCATACATGAGCAGGATGCACATGCGGAAGTGCGCTGCTGGGGTGGCGACCGTATGCAGGCCGCCGGGGCTACACTGGTAAAGCATTACCGTGATCTCGCCTTTATGGGTTTTGTAGAAGTGATAGCACACCTGCGAACGATATTGCGCAACATAGACTTCTGTAAAAAAGACATAACCGCCTGGAAACCCGACGTGCTGGTGCTGATTGATTATCCGGGCTTTAATATGCGCATTGCCGAATGGGCCAAAAAGCAGGGCATCCGCATAGTCTATTACATATCGCCACAGGTATGGGCATGGAAGGAAAAACGGGTGCTGAAGATAAAGCGGGATGTGGACAAGATGCTGGTGATCCTCCCCTTCGAAGTGAACTTTTATAAAAAATGGAATTATAAAGTGACCTATGTGGGCCACCCCCTGGTGGAGGTAGTAGCCAATGAAAAACATAACGTACCCGTAAAGCCCATTTCAGACAAGCCAATTATAGCCATACTACCCGGCAGTCGGGCGCAGGAAATAAAGGTGAAGCTGCCCATAATGCTGAAGATGGTAAAGCACTTCCCCGATTATTGTTTTGTAGTAGCCCAGGCTTCTGCCCAGCCGGATAGCTTGTATAACGAGATAATAGGCAACGAACCGGTATTGGTGGTAAAAGACCAGACCTACAACCTACTGAAACAAGCGAAGGCAGGCCTTATAACCAGCGGCACTGCTACACTGGAAACAGCGCTCTTCGGAGTGCCGCAGGTAGTATGCTATAAAGGCAACCCCATCTCTTTCTGGCTGGCCACCAAGCTGGTGAGTGTAAAATATATCTCGCTGGTAAACCTCATCATGGATAAGCCAGTGGTAACGGAGCTGATACAAAGTGAACTTACAGAATCAAACCTTAAGACCGCACTGACGCGGTTGCTACAGGATGGAGCGTACAAACAGGAACTAAAAGAAGATTACAAAACGCTATGGCACAAGCTTGGCGATAAAAACGCATCGTCCCTTGCCGCTGCAGAGATCATTAGCTTAGTGTCTGAATAACCGGACGATCATAATAATAACAGCAATCAGGAACATGAACAAAGATATGCGGTTCATGCCATGCATGAACTTTATGTTCAGGCTTTTCGGCGCGTCAGGGTCACGTTTCCTGATGTAGAAGTAGGTAAGTATCTGCTGCCAGAAGTTTTCTTTCATGAATTCAAAAATTAAAGGCCGGGCCAAAGATGGCTAAATAAACCCACGACAATGGAAATAATTTGCCCAGCAATGAAAGTTACGGAAATTTGAGGAAATACCTATATTTGCGCTCCGCCAATGGGGAATTAGCTTCCCGATAGCTATCGGGAGAGAGCGTTTGCAGTCCCGAAGTCATTCGGGAAAAAGGTAACCGGCCAGACGGTGGATAAAAGGGGAATTAGCTCATCTGGTAGAGCGTTTGCATGGCATGCAAAAGGTAACCGGTTCGACTCCGGTATTCTCCACCAGCTTTAAATCGCCTGAAAGGGCGATTTTTTGTTTGTAACAATGACGTACTCAGTTTACATAATATACTCTCCAAGTCTAGACAAGTATTATATTGGCTATTCGGAAGACATAGCTATAAGGCTAGCAGAGCATAATTCCGGAATATCCACTTATACTTCAAAGGCAAGAGATTGGGTACGGAAATATTCCGAGCCCTTTGATAGCAGAATCAATGCTATGAAGAGAGAATCGGAAATCAAAAAGAAAAAGAGCCGGAAATATATAGAATGGTTGATTAGCTCGTTTGTGTAGATGTTTGCTGTCCCGAATAGTCCCGATAGCTATCGGGAGGGAAAAAGGTAACCGGTTCGACTCCGCTCCGAAAGCTTTCGGAGTCCACCAGCTTTAAATCGTCCCGAAGTATTTCGGGAGCGATTTTTTGCGTATTAGTTGTTAATTCTATTCGGGGCATTATACCAAGCTATCCTGTATGGCGTTTCCTTTTAAAAAATAAAGCACCTTTGTAACTGGTATCGCCGGACCAGCCCACAAGTATGAAAGCACTGTTTTGTTCTGTTCTTCTTCTTTTCTCGGTAACAGCCGCATACTGCCAGAATGCGGAGATAGACGACTATACCCGGAACATACAGATCAATCCATATAGCGCGGAATCATATTATGGCAGGGGCAATGCAAAACGCAAGGCACATGACACCACTGGCGCCCTTGCCGATTATACCAAGGCCATCCAACTGGACCCCGCACTGAAGAAGGTGTACTATAATCGGGCATACACCTTGTTTTACCTAAAAAGGTATGTGAGTGCAATTGACGATTATACAACCGCAATAGGCCTTGATTCGGCTTATGCGAAGGCATATTACAGCAGGGGTGAGGCAAAATTTTATGCACAGGATTTTGCTGGCGCAATAACAGACTACACTAGGGCAGAAAAAATGGATACCAGCTATCCCATTCCATATTTTAAAGTGGGAATAGCCAGATATCACCTCAATGATATGATCGGGGCCATCAGTGCCTATAGCAGGGCCTTGGAAATTGACAGCTGTGACGCAAGCATTTTCTATAATCGGGGCGATGCAAAATATGCACTTAGAGAATATGCCGATGCTATTAGCGACTATACCGAGGCAATAAGAATAAGGCCGAACGCAGCGGCCTATAACAGCAGGGGCTTAGCCAAAAACAAACTGACCGGCCCTGCAAGCTCCATATCCGACTACACGATTGCTGTATCGCTGGATACTAACTATTCGGCCTCGTTTTACAACCGTGCTACAGCCGAATACGCAATGGGCGATTATGTAAAGGCTATAACAGACCATTCCAGGGCGGTAAAAATAAACCCTGGTTACACAGAAGCATACATCGGCAGGGGTATGGCAAAAGCAGCGCAGCGTAACTATGCCGGCGCCATCAGCGATTATACCAAAGCGCTGGAAAAGGATAAAAAGAATGCTACGGCATATTTTCAGTGGGCAGAAGCACAATATGCTCTAAAGGCCTTCATTAAGGCTATTGACGACTATAATAAAGCTATGAGTATAAACCCCGCCGATGCAAAAATATATAATGGCCTTGGCAACGCGGCTCATGCAATTAAGGATGAAAATGCAGCCATCAGCGCATATACAAAAGCAATAGGGCTGGAGCCCGCTTATACACAGGCATATGTAAACAGGGGAATAACGAACGTGGCGCTGCTGAAGTATGACTTTGCTGTAGCTGACTTTAGTAAGGCCATAGCAATAGATCCCAACTCTGCGGGAGCATATTATAACCGCGGCATTGCCAAGTATAAAATGCTAAATGATTCCGGGGCAATAAATGATGAGAGCAAAGCAATTGCAATAAATCCTGTTTATGCCGAGGCTTATTATTACCGTGGGCAGGTAAAAAGCGACTTAAAAAATGACAGCGATGCGATCGCCGACTACGATAAGGCCATTGCAACAACTCCTGGCTATGCCGAAGCCTTCTACAGCAGGGGTATATCAAAAGTGAGGCTGCAAAATGATACAGGGGCGATAAATGATGAGAGTATGGCCATATCCCTAAACCCTGGGTTCGCCGACGCCTATTATAACAGGGCTGTTGTAAAAAGCATGCTGCAGCAGGACAGCGCCGCTATAAAAGATTATAATAAAGCACTGGCACTAAATCCCGCTTTTACCGCAGCGTATTATAACCGCGCCATATCGAAGAGCAAAATACAGGACCATAGCGGGGCAGCAGCAGATTATACAGCGGTGATAAAAATAGACAGCGGCTCTGTACAGGCTTACTATAACCGGGGCACAGAAAAATCAGCGCTCAAAGACGATAGCGGCGCTATTAAAGACTATAATAAGGCCATAGCGCTAAGCCCGGGCTTTGCCGGCGCATATGTGAGAAAAGGTATTTCTGAAGACAACCTTCAAAACGACAGCGCAGCTATTGAAGACTATACCAAGGCGCTGGATATGAGCCCAGACACACTCGCTTACTATAGCCGCGGTACAGCGAAAATAAAGATCGCTAACTACGAAGGTGCTATAGGAGACTTTACCAGCGCCATAGACATGGATTCTTTATACGCCAAACCATACACTTTCCGAGGAGTATGCAGGATACTTACCGGCGAAAAAAAGAGTGGCTGCAACGACCTCAACACCGCCAAAAGGCTGGGCGACTCCAGGGCCGACAAGTATATAAAGGATGCCTGCAAATAAATAAGAAGCCCCGGAACGAGTGTTCCAGGGCTTCCTGATGTCTAAAAATGTTTATCTCAGTTCCACCTGGCCGCCGCCTATGCGGTAGCCACCGTTGTAGATGGTAATTGTATATACGCCTGATTCATAATCACCTTCCTGTTTCCATTCTGCGCTGATGTCTTTCACGGGCTCGTTAGTAACAAGAGGTATTTCCTTCATAAAGCTGTAATTCATAGAGCTGCCGTTGCTGATTGTAGTAGATCCGGAACCCGCGGCCGGATTGCTGAGCAATTTACCCTCCGGATCCTTGATAACGAGGTACAACTGCTTGGTGCCATTTTCAGCTACCCTGTTCTCGTCAATATCAAACTGCACTTTCAGTTCATCGGCCCGGCGGGCACGGTTAGTTTCCTTTTCTTTTGTACCATGCTTTTTCAGGTGTATGGCTTCCAGCCTTATGTTAGAAGCATGCAATACCGAGCCAAGTGCCAGAACTTTGTTGTATTTCTGGAGGAGTTCATCTCTCTGGCGCATCAGGTCTTTTTTATCATTCTCCAGTAAGCCGAGCTGCTGCTCATAAGCCTTAGTTTTCTCGTTAAGGTCGTCCTTCATAGATGCTATGAGCTTCTTGTCGGTTTTCAGCTCTGCGGCCATTTTCTTATTGTTGCTTGCAAGTTTACCGTTTATGCTTTTTAGCTTGTTTATTTCCAGGTCCTTCTGCGCGATCTGGCTGTCCAGCCGGGCACTCATTGTGGCATACTCATCCATCTGGTTGTGTGATGCGTTGGCCTGCGCCTGTATAGTATCCTTGGCCATAGCCAGTGAATCTTTCAGGTTCTTGTTCTCTGTATTAGCCGCAGGAGTGCTGTTATTGCAAGAGCTGGCAGCGACCATCATAAATACGAGAGCTGGCGCGTATAGAAATATCATCAGCAGGCGGTTGTGTCCTGTATTGTTTTGCATTTCATTTGTGGTTATTGATCCTGTTTTGTAATTCATAAAATGTTGTTTTTGAGTGTTCGATGAAATTAACATAAAAATTGTGCCTACAGCACTTTATACATCTGCGTAGCCGAATGTACATACTGTGTGGGTTCAAAAGTATCATCAAATGTGGATTTTAACTGGTTGAGCTTTTCATCCAGCTTGCCCACATTGCTGCCTATTTCTTTGTTGCTCTTGTACTTGGTAATAAGCACGTTGTATTTATTAATATGGTGCTTTATGCGGTAAGTAAGGTCGCCGTAGCGCACTTTTAGCGACTGCACGTCCATAAGCTGGTAATAGATGTTTTCCTTCCAGTCCTTCGGGTTCTGTTTTTTCGCGTTAACTACATAGTCACCGGCTTTCTGCCGCAGCATAGTAAGATAGATATAACGCTTGCTGGCATCGCTTTGCCGGGTGAAGCCATTGTTTACTTCGTCGCGGTCTATGCTGAGCATGCGCATATTCCTGTCAATGACTGTGTCATACTGCACCTGCATTTCTTCCAGAGATTGTGTAATGCCGTCCCATTCATTTTCCACCAGGTTCTTGTCGGTGGTAAACTGGCTGAGCGCAGCAGTAACAGCAAACATCTTTTCGGCCTCTGTTTTCAGTTCTCTTCTTTTATGGCCAATAGAGTTGACATAATCAGCCATACCAGAAAACAGCAACTGCGAATAAGCGCCTACGATAGGCACACCAAATGAAATATTTCCAGTTGCGGTAATTACCTCACCTATCGTTTTTAATGTTGCGTTGTTATCCTTGGTTTTGTCCACATACACCCTGAATTTTTCAAACCCGGCACGGAAGCCATCGTAGTTCATGGGGTTGCTGGTTTCGGTAAGCGCGTTGAAAAAATCCTTGGTTGTGCGAAACAGGATCAGTGGTTTTATCTCCCGGTCCATGGATACGAGGTTGATGATCGCTGACTGGTAGTTGGCCTCATAAACATTAAGCTCGTTTTGTTCCACAGCTTTCTGCTTTTCTTCCAATATCTGCACACGTTCTACAATTTTATCAAGGCGCTCCTTCGGATTGCCGGTTAGCTTAATAACACTATCGAGCCTGCTCGCCTTACCATCGAGCCGGGTAATGGTGGAGTCCACTACTTTGTTTTTCCGGTCCAGATTCTGCTGGATGTCGTTAAGTATTTTCTCCCGTACGCTTTTCTCGGTAAGCGAAGTGTCGGTTACTCCGGCAATTGCTGGTATAAAAAAGCATAAGTACAGGAAGGTAATAATGATCTTTTTCATGTTGTTTTTATTAGGGTTGCCGCAGCAACTTAAACAATGAATAAAATAACCCCTTCAAGACATTTCGGTATTAACGTAATACCGTGATAAATAGTGTAATTGCTTAAACAAAAGCCACACTTTCTATGGGCGGCCCTCTCAGGCTAAGTAAACACTTATTGTGAGCAGGAACCAGGAAATGAGGAAAAATACTTACCAGGTCTTCTGCAAATTCAGGGGCTATCTGAAAAAGAAGTGTAGGGCAAATGGCAAAGCTACATTCGCCGCCCATGTAGCGGACCTTTACATGGTCTTTCCTGGTTACATTTTTTGAAAAATAAGGATCATTGGTTGCAAAACTTTGCAGGTTGCCTTTTGACGAAACTAAACATGGCAGAGAGTTTTTGCCATGAGGTATGCTTATAACATTGGGCAGCTCTTTGCTAAAAGATACAAACAAAAATAAAGACAGGAAGGCGACTATGAATTTACCTTTAGCCATTGGCAATTTTGTAATGTAAAATTAGATATTTAGGTAGCGATTTAAAAGTCTTTGATAAACGGAAATGTTAATGTTTTAAAAATTATATGGAGGCTATCCTATACTTCCTATCCATCTATTCAATATATCTCGCTATCCCCTACCTTTGCGATATGAATACAGAAGCAAAACTCCGCGATCTCCTTGATAAGCGCATCCTGATAATAGATGGCGCTATGGGCACTATGGTGCAGCGTTATAAGCTACAGGAAGCTGACTATCGCGGTGAGCGGTTTAAGGATTGGCATACCGATGTGAAAGGTAATAACGATCTGCTGTGCCTCACACAGCCGCACATCATAAAGGAGATACATCGCAAATACCTGGAAGCAGGTGCGAATATACTGGAGACCAATACCTTCAACGCACAGGTAATATCACTGGCTGATTATGATATGCAGCCGCTGGCATATGAGTTAAATGTCGCTGCTGCAAAGCTGGCAAAGGAGGCAATACAGGAATATCGTGCTGCGAATAACCTTACTGTGTCCGATCACTTCGTTGCAGGAGCCATAGGCCCTATGAACAAAACTCTTTCGCTTTCGCCGGATGTAAACAATCCCGGCTATCGAGCAGTAACCTTCGATGAAGTAGCGGATGCTTATTATGAACAAATAAAAGGGCTATTAGATGGCGGTGCAGACATACTGGTAGTGGAAACGATCTTTGACACACTCAATGCGAAAGCAGCGATCTACGCGATCAATAAGTTCTTCCGGGACACAAAACATGAAAAGTTGCCGGTGATGATCTCCGGTACTATTACCGATGCTTCTGGCCGCACCCTTAGCGGGCAAACGCTGGAAGCGTTCTACATATCAGTGATGCACGCCAATCCTATAAGCATAGGCCTCAATTGCGCGCTGGGCGCAGAACAGATGCGCCCGCACGTAGAGGAGCTGGCGCAAATAGCCGCCTGCTATGTAAGCGCTTACCCTAATGCCGGGCTGCCAAACGCTATGGGCGAATATGATGAAAGCCCCGAGCATACCGCATTTGTTATTTCGCAGTGGGCTAAAGAAGGATGGGTGAATATGGTAGGTGGCTGCTGCGGCACTACTCCAGACCATATAGCGGCTATAGCCAAAGCCATGAAGAAATACAGCCCCCGGCCATTGCCGGAAATGATGATTGCGTAGATGATTATTAGCTTTATTTCAAAATATTTGCGGGCTTTGCGGCTCCTTTGCGACCTTTGCGTGAAATAGTTTTTGTGGATTATGAAACAATTGTTTCTCGCCCTATTATTTATCACTAACTCAGCTCTCGCGCAGGACAGCGTAAGACTGTCTGGTAAAATACTCAACCCATTATCAGACAGCCTCATCGTTAGTTACAACGACAATGCAATTGCTTATTACCCCAAAGATTTTATTGCGCATGTGGACCAAAAAGGGAATTTTTCGCTGGCGTTTCCCATACCTCACGGCGTTTATACCCAGGCGACTGTTATCCATCGCGGCAAAGCAGCCGAAGTGATATTGCAGCCCGGCGATAGCATGTACCTGTCAGTTGATGCCGCTCATTTCGACAGCACACTTCATTTCCAGGGCCGTGGAAGCGCCATACAGAATTTCATTGCCAAACATACCATTGCCGCGGGTCGTATTAACCAGTACGTGCTGAAAGTAAAAACGCACATCAACAAGGAGCCGGATGAGTTTTTGAAGAACATGGAGCATGAGCGGAAAATAGAAAGCGAATTTCTTGAAAAAAATAAAACCGGCCTGCCAAAATCGTTTGTAAGTTATTGGACGGCACTTTTCCAGTATTACAACTATTTTTTCATGGAGCAGTATCCCCAGATGCACGCCATGATAAAAGTGAGAAAATATACCGACTCTGTACCGGAAGCGAACTATGCCGTTGTGTCGCACCTGCCGTATGCTTTTAATGATTCACTGCTGCAGCTTTCTCCCTACCTGTTGTATCTCACGGGTGTCTTTGAAATAAAGCTCAAGGCCGCGGGATATACTTTTTATGGCCATGATACCACCGGTTACCGGAAATTCCAGGACAGTGTACTAAAGCTCGTGTACAAACTGCTGCCCCCCAAAAGTGCAGAATATTACATGGCCCAGAACCTCTACGGCAGGGCGAGAAACCAGCCCATAGAGCGGACAGAATTTATGTTTGCCGACTTTAAAAAGCGCTGGCCAGAAAGTAAATATCTTCCCACACTGGATAAGCAGGTGGCTTTAGCAGAGCGCCTGGCGCCTGGCCAGCCGGCGCCGGATTTCAACATAACCACCGCCGATGGTAAGCAAATGAAACTCTCAGACCTTCGCGGCAACGTAGTGTATTTGAATTTCTGGGCAAGCTGGTGCAAGCAGTGTGTAGGAGAGATCATTAAGGAAGGCAAAATGAAAAGCCTGATAAAAAACAAGCCGCTGGAATTTGTTTATGTATCTATAGATAATGATACGGCTGCCGATAATAAGCTGATAGCCAAATATAAAATGGAAGGGCTTTTCACACACAGCAATGGTGAGTGGAGCGCACCGGAAGTGCAGCTATATGGAGTACAGTCTTTGCCTGCCTATTTTCTTATAGACGAGGATGGAAAGTTCGCAACACAAAATCCACCACCCTCACCCCTGCAGTCAACAGAGCTGATCCTGGCGTTGGAAAGGCTGTTTAAATAGAAAACAAGATTGACAATATGAGACTGTAGAGACGCAATGCATTGCGTCTCTACGAAATAACAATTTTTACGCGAGATTACCTTATTCCGGATTATAATTGAACTTAAACCCGATACCATGTATCGTTTGCAGCTTGGCTACATTCTGTGATTTGAGGTATTTCCTCACTTTGGTAATGAACACATCCATACTTCTTCCCAGGAAGTAATCGTCCTTGCCCCAGACGCTCATCAATATCTCATCGCGCTTCAGCACACGGTTGGCATTAAGGCACAGAAACCGCACCAGGTCTGCTTCGCGCTGGGTAAGCTGATGATTCACTTTCTCATTGCTGAGGGTAAGGTTAGTATAATCGAACAACAGGTCGCCTATCTTGAAGATAACCGGGCCCAGATCGTCCTTCTTCTTGCTGCGCTTCACAAACACCTGTATCCTGTGCAGGAGTTCCTGCAGGTTATATGGTTTAGTGATATAGTCATCGGCGCCGCTTTCAAATCCCATGATCTTGTCATTGTCCATATTCTTGGCCGATAACAAAATGATAGGAATATTTTCATTTTTCTTGCGGATACTGTTTGCGAGCTCCATACCATCCTTTTTGCCAGGCAGCATTACATCAAGCAAGCAGATGTCGTAAATATTTTTCATGAACTGGTGCCACGCGGCATCCCCTTCGGTACAATGCGTTACATCGAAGTCCTGTTTTTGCAAAAAGTCTTTCACCACATACCCTAAAACAGGGTCATCTTCCACTAACAGTATTTTTAGTTTTGGTTGTGACATAGGCACGAAAAAAATAAATTTGGACACTTTTCCTTCCGCTAATATAATACCTATTTGTTAATAACTGAAATTTAACCAACAATTTAATATATAATGACAAAATATTTATTTAACCCTGTCCGGATTTTGCGAAATAAACGATGCCCATGAATTGCCAGCCTTCGCTTTGATCTTCGGTACGTTATCTTTTTTTAGAGCAGCGGTTTTGCCCTGGTAATGATGGCACAATGCAGCGGCAACGGCGTCTGTGGCATCCATAAAGCGTACGTCTTCCGTAATGTTAAGCGTATGTTGCAGCATTTTCAGCACCTGTTCTTTAGTCGCATTTCCCCTGCCTGTTATAGATTGTTTTATTTTTCGCGGGGCGTATTCCACTGCATGAAGGTCATGCATCATGGCAGCGGCAATAGCCACCCCCTGCGCCCTGCCCAGCTTCAGCATACTTTGCACATTTTTCCCGAAAAAGGGCGCTTCAATGGCAACTGCTCCCGGTCTGTGCAGTGTTATGAGGCTCTCCATCTTCTTAAAAATAAGCTGCAGCCGTTCTGCGTGGTCTTTATGTTTCGATAAATGTAATACACCCATTTCTATGAGTGATACGTTACTTTTGTTAACAAGGATGAGCCCATATCCCATTACTATAGTACCGGGGTCAATTCCAAGAATTATCTGGCTGTCTTTCAAAAAAGTAAGTATTAACGTATAGTGAACAAAAATACCAAAATATGGCTTAACTATCTGGTTGGCGCAGCTATTTCATTGCTGCTGCTCTGGAATATTTACCACCAGGTAAATAAGCAACTGGCCGGGATGGATGCCCATGTATGGAAACAGACTGGCCCGGATCTTTTTTTAGTGCTGTGCATTTCGTTACTGTTTGTTAATGTGTTATTGGAAAGCGGCAAATGGCACCTGCTTACCAATTCGGTGGAGCGTGTGAGTTATCCGAGGGCGCTTGCCAGCTACCTGGCGGGTGTGGCCTTCTCTATTATTACGCCAAACCGCATTGGCGATTATCCCGGCCGGATCCTTTATTTAGGAAGGAGCAACACCTTCCGGTACATAAATGTTTCGGTACTGGGCATTATGTCACAATTGTCGGCCATATTTCTTTTTGGGTTATGCGGGCTTATATATTATAATATCGCCTTCCCTGCGCCATTGGCCCGGCTGGCACTTGGGTTATGTGTTGCCGCAAATATCAGTATTGCCATTATTTACTGGCGGTTTGAAAACTGGCTTCCGGCATTGAATCAAATAAAATGGCTGAAGAAGTACCTGGTATATGGCAGGTCGTTGAGCAGAGTCGCAACCCAAAGGCAAATAATTGTGTTAGGGCTCTCCATATTGCGGTTTGGTGTGTTTACGGCACAGTATTTGTTTTTGCTCCGGTGGATGAATGTGGACATGCCGCTTGGTGAAGGATTTATTATGGTTGCATTATTTTTCTGGGTGATGGCGGTAATACCATCTGTGGCCCTTTCAGAGCTTGGCTTGCGGGGAAGTATTAGTGTGTTTCTTTTCCATAATTTTTCGCCGAATACGATTGGTGTGCTTGCGGCAACTATGGGGATATGGCTACTCAATCTTATTTTACCGTCAATTTTTGGCAGTATATTAATAATGAGAATGAGGTTATTACGTTAGTATGTAGATTTATGGCAGTGTTAAGAAGAGAGAAGATGAATAGCTTAATAAAAATGATCGCATGCGCCTGTATTATCGGGTTTCCGGCAGCGGCATTTGCCCAAAATGATTTTTGCAGTACAAAGAACACCAGCTTTAAAGATGGCGAGAAACTCACCTTCAAGGTATATTACAATCTGAACTTTGTATGGATAAATGCCGGTAATGCGTACTTCAATACAAAGCAGGAAGAGCTGGACGGCCATAAGGTTTACCACGTCACCGGCGATGGCAAAACGACGAAATCCTATGAATGGGTCTATAAGGTAAATGACAAGTATGAAACCTATATAGATAAGGAAACAATGCTGCCATTACGGTTTGTGAGAAATGTAAACGAGGGTGGCTTTAAAATAAACCAGGATATTGCTTTCGACCAAAAGAAGAGAAAGGCTACTTCAAACAAGAAAGTGTACGATATACCAAAATGCACTCAGGATGTGCTTTCCGCCATATTTTTCGCTCGAAACATTGATTATTCCAAAAGCAAGCCAGGAGATAAGATCCCTTTCAGTATGTTCCTGGATGATAAGGTGTATAATCTCTATATCAAGTACGAGGGCAAAGAAAAAATAAAAACCAAGATGGGCACTTTCAATTCCCTCAAAATAGTGCCCTTGCTTATAGAGGGTACCATATTCAGCGGCGGCGAAAAGATGACCGTTTGGGTAAGCGATGACTCCAACCATGTGCCGCTGCGCATCAACAGCCCTATACTGGTAGGCAGCATCAAGGTGGACCTTATTGATTATAGCAAACTGCGCAACCCTTTTACCTCCATAATAAAAGAAAAGAACGGGCATTCAGAATCAGAATAGCCGCTTGTTTTTCTTTATCGTAGCTATATATTCCTGCAGGTCGGGCGAGGGCTTGAGCCACAAAAGCATCATTGCATAAACGATCACAATAACCGTACTGCGCATGGCTACATCGGCAAATGTGCGCACATAGATATGATGTGCCTGGTCGAAAAAATGCGGGAAAAAATACCCGCCGGCAAGCGCAGCGGTAGCGGCCACCACCACTAACACCGTCCCCTTTGAAAAAGGCTGCATATCCAGTTTTTTCCAGACAAAGAGAAACTTCAGGATATTGAACGCCATAAGTATTGTGGTTGTGCTCCAGGCTGCGCCATATATGCCGTAGCGTGGCACCAGTACACGTATAAGGAGAAACAGCACACCCATCAGGAAAAGCGAGAGGTAAAAATTGAACTTATAGTAGTTGGCTATTGACAGCACCTGGTCGTTCATGCCGGTAGCAATGTTCACAATATTGCCAATAAATAAGATGGCAAAAACAGGTATGATCTCGGTATAGCCATTTTTTATGACCGTGATCGCGTTTTCCAGGTTACAGCAGAGCAGCACAGCTATGCCTACCGTAGGGATAAGTATATTGATGGACGACCGGGAAAAAATGTCTCTCGCCTTTGGCATGTCACCATCCGCAAATGCCTTTGCCAGCACGGTGAAGCTGGCCGGCATCATGGCTTTTAGTGGCAATTGCAGAAATGAAATAAAGAAAACAGCTACCGAATAGATAGCTACGGAGCTAAAACCGTTGCGGTCATAAAAAGGCAGTGAGAGTGCATCCATATAACCCATCAGCAATACAGAGACTGTTAGCAGGAAGTGATACCACGAGAAATGAAGCATCTCCTTGTATTCGCCTTTTGTAAAATCGTCCTTATGAAAAGAAATGCCAAAACCCTTGGTAAGTGCAGAAAGGAATAAGAAGATCAAGACCGGCAGGCAGTAGATGAGTATAGAGCCGATAACAAAAACGTTAAACGCTATATACCCAAACCCAAACAGCAGTATCAGCGCAATGCTGGCTACCCTTATCACCACCTCCCGCATAAATGCTGATACAGCTACTCTCATTTGCGAGCCCAGGTATTGCTCCAGGATCACCATATAAATAAAAAGCAGGGTATAAACGGGCAGCCAGTAGAAATACCGCTGCATATATGGAATATCGGCAGGCTGAAAATGAGGCAGTATCCAGGCGTGCAGCGATATATACACTGCGGAAAATATCGCTGCAATAACCACCGGCAAGGCAAGGCAAATAGTGATTAACGACCTCTTTTTGCGTTCGTCATTCGCATACCTGTGTATATATACCGCGAGTGTATTGTTGAGTCCCAGCAGCAATATCTGCGAGAGGGCAACGGCATAGTTGGTAAGGTTTCGGGTAAAGCCTAGTTGCGGCTTGGTGAGATAGGTGGTGGACAGCCAAATGATAAGCGCGCCAAGTATGGCCCCAAGAATTACGACTATAGAATTTTTTGCAGATTGCCGGAAGACAACACCCATGTGCGCAAAGGTAATTGTTTAATAAACAGGCTACTATTTTACAATTGCGCCGGGTATATTGGGATTCTCCGGATTTGCCATCAATTTTAATTGCGCCGGATGAATAATAAGATCCATATCTTCAATAGGTATCGCTCCCAGTAAAACCTCTTCTCCAATCACCATTGCACCGGTAACACACTGGCGGTTTGCATATTTTACGTGCACTGGGCCAACATAGCTGCACAGCTTCCTTGAGCCGTCGGCGATGGTCACCTCCCGCTGCTCATACTCCTTCAGTTTCAATTGGGTAGCGATATGGGCAGGTATGCAAAGAAACAAAGCCCCGGTATCAACCAGCGCTTTAGCTTTGATTCCAGCTAATTCCTCTTTGGCTGGATTCGTTATCAGCAGGTCGGCATATATAAGTCCCATATAACAAAGATATGAAATTGAATAACGCAGTTCTGTTATTCCTATTATCGTGTTATTCATAACGAGACCATCCGCACCGGTTCCCGGTTTTTCCCGTACCTTTGCACCTCAATAATTTAGTGTAACCGTTAATGGCAAAGCAATCCGAAAAAAGATGCTCTTTTTGCGACCGCGCAGAAAGCGACGTAAATATCCTTTTCACAGGCATAAAGGGTAATATTTGCGATCAATGCATAGAAAATGCCCATTCATTGCTGGTGGAAGCCACAGGCGCTGCAGATAAGGTAAAAAAAGAAGAACCGACAAAACCTGAAATACTAAAAACAAAAGTTTACAAGCCGCGTGAAATCAAAGCGTTCCTCGACCAGTATGTTATTGGCCAGAACGATGCCAAAAAAGTGCTGTCGGTAGCTATATACAACCATTACAAGCGCCTCACCATGCCGCCGCAGGACGATGTGGAGATCGAGAAATCAAACATAATGATGGTGGGCGAGACCGGCACGGGCAAAACCCTGCTAGCCAAGACCATCGCAAGATTGCTGCAGGTTCCGTTTGCCATAGTGGATGCTACGGTGTTTACAGAGGCAGGCTATGTAGGCGAAGATGTCGAAAGCATACTGTCGCGCCTGCTGCAGGCGAGCAACTATGATGTGGCTGCAGCCGAGCGCGGCATAGTATATATAGACGAACTGGACAAGATAGGCCGCAAAAGCGACAACCCATCCATAACCCGCGATGTGAGCGGCGAGGGTGTGCAGCAGGCTATGCTGAAATTGCTGGAAGGCTCTGAAGTGATGGTGCCCCCCCAGGGCGGCAGGAAGCACCCGGAGCAAAAGATGATAAAAGTAAACACTCAAAACATACTGTTCATTTGCGGCGGCGCATTTGAGGGCATTGATAAGATGATAGCCCGCAGGATACAAACCTCGGCAATAGGCTATAATGCAATCAAGGCAACCAAAGATCTCGACAGGGCCAACCTGCTGCAATATGTGAACGCACAGGACCTGCGCACCTTCGGGCTGATACCGGAGCTGCTGGGCAGGCTGCCGGTGGTTACTTACCTGAACCCGCTGGATGCAGAATCGCTGAAGCTGATACTTACCCAACCGAAGAACGCGCTGGTAAAACAGTATATGAGGTTGTTCGAGTTTGAAGGAATAAAGCTGACGATGGAAGATGGCGCGCTGGACTATATGGTGCAAAAAGCGATACAGTACAAGCTGGGTGGCCGCGGGTTGCGCGCTATTTGCGAAATGATACTTACAGATGCTATGTTCGATATGCCATCTGAGCAGCATAATGGTACGTTCCATCTTACGCTCGACTATTCGAGGCAGATGATAGAGCACGCTAAGCTGGATCATATGAAGGCGGCATAAACAAAATCCAAAATCCCAAAAGTCAATATCCAAAATGGACGACTTAGTACAGCAATTAAAAGAAAAAGCAGGGCTTAGTGAAGAGCAGGCCCATAAGGCACTGGGGGTCATGAAGGATTACCTGATGGGCAAAGTGCCGCCTATGTTCAACGGCTTCGTGGAAGGCTTTTTTGCAAAAGGAAGCAATGCATCCGCAGAAGAAGATCCGCTGGCTTAGTATTTCAGTATAAAATGCTGCTGCTCCTTAAACTCTTCCCGGAACAATAACAAGCCTATGCCAAACAGATCAATGCTCATGCGCACTTGCGCACGCTTCGTCGCGCCACGCCATGCCTTGCTATGCAATGGTGTTTTATGAATGCCAGTCATTATTACAACGCCGTTATTTCGCAGCAGGTGCAGATGCTCATCCATCAGGGTTATCCATTTACCCGGTTCTTTTTCGGGGAGCAATAATATATCTGCTCTGTGCTCAACTGCAGCGGCCGGGGGTAGAAATAAAGTGTCCTTGTAGTTGTAGTAGGTAGCGATGCGGCAAATGAGGTTCTCATACTTCAGCGGCAGCCAGGGGCATTTTACAAGGTATTCTTTATGCAGCAGCTCTTTATCCAGTAGCACACGCTCTACAAAGTCATACACAAACGGAGAATGTGTGCCGTGGCGGCCCATAGCTTTCCATTTGTATATCAGATATTCAGTGAAGGAATGAAAAGGCATGAGCAGCAGGTTCTATCTAGTAGTATGTAAAGACGCAATGCATTTTCTTTACCCGCGAATGATAAAATGTTTTTTGAGTGGTATTCATTTACATTTCCACCCGCTCATATTTCTGAAAGGTAAAAGGATATTGATGGAAATCATCAACATGGTGTTTTTCTTCCCAAACCAGTTTCCAGTGTGTGTGGTCGATATTTGGGAAAAAAGCGTCAGCATCATGAATAACAGTATGTACCCGTGTTATGTACATCCGGTCGGCTAATGGCATAGTTGCTTCAAATATCTGCCCGCCGCCAATAATAAAGCCTTCCTCTGCATTTTCCTGTTGCAGCCTTTCCGTTGCAGCCGTTATATTATCATACAGCAGCACGCCTTCGGGTAGCTTCAGGTCTTTGTTCCCGGATATAACAATGTTGAGCCTTCCCGGCAGCGCCCTTCCCAGCGATTCAAACGTTTTGCGGCCCATTAACACGGGCTTACCCATCGTAGTGCGCTTAAAAAACTTCAGGTCTTCCGGCAGGTGCCAGGGCAATGTATTGTGCTTGCCTATGACATTGTTTTCAGAAACAGCTACTATAAAGGAAAGAATCATTTGCTTAGTCGTAAGTTGTGAGTTATAACCTGCCTGCCGGTAGGCAGGGTCGTAAATCTGCGGGAATAAAGGTACTAATTATTTAATCCTGATTATTTTCGAGACCTTGACGAAAGAACCTTCGACCTGTGAGCGATTTTTACTTCCAGGTCGCGATAAACCAGATTTACCATTTTATTATAGGTAAGCGGAATAATCATAATCCCATTTCCCTTATTTCACCGTATTTTTGGAGTTCGTTTTCATTCGTTTCAGCGTATCTTAGTGCGTTTCATGCGTTTAAAGGGTTATTTAGTATTCTTATTAAGTCTTTTTTGTACTTATATTTCGTTCGCCCAGCCAAAGAGCGACCTGACACAGTCACGCATACTCATACTGCTCGATGAATCATCGAGCATGATCCAGAAATGGCCCAGCGGTAAAGAAAAATATAAGGCCGCCGATGAGCTCATTATGCGCCTGATGGACAGTATCTATGCCATTAACAGCCAGGTGGAGTTTTCACTGCGTGTGTTCGGGCATCAATATACCGTAGAGCAAAACAACTGCTACGATACTAAAAACGAAGTTCCCTTCAGTAAAGATAACCGGACACAAATGTCACTGAGGCTGGAGGATATACACCCCCTGGGCGTTACGCCGATAGCCTATGCCCTCATGCAGGCTGCCAAGTATGACCTTGTGGACGAAGACCATAATGCCTACAGCATCATCCTGTTAACAGACGGGGGTGAAAGCTGCGGCGGGGATATATGTGAGGTGATGAAAAAATTGATGAAGTACAAGATATACTTCAAGCCCTATATTGTAAGCCTGGAGGATGACCCGTCTTTAAAAGTTACCTATTCATGCATGGGCGACTATCTGCAGGTAACGAAAGATGCGGACATGCCAAAGGCAGTAAGCACTATTGTGACCGCATTTCGCCCGTTGCTGAAGATCACAAAGACGGACTATAAGGAGATACAAACCATAGCCGCGACTGCCCCCAGTGTGCTGAAAGTAACTATCCCTGAAATAAAAGTTCCCGAACCAGAGGTAAAAAAAGCGCCCACCGAATCGCCGCAGCCTAAGCCAGTAAAAACTATCGCAGATACTGCCGTGACCGTGGCTACAAAACCGAAAGACACGGTAGCCAAGCCTGTCACCAAAATAAAAGTGGACCTGCCGCCTGCGAAATTGCCTTCGGAAAACATTGCCCGCCTGCCGGTGAATGGATACAAGCCCTTTTACACCGCTATACCCACACCCAAAACACTTAACGAGGCTGCATTGCCGCCAGTGAACATTGTAGCGCCGGCAACTGCTGATAATATCGACTACATGCCGCTGGCGGAAGGGAAGCCATTTAGTATAGGAACACCCGCAATGAAAAACATAAAAGCTGTTGACCTGCCAACAGTAAATATTGTGGTGCCAACCGAGCAGGAACATATCTCCGGCATTACCCTGGCAATTCCCAGGCAATATGCCGTTGAGCCGCATCCTTCTCAAAATATTAAACCAGTTTCCCCTTTACCTGTGCCGGAAATAAAGATCCCGCCGACATTAGCTGAGGAAAGCACTGCCCGCCTCGCCCTGTCACAGCCAACCTCGTTTGCTACAGGAACTCCGAATTTGGCGAAGCCACACCAACTACAGCCTGACATAAAACTACCGCCCGTAGTTATTGATACACCCAAAGCGCCTAAAAACAAAACCGAGAACATCGCCCGCCTGCCGCTTGCGCCTTTCCGGCATCTACAGATATTAATAGTTATAGAAGAGAAATCTATTGTGCCGGTGAAGCTGCCGCCATTGCCGCCGCTTAAGATAGATCTCCCTAAGGTGGCCATAAAAGCTCCTGAAAAGGAAATACCCGGCCAGCCCAAGAGAGCCGAATATACCGTGGATTCGCATGAAGACGCAAAAGAGACAACCGTAGAGGTCTATCTTACCGATGGTAAAGGGAAATTCTTCAGCAGCACGCCGCAAATGCTGCTCTTAGACCCCGCCACTAAGAATATAGTAAAAACTTTTTACCGTACCGTTGACGCCAGCGGCAACCCTGATCCGATCACCACATTGCCGAACGGTACGTTCAACATAGCCCTCTCTGCGCGCAGGAGCCTGGAGGTGAGCAATGTGAAAATTGAGCCGAACAAAAAAAACAAGATAATGGTGATCGTGCATCCGGCTTCGCTGAGCTTTGAATATGAAAAAGCGCCGAACAGGCCGGTGACTGAATTTATGGCACGGGTCATAGAGCGCAACAAATCGCAGGGCCGTGTGCAGGACCAGAAATGCACGGAGCGGCTGATGTATGAACCCGGCAATTACCATATTATGATCAACACCTTCCCGCAGACAGACCGCAACGTGGATCTGGACTTTAACGAGACCGTCATCTCGATACCGCAGCCGGGCTTTGTTACTTTTGTTACCGACGGAAATATAAAAACAGCCGACCTGTATAAGCAGGAAGGCGACAAAATGCTCAAATACGTTACACTGAATCTCAGCGACCCTATAAACAAGCACAGGAGCATACTGCCTGGGATATACGAGGTCCATTTCAGGAAGGGGCCAGCCGGGCCACTGCAAAAGGAGACAGTTATTACTTTCATCATTAAGACAACGGTAGAACAAATCATAGAAATCAAATAGCATGGGCGTCTCTGTTTCCATAATGGACCAATCTTCTCCCAAGTATCAACAGGTGTGGGACCTGCGCGAAGCTATGCTGCGAACACCGCTCGGGCTCTCATTAAAAAATGAAGACCTGAGCCGTGATAATATCAATACGGTTTTTATCGCCGAGCTGGACGAAAAGGTAGTAGGTTGTGTGCTTATGGAACCCAAGAATGCAGAAACGGTGCAGCTACGCGCCATGGCGGTATATAACGAACAACAGGGTAAGGGTGTGGGCCGCCTACTGGTGCAGGCGCTGGAACAACATGCCGCAAGGTCTGGGTACAAAAAGATAATTCTCCATGCCCGTAAAGTGGTGCTGGGCTTTTATAAAAGTATGGACTACCAGCAGGTGGGAGAGGAATTTGTGGAGGTGGGGATACCGCACTACCATATGGAGAAGGCCCTGAACCTTGATTCAGTTGATTAAAGGATTTTCATGATGCAAAGTGTCACCATGAAAAAAAGGCCTAGCAAAAAAAGTGTATGCGCTAATAAGCTGAGAAACAAGCGCTGATATTTTTAGAGCGATCCGGTTTATGTATCGAAGACAAGCTCGTTATCTAGGGTACGATCACTTTCTGTGCACCTTTCTGCACCGTAAATTTTATCTCGCTCTCACACGCATGGGCATCTCCGTCTGTTTGCATCAGCTTCAGCAATGGGTTGGAAATGGTTATCTCTTTTCCGGTGATATGTTTTACAAAAGGGCTTTTTGCTATAGTACCGGTCATAGCACGTACCACCAGCATGCCGCCAAGTATCTTAGGGAATTTCCGGATGATGATAACATCAAGTATGCCATCGCTGTAACTGGCCATCGGGGCTATCTTGAAGTTATATCCAAACTGCTGGCCATTGGCCACATTGATCATAAATGCCTTCGACTTATGCTCCACACCATCAACAACTATTCTGAAGTCGCGTACCTTGTATAGCCACATATATTTGGTTACCAGCCAGCTATAGACCATGAGGCCGCGTTTTTCGCTCTTTGCAAACTTCTTGGAAATAAGCGCGTCAAAAGCCACACCTGCGTTACTAATGAACGGAGCGCCATTTGCAAAGGCCACATCCATTTCGCAAACGTTCCCCTTATTGATCACCTTTATTGCTTCCGATACATCCAGCGGTATGCGCATGGTGCGGGCCATGCCGTTGCCAGAACCTTTAGGTATTATAGCAAGCAAAGTATTGGTGCCCATAAGCCCCTGCACAATATCATTTACAGAGCCGTCTCCGCCAACAGCGACTACTGCATAAGCGCCTTTTTCAGCCGCCTCTCTTGCCAACGCTATGCCGTGTTTGGCATATTCAGTATTCCATATTTCATGTGTATGCCTTTTCTCATCAAGGTGGGCTAAAATAGCCGCATTAATTTCCTTTTGGCGCTCCACTCCTGATTTAGGGTTGATGATAAACACCACATGTTTTTTGCTCATAGTATCTGCGCTTTTAGGCTTAAGTCCAGGCTTACTGCGTGGTGGATTATGGCCCCAACCGATATAAAATCAACACCGGTGCGGGCATAGGCTATGATGTTATCCAGCGTTATACCTCCGGATGCTTCTGTCTCGTACTTACCGCCTATAAGGGTTACTGCTTCTTCAATCTGGTCGGGCGTATAGTTGTCCAGCATTATCCGGTCTATTTTACCCACAGCCAAAACCTGTTTCACATCATCTATATTTCGTGTCTCCACTTCTATCTTAAGATTGAGGCTGTTCTTTTTGAGATAATCGCAGGTGTTCTCAATAGCCTGCCTGATACCGCCGCAAAAATCAATGTGGTTATCCTTCAGCATCACCATGTCATACAGGCCCATGCGGTGGTTTACGCCGCCGCCTATGCGCACGGCTTCTTTCTCATATGCTCTGAATAAAGGGGTGGTTTTGCGGGTATCAAGAATTTTGGTGGGATAGCCTTTTATGGCATTTACATATTGGCTGGTAAGTGTGGCTATACCGCTCATGCGCTGCATACAGTTGAGCGTCAGCCGCTCGGCTTTCAGAATGGTATGAACGCTGGCAGTAACTTCAAAAGCTATCTCGCCATTGGCAACTTTATCACCATCCCTTTTGAAAAAAGTGAAGACCACGCCCGGCTCCAGGAAACGAAATATTTCTGCGGCAAGGTCTATGCCGGCTATTACGCCATTTTCTTTTATTTTCAGTACCGCTTTACCCTTTGCGTCTGCTGGTATGCTGGCCAGCGTAGAGTAGTCTCCATTCTGTACATCCTCTTGTAAAGCGGCCTCAATAAATTCGCGTGTGTTCAAAATATAAGTATTAAATGGTTTGCAAAATTACAAAATGGAGATTAGGTTAATGTTAAATATTGAAACTCAAACCGCTGCAGTTTCCTTTCCGGTTGATGCGGATTATGGCGTGGCTCGCCACAACAAGCTCCCATCCCCATAGCTCAGAAACCGGAAATCATGCTCCATCGCATACTCATAGACCCTCAGCCAGTCTTCACCTATAAAAGCCGATACCAACAACAACAGCGTGCTTTTCGGCTGATGAAAATTCGTGACCAGTCCTTTTACAATCCTGAATGTATATCCCGGTGCTATTAATATTTGTGTGCGGGTTACCAGTTTGCCGATTTTGCTGGTCTCAAGAAACGTGAGTATAGCGCGGAGCGCATCTTCAGCGGTACAGGTCAAGGATCGTTCATACGGGTCCCACTGGCTAACAGCGGTGCCATCAAGATCTATTTTTTCTCCATTCACCAATTTATTGCCTATCCAGTAGAGGCTTTCCAGTGTGCGGAGCGACGTGGTGCCAACCGCTACTATGTTTCCTTTCAGATGGGCTTCCAATTGTTTGATGAACGCCCTGCTTACCTCTATCCACTCAGCATGCATTTCATGCTCCGCCATCGTTTCACTTTTCACTGGCTTAAAGGTGCCAGCACCTACGTGAAGTGTGACATATCCTGTACCTACACTTTTTTCCGTGAGGCTTTGAAATACTTCTTTTGTAAAATGCAGCCCGGCAGTGGGCGCGGCTACACTGCCTTCTTCTTTAGCAAACAGGGTTTGGTAGCGTTCTTCATCACTGGCCTCGGCGTTACGATGCAGATAGGGTGGTAAGGGGACTTTACCGGTGAAATGCAACACTTCCGCGAAAGTCAGTGCCGTATCGTCCCATGCCAGTTCCAGCACAAATGAAGCAGCAGTCCGGCTTATGATCTTTGCGGAGAGTACGAACTCCGGCATCTGGTTGCTAAGCTGCAACACCATTCCATGCTTCCACTTACTGGCACCACCAACAAGGCATTCCCATTGCACCTTACCCTTTTGCAGCATAGCGCTTTGTATGTCTGCATAAGTGTCTGCGGGCGCCAGGCAAAATACTTCTATTGTACCGCCCGATGGCTTTATGAACAACAGCCGTGCATTCACCACTTTTGTCTGGTTGAAGACCATAAAACTATTAGCCGGAATGCATGACGCCAGATTCCGGTAATTATCTTCCACAATCTTACCTTCCTTATAAATGAGTAGTTTAGACGCATCTCGGTCCGGCAACGGGTATTTAGCTATCCGCTCATCGGGAAGATCATAGGTATAGTCGTCTATTCGCAGATCTTTGGGATGTATCATTTAGCGAATTTCAGGTATAGTAATTCCGGTTATCTTCCGGTAAATATCAATCGCATAAAGGTCTGTCATTCCGGATATATAGTCCACAAGCGATTGTATGTTATGGTACACATCTTTCTCATCGTGGGAAAGGGGAAACTGTGATGATACCAGCTTTATCAGCTTAGCAGATTTAGGCAAATTGGGATGGAGCACTGCATGTACAAACTCTTTCAGTAGTCCGCCAATGACATTGTAACCGGCAATCTCTATTTCCACTACGGCCTTATAGTTATATACATGCTTTACGGAAAACTCATTGATACGCTCTATGAGCGCATGGTCGGTTGCAGGCAGACATTTCAGCAGGTCTTTTTCCAGTGTGCCGGCAAGCAGTTCTTCCTCGTGCGCCATAAATATATCCGACATTTTCTCTATCATCAGCCCTATCCACCGGGCACGTATATACTGCACCTTCTGGTTATCGTCATTAATGTTCGCCAGTTTTTTTTCGATATAACCGCGGGTATTGTGTTCCGCTTTTTCATTATCAAAGAACGGCAGGAACATATCCTTAAAAGTTTCGAGGCTGATGATGTGCAGCCTGTGTGCATCTTCCAGGTCTATTACCCGGTAACAGATGTCATCCGCTGCCTCGGTGAGATACACGAACGGATGCCGGGCATATACATTGCTGTAGCCATCTTTCACAGGTATTTGTAACAAGCCGGCGATCTGTTTATAAGTTTCTAGCTCCGAGTCAAAAAAACCAGATTTCTTCGTAGCTATCAGTCCAGTTTTTTTATTAAACCCTTCTGAAGATGAACAAGGATATTTTACCAGAGATGCAAGTGTGGTGTAAGTGAGTTTGTAGCCACCGGGCTCTGGCTCATTAAAGCTATTGGTTAGCACCCGCAGCGCATTTGAGTTGCCTTCAAAATATTCAAAGTCCTTAAGCTGATTAGCGCTCATGGAATCATGTATCACTTTGCGCGCATCACCATCAAGACTGCTGAAGAATGCCCGTATAGCGTCCTCTCCCGAATGGCCGAACGGCGGGTTGCCAATATCGTGCGCCAGGCAGGCAGAGGCAATTACAGAAGCCAGTTCATAACGGTAAAATTCCCGGAAGTTTTCGCCCTCATTACGGTACTTTTCTGCTATGCGCGCCCCGGCAGCCATGCCCAACGAACGGCCTACTGATGCTACCTCAAGGCTGTGCGTGAGCCGATTGTGCACGAATATAGCCCCCGGCAGCGGGAATACCTGTGTTTTATTCTGCAGGCGCCTGAATGCCGATGAGAATATGATGCGGTCATAATCCCGGAGAAAAGAATTACGTACAAAGTCGCCGGTTGTTTTTCCATGCCGGTCGCCCGTGCGTTGTGTAGTATAGAGCGATGCCCAGTTCATGGTGTAAATATACACCCCAATTCACACCCCAACCCCTTCCGATGAAAATCGGGACCTTGTGCCGGCTCTT
The DNA here is from genome assembly GCA_903887415.1 of uncultured Bacteroidota bacterium. Classification (GTDB taxonomy): domain Bacteria; phylum Bacteroidota; class Bacteroidia; order Chitinophagales; family Chitinophagaceae; genus Nemorincola. The sequence continues at coordinate 49,755 of CAISPO010000065.1, read as the reverse complement.
CACTTGCGAATATATCCGGCATCAGTGCAATATTTAGCTATATCATATAGAGATAATATAGCGAAGCCCCTTTAGAGGTTTTGGGGCATGATTTGGGGTGGTTTTGGCATGGATTTTAGGCTTTCTAAAAAACTTCATTTATGAAATACGAATATAGCGCCCAGGTCTCAGAAACTATCAATGCCCCATTGTGGGAAGTGTGGGAGGCCCTGGTGACACCAGAGATCATTAAAAAATACTTTTTCGGTACCGATGCCAAATCTGACTGGAAAGTGGGGAGTCCGTTGACATTCACCGGCGAATGGGATGGAAAGACCTACGAAGACAAAGCCACAATATTGGAAAATGATCCGGGCAGAAGACTGAAATACAGCTACTGGAGCTCCATGTCAGGTATAGAAGACCTGCCGGAAAATTATGTGGATGTGACTTATGAACTCAATGAAAGAGAAGATCACACGCTTATCACCATCAGCCAGGACAATATCGAATCTGAGAAAATGAAAGACCATTCTGCCGAGAACTGGCGGAAAGTACTTAAAAGCCTGAAAGACCTGCTGGAACAAGAAAAATAGGCGCGTTATTGTTTACTCTGCCCCGACCTTAAGAAGGCTGGGCAGTTTTGTATATAACCACATTTTTAACGGCTACAATATACAAGGGCCAGCACTTTTTTTGTGCTGGCCCTTGAGGAAGGAATATTTAGAAGATGTATCAGGAGGGAAAATTAATTTGCTGCCTACGTACTTAAAATCATCGTGCCAGCAACTGAATCCCTTGATTATCAATTACTCCTTGTCTTCCTGCTTGCATTGTGCCATGAACATTTCGTTGTGATTTTTCCCCCAATGTGGCTTTGTTATATCATGGCCAGCCGGAGTAGCCGCTTCTTTTTCAAACAATGCCTCTGCTTTCTCGAAGTACGGTAAAGCGATTTTTTTCCCACCACCGTAAGCCTTTGGTGTAAATAACTTGCTAGTGCCCTGCAGATAATACATCCTTGGGTTGTCTGGGTTCAATTCCTTCGCGCTTTCCAGGTTCTGTGTGAATAACTGGCCGTATTTCTGCCAACGGTTCATGGGGTCCACTGCCATGCGCGAGTTAGCTATCATAGCTGCCAGCACGTAGGTTTCGTCGTTGTCTTTTTTGAGGATGCTCACGGCATCTTCCCTTTCTTTGTCTGCGTCATCCAGGTAGGCATCACGCTTGTTAGCATCTTTTTCCATATACGCCAGTACGGTTTTGGCAAACGCTACATAGTAGTGCGTTACCCATTCTCCATCCCACTTTTTTGCGATCAGCGCCAGTTTATTGGCCTGTTCTACTTTTGCATCCAGCGCCTGCGACGTATCAAATATTGTAAACGTCTTTTCCAGCGGAGCCTTGAAATCCTGCGCCTTGGCGCCTAAAACTGTGAGCGCCATTGCACCCATTAAAATCATTTTTTTCATTGTTTATGTTTTTACGTGGTTATCTTTTTGAGTAATTGATTTAAGTACAATACAATCCAAATTCCAAATTCCCGAAACTACAGCTCGTCCTTTTTAAACTGCGTCAGCGACATATTCACGCCCAAAAATATAGACCTGTATAGGGCTGGCACTATAGGGTTGGGTGATCCGTAGGCCGCACCTGTTGCGTCATAATTATACCTGTACCCAAAGATATTGTGCTGGTTGGTAATATTGTCAATGCTTAGGTAAAATACGGTGAACCATTTGCCAAAGCTATGCAGGTAAGCGACTGTAAGCGCGAGATTATTAAAATCGGGGGTGCGGTCGTTCAGAAAGGTCTGGGAATTGAGCGGCACCTCAGGATTATAATAAGGTCTGCCGCTCGCAAAACTATACGTAGCGCTGAAATTTGTCTGCCATTTATCCACAAAATACTTGGCTACCAGGTTCAGGTTATGGTTTGCTATGAAGGTAGGGGTCGCTTCATACGGATAGTTGGCATACTTTCTCTTGGTGTCTATGTAGCTATAGGAGATCCAGTAGTCCAGGTTTTTGACTGTTTTTTTGTCGCGGTAAAACAATTCAAGCCCTTCGGCATGACCATACCCGCTGTTGTCCACTACTGTATATGGAGTAATGATCCGGTAGGTATTTGGGTCAAAAATGCTGTCGTTTTTTTCCAGTACCAGGTCTTTGTATTGTTTATAATAACCCTCTATACGCAAAATTCGGTCATTTCTCGAGTACTGCCAGTTCGCGATATAATGAATTGCTTCCTGTTGTCCGGGGCGCAGACCAGCAAGAAGATACAGATTATCGGGGTTCTGATAAAAAATACCGCTGGCCAATGAAACCTGGCTATAACTGCTCGTTTTTACAGCCATTGAGATACGCGGCGCTATATGATCTGTATTCAGTAATGCACTATGCTCATAGCGAAGCCCGGGACGTATAGCCAGTATATTTATGGGCGTCCACTCGAGTTCTGTATAACCCGCAAGTTGTGTCTCGCTAAAATGTTCGCGCAGGGTATCGGTGAATTCCTTGCTTATACTAAAGTTCTGCACTTCCCCGCCAACCATAAGGTTAAGACGGCTGGTAAAGTAATCTTTACCCTCTATCCTGAATTGCGCCCGCTGGTCTTTTTCATCGATGGGTACAGGGTTTGTTGTGTTAGCACCAAATGAGTTTCTGGTAGAGTCCAGGCTGTAAGATGCAGCTGTATATAGGCTGTATTTGGATTTAAACATCTGCCGGTAGGAGGCGTTAGTATAATAGTACTGGTCCCTGGTTTGAAAATCTATGGCGGAGTCCGTACCAAAACGGGCGAAGGGGTTAAGCGTGTTTATGCCTGTATCCACAATACCTCTGTACGGGTTCGGAATGGCTATGCCACTTGTAGTATAGGAGCCGTTGGCGCTTACTTTCAATATACCATCTTTGTTTGGTTTCCATACGTAACGAAGATTGCCGGTATAACCTACCGGCACGTCATAAAACTTGAAGTTGGTAGTGGCAAGGCCATAGAATGGAGTAAGGTTATTATATCCTCCACCGAAATCGAGCGCGCTGTTCTTCCATTTTTTGGTGCCTGATGCATATATACCCGCCATGTTTATCCCCATGTTCACCGTGCTCTTATCCGGCATGTCGGTGGTGTTGAGCTCAAGTACGCCGGATAATGCCTGCCCGTAGCGAGCGCTGTAACCGCCACTGCTGAATGATACACCTTGATACTGAAATGCGCCGAAACGGCTGCGTGTAGCTACGCCGGGAGGGCCGCTGAAAAAAGCATTCTGCACCACCATTTCGTCCACCAGTATAGCAAGCTCACTGGCATCGCCGCCCCTTACAAACAATCCGTTATCGGTGCCTGTTTGCTGGGTGCCCGGCAGCATTTCTATGGCTTTTACCACATCGGCATTGGCGCCCGCAGTGGTGACAATATCCAGTGGCTTTAATACAGTTTTAGATTTGTCGTTCGACGCATCAAATGACCCGGCAGTTATGGTAACCACATCCAGGTCACGGACTTTATTTGCTTTCATGTGCAAAACAATACCACTCATATCGCCTGCAATAACAATGGGCAGTCCGGCATTTTCATGGCTTACTTCAGATGCAACGATGGTTTGGTTGCCCTTCTCAGAGGTAGTAAACCTGAAAATGCCCAGGCTGTCGGTTGTACCGCCGTCCAGGGTGTTGTCGAGGTAAACATTGGCGCCCTTTACCGGACGGTTCTTATCATCTATTACGGTGCCGCTGATCTTGTACTGCGCATTGGCTGCTAACGCAGTAAGCATCAGAAAAGATGATATAATAGTAAATGCCCGGGGAAAACGTAAGCGTATATTTAGCTGCATCAGATGTGTCTGTTAATGGGTGCAAAGCTATGCGCTCGGTAAAAGATATGAAAATTTATTTCGGCTAATTATTCCGGCAGGTCGGTAAACGGTAATTATATAGCGGTGAAAAAGCTATTTGCTTTAACTTAGCACCTGCATTATCGAACACACAATGAAATATCTACCAATACCATCAAAGTTATACGAGCAGAACAGGCAACGCTTTATAAAAAAAATGAAGCCTAATTCCTTGGCTATATTCCCTGCCAGCCCGGTATTTCCTAAAAGCGGCGACGGCACTTACGGTTATAAGCCGGATGCAGATGTGCTTTGGCTGACGGGCATAACACAGGAAAAAACGATCGTGCTGCTATACCCGGACAACCCGGATAAGGCCATGCGCGAGGTGCTCGTGCTGCTGCGCCCCAATGAGCTGATGGAGAAATGGGTGGGCCACAAGCTGCGCAAAGACGAAGCCACTGAAATATCAGGCATTAAGAACGTACAGTTCCTGGATGGTTTTCGCACTATGCTGCAGGTGATGATGAACAGCGCAGATACCGTATATCTTAACACAAACGAACATAACCGCCTGGATACCGACCTCTACCGCACCGACCTTGTATTCGTGCGCGAGCTGATGAAGAAATACCCCGTGCATACTTACGACAGGGCTGCGCGTATCATGAAGGAGCTGCGCAACATAAAAACCAAGGAGGAGATAGAAGTAACACAGGCAGCTATTGACATTACTGCAAAGGCGCTGGACCGCGTGCTGAAATTTGTGAAGCCAGGTGTGATGGAATACGAAATAGAAGCGGAGATAACTCACGAGTTCCTGCGCAACCGGGCAACCGGCCATGCCTATGGCTGCATCATCGCCTCCGGCGACAGGGCACGTACATTGCACTACGAAGAGAACAACCAGGAATGCAAAGACGGTGAGCTGCTGCTGATGGACTTTGGCGCAGAGTACGGTAATTATAATGCCGACCTTACCCGCACTATTCCTGTAAATGGTAAATTCACCAAGCGGCAAAAGGAAGTATATAATGCCTGCCTGGCCGTGCACAATCACGGTAAGAAGATACTTAAGCCCGGCCTGCAGTTCCAGGATTATGTGAAAAGCATAAACGCAGAAATGGAGAAGCAGTTGCTGAAGATAGGGCTTATCACCAAGGAAGATATTAAAAAGCAAGACCCGGATAACCCTGCATTTCGCAAGTATTTTTATCATGGAGTTACCCACTACCTTGGTATAGTGGTGCATGACGTAGGATCCTATACAGATGAGGTAAAGGAAGGTATGCTGTTCACCATAGAGCCGGGTATCTACATAGAAGAAGAGCAAATCGGCATACGCATAGAGAATAATATCTGGATCACTAAGAATGGCAACATTGATCTTTTCAAGAACATACCCATAACCGTGGAAGAGATAGAGGCCACGATGAAAAAATAAAATAAGAAGTATGAAAAAGATAAGTTGTTTAGTATTAGCATTATCAGCAGTTGTGTACACCGCTTCCGCGCAGTTCTATATAAATGCAGGTTTGGGCTATGCAATGCCACAGGCCGGGCAAACCTTTGATGGTACTGGCCAGGGGTACAATGGCTCGCAAACTTATACTACCTATACACAGATTTACAACGTAAAGCCGGTTTCTTTCACTACTGGTGTACATGGTATTCTGGGCATTGGCTATATGTTCAGCGATCATGTAGGAGTACAGCTTGATGGTGATGCCGGCCTCTCGATGAAAAAATATACATTCGCGATAGATAACGTACAGGTAAGTGGTGTGGCCAGCAATGTTGAGATCGAAACGCGGGCAAAAGGGCCGTTCATTGTAATTCCCTCATTAGTGCTGCAAACGGGAGGCGACAAGTTAAACCTCTATACCCGTGTTGGCCCTGCGTTACCGCTCAGCACTAAAATTACACAGGACCAGGTGCTGTCAAATCTTCCGGGTACCGGAGCTGTTGAGGTGGACGATTTCACATTTAATATTAAGAACAGTTTTTCATTGGGCCTTTCGGCTGCTGCCGGTATTCAATATAAACTTAGCGACAAGATGAGTTTATGGGGCGAAATAAGTATGTTGTCTATGTCTGTTATATCAAAGAAGCAGACCTTACTGCGGTAACTTCTAATGGACAAAGTATTTCCTTGTCGCAGGTTAGCGGTCCGCAGGTTGTGAAGTATAGCAAGAATGCAACAGTGGATAGTAACGGCGCCGTGCAGCCTACCTATTCGCAGCCATTCAGCAATGTAGGCATACATGTGGGCATAAAATTTTATCTTGGCGAGAAGAGACAGCACACATCCCGCCGTGATAGTGAAGATATTGACGACAACAAAAAGCCATTCCGGAGGCGGTAACTTTATCTAAGCCTGTCCATAGATTTTACCAGCTTCTCGTCCCTGCGGATGTTGAAAATTGCAAGAATAGTAAAGACAAGGGCAATTACCGGCAATACCGCACCTATCCAGTAACTGCCATTGGTTGGCGGAGGTACCATTTTGTCCAGCGTATTCACGCGGGACAGCACCATTGGAATAAATGAGCAGAGGCCAAGAACATTCACAAACGCCATAGCTGACTGCCTTTTGCGGTTACCATACATAAAGATGGTAACTAATGGCAGCAACGTAATGACCAATGCATTGAGGAATGATGGGAAATGATCATTCACCCGGAGCATCTTTACGGTATCAACTCCATTTTCGGTAACGTGGTACTGGTATAAGCCGAAATAAAACACCCCTGCACCCATAAGTGCTGCGATGAAAAGCCATATAGATTGTTTGCGTTGTATCATTCTTGTGGAATTTGGGATTAGGAATTTGTAATTTGAATTGTTGCGAAAGTGGGCTGCGTAGTTAAAAATACAACAATATCTACCGGAAACAATCCCAATCCAAACTACCAATTCCCAATTACATACTTAAGAGATCATTTCTTTTCCAAAATATGGTTGCAATGCTGCGGGTATTTTTATGCCTTCCGGGGTTTGGTTATTCTCCAGCAGGCAGGCCATAATGCGTGGTAACGCAAGAGAGCTGCCATTCAGTGAGTGCACCAGTTGCGTCTTGCCAGAGCCGTCTTTATAACGGATCTTCATCCTGTTGGTCTGGAAAGTCTCAAAGTTGGAAACAGAACTTACTTCCAGCCAGCGTTCCTGTGCTGCGCTATACACTTCAAAGTCGTAGGTAAGCGCTGATGCAAAGCTCATATCTCCGCCGCAAAGCCTGAGTATGCGGTAGGGCAGGCCCAGCGACTGCACAAGCAGTTCCACATGTTTCACCATATCCTCAAGCGCATCGTAGCTGGTAGCGGGGTTCGATAGCTGCACTATTTCCACTTTATCAAACTGGTGTACGCGGTTCAGGCCGCGCACATCCTTGCCATAAGAGCCTGCCTCGCGCCTGAAGCAAGGTGAATAGGCCGTCATTTTCACAGGCAATTCGTTTTCCTGTATTATCGTATCGCGGTACAGATTCGTTACCGGTACTTCGGCGGTAGGTATCAGGTAAAAATTATCTGCCACAGCATGGTACATCTGTCCTTCTTTATCGGGAAGCTGCCCTGTGCCATAAGCTGATGCTTCATTAACCATAAAGGGAGGGCAATATTCCTTGTAGCCAGCGTCCATATTGTAGTTCAGGAAATAGTTTATCAACGAGCGCTGCAGCCGGGCGCCCTGCCCCATAAAAACCGGAAACCCGCTCCCGGTAATTTTATTGCCCAGCTCAAAATCAATAAGGCCGTATTTAGCTGCCAGATCCCAGTGCGGCAGTTTTTGTGCCGACAAATCGGGAAAGGTTCCGCTTTCGCGCACTACCTCGTTGTCCTCCGGGGTTTTGCCGGCCGGCACACTGCTGTGCGGCAGGTTTGGCAGGCGCACCAGCATATCCTGCATTTCGGTTTCCAGGTCGCTGAGCTTTTGCGCTATGTCTTTGGCTTGCTCTTTATGCAGCCCAACTTTTTCTTTCAGGAGTTCGGCACCTTCTTTATCGCCCTTGGCCATTAGCTGGCCTATGCTTTTGGCAGCCGCATTTTGTGATGAAGCCAGTGCATCGTTTTCTACCTGCAGCGCACGGCGACGCTCATCGATATTAGCGATCTTATCTACCAGCTCCAGTTCTTTGAAGTTTTTTTTCTTCAGTCCTTCCAGTACCAGTTCCTTGTTCTGCCTGAATAAATGTATGGGCAACATAAATAGTAAATTATTGGTCGCAAATATAATCTAAAACCCCTTACCCCGCCTGCATTCTATAAAGAAATTGGTGTTATTTATTCTCAAGCAAGCAGCGCATGTGTACCTCCTTGAATGCCTGTGCTTAAAATTATTACTCGCCGTAAGTGGTTAAAAAAGTATAGTTACGGCGAGTAATAATTAAATACAGCCTTTATAAAAACAACACATCCATCGTTACTTCATTATCGGCAAGCTGCTGTTTGTAAGTATTATCTGCAAGGCCATAGACTGTAATAAATGTAAGTAACAGTGTTTTGCGCGTATCCGTTTGCCTGCGGAAAACCATCAGTTTATTTTCGAGGGCAGCAGCGTATTTTTTGTCTATGCTGAATGGCTTGACGCTGAATTTTATTTCACAGATATTAATGCAATGATCTGCACGGTCTATCAGGAGATCTATCTGCGCACCATTTTCGCTTCCGGCACTGACCCATGAAGATGATGTGGATTGCACCCCTCCTATTTGCAGGCTTTTCTTTATTTGCACGATATGCTTCAGACAAATGTTCTCAAATGCATACCCGCACCAGCTTATATAGGCTGGGGTTGATTGCCGGCTCAGCCATTGTCCCTTTTCATTGCCTTTCTGGTTTTGCATGAATTTGAAGTAGAACAGCGAAAATTCATCCGTAAGGCGATACAGGCTGTCCCGCTCCTTTTTTCCAAAAGGGTAGGCCTTGTCAATAAAACCGCTCTCGGTAAGCTCCTTTAAAACTGACGTCATACCTCCTCCTGTCGGGAATTTACCTGCTTTAAGCAGCTCCAGCCGTGTAAGGCCTTTGTTTTTCCGGGCAAGCGCTTGTATTACCTGTATATGTTTTTCGGGTACGCTAAATAATGCTGTATAAAGGTTATCAAATTCATTCGCCAGCACTCCATCTTTTGAAAAACATATCTTTTCAATATTCTGTGCTGTGCTTTTCCCCCGTTCTATTGCATTTAAGTATGCGGGTACACCGCCCATCACCATATATAGCTGCAACAGCTGGTAGTGGTCCAGGTTTATGTTTTTGTGCTGCAGGTAGCTTTCGGTCTCTTTTAGTGTGAACGGCTGCAGCCTGATACGCTGGGTGATACGGTTGTGCAGCCCGCCTTTATTATTTACCACTTTATCTATTATCCATGATGCAGCCGATCCGCAGATCACAACCAGTATATCGGGCCGCTGAGCGGCAAACATGTTCCAGAAATAGCTGAATGAAGAAAGAAACCCTGATTTGTGACTGTCCAGCCAGGGTAGCTCATCAAAAAAAATTACTTTTTTCCTTTTGTGCTTTATAGCCTCTATACTATCTCTCAACCGGCTGAATGCTTCCTGCCATGTGGCGGCTGGTGAGGTTATTTTCTTTGCCGGAAAAGAAATATTCAGCTGCTCTGAAAAATTGATGAGCTGCTCATTGGTCTTGCCGTTATACTGCCCGCTGCAACTAAAGATAAGATTCGGTTTGTAGTAGGTTTTCACCAGGAAGGTTTTGCCTACCCTTCTGCGGCCATAGATAGCGAGCAACTCCGGCTCACGAGATTTCAGGAGTTTTTCAAGGATGTTTATTTCTTCTTCCCTGCCTATGATTTGTGTATTCATTATGGCATTATTACCTGCCAAAAGTAGTAAAAATATACCACTTACGGCGAGCAATAAAAATTATTAGTCGCCGTAAGTGGTCTATAAAAGATAGTTACGGCGAATAATAAATTATCAGTTACCTCTGAAAATGAAACAAATTTATTAGCTACCCCAGGTCAATTTCTGTGTTGTCGCCTATATTCAAGCTTTGGCTTAGGCCGCGTACGTAGGCATCGTTGCCTATGATCGAAGAGTTGAGCACTACCTGCTGCAGCTCGGCATAGGAGCCGATGATCGAGTCTTTAACAATGGATGATTCCATTTTGGTGTACTCTCCAATGGTGACATTAGGACCAATAATGCAATGGCGAATGGTGCAACCCTCGGCAATATTCACCGGGGGAATTATTACCGTCGTATCGAAAGAAAGCGGCTCCTTATCGGGATGCTCATCTTCCATTTGCTTCAGGAGTATTGCATTTGTAGAGAGCAAGGTTTCTTTCTTCCCGCAGTCGAACCAGTTATTGACACGGAAGGCATGAAAGGTGATGCCATCTTCTATCATATGCTGCAGGGCATTTGTAAGGTGGTACTCCCCGTTTTCATCTGCTTTATTGTGCAGGTGTTTTTCGAGGGCAGCATACATGGCAGTCGTCTCTTTTATATAGTAGATGCCTACCATAGCCATATTCGACTTAGGTATCAGTGGCTTCTCCACCATGCGGACCACCATGTCTTTGTCGTTAAGTTCGGCTACGCCAAAACTACGTGGATCGTCAACTTTGCGTACCCCTATCTGGGATACACTGCTGTTGAGGATGTCCTTAACGTTGTAATCGCAAACAGTGTCACCCAGCACGATCATCACTTCGTCAGAGTTCACAAAGTCTTTGGTAAGCCATATGGCATGACCTGTGCCCCGCCGGTCGTTTTGGGTGACGAACGTATGCTTCATATGCGGGTAGGTCTTATCAATGTACCGCTGGATCTTCTCGCCCAGGTAGCCAATAACAAAAACAAACTCAGTAACTCCGGCGTCCAGTAACTGATCTACTATAACGCCAAGGATGGTTTTCCCTGCAATAGGGATCAATGCCTTGGGCTGGGTGTATGTAAGCGGGCGCAACTTTGTACCGGCGCCTGCAACTGGGATTATCGCTTTCACAATCAGGAATTGAGCCGTAAAAATACTATTAAATATGGATTAAAGCGCCCTCCAACAGATTGTTTAATAGGGATTTAATATATAAAGTGAATGTCTATAAAGGTTATGTGCACTGTGTGAAAAAATAAGGTTTTTACAGCCAGGGTATTATTTCATCGTCTTGCGTATTGTCATTACATTTGGCAAATAAAAACAGCATACATGCAGAATGGCCATTCCAAAACTCCCATAATTCAGCTTTCGATAGAATTTTCTTTGATGGTCATTAAATATGCAGAGCAACTTGAAGCCAACAACAAACATGTTATTGCCAACCAGGTTTTAAAAAACGGGACAGCTATTGGCGCGTACATCATGGAGGCCCAAAGCACCGACAGTACTACACAATACTTTGAAAAATTGAATGCTGCAGACAGAAAAGCACACAACACCTCGTATTGGATCTACTTGTGCGACCAGGCGGCAGGCTATGGCGTTGATAAAAACCTGATGAAAAAGCTGGAGGAGATCATGCACTCCCTACACACCATTATCCTTTCCGGCAAGAAGCCTTCTTCCTCAGTGCCTTTACAATAGAAACAATACTAACCTATAGCGTGTTTTAAGTCGTCTATCAGGTCGTCTGCATCTTCTATACCTACGCTGAGCCTTATGAGTGAATCGACCAGGCCATTTTTCAACCTTTCTTCACGGGGAATCGATGCATGGGTCATTGTAGCGGGGTGGCCAATGAGCGACTCGACACCGCCAAGTGATTCTGCCAACGCAAATAACTTTGTTGATTTAAGCACCTTTACCGCCTCTTCTATACTATCGTTTTTTAGTGTAAAGGAGATCATACCGCCAAAGCCGCGCATCTGTTTTTTAGCAATGTCGTGATTAGGGTGGTCTTCAAAGCCTACCCAAAGCACTTTTTTCACCTTGGAATGAGATTTCAGGTAGCGGGCTATTTTCTCGCCATTTTCGCAATGGCGTTGCATACGCACATGCAATGTTTTAATTCCCCGAAGCACCAGCCAGCAGTCTTGGGGGCCCGGTACTGCGCCGCAACTGTTCTGTATAAAACGCAGGCGCTCTTCCATGCCGGCGTCATTCATCACAAGGGCGCCATGCACTACATCGCTGTGGCCGCCAAGGTACTTGGTAGCTGAGTGCAACACTATATTTGCACCCAAATCCATTGGGTTTTGCAGGTATGGCGATGCGAACGTGTTATCGCACACCAATATGAGGCTGTGTTTTTTTGCTATTGCGCCGCAGGCTTCAATGTCTATTACATTCAGCAGCGGATTGGTAGGCGTTTCTATCCATATCATTTTGGTATTGCTGTTGATGTGCTGTGTTATTGCCTGCGCATCCTGCATACCTATGAAATGAAATTTGATACCGTAATTGGCAAATACCTTTGTCATAATGCGGTAGGTGCCACCATACAGATCGTTGGAGACGATCACTTCATCGCCTGGTTTCAATAACTTTATTACAGCATCTGTAGCCGCCATGCCGCTGCCGAAGCAAAGACCGTATTTGGCATTCTCAATTGCTGCCAGCGACGCCTGCAAAGCATCGCGCGTAGGGTTTTGTGTACGGGCATACTCATAACCTTTATGGTCGCCGGGGCCAGCCTGCACGTAGGTAGAGGTCTGGTATATAGGGGTCATAATAGCTCCCGTAGTAGGATCAGGGGCTACACCGGCATGTATCATTTTTGTATCGAGCTTGTGTTGCTTTTGGGCCATTTTCGCTTCTTTTTGCAGCAGCAAAGGTATAAGTTTGGATTTGTATCCCTGCGTGGGAAGAAAGAATATTTTCACGCTTGCGACGCTTTTTGCTATCGGGAGGCTAAATTATAGCATCACGAGTCAACTACGTTAATTGCTTTGTTGTTCGCGCCATTAGGTATTGGAGACATCGTATTTCAAAAAATGGCCCGTTTTAGCAGAAAAAGAAGAGTCTTAGACGTTGTAGATACGTAATTATAAGTAGAAAATCCACTGCCAATTTCATAACGGCACTCGGCCTCGAATTTCCCTAGACAAACACCGAGTCCCCCAGTGATACTTCTTTGGTATTTTCCGAAAGGCATTAGTTGTTCCGTGGTCGCTGGTTGGTGGAACAAAATTGACTTTACAGTAGTGTTTGCATACCCGGTCATTGCATACCCGTTAACTAAGCCAATTTGAACATAGGGTGTGGCGAGACGCAACGGAAGCTGATATCGCACTGCGTTAGATAATTTCAAGTAGCTTGCCTTCAACTCCGTTTGTTTAAGTTCAAAACTTCCGGGATAATATGGATCTGAGTTAATATCGTACCGCGAGAACAAAAGTTCATTATATACGGCAAACCGTTTTTGTGTATGCGGACATACCAGATTCAGGAATACACCTGCACCCATCGAGTAGGATGGCTTAAAATTTATCGCCCCAACCGGCAATCCACTAATAGTAATATTGGTGTGCCTTAAGCTTACGTCTATTCCAAATATTGCTTTTGTCTTTTCTGGCCTGTACTCATAATTATTGGCAGAGTTTGGGTTTTGGCATTTATTATATTCATTTGCCAGCTTTATAAAACTTATGGCGTTAAACCGTGTACTTTGTATTTTTTTGTCAGTTATTGAAGAGCAGCCTTTACACAACTGCTGAAGCTGGGATATATAGTCGTCATCACAGACTCTTACATTATTGGTATCAAGGTAGCTACGCTTGAAAAAAAATTCAATCAAGGTGTCGTTAGGCAATTCGATCAGAAAGTGTTTTTTATCTAGTATAGTGTCTGTATATAAATAAAGACTATTAGCTCCAGCCAATAATAGTTGCGCAAAAAATGTCTGATTTTCGAGATATCGTTGTGACGATCGATTATAAGGGTTAAAACCCCGCTCCGACATATCAATCTTTGTAGAAAGAGATTTGAAATATTCGTCCCGACCATTTGTTCGGATTTTGTAACAGTTAACTTCTGATACCAGAAATATCCTTAGAGCCGAACTGCTATCCCTAAGAATGACACGGGTTGGCGATTTCATTTTAGCCCGATAAAATATCTTTCCCCTTAAAGTATCGCCCGCCATATTTACAACGTAGCCGTCTTTCCATTTGGCCTGCGAAAATGCAGGACAATAAAAGAATGGACAGCATACTAGAACGATGAATTTAATTACCTGTCTAATAGTAATAAGTGAATTAAAACGGCGATTTGTTAAAAATATAAAGTTGAGAATAATTTTTCTGCCAACAACGTACAAAAAAACCGGATCGCAAAGCAATCCGGCAAATGCTTTTTATCCGATTTTACCCGTATAATTTAATCAAGTCGTTCTTGTGCCTATCACAGCAATTATACGCATTCATTGACGTATGTCCGTTTACACCGCCATTTCTTTGCTAGCACTTCTGTAGGCAAACGAATTGCAAATATGCCTGCGGGCAAATCTAGCCGGCGCGGGAGCGTTTACCAGTTTTACATAGATCGCTTTAGGCACACCGAAGTATTCGTAGCTGGTGCCGTCAGCAAATTTTATCTGCAGCGTTTCTGCTTTGTACTCAAAATCTGTTATTCCTGAGCTGGTGGTAGTAAGTGTATATTCGGCTAAAGTCTGTGCCCGTGTTTCCGGCGCTATGCTTACCAGGAAGTGATAGGCTTCAATAATGTGCTTGCTCTTCGCTTCTGCCAGCTCCTTTTGCTCATGGTCGTCGTGGAATTTATCCGGGTGCCAGTCCTTCATCAGGTTCCGGTATATTGTTTTTAATTCCGCCAATTCTGTCTTCTCATGCACTCCCAGCAATTTCCGGTACCCGATTATCTTCTTCATATTCTTTTACTAAAAGCACATTAAATGCGTGTGTACAAAACAAAAAAATACCGGCGCACACGCACCGGTAAATGCCATTACCCTTATAACTTGATCAAATCATCCGTTTGGGCATCATAAAAGTTATACTCAGTAAGCGGCGAGTTATTATCGGCCACCACCTTCACTTTTACTTTTAGCGCTTTAGCCCACTTCTTCACTATCGATGGTTTGAAGAAGCTGCCCTTGGTGAGGTAGGCTTCTACTATCGGGTGAACGTGAAGGTTCATATTCCGGATGCCCTGATTGGCTATGTATTTTACGTCTTTTTCTATATCATCACCCAGCAGTATGCTCGGGCCTATCATGCCGGTTCCTTTACAGGTAGGGCATACTTCACTGGTGTTTATGTTCAGCTCCGGGCGCAGGCGTTGGCGGGTTATCTGCATCAGCCCAAACTTGGAGATGGGCAGCACGGTATGGCGGGCGCGATCATTGACCATCATGTCCTCTACCGCTTCGTAAAGCTGCTTCCGGTTTTCCGGCAGCTTCATGTCTATAAAGTCTATGATGATAATACCGCCCAGGTCACGCAGGCGCATCTGCCGCACCACTTCCTGCGCCGCTTCCAGATTAGTGGCCAGTGCATTTGCCTCCTGTCCTACTTCTGCGTGGCGGGTGCCGCTGTTCACATCTATTACGTGGAGTGCTTCGGTATGCTCTATGATGAGGTAGGCGCCGCTATTGAGGTTCACAGTTTTGCCAAAAGCAGCCTTTACCTGCTTTGCCACGCCATAGGTTTCAAATATGGACTGTGTGCCCGTATGCAGGCTCACAATATCTTCCTGCCCCGGAGATACGCGGGAGATGTAGTCTTTGGCTATACCTTGTATTTTCTTATCGTTTACCACTACCTTCTGAAAACTTACGCTCAGCAGGTCGCGGAGTATGGATGTGGTCTTGTCTTGCTCGCTCAGCACCATCTGTGGAGCTTTAGCTCCTTTCAGGTTGTGCTGCAGTGAGATCCATGTTTTTTCCAGTTCCAGCAGGTCGGCATGCAGCTCAGCAGTATTTTTGCCTTCTGCCGCAGTCCGCACGATCACTCCAAAATTTTTCGGCTTGATACCTTCCACCAGCTTCTGGAGGCGCTTGCGCTCATCTGCACTATGTATCTTCCGGCTTATAGCCACCACGTCGTTAAACGGTGTCATCACTACAAAACGCCCAGGCAATGAGATTTCGCAGCTCAGGCGCGGGCCTTTGGAAGAAATAGGTTCTTTCAGTATCTGGACGATTATTTCCGGCTTACCAGTGAAAACTTCTGTTATCTTACCGTTCTTCTGGATCTCGGCCTCGTTCTTGAACTTGCCAAAATCATCGCCCCATGTAGTGCTGCCAGCTACAGATTGTGTGCTGAATTTTACCAGTGATTTTAAATATGGGCTTAAGTCTGTATAATGAAGGAAGGCGTCTTTTTCATACCCTACATCCACAAACACGGCGTTGAGGCCGGGCATCAGTTTCTTCACTTTGCCAAGGTACAGGTCGCCTACGGCAAACTGGTCTTGTCCACGCTCATAATGCAGTTCTACCAGCTTCTTATCTTCTAATAAAGCCAGCTCCACACCTTCGGCTGAGGAGTTTATAATAAGTTCTTTGTTCATTGGTGTACCATTTCGCTCCCCTTGAAAAATCCGGCGTTGTTTAATGCCGTGGGATCTCTGGTGCTACTGAAATGAGCTCCATATTTCAATGGAGCCCTATAGGCTATAATAATGAACCTTGCACATCGCTGCTTCCTCTATGCGGGGCAGCAGATGATGTGCATGGTTTAACAGCAGCGTTTTTGAAAGGAAGCAGTGGTGAAAGCCTACTTGTTCTTCTTATGACGGTTCTTTCTCAAACGTTTTTTACGTTTGTGAGTGGCTATCTTATGACGTTTTCTTTTTTTACCGCAAGGCATAATCTGTAATTTTTTAAAAAGTTACTTTAATGAATTTATATGTTGGTCAATTTCTTTGCTGAAATCCTTATTATCTGCCACCAGTTGCTTCAACCGCTCCAGCAGTTCTATTGCCTTTTTCTTATCTCCTTTTCCTTCGTATGCGGTTGCCAGGTAGTAAAGCGCTTCTTTATTTTCCGGCTCCTGCTTTAATATTGTCTCAAATCGTCCTACCGCTTTATCAAACTGCCCCGACTGTATCGACATTCTTCCTAAAAGCAGGTTGGCTGGTATATCGTCCGGCTTTTCCCGGGTAATGCCAAGCAATATCTGCACCCCTCTCATCGGCTCGCCGGTACCTTCTATATAACCAGTAGCCAGCCCCAGCTTTGTATCTTCATTATCCGGTGCTATCTTTAAAGATTGCTCCAGGCAACTCACTGCTTCTTGTGCTTCCCATGCTAAAACTGACGGTGAACCCCCGTTTTCCATGAGCTGCAAAAAGTTTCGGCCTGCAAAGGTCAGCTTTTTTTCGGAATTTTCCAATTTAGCTGCTTTTGCGATATAATAAGCCGCAACTGTATTTACACCGCTGCGCTCCCATACCCTGGAAAGGCGTATAAAAACAGAAGCCATGCGCGACGAATCGTGCATGGCTGTAAGTTCATTTTCGATGGTCAGTACCGTATCAGCAACTGTTTTCGGGAGCTGCCTGCGCGATGCGGTTACTATAGAGTCGAAAGAGGCGGGCTTCATGGTGTTAGGGCCCTGGGTCATCGCTCCGGCTGTGGGTTGCATTGCTGCACCCTGCTTCTTGGCCGGAGGAACCGTATTACCTCCCCAGTATAAAAGAGCGATCAATGTTATTGCTACTGCAAGTGTGATATAATGTGCTGCCCGCAAGGAATTTTAATTTTTCAGTGCAAAGGTAGCGAAATCGTACTTGCCTTCATTTAATTAAGCGTGTTCCACGAGATCAGCATCGGTATGTTCAGCAAGTTCATGCTTTGACTCCTTTACTGCCTGTACAAATTCTTTTGCTGGTTTGAAAGCTGGAATAAAATGCTCAGGTATTTCTACCGCTACATTTTTCTTAATGTTACGGCCGATTTTTGCAGCGCGTTTCTTAAGAATAAAACTGCCGAACCCACGCACGTACACGGGCTCACCTTCAACCAATGATGTCCTGACCTCTTTGAAGAATGTCTCGAGCGCAACAAGGATATCTACCTTTGGTATTCCCGTCTTTTCGGCAATGCTGCCTACCACATCTGCTTTTCTCATGTCTACTATATATTGGTTTATTAATAATGAACCTGCATGAAATACCAGGCATCTCTTGTTGGCGTTGATAAATCAATAATCAGACCATTTTTATGCATTAGCATAAAAATATTCCATTTCAGGTGATGTTCCATAGTATATTTTATAGGCAAAATATTGATTATCAGCTATTAGCAACGAGTACACTACTTTTAATTATTTTTTTACAAAGATAATGAAAAAATTATTCACCCACACAAAATGTATAATCACCACAAAATGTGGGGAATTGCTGAGGAAAATATTCCCCACTTTATTTCTAACAATTACCCAATTCGTTTTATATATTTTATTATTAAAAATGTGTAGAATGAGAATAACAACTAATTAATTTTGTACCGTTGCTTTGGTCGTGATGGTATAGATAAACTACTTTTGTAGTAAATATTCCTTTTAGTGGACAAAAAGAAGCGCCATGCTGTAGCATATTGGTTATTGGCAGGTGTCGTAATGATCATTATCCAGACGTTACTGGGCGGGGTGACAAGGCTCACCGGCTCCGGCCTATCAATTACTAAGTGGAACCCACTGTTTGGGATATTGCCGCCACTGAATGCAAAACAATGGAATGATGCGTTTGATGGCTATAAACAAATATGCCAATTCAAGTATATGAACAGTGGCTATACCCTGGAAGATTTTAAATCTATTTTTTTCTGGGAGTGGCTGCACAGGTTTTGGGCACGTTTGTTAGGTATTGTATTTGTTGCAGGGTTCGTTTACTTTTTGGTGAAAAAATACTTTGAGGCCTCAATGGTGCGGCCATTCATTATCCTGTTTCTGCTGGGCGGCCTGCAGGGGCTTATAGGCTGGATCATGGTGGCCAGCGGCCTCAACGACAGCCACTTGTATGTGGACCATATTAAGCTGGCAGCCCATTTTGTATCTGCAATGATACTGGCGTGTTATACACTCTGGTTTGCATTGATCCTGCTGATACCACCGGAAAAAAGAACCACCGATAAAAAACTGAACACTTTTACCACCGTTATTATATTGCTGCTATTTGTACAACTCACTTACGGAGCCTTTATGGCTGGCCTGAAGGCCGCAATGGCGGCTGCTACCTGGCCCACTATCAATGGTATGTGGTGGCCGGATGGCCTGATAGGGCGCAGTTTCACACACGATAAGATAGCCGTGCATTTTATGCACAGGGGGATAGCGTATGTTTTACTCACACTATCGATCTTCTGGTTTCTTTCAGCTACCCGCAGCGCAGCAAAATACCCGGCCAGCATGCTCAAAACTACAAGATGGTGGCCGTTTTTATTGGTTGGATTGCAGGTTACGTTAGGTATCGCTACGGTTCTTTGTGCACCAATGATCGTTCCTGGAAAGTTTGGTACGTTTGAGATACTGGCAGAGCTGCATCAGCTTGTAGCTATGTTCCTGCTGATGTCGCTGGTGGTGAATTTGTATGTGGTGAGGAGAACTTGATTTAGCAAGACCCTATCTTATGTACTTCCCTACCACCGGTAAACCTCGTAGCTCATTTTTCTCAATCCCGTACACAAACCGGAGATACAATAACAGAAACACAGTACCGGAGCATATGTGTAGCCATAGCCCAGGCAAAAACCAGCAAACAACCATATTCACATAGTAAAACAGGAGCATCACTGAAAAATAGCCAAGCAGCTTTTTCGTTGCATAGGGCACTTTATAAACTTTCTGCCCCCATATGTAGGAGATCACCATCATACTGGCATAACAGATAAGTGTTGCCCACGCACAGGCCATATAGCCGTAGTGCGGGATAAAAAGGTAGTTAATGACCAGCGTGATAACTGCACCTATAATAGTAATAGTGGCGCCAGCACGGGTATTGTGCGACAGCTTGTACCAGATGGAAAGGTTGTAATAAACCCCCAGTGACATATTGGCCACAAGCAGTATCGGCACCACTTTCAAGCCCTCCCACATGTGCCGGTTGCGGATAAGCTGCTTCCACACATCGATGTATAAAGTCACTACAAGAAACATAACACAAATGGTGATCACGAAAAATTTCATTACACGGGCATAGGTTTTTGGTGCATTTTCCCCCTTTGATTGCTGGAAGAAAAACGGCTCGGCACCCATGCGGAATGCCTGGATGAACAGGGTTATCAGTATAGACAGCTTATAACATGCCGCGTAGATACCTACCTGCTGTAGTTTCTCCTTTTGCGTAGCTACAGGAGCCCACCAGCCCAACATTATACGGTCGAAGGTTTCATTGATCATACCGCCAAAGCCGGCCACCATCAATGGCAATGAGTAGATCATCATTTCCACCCACAGGTCGTGGCTCCATATGAGGCGGATAGATAAAAACTCCGGCAGCAACATCAGGAATGTGAAACCAGACGAAATAATACCAGCGATGATATAGTAGCCCGCACCAATATTGGGGTCGTACCATTTCGCAAAAACAGAAGTGGGGTTGGCAGTAGCAAGGCCGGGCAGCTTACTATAGAAAAAATAGACCATCCCTACGTTGATAAAGATGCTCACCACCCTGATAAATGCATACTTCCGGGGCCTGCCTTCAAACCGCAATTTGGCAAATGGCAGTGTTGTGAGTGTATCAAGCGCGATCACACATGCTGCCCAGGTAATGAATTCGGGATGGGTACTTAGGCTCAGTAATGTGGCTACAGGCTGCCGCAGCACCAATAAAAGCCCGGTAAGAAATACGGTTGATGCAATGAGAGAAAAACTTGCAGTGCTGAATACTTTTTCCTCATCAGCACCATCCTTATTGCCAAAACGAAAATAGGCCGTCTCCATGCCATAAGTGAAGACGACATTCAGGAATGGAATAGCGGCATAGACTATGCTTTGCTCGCCGTAAGTAGCCTCAGAGAGTTTATAAGTAAGGTATGGGGTGAGCA
This sequence comes from uncultured Bacteroidota bacterium, assembly GCA_903887415.1. Taxonomy (GTDB): domain Bacteria; phylum Bacteroidota; class Bacteroidia; order Chitinophagales; family Chitinophagaceae; genus Nemorincola. Next base: position 29,024 of record CAISPO010000065.1, on the reverse strand, counting down.
GATAATTAATAAACCGCGCAGCAATAGAGCTGATGCCATACCATGCTGTTTGCCCTGCGAGTTTTTTTATAGACACTTCCGAACCTTGATTTGCCTGATTAAAAGATTTCCCTGATTGTCTGAAACCTTGATTTTCCTAATTAAAAGATTTCCCTGATTCCTGGAGTTATGCTTTCGCAAAAATAACTATTTAACCTGCATCCTAATAATCCATTAATCAGGCAAATCAAGGTTCAAACCTATTCTATCGTCCACGTCTCCTTCCCTTCCAGCAATTTATCCAGGTTGCCCTTTCCCCTGGCGGCAATTACTTCCTCTATTTGCAGCCTCATTTCATCTTCGTAGGTCGGGCGCTCAGCAGCATAAAATACCCCGAACGGCCTTGGCGCATGGCCAGGCACAGACGGGTCATCAAAGAAACGGGTGAGTATCTGCGCCTTGTAAAAATCGTGTTCATCGTGTATCCATAGATCGCTGGTGCTGTATTCAGCGCCCAGGTCCACCAGTTCCGGCAGGTGTCCGTTCAGGCGCACACCTTTGTCTTTAGCAGCGCCGTAAATAAGCGGCTGACCATGTTCCAGCATCAGCGTTTCCGCTGCCCTGGAGCTTTTCTCGGTAAATATCTCGAAAGCGCCGTCATTAAAAATGTTGCAATTCTGGTAGATCTCCAGGAATGAGGAGCCGTGGTGGCCGTTCGCACGCAGCAGCATTGCCTGCAGGTGTTTTGGGTCGCGGTCCATGCTGCGGGCTATGAATGAGGCATCTGCGCCCAGTGCCAGCGCCAGCGGGTTGAATGGATGGTCTATACTTCCCATTGGCGTACTCTTGGTGATCTTGTTTACTTCTGATGTAGGTGAGTATTGGCCCTTGGTAAGCCCGTATATCTGGTTATTGAACAGCAATATGTTCACATCAAAATTCCTGCGCAGGAGGTGAATGGTGTGATTGCCGCCTATGCTCAGCCCGTCTCCGTCGCCGGTCACTATCCATACGCTCAGCTCCGGGCGGGTAGCCTTCAGGCCGCTTGCTATGGCTGTGGCACGTCCGTGTATGGAGTGCATGCCATAGGTATTCATATAGTAAGGAAAACGTGAACTACAGCCTATCCCGGAAATGATCACTATATCCTCGCGGGGTATGCCTGTTTGCGGCAGTATCGTCTGCACCTGCTTCAAAATAGAATAGTCGCCGCAGCCGGGGCACCAGCGCACTTCCTGGTCCGTGGCGAAATCCTTTGCCGTAAGCGGCGTCTTTGTTATTGCAATATCACTCATGTTAATCAAAGTCAAAAGTCAAAAGTCAAAACTAAAAAGTGCAAGATGAGCAATGCGGATTTCAGATCTATCTTATTAACTTATCTGGTAATAAAGAAACAGCAAAATTACGCCTTTACAAGCAGGCTATAAAACCTTAACCATGATTTTATTAGAATTTTAGAATATTGTTTACTTTTAAAGGCCAAACCAGAAACTAATAACATGACACGAATCGCAACGTTGGCAATTTGCCTCTTTATTTTTGGCACAGCATCTGCACAAAAAAAGAAAGAATCGCACCCCAATATTTCGGTGATACCGCAAAAACCCCATGGCGTGCATAAAAGCGCTATAGGCGGGTATTTCACAGATGTCCACAAGCACCCAATTCGCGGCGTACAAGCCTTTATCTATTTGCCTGATTCCACGATCGGCGCTTCCGGATTTACCGACTCTTCCGGCTACTACGAGACCAATAATATACTGCCCGGGATGTACACCCTGAAGATAGTTTACCCCTACCCAACTACTGCGGTTACCATAACCGGTGTGCCAATAGTAAGAGAAACAATCACAGAGATCAGCTTCTTCAAGGCAGAGCGGCCTACAACAGACACTATATTTTCATACCTCTCTATTGAGCCAAAGCCAATAGTTAAAGAGACGCCGAAGAAAAAGAAATAAGCTAGGAAATTCCAAAAGATAAAGTTCAAATATCAACGTGTCCCGATAGCTAATAGTTATCGGGACATCCTTATATAGATGCCTGGCATCTGCGATGAGGCAGCGGCGGCAAGGAAAAGAGCAAAATAAATACTGCACCTAAAAAGAGTATTGCTAGGCTGGTGAAATCATTGATGTGGGCTGATTAACTGACTTTAGCTTCTTTGCCTTGATTGCCGTCAGTTTCAGCAAAAGGGGGAGGCTTGGCTGGGACGGAAATCATCTCATTTTTTTCATTTTTCTTTTTCTTATAGCAACGAGAATCATTGTGATTAAAAAAATGAAATAGCATGGATAAATAACAGCGAAATGAATAGTATTCTTTATTGAATGCTGCTCTCTGGATAAAAAAATGTCAGCGCATATTGCTGCTATTAAAATAAAAGCCAGCACATTTCCTAATAAATCAAGTTGCCGATTTTTAAGGCTCATTAACCACATTCTATACTTTTCATTTGCAGGGTCATATTCCGTAAGCCAGGTAAAATCTTCTTTTGCTTTGCCAATATTAAACTTTCGGGAATTAGCAATGCCTCTATGGAAAACAAGGGCTATGTACCAATCACTTGATAAGTTAATATCTTCAAATCCGGAATTATTTACCTAAAGGGAAATTGCTTTATCTAAGAATGGTAAAGCCTTTGTATATCTATCTTTATTAAACAATATTTCTGCATATACAGAAATGATCATTGTTGTAAAAAGGTATGTTTCGTCATTATTATAGACTATGTCGTGATCAATGACAGCCATATTCTCCTCAACTTTTTTTAAAATAAATCGTCTTTCCTTTTATCTTTTTGCGATCCGATTAATTCATAAAGCTCTTTTGTGGTCATAGGTTATTTGTTTAAAACAGCATCTTATACACATCCTCCACTTTATTCACGGTCTTTATGTTGATCTTATAATTTTTCTCCTGCAGGCCTTTGGCGTTTGCTTTGGGGATGAAGATCACGTCCATGCCTAGTTTGTCGGCTTCGGCTATGCGTTGGTCTATACGGTTTACGGCGCGTATCTCTCCGCTCAGGCCTATTTCGCCTACCAGGCAAATGTTGGAGGGGAGGGCCTTGTCTTCGTATGAGGAGAGGAGGGAGCACACCAGCGCCAGTTCTATGGAGGGGTCTTCTATTTTCAGGCCGCCGGCAATATTTACAAATACATCCTTTGCGCCGAAGTGAAAACCACCGCGTTTTTCCAGCACGGCTAGCAGCAGTTGCAGGCGGCGCAGGTCTAGTCCGCTTACGGTGCGCTGGGGGGTGCCATAGACCGCAGTGGTTACCAGTGCCTGCACTTCTATCATCAGTGGGCGGGATGCTTCCATAGTTGCCGCAATAGCTATACCGCTCAGCGGCTCATCGTGCTGCGACAATAATATCTCAGATGGATTGCTCACCGGGCGCATACCCTGCGTCACCATTTCATAGATCCCGAGTTCTGAAGTGGAACCGAAACGGTTTTTAAGTGTGCGGAGTATGCGGTAGGCATAGTGGCGGTCACCTTCAAACTGCAGCACGGTGTCCACCATATGCTCCAGCACCTTTGGCCCTGCTATTGCTCCGTCCTTGGTGATATGTCCTATGATGCAGACGGGTATATTGCTGGCTTTTGCAAACCGCTGCAATTCCGCTGCGCACTCGCGTACCTGCGATACACTGCCTGCGGCAGATTCTACATAGGGTGATTCAAGGGTCTGTATAGAATCAATAATGAGTAACTGCGGCCGCACCTTCTTCACTTCCTGGAAGAGGGAGTTGGTATCGGTAGCCGTGAGCAAGTACAGGTTTGGATTTTTTACCCCTATGCGGTCGGCACGTAGTTTTATTTGTTGTGCGCTTTCTTCACCAGACACGTAGAGTGTGGTAATGCTGCGCCAGTGAAGCGCCAGTTGCAGGAACAATGTGCTCTTGCCTATACCTGGATCACCTGCTATAAGTATTACAGAGCCGGGTACCATGCCGCCACCAAGCACACGGTTCAGTTCACCATCGGGGGCCTGCATACGGGCCTGGTGTGTTTGTACTACTTCGTCCAGCTTGTGCGCCTTGCGTTGTTCTTTATTGTCCTCGTCCCAGTTTATTACTTCCGGTTTCGACTTGTCTTCCCGCTGCACCACTTCCTCCACAAAAGAATTCCATGCCCCGCATGACGGACACTTGCCAGTCCACTTCGGAGTTTCGTAGCCACACTGCTGGCAGAAGAAAGCTGATTTAATTTTTGCCATTCGATATTAAAGATACAGCAGACTTAATTATACTAAAGTGAGTTTCACATCCACACCGCAGAGAAGAAAGCTGATTTAATTTTTGCCATTCGATATTAAAGATACAGCAGACTTAATTATACTAAAGTGAGTTTCGCATCCACACCGCAGAGAAGAAAGCTGATTTGATTTTTTGCCATTCGATATTAAAGATACGGCAGACTTAATTATACTAAAGTGAGTTTCGCATCCACACCGCAGAGAAGAAAGCACTTTTTATTTTTGCCATTTTATTATTACACCCCTCCCGATAAAATTGGGACCTTGTGCCGGCGCTTTCTTTTGTTGCTTAAAAATTTAGGAACTTATTTTTTGTAAAAAAAGTATTGTTCTAAATAACCTCGATAAAAGTACGCGATAAAACTTTGTACTAAAAAGCATGGGTTGATAAAATGAAAATGATGTAATCATTTTCGACTATCCAAAATGTTCAGAATAAAATTTGTTGAATCGTATTCGGAAGCAGAGAATTTTCCCAAAGCTAAATTCATGGTCCCCGGAACAAGGTCCCGATTTTTATCGGGAGGGGCCAGGAAAAAAAAGAGCCGCTGGAGGAATCCGGCAGCTCTCACTTACTAACCCATTAAATTCACAACTTGACACAAATGTAGTGTTAGCAACGGTAGGAAAAAAATGGAATTATGCTGACAGGCAATCACTTTTATAGATATAACGCTAAATCATATCCCACATCTATTTGCCTTGCTAAAAACAAGATTTTTGCCACAAAATGATTAAAAAGAGTTATTTTCTTTCACATTTGCAAACATTAAAAAACAAAACATTTTTTAAGTGTTAACAATTTGTTTTTATGGATGTCTTTAAATAAACAATTTATTAATTCAAAATAACGCATTCGGATTATTTTGTAAATGTTCATTTGCTGGTTACCCGTAAATTGCAGGGAGAAAAACACAGATCATGAACCAGGCATTTGTTCCGCTAAAAGAAAAACACAGGCATTTTTTGCCCAAAGATTTTAAGCTCACAGATTGGGAAGCCCTGCTGCCTTATTTTGAAGAGCTGAAAACGAGGGATATTAACAGCAAGGAGAAATTGGAGCAATGGCTAAGTGATGTGAGCGAGCTGGAAGCGGTGGTAAGCGAAGACGCTTGCTGGCGCCAGATAAAAATGACGTGCGATACAACGAACAAAGAATTTGAAGAGGCCTTCACTTATTTCTGCATGGAGATAGAACCGAAGATGAAGCCATACAATTTCGAATTGAACAAAAAACTGCTGGCAAGTCCGTTTACAAAAGAGCTGGACAGCAGTTTATTTTTCCCCTACCTGCGCAGTGTGGACAATGCAGCGAAATTATACCGCGATGAAAATGTGCCGCTGCAAGCAGATGCCAACCTCCTGGCCCAGCAGTATGGTATAATATCCGGGGCAATGAGCGTGGAAGTGGACGGTAAGGAGTACACATTGCAGCAGGCGGCAAAACTATTGCAAAGCCCCGACCGTAGTTTGCGCGAAGCGGTGTATAACAAAGTAGCCACCCGCCGCATGGAGGATAAGGACAAGCTGAATGAGCTTTTTGATAAGTTGCTGGCGATACGCCAGAAGATAGCTGTTAACGCTGGTTTTGAAAACTACCGCGATTATAAATTCCGCGAGCTGGGCCGCTTCGATTATACAGTTGCCGATTGTTTTGAATTTCATCAAGCAGTGCGGGAGCATATCCTCCCGCTGCAGGCAATGCTGATAAAACACAGGCAGCAAAGATTGGGACTGGATGTAATGCGCCCCTGGGATGGTGATGCCGAGCCCGCAGGTACGACTCCATTGCACCCCTTTAAAGATGGCGCTGAGCTGAGCCAAAAAGCGGTGGAAGTATTCAACAGTCTTAGCCCCTATTTCAGCGGTTGCCTTGAGACCATGCAGCAAATGCACCGCCTGGATCTGGACAGTAGGAAGGGAAAAGCGCCGGGGGGCTATAACTGCCCGCTGGCGGAAACCGGAGTGCCTTTTATATTTATGAATGCGGCCGGCACTATGGGCGATGTGATCACCATGATGCACGAAGGGGGCCACGCGGTTCACTCCTTCCTTTCTGATCCGTTACCGCTTTCTGCGTTTAAAGAATACCCGATGGAAATAGCCGAGCTGGCAAGCATGAGTATGGAGCTGTTTTCTATGGAGCATTGGGATGTATTTTTTAAAGATGAGAAAGAACTGAAGCGAGCGAAACTGGAAGAAATGGAGCGCGTGATCAGCGTGCTGCCGTGGATAGCGACTATAGATAAATACCAGCATTGGATATATTCGCATCCGGGCCATACGGTGAAGGAGCGGGAGGAAAACTGGATGGCCATCCTCACAGAGTTTTCCACAGGCATCACCGATTGGAGTGGTTTTGAAGAATACCGCACCAATTTCTGGCAAAAGCAACTGCACCTGTTTGAAGTGCCGTTCTATTATATAGAGTATGGTATTGCACAGCTTGGCGCCATGGCAATGTGGCGGCAGTACCGGCAAAATAAAGAGCAGGCGCTGGGCAACTACATGAAAGCCCTCAGCCTGGGCTATACAAAAACGCTCAAAGAATTATATTCCACAGCAGGCATTAAATTCGATTTTTCACCAGCATATATAAAGGAGCTGGCTGATTTTGTGACGCCGGTTTTGAAGGAGATGGGAGTGGAGTAGGTAAAGAAATTTCTTAACTTTGTAATACAAAAATTGATGTTATGGCAACGATGTCATTGGATAAGCAAATTGAAAATTATTTGCCATTCTTGGGAAAAGAGGAAAAACGATCATTATTGAGTGTGATAAAATCATTTATGAAACTGAAGGAAGCGGATATTCCTCAGCCACATGGGCAAAGACTTACTATTGAACAATATAATAAAGAATTGGAGGACGCAGAAGCCAGAATAGATGCCGGATTTTTTACTTCGCACGAAGATGTCCTAAAAGAATCTGAGTCGTGGTAAGAAAAGGGCTCACTGTAAACTGGGACGACACAGCTAAACGACAGCTCAGAGTAGCATGTAATTATATCATGCAAGACTCTTTAAAGAACGCGCAAAAAGTGAGAAAAGATATTTTTGAAATGGCTGATTCATTAGCATTTCAACCTGAGAAACATCCATTGGATAAGTACAAGTTGGATAATGATGGTACTTCAGGGCTTTCGAAAAACATCATTTGCGAATCAGCTATTGTGTTTTACCTGGCAAAATCAAAATCATCCATGTTCGCCATAGCAGTATGGAGCCACTTCCCTACTAATCCTTGCGCCATGGTATCTGCCATTCCATTAAACCTTTAACGTTTATATTCATCAGATACTTCTTTACTTTGCGCTCAAATAAAAAGCATGTCCCATAAATATATACGTGGTATCGTTCCCGCTATTTTTTTGTTTTCATTGTCTTGCAGCAGCTCGAAACATTCGGGGAAGTCGAAAGACGCTATGCCTGGGACCTGGCAATCTACACCTATTAGTATTGATGGTGATAGCAAAGACTGGCCTTCGCCATACCCAAATTTTGACGCCAAGGCGGAGATTGCCTATGCTACATCTAACGATAAAGAAAACCTGTACATCACTATGGAAACGGGCGATGAAATGACCCAGATGAAAATACTAAAACAGGGAATGATCGTGTCCATAGACACATCCGGCGGCAAAAATGCCGACTTTCATATTAATTTCCCTTTGCCTAATGACAATGATCCTATAGACCTTCCGCAGGGCGCGCACAAACAAGACCCCGGATCCATGCAGGGTAAACAACTGGACGTGAAACTGAGCAAAAGCGCAAAAGATGCTAACCAATATTCGCTGGAAGGCTTTATTAGTTGCAGTGGTGGTTACATGGTGTCTCAAAACATACCTTGCGGTATAAAAGTAATAGCGCGAATAGACGAATATAAGGAGCTGGTATGGGAGGCTGTAGTGCCGTTAAAGACAATTTATAATGAATCGGCGATAGCCCCAAAAGATGCAGATAGGCCGATCAGTGTTTGCTTTGCCATCAAAGGATTCAAAAATCCGGCGGCAAAAGGAGCCGACAATGGAAATGGGATGAGCAATAATACGGGAGGTACCGGTGCAAATATAGGAGGCGGCGGCCACGGCGGTGGCCGTGGTGGTCATGGTGGCGGTGGCGCACGCCCTGCGGAAAACCCGCTGCAGCACCTCTATGAAAGTACAAAAACATGGAAGCATTTCGCACTTGTTTACAAACCGTAATATCCAACAGGTATAGTTCTTATTTATTTGTTAAACGGCGTTTGCAAATTCGCTGTATAACTGTAACTTTGTATATTCCGTAACACGCTTTCTAAGTAGGGGGACTAAATATGAATCTTTTATTGCTGGCGGTGGACCACAATACGCCTTTTAATTATTTTCCGATAGCCCTGCAACTGGTTATTGCAATAGGATTTGTCGTGGTGATGATGGGTGCCACTCACCTGCTGGGCCCCAGGAGAAAAACACAGGATAAGCTCATCAATTTTGAGAGCGGCATACCATCCGTAGGGAATGCACGCCAGCCAATGGGTATCAAATATTTCCTTGTAGCAATATTATTTGTGCTTTTTGATGTGGAAGTGATCTTCTTTTATCCTTATGCGGTAAATTTTCGTTTCCTGGGTAAGGGTGGATTCATGGAGGTGGTGTTGTTTGTAGCTTTCTTTTTGTGTGGGTTTATATATATAGTTAAGAAAGGCGCCCTTGACTGGGAAGATTAATTGTGCGAGAGCGTTGAGTGTTTAATTTTTAATTTTTTTTATGTCACGTCCTGTTCAATATAATACGAAGATAAAGATGGTGGAGATACCTGAAGGGTACTCCGGTGCAGGGTTTCATGCTACTTCATTTGATAAGGTTGTTGGGCTTGCCCGTAAAAATTCTCTGTGGCCCTTGCCTTTCGCAACATCATGCTGCGGTATCGAGTTTATGGCCACAATGGGTTCTAACTATGACCTTGGCCGTTTTGGCGCTGAGCGCATGGGGTTCACCCCGCGCCAGTGCGATATGCTGCTGGTAGCCGGAACTATTGCTAAAAAAATGGGGCCTATTCTTCGGCAGGTTTACCTGCAGATGGCAGAGCCACGTTGGGTTATTGCTATTGGTGCGTGTGCGTGTACGGGTGGAATTTTTGATTCTTATCCCGTATTGCAAGGGATAGACCAGGTAATACCCGTAGATGTGTATGTCCCCGGTTGCCCACCACGGCCTGAAGGCATACTGGATGGTATCCTGAAATTGCAGGACCTGGTACAAAATGAGAGCCTCCGCCGGCGGAATAGTGATGTGTATAAAGCGTTGATGGAGAGCTACGCGATACAATAAACCCCCAGCCCCGCCGCGGCGGGAGTGCTGGAGGATATTTTCGTTGAGCATTAGTTATTAATTTGGCAGGTGCATACTAATAATGTTTTAAACAACATGAGGAAGCCCCTTTAGGGGTTTGGGGTTATGACAAACGAAATAATACAACAGCGTTTAACGGAAAAGTTTGGTGAGTGCCTCACAGAATGGAGTATGCCGTATGGTTTACTTGAGTTCAGAGCGGCGGCTGAAATGAACCTGAAGGTGATGCAGTTTTTATTTGATGATGAAGAATTGCAGTTCCGGTTTTTGACCGACCTTACTGCTGTGCATTATCCAAACAAAAAAGGAGAAGAACTTTGCGTCGTTTATCATTTGCACAATATGTCTGCAGGAATCCGTCTGCGCCTTAAAGTATATGTGCCTGTTGAAAAGCCGGATGTATATACTGCATCTCGTTTATTCTCTGGCGCCAACTGGATGGAGCGGGAAACTTATGATTTCTTCGGAGTTAATTTTGTTGGTCATCCGAACCTCATACGTATTCTCAATGTGGACGAGATGGACTATTTCCCGATGCGCAAAGAATATGAGATGGAAGACCCGACAAGGAGAGATAAAGATGATGAAATGTTTGGGAGGTAATCCCCTCCCGGCCTCCCCAAGGGGAGGTGATGTAATGAATAAATAATTTAAAACACAACCCTCCCCTTTGGGGGGAGATGGAGGGGGCAGCATGGAACTACAGCCACATACGCAGCATCATATAAAGCTATCTGAAGAATCGCTCCAGAAGCAAACAACTACGCTTAACCTGGGCCCCACACATCCGGCTACTCATGGTGTGTTCCAGAATATCATGGAAATAGACGGGGAGCGTGTACTGGAAACGGTACCCACCATTGGTTATATACACCGGGCATTTGAAAAAATCGCGGAGCGCCGCCCATATTACCAGATCACCCCGCTTACAGACAGGCTCAACTATTGCTCATCACCCATAAACAATATGGGCTGGCACATGACCATAGAAAAGCTGCTGGGCTTGAAGTTGCCTAAGCGTGTAGAATACCTGCGCGTGATAATAATGGAACTGTCGAGAATTGCAGACCACCTGGTTTGTAACTCGGTTATCGCGGTGGATACCGGTGCGCTTACGCCATTTACTTACGTATTCCAGTACCGGGAAAAAATTTACGAAATATTTGAAGAGATATGCGGCTCCCGCCTTACGACCAATATAGGCCGTGTGGGCGGTTTTGAGCGCAATTTTACGCCTGCATCTTTTGCCAAGCTGCATGATTTTATGAAGACCTTCCCTAAGGTGATGAAGGAATTTGAATCGCTGTTGAACCGAAACCGTGTGTTTATGGACCGCTGTATAGGCGCTGGGCCGATAAGTGCAGAGCGGGCATTAAATTATGGTTTCACCGGCCCTAACCTCCGCGCGACAGGCGTTGATTATGATGTACGTGTGGCAATGCCCTATTCATCTTACGAGGATTTTGATTTTAAGATACCAGTGGGTACTGTAGGTGATGTGTATGACCGGTTCATGGTTCGCAACGGTGAAATATGGGAAAGTGTGAGCATCATACACCAGGCGCTGGAGAAAATAGAAAAAATAGAAAAAGAGTTTCCCGATCAGAAAGAAGTATTTTATGCCAAGGAAGCCGACCATTTTCACATTCCTGCAAAGGAAGATGTTTATACAAAAATGGAAGCACTGATCTGGCATTTCAAAATAATAATGGGTGAAATAGATGCACCTGCCGGAGAGGTATATCACTCTGTAGAGGGCGGTAATGGAGAAGTAGGTTATTATTTAATAAGTGATGGCGGCAGAACCCCTTATCGATTGCATTTCCGCAGGCCATGCTTTATCTACTACCAGGCATACCCTGAAATGGTAGAAGGCGGGCTACTTAGCGATGCGGTTATTACTTTGAGTAGTTTGAATGTAATAGCGGGAGAATTGGATGCTTAATTTTAATTATCAGATTTAATGATAAAGTTTTCAGAAGAAAAATTAAAAGACATAAAAGAGCTTATTTCACACTATCCGGAAGGGAAGCAGAAGAGCGCGTTGATACCATTGCTGCACCTGGCGCAGGACGAAAATGGCGGCTGGCTGGACGCATCTGCAATGGATTATGTAGCGGAGTTGCTGCAGATACTCCCTATTGAGGTATATGAGGTAGCTACTTTCTATAGCATGTTCAACACTAAACCAGTGGGCAAACACCTGCTTGAGGTGTGCCGCACGGGGCCATGTATGCTGAATGGCAGCGACCAGATCATAGACTATATAAAAGAAAAACTAGGTATCAGTGAAGGAGAAACGACTACTGATGGTTTGTTTACTCTGAAACCCGCAGAATGCCTGGGCGCCTGTGGGTACGCACCAATGATGCAGTTAGGCAAAACATACCGGGAGCACCTGACAAAAGAAAAAGTGGACAAGTTAATCGACGAATTGAGGGGGCAAGCCAAAAACTAAACCTATGGTTTTCGATCTTGCGCTTGAGTTTGTATTGTCAGGAAAGCCGGCAAGGGTAATGCAACTACTCACAGACCCGGTGCTGATAAGAAAGTGGAGTGGCGGTGAGGCGGTGCTGGAAAAGAAAGAAGGTGGACGATTTGAGATGTTTGACGGTTGGGTAAAAGGTAGCGTACTAAAAATAACCGATTGTGAATTGGCCTATACCTGGAAAACAAGTGACTGGCCCAAGGAAGCAAAGCCAACGGAAGTTCATTATTTACTAAAAGAAGACGAAGCGGGGACGAAGGTGATATTGCATCATACAGGTTTCGAAGATGAGGCGGAAATGAAAAGCCACCGCGCAGGATGGACTGATTACTTCTTCGACCCGATGGAAGATTTTATTTTGATCATTGATAAGAGTTAACAACAATAAAGCCCCTTTAGGGGTTTGAGGTATGGGCATAAAACTATTATTAGAACACGATAAGGTTGAGGGCATCCGTTATTATGATGCCTACCGTAAGCACGGCGGCTATCGTGCGGCTGAGAAGGCGTTCAAGATGTCTCCGGCCGATATTGTGGAAGAGGTTAAGAAAAGTGGCCTTCGTGGCCGCGGTGGTGCGGGTTTCCCTACCGGCATGAAGTGGAGTTTCCTGGCAAAACCGGAAGGTGTGCCGCGCCACCTGGTATGCAACGCTGATGAATCAGAGCCGGGTACTTTCAAGGACCGCTACCTGATGGAATTCCATCCGCATCTTTTTATTGAAGGATTGCTGATCAGCAGTTTCGCCCTCGGCAGCAATGCAACCTATATATATATACGCGGTGAGTATGCCTGGATACCAGATATACTGGAACAGGCGATTGCAGAGGCAAAAAATAACGGCTGGCTTGGTAAAAATATTCTCGGTTCCGGCTTCGATTGCGAGATATATGTGCATCGTGGTGCCGGGGCCTATATATGCGGTGAGGAAACAGCGCTGATAGAATCACTCGAAGGCAAGCGTGGCAATCCTCGCATGAAGCCTCCATTTCCCGCTATACAGGGTGTTTGGATGCGCCCCACAGTAGTAAATAATGTAGAAACAATAGCGGCTGTAGTGCCGATAATAAACATTGGCGGAGACGAATACGCCAAAATAGGTATTGGCAAATCTACCGGCACAAAGCTGATGTCGGCTTGTGGTAATATCAATAAGCCTGGTGTTTATGAAATAGATATGACAATTTCGGTGGAAGAATTTATTTTCAGCGATGAATATTGCGGTGGCATACCGAAAGGGAAAAAACTGAAAGCGTGTATCCCGGGCGGATCTTCCGTGCCAATACTGCCCGCAAACTTGTTGCTGAAAACCGCGAAAGGTGAAACACGACTGATGAACTACGAAAGCATGTCGGACGGTGGTTTTGTCTCCGGTTCTATGATCGGTTCTGGTGGGTTTGAGGTGTTTGACGAAGACCAGTGCGTAGTTCGTCATACTATGACCCTCGCACGCTTTTACAATCACGAGAGTTGCGGACAATGCAGTCCTTGCCGCGAAGGTACCGGCTGGATGTATAAGATACTGAAGAATATAGAATACGGTAAGGGCAAGATGAGCGATATAGACCTGCTTTGGGATATACAGCGCAAGATAGAGGGCAACACCATTTGCCCGCTGGGTGATGCTGCTGCGTGGCCGATAGCTGCTGCCATCCGCCATTTCCGCGATGAGTTTGAATGGCATGTATTGAACCCCGATGAATCGCAGAAACGTAATTACGGTCTAGCGCACTATGCCGATCCTATTCATGTAGCTGCAACAGCATAAAATTTGTATTAAATAATAAAGGAAAAACCTTGGTTTTGACTTTTAATTTTTGACTTTGTATGTCAGAACAACCAAAATTTAAAGTAACCATTGATAACATCACTGTAGAGGTGCCTGCTGGTACTACTATACTGAATGCCGCGCGTATGATAGGTGGTGAGGTTACCCCCCCGGCTATGTGCTATTACAGCAAGCTGAAGGACAGCGGCGGCAAGTGCCGTACCTGCCTGGTAGAGGTGAGCAAGGGCTCCGAAAAAGACCCGCGCCCTATGCCCAAGCTGGTGGCAAGTTGCAGAACTACGGTAATGGACGGTATGGAAGTGAAGAACATTACTTCGCCCAAGGTGATCGATGCACGCAAAGGGGTAGTAGAATTTTTGCTCCTCAATCACCCGCTCGATTGCCCGGTATGTGACCAGGCCGGCGAATGCGACCTGCAGAACCTGAGCTATGAGCATGGTGCCGAAGCTACCCGTTACGAGTTCAAGCGCCGCACTTTTGAAAAAGAAGATATTGGCCCATACATTTCCCTGCACATGACGCGCTGCATCATGTGCTTCCGGTGCGTATATACAGCCGACCAGCTTACCGACAAGCGTGAGCATGGAATACTTGAGCGCGGCGACCATGCACAGATCAGCACCATGCTCAATAAGTCGCTCGACCATGATTTTATCGGTAATGTAATAGATGTTTGCCCTGTGGGTGCACTTACTGATAAAACATTCCGTTTTAAGAACCGCGTTTGGTTTACGAAGCCAGTCGATGCGCACCGCGACTGCCCTACATGTAGTGGCAAGGTGCGTTTGTGGATGCGTGGCGAGGAAGTTTTCCGCGTCACAGCCCGCAAAGACCAGTGGGGCGAGGTGGAAGAATTTATCTGTAATGAGTGCCGCTTCCACAAAAAAGAAACAAAGGACTGGGTCATAGAAGGGCCTTCGGTAATTGCTCGCAGCAGCGTTATTGCACAAGGGCACTATGTGGGCACAATGAAACCACCGGTAGTTATTGATAAAGTAATCGGTAAGGAACCAAAATTCCTGCTGGATATTCATAGTATCAGTGATGTGAACAGGCCGGAAATTCATTTGTCAGAAATAGAAGGGCCAGCACATTCTGATGATTTTAAAGCCAAATCATAAAGATATTTCGGGTAGCAATCGAGTGAAATGATTTTGACGACCGAACATATAAAACAAATTGTAGCAGACTTTTTCAAAAAAAAGCCGGTGAAAAAAGTGTGGCTGTTCGGTTCCTACGCAC
Organism: uncultured Bacteroidota bacterium; assembly: GCA_903887415.1. Classification (GTDB taxonomy): domain Bacteria; phylum Bacteroidota; class Bacteroidia; order Chitinophagales; family Chitinophagaceae; genus Nemorincola. Next base: position 13,930 of record CAISPO010000065.1, on the reverse strand, counting down.
GTGGAGAAGCTGATGAAAGTAGCGATGTGGATGTGTTGGTTGATATAGAGTACAGGGAAGGGATTGCTTCGGATTACATTTTATGGCGTGAGCAGCTTGCTGAAAAACTTAACAAAAAAGTGGATATTGTCAGCTCCGGATGGGAAAGTAAATATATCAAGCCGTTTATCGACAAAGATAAATTTGTTATTTATGAGAGGTAGGATCGGTGATGATGCAAGGATATCTCATATCATAGAGTACATAAATGAAATTGAAAAAGCAATAGAAGGGGTCAATTTTGAATCGTTTTGCAGTAATCATGTTCTTAGAATTGCCGTAGTTAAGTGGCTCGAAATTATTGGTGAGGCGGCGAATAATATTACTGATGAACAAAAGATAAATACTCCGGAGTTGAATGGCATAAGATGATCGGGTTGAGGAACATTGTAGTGCATGAATATTTTCGGATTGACTTTGGGATTATTTGGGATGCTGCAACAGTTTTTCTTTTGCAATTGAAAAAAGAGATAGGTACAATAAAACTTGATTAAACGGTAAATTTTTAACTAACTAAAACTACTTTTGCGCCACTATGCTGTTACTTCAGATCGATACAGCGCTGATAATAGAAAAAGTCATCCTCATTTCGGTAATACTGATGGGGTCGCTGGGCATTGCTATGTATGCTACGTGGGGTGAGCGTAAGGTGTCTGCCGTAATGCAGGACCGCATCGGGCCAAACCGTGCAGGGCCATTTGGCTTGCTGCAGCCTTTGGCGGATGGTTTGAAATTGTTCTTTAAGGAAGAGATCATACCCGACCGTTCCACAGGTTTTATTTTCGTTCTTGGCCCTTGCCTGGCTATGCTTACCGCACTGATGACCAGTGCAGTAGTGCCGTGGGGCCCTGATTACATCACAGAAAGCGGACGTGTCATATCTTTCCAGGTGGCTGATATTAATATTGGTATTTTGTTCGTATTCGGTGCGGTGAGTCTTGGTGTATATGGAGTGATGCTTGGCGGCTGGGCGTCAAATAATAAATTCTCTTTGCTTAGCAGTATTCGCGCGGCATCACAGGCTATCTCTTACGAACTGGCCATGGGCATCAGCCTTATCGCCTTGCTTATGCTCACCGGTACATTAAGCCTCCGGGAGATAGTATCACAGCAGCATGGCTTCTGGAACGATGGCTATTTTTCCTGGAACTTTTTTAAACAGCCTATTGGCTTTATTATTTTCCTTACCTGCTCCTTTGCCGAGCTTTGCCGAGCGCCTTTCGACCTGCCGGAATGTGACAGTGAACTGAACATGGGCTATCACCAGGAGTATTCATCCATGAAGCTGGGCTTTTACCTTTTTGCCGAGTACATCAATATGTTCATCAGCTCAGCTATCATTGTTACCCTATTCTTTGGCGGCTACAACTTTCCGTTCATGGATAGTGTACAACATGCTACACTGGCACACCCTATACTGTTTACCATTATTTGTATATTGGTTCTTTTAACAAAGATTATCTGCATGATCCTATTCTTCATGTTTGTCAGGTGGACGCTTCCGCGCTTCCGCTACGATCAACTTATGAAGTTGGGATGGCGGTCGCTGATACCATTGGCATTGGTGAATATGCTGATAACCGGGGTGCTGATATTGTGGGTATTTAAGAAATAATAGCGATTTTGGAAAAAGAAAATAATGCAGAAACTAACTAACAGAGCAGTACAGATAGATCGCAGCCCTATGACTTTCGGGGAGCGGGTTTACCTGCCCTCACTGGCAAAAGGCTTGGGGATTACGCTCGGGCACATATTCAAGAAGAAAGCCACTACCCGTTACCCGGAAGAGAAACGCCCGTTTAGCCCGGTGTTTCGCGGCCTGCATATACTCAATCGTGATGAGAACGGTGCTGAGCGATGCACAGCCTGTGGCCTGTGCGCTTTGGCCTGCCCGGCAGAAGCCATAACTATGGAAGCTGCCGAGCGCAAACCCGGCGAAGAACATCTGTATCGCGAGGAGAAATACGCTGCAAAGTACGAGATCAATATGCTGCGCTGTATTTTCTGTGGCTATTGCGAAGAAGCCTGCCCTAAGGATGCTATATATCTTACAGAAACTATAATGCCCGCTAACTATACACGCGCCAGTTTCATTTATAAAAAAGAAGATCTGCTCATTCCAGACAAAAAACAAGGGAGCAAATAAGTATGGACATATACGATATATTATTTTGGTTTCTGTCTGCTTTAGCCGTTGCGTGCGCGCTGGGTGTTATACTTAGCCGCAACCCGGTGAATAGCGTTATGTTCCTCATTGTTACGTTTTTCGCCATATCCGGCCACTATGTACTAATGAATGCCCAGTTTCTGGCAATAGTAAACGTCATAGTGTATGCTGGAGCAATCATGGTTCTGTTCTTGTTTGTGATCATGCTTATGAACCTGAATGCGGACGTAGAACCGCAGAAGGGGCAACTGGTGCAGCTGGCAGGGGTTATTTCCGGAGGCGTTCTGTTCCTGGTAATACTGGCATCAATAAAAACTGCGAAGACAGAATATATGGACAAGACAGCTACAGATATTGGTTTGATAACTAACCTGGGTAAGGTGCTGTTCACAAAATATGTATTGCCTTTTGAAATAAGCAGTGTACTCTTTCTTAGTGCGATGATCGGAGCGGTGGTGATTGGTAAGAAGGAAGACGCAAAACCGCCCTCTAAGGCAGATGAAGCGGAAATGAAACAATTTTTATAAACTAAAGTGCCGCAATTGCGGATTAAGATATGCCGGTAAATTCAACACATTATTTGTTCTTAAGCCTCCTGTTATTCTCTATTGGGATAATGGGAGCGCTGATGCGGCGCAATGCCATTATCATCTTTATGTGTATAGAGCTTATGCTCAATGCGGTGAATTTACTGTTAGTTGCTTTTTCGAAAATATACGGCGATGCCGATGCTCAATTATTTGTATTTTTTATAATGGTGGTAGCTGCTGCTGAAGTTGCTGTTGGACTGGCGATCATCGTAATGATGTACCGAAAGGTACATTCAGTGGATATTAATATTTTGAACAGGTTGAAACACTAAAATAATTTTAAAATTAAAATGGGGAATTTTTCTCAACTCGTCTATTTAGTGCCATTGTTTCCGCTGATCGGATTTTTGATCAACGGCTTGTTTTGGAAGAGGATGCCTAAAAGTATGGGCGGCATTATTGGCTGCGTTGCCATTCTTGCTTCTTTTATCATTTCACTCGGCATATTTTTTGAAGTAAAAAACCCCGCTTTTCAGGTTGAACCGAAAGTTCTTTTTGACTTTATCAAGTCAGGCGACTTCTATATTCCATTTGCGTTCCAGGTAGATGCGCTTTCGTCTCTTTTCCTGCTTATTATCACTGGCATCGGCTTCCTTATTCATGTTTACTCTACCTCATATATGCATCATGATGAAGGTATGGTTAAGTATTTCGCCTACCTCAACCTGTTCGTTTTTTTCATGTTGCTCCTCGTGCTCGGCGCCAACTATGTGGTAATGTTCATAGGCTGGGAAGGGGTAGGCTTGTGTTCCTATCTGTTGATCGGCTTTTGGTTTAAGAACCGGGATTATACTAACGCCGGTAAGAAGGCATTTATCATGAACCGTATCGGTGACCTGGGTTTCCTTGTTGGGATGCTCCTCATTATTTTCAATTTTCACACGCTTTCCTATCATGAATTTTTCGATAAACTGCATAACTCACAAACAATAGTACCTACCAGCACCTACAATTGGATAGCTATCTGCCTGTTCATAGGCGCGATGGGCAAGAGCGCGCAGGTGCCATTATACACCTGGCTGCCCGATGCGATGGCAGGCCCCACTCCGGTGTCAGCCCTTATACATGCCGCAACCATGGTTACTGCAGGTATTTATATGATCGTGCGCAGCAATGCGCTATACGATCTTGCACCTATGGCATTGGATCTTGTAGCTACAATAGGCTTAATTACCGCCCTCCTTGCCGCAACAATTGCACTATATCAGAACGATATTAAAAAAGTGCTGGCATATTCTACCGTGAGCCAGCTTGGTTTTATGTTCCTTGCCTTGGGTGTCGGCGCATACACTACCGGTGTTTTCCATGTCATGACACACGCCTTTTTTAAGGCGCTGCTGTTCCTTGGGGCCGGATCTGTGATACACGCTATGGGTGGTGAGCAGGATATAACCCGTATGGGAGGCCTGCGGAAAAAATTGCCGGTCACTTATTTTACTTTCCTCATTGGTGTTTTAGCCATTTCCGGCTTCCCGTTCACTTCCGGTTTTGTATCCAAAGACGAGATACTGATGGCGGTGTATGAGCACAATAAATTGTATTTCTACCTTGCAGCATTTGCAGCTGTGCTTACTGCAATATATATGTTCCGTCTGTTCATGCTGGTTTTTATGGGCGGATTCAGGGGTACGCAAGAGCAGGAGCACCATTTACATGAGTCTCCCTCCGCGATTACCATCCCGCTTATCATACTTGCTGTTTTATCTTTAGTTGGTGGATTTGTGCAATTGCCGCACTTGTTTGGCGGACATGACTATCTGAATGAATTTTTGGCAGGAGCGAAAATACCCGCGTACGTGCATGAAGATGCATCAACCGCCATGAAAGAAATGACTTTGTTTGGCGGTACTGTGCTAGGCTTGCTGATCATCTTTATTGCTACCCGTAAGCTGTTTGCAGTTAAACAATTTGACGGCAACTATACCGGCTTCAGAAAAGTGCTGGCTAATAAGTGGTATGTGGATGAACTGTATGACGCAGTGTTTGTAAGGCCTATTGAAGCGCTCTCTAACTTCCTTGATAAGTTCGCTGAGAAAAAAGGCATTGATGGTGTGGTGAACGGTGTGGGTAAAACAGTTAAATGGGGTGGTGACCGCCTAAGGCTGCTGCAGAGCGGGCAGGTTGGTTTTTACATTTTTATTATGGTACTTGGCATCGTGGTGTTGTTTACACTTAGCTTTTTTTGGATCAAATAATTGGGGAAACTTTTTGGTTTTCACTTTTAACTCTCGACTTAGAAAAATATGGTTTTATTATTTCTTATACTCATTCCGCTGATCACAGGCATCATGTCCTTTGCTGTAAAAGGCGATGGGGCCAAGGCGCTTGCGTTAATAAGCTCTATACTCACGCTTGGGGTATCGGCTTATGTGAGCGGGTCCAACTATACTGCGCCGATTACGTACAATCACGACTGGATACCTATTTTGGGTACACAGCTCAGTTTTGTTGCAGATGGCATGAGCAGTATGCTGTGCCTGCTTACCGGCATAGTTGTAATGGTGGTAATGATCTCTAACGTAAATAAAGAAGTGGAGAGCCCCGGAGCATTTTATGGTTTCCTGCTGTTATCTCAGGCTGGGCTCATGGGTGTTTTCCTGGCTTACGATGCCCTGGTTTTTTATGTATTCTGGGAGCTCGCGCTAATTCCTGTTTATTTTCTCTGCTCACGCTGGGGTGGCGAAAAGCGCATCCAGGTCACGTTCAAGTTCTTCATTTACACATTTGTCGGGAGCCTTATGATGCTGGCGGGCCTCATTTATCTCTCTATGCAGACACAAGGCCTGAGCAGTTACTCCTGGCCGGATATTGTTCGGGCGGGTGCATCATTGCCACCGGCTACACAACAATGGTTGTTCTGGCTCATCTTCATAGCTTTTGCCATTAAGATGCCCATCTTCCCATTCCACACCTGGCAACCCGACACATACGAGCAGTCGCCAACTCCGGTAACTATAATCCTTAGCGCACTTATGGTGAAAATGGGTTTATATGCCGTTATCCGTTGGTTGCTGCCGGTAGTGCCTGCGGGAGTAGCATACTGGTCTGATACCATAGTGGTGCTTTCTGTGATTGGTATCATCTACGCTTCCTGTATTGCTATTGTGCAGACAGACATGAAGCGCCTGGTTGCCTATTCGTCCATTGCGCACATGGGCCTGATGTGTGCAGTTGCTTTTTCACACAGCAATATTGGTATGCATGGTGTTATGGTACAAATGTTCAATCACGGTATCACTATAACCGGAATGTGGCTTATTATAAGCATGGTGGAGAACCGCTGGGGTACCCGCGATATGACAAAGCTGGGTGGTATGGCCACTTCAGCGCCAAACATGGCGATTGCATTTGTTATCATATCTCTTGCCAGCGTTGCCTTACCGCTCACCAATGGCTTCATAGGCGAGTTCATGCTGTTCAATGGCCTGTTCTTAGGCACTGAATCAAACCATATAACGATGATGGTCATCGCGGGCTTGGGAATAATATTGGGTGCGGTCTATACGCTGAACATGATCCAGAAAACCGCTTACGGAGCAACGGTGAAAATGACAATTGCCAAAGACCTGAGCGCAAACGAATTTATAAGTGTGGCTATTATTATTATACTGATCATTTTCCTGGGCGTTTATCCAAAACCTCTTTTGGACCTGACATCTGGTATCGCGGGTATGATCGTAAAATAGTTTTTGAATAAAAAAGAGTGTGGATTGAGTCGAGGTTTTGAATTTTTACTTTTGAATTTTGAATTTGTAACATGAAGGCAATTATTGCTACAACTGTTTTCGGGATTATTATGATGTTTACCGGTATTGTGGTAAACAATAAGAAAAGTGTGGCTTCCGTAGCCGCGCTGCTCTTCATTGCATTGCTGGGTGTAAACATCTGGGATCTGTTAACTACATCCGCCAATGCACCCCAGTTGCTGTTCAGCAACATGTTGCGGGTAGAGCATTACTCATTATGGTTTAACACTTTGATGACTGGCTGTTCCGTGCTTTATGTGCTACTGATGGGCAAAGAGATTCAAAAGGTCGGGTCACATGTGGCAGAGTATTTTGCGCTTATCTTCTTTATACTTTGCGGGCTGTATATTCTTTCCACTTACAATAACCTGCTCATGCTGTTCATCGGCATAGAGATACTCTCTATTCCGCAATACATACTTGCCGGCAGTGATAAACGCAATTTGAAAAGCAGTGAAGCCTCACTCAAGTATTTTTTGATGGGTGCCTTCTCTACAGGCATATTACTGATGGGCATAGCCTTGCTTTACGGCGCCGCGCGCACTTTTAATATTATGGATATGGTGGGTATTTTGCACAGCGATGCGCTCAACCCACTGGCACTCGCGGGCATCATGTTCATCATGATCGCGCTGTGCTTCAAAGTGTCTGCAGCACCCATGCATATGTGGACACCCGATGTCTATGATGGTGCGCCAACTCCGTTTACGGCCTACATGGCTACCATTGTTAAGGCATCTGCATTCTTTGCATTCCTTCGCTTGTTCCAGGTCTCCTTCAACAGTCTCAGTGAACACTGGACCATCATATTGGCCATTATCACCGCAGCCACACTGCTTGTTGGTAATGTAACTGCGGTTTTCCAGCAGAGTGTGAAGCGTATGCTTGCCTACTCTTCTATTGCCCAGGCTGGTTTTATGCTTTTTGCTGTTCTGGCTGTAAACCAGTTTGCATGGCAGGGCATTATCATTTATGCTGTTGCTTATAGTGTCGCCACCATTGGTATATTCTCTGTGCTGGTAAAGCTGAAAGACTATACTTACGATGGTTTTAATGGCCTTGCAAAGAAGGAGCCGCTCCTTGCTTTTACCGCCTCTATATTCCTGTTCTCTCTTGCAGGTATTCCTCTTACAGGTGGGTTTATGGCCAAGTACTATGTACTGCTTGCGGTGGTGCAGCAAGGCCATTTGCTGTGGCTGGTAATATTTGCATTGCTGATGGCTGCCATCAGTGTCTATTACTATTTCCGCGTCATCATTGCTATGTACTTCAAAACCGGCACACCGGAGTTCAACTCGCCGGTAACTATGGGCGATAAAGTAATGCTGGTTATTACCAGCATATTGGTGTTCCTCCTAGGTATTTTCCCGCAGATCTTCCTTTACCACGTTTAGGAAAAAGGGTTCTTTAATAGATTAAATACTCACTCAATTATCTTCATTTTTGACAATTAGCTCACTGGGCTGACTTAATTAATGCAAATTGCGTCACTTGGAATGGATAACGGATTAGGATAAGCGCATCAATAGGAATAAAAGCCCGGTGATGTCTTTTACTTCCCAAATATTATTGAGCCAAAGATCACGCATCCAGCAAAAACTCAATAGCCCTGGGATAGTAAAAATGTTCCAGCTTGTGGATGCGGTTCGCTAGCACATCGGCGCTATCATTTTCATGCACCGGGCAGCGCGCCTGCAGTATTATGTTGCCATCATCATACACCTCGTTCACATAGTGTATCGTAATGCCCGATTCTTTTTCTTTTGCCGAGACCACAGCATTATGCACATGGTGGCCATACATACCCTTACCGCCATAGCCGGGCAGCAGTGCAGGGTGTATGTTGATGATCTTGCCGGGGAACGCATGTACCATAGCGGCAGGTACTTTCCACATAAAGCCCGCAAGCACTATCAGCGAAGGTTTCACATCGCGCAGTTGCTCTATGAGCATTGTTTCGTTCAGCGTTTGTTTGTTTATGATAAGGAAGGGTATCTCTTCTCTTTCCGCTATCTGCAGCACACCGGCATCTGCTTTATTGCTCACTATAAGCGATACTTTGGCCTTGCCATTTTGTTTAAAATAAGCAATGATTGCCGCCGCATTGGTCCCGGCACCTGATGCGAAAATAACGATTGAGTGCATAGATTCTTATAAGCCACAAAAATAGTGAATATGCCCCGGAAACCTTATGTTTGTCTTACTCTTATCAGAACACACTAATGAATAAATCGAGGCTCGAAGCATTCAGCGATGGTGTATTCGCTATTATCATCACCATCATGGTACTGGAGCTAAAAGTTCCGGACGGCGCTAGTTTGGCAGCATTAAAGCCGCTGCTACCCGTATTCGGAAGCTATGTGCTTAGCTTTATATTCGTAGCCATATACTGGGTCAACCATCACCACCTGGTGCATACATTACGGCGGGTGAACTCCCGTGTGATGTGGGCGAACATGCACCTGCTTTTCTGGCTCTCTTTAATTCCCTTTGTCACGGGGTGGATGGGCGTAAATAATTTCGATAAAATAACGGTTGCTGTATATGGCTGTGTGCCCATTCTCAGCGGTATTGCATTTACAATACTCAGCAATGAGATATGCCGCACGTATAAGGAGGAAACGCCGCTTACAAAGGCCATTGCGAAAGGCAATGTGAAAGCCGTCTGGTCAACAGTTTTATACGCTGCAGCGATCCCAGCAGCTATATACATACATCCCGCCGTTTCAGCAGTTCTGTTCATCAGTGTATCTGTGATGTGGATCATCCCCAGCAAGGACATAGAGAAAGCACTGGACCATGAGTGACCCTCCCTGAAATTTTCGATTTGCGCGGGAAAGTATATCGCTTCTTTTGGAATTTGGAATTTTCTCTTTGGGATTTCTCAATATTATTGGCACAGGTCCTTCATCTTTTTAAAGGCGTTCATATTGCCCAGTTCTTTGGCTTTTGCCAGGTCAGCACATACTTGATCCCTGCGGCCAAGCAGGTAATTTTCCATAGCGCGGTTGTAGTAGGCATCCGCATCATTCGGCCGTATAGCTATTATATGCGTGTAGTCTTCTATTGCACCTTTGTAGTCCTCCCATTTTACCCGCAGCCTGGCGCTTTCATAATAGGCCCCAACCAGTTTTGGGTTTACCCTTACCGCCCTTTCGTAATCCGCTATTGCGCCGGCATAGTCTTCCAGCCTGGCCTTGGCCAGGCCGCGGCTGTAATACACCTGGCCATGCCGTGGGTTTATTGCCAGGGCCTTTGAATAATCTTCGATCGCTCCCTTATTGTCTCCGGCAGCCAACTTCGCATTTCCCAGGCTCACATATGCTCCGTCGTTTTTAGGGTCCATTGATATTGCCTTGCTATAGTCGGCATAAGCCCCTTTAAAATCACCACTCTTGGTTTTTGCCAGGCCGCGGTTCATATAAGCATTTGCATTGTCGGGGTTTATCGCTATAGCTTTGTCATAGTCGCGTATAGCTGCGCTGTATTCCTCATCATTAAATTCAGCAAGTCCGCGGTTATAGTAAGCATCTGCGTTTTTGGGATCCAGTTCTACTGCCTTTGCATAATCTGCCGAGGCGCCTTTGTTATCCCCTAGGCGGTATTTTGCGAGGCCCCGGATGCTATACGCCGCGGCATTTTTAGCGTCAGTTTCTATAGCCTTGTTATAATCGTTTATTGCCCCCGTATCATTGCCCTGTTTCGCCGCCACATTGCCCATCTTTACGTAGGCGTCTGCATCCTTTGGGTTCATCTGTATAGCCATGCTGTAGTCTATTACAGCGTTTGAATCATCATCAATTGCCGTTTTAGCATCTCCCCTTCTTTCATAAGCCGGCGAATACCTGGGGTCCATATCCAGCACTTTGGTATAGTCTGCAATAGCGCCCTTGTAGTCCTTCAGGCTATATTTCGCATTCGCGCGCCCATAGTAAGCCACAGTATCGTTAGGCTCTATTTTTATGGCTTCGGTATAGTCGGCAATTGCTCCTTTATAATTTGCGTGATTATACTTTTCATTTCCACTTATCTCGAAGATCTTGCTTCCCTCGTTCTTGCAGCTTGCTATTGCTGCGAGGCAGGCTATAAAAAACAATGCTTTTTTCATACTTCTTTATTTAGATAAAAAATGGTGGGGTATAAATATAATAAAAACTGGCAAGCAGTTTAGCCTTATCCAAAATCATTTTCACAAAACTACGAAGGTATTCATCCCCCTTTTTCCGAATCTTCGCACCTCGGATATTTCGCATACAAAAAACGTTTATCCGAATATTGATTGATAATCAGCGCTTACCAAATACTTTTGCACCGAGTCTATTTCATGCAGATTACTTTCAGAACAAGATTATACATCGGTTTTTCTATCGCTATTATCTTATGCGCAGCGAGTGGGCTCACGTCCTATTTCATCCTTAACAAAACTGAAAACCAGCGTGTTTGGGTGCGCAAGGCCCGCCGGATGCTCGACAGTACCAACAGGGTGCAGGGCGTAATTATTGATATGGAAACCGGCAGGAGGGGCTTTCGGGCTACCAACCAGGCCCGGTTCCTGGAGCCCTACAATGCAGGCCTGCTGCAGATAAAGCCAACACTGGCCGAATTGAAAAACCTTTGTTCCGACGATACCGGACTCTCAGGCAAAGAAGCCATACTGGAAGATCATATTTTCCGGTTAATGACATTCTGGGAACATAACGGCAATAATGCATCGGCATATACGCGCGACTATATAACCCAACTGACCGATAATGAGAAGAGGCAGATGGACGATATCCGCACGATCAGCAAAACATTACAAGCCGACGAGACCAAACTACTGGCTAAACGACGCGAAGAGCACGACCGCCTTGTTCACTATGGTACTTTATCTTCCAGCCTGGACAGCGTTTTGTCTGAAATAATAATCATTGTGCTCATCGTCATCATCTCCCGCGAATTCAGTGCGCGAAGAAAAGTGCAGTTGCAGTTACGGGATACGATAGAAGAACTGCAGCAGCAAACGCATACCCTCCAGGTATCAGAGGCAGAGCTGGGTAAGATCAATAAGCAGCTCGAGAAATTTGTGTACACGGTAGCCCATGATGTTAAATCGCCACTGTCCGGCATCATAGGTGCGCTGTCTCTCTTACAGGCAGATGAGACAGTGATCGCTAATCCGGAGCTTACCGAGATCGCCAATCTTTCTTCCTCTGCAGCTTTGCACTTATCCGATATGGTTAACTCCTTACTGGAATCTTCAAAGATCAGCCTCGCAGAGCTACACAGTGAAACTGTGGATACAAAGGAGATGCTGAACCAACTGGCCGTGTTGCTGTTTCCGCCTAAAAACATTAAAATAATTATCGCGGACAAAATGCCGGTATTCAAAACCCGGAACCTCAAGATCCAGCAGGTATTTCAAAACCTGATCAGCAATGCCATAAAGTACAATGGCAAGGAGCAAGGGATCATCGAGATAGGATATACCGATGCGGGAGATTATTACCGTTTCTATGTAAAAGATAATGGAATGGGCATTTCAGAAACCGATAAAGATGCCGTATTCGCCCTAATGAAGACCACTGCTAATGTTTCCACCGCAGATTCCAGCACCGGCTTCGGGCTGAACATCGTGAAGCTGATAGTAGAAGAGCAGGGAGGAAAAATATGGTACGATTCCATACCGGGGCAAGGAACTATATTTTACTTTGAGTGGAAAAAGTAGGCTTCTAATCCTTCACAAACTTCCTCACGACGACCTGCTCTGAGCCAGCAGAAGGGCCAGTCACTCTTACCAAATAAACCCCGCTCGGCAATGCAGCAACATCAACACTGGCCTGCAAGCAGCCAACCGCCAACTTAGAACTGTAAACTACCTGCCCCAGAAGGTTGGTGATAGTGATGCTGGTTATGTTTTCCGGAGCGGAGATGGTAAGCTGTGTGGTAGCCGGGTTGGGATACAGCGCTATATCAGCATTGGGTGCGGGCAGCGGTGGTACACGCTCACCGGCATATGGTAAGCAGCCCGTAGAGTCGTACTGAAGCTTTGCCACGAACATAAAGGTTTCTCCTGAATCGGGTGTGAAATGATCTGGCCCAAACGAAAAGTTCGCAGACGACCATTGGCCGCCCACCAGCAGGTTGCCGTGGTTATCTGCTGCCACACTCAATGGGGTTATCCCTCCCCAGCCGCCGTCGGGCGCACTCTGTCCTGAGAGGTAATTGCCTGCGGCATCAAATGAGGCGATGAACATGGGGTATGAATTGGGGACAGGAGCATACAATCCCCCGCCATTAAAATAAATAGCTCCGCTGCTGTCAGTGGTTAAATTGCCCGCGATAAAAACATGTCCGCATTCATCTGTGGCCACCGACGATGCGCTTGCAGATATAGCGCCGCCGCCATCCACGGCCCATATGGAATGTCCGGCGCCATCATACTTCACCAGGAATACATCGCCGTGCCGGGAGGTTTGTTCGTAGTTCACCAGTTCATGTCCGCCGAAATTTATGGAATCCCGGCCGTACTGTCCGGTGATATATACATAGCCCGAAGTGTCCACGGCCACCGAGTTAAGGAATGCAGAGGAGTCTGGCGCCACGGCCCATTGCGATGCACCTGTATTATCTATCTTCATCAGGAAATCTCCAATAAAATCACCGGGGATAGAGGGGTTTCCTAAAGGCGCTATAAGCGTAGATGGCCCCAGAGTGATGGTGGAGTCGCCGCTGTACCTGCCAGCTAAATACATATCGCCTTGCTGCGACACAACCGGAGCTACCGGTGTCATAAACCCCTTGCCGCCATAACTGCTCGCCCACATAGCCGTGCCGGAGGTATTGAATTTTGCCACGAACATTTTCACAGAGTAGGCTGGCGGGGTAGTTGGATTATGCAGGGTAAATCCATCGATCGTTACCACTGAATCTATGAATACTCCGGCAACATAGCAGTTGCCGGCAGTATCCACTGCAACGCCACCATAGGGGTAGAATTCTTCGAAATAGTCTGCGCCGGTATAGCTTTCTATCAATCCTTCTTCCGCAGTTGTAGCAAAAATATTTCTCGCCCACAGCACATTGCCAGCAGCGCCGATCTTTGCCAAAAAGTACATAGCATCATCATTGTGTGTATAACTGCCTGGCAGGATCAAGAGGGGGTAATTGCCGATAGTGCCACTATGGTCATACACACCCAGCACATAAACATTGCCGGCACCATCGGTAGAAATGCTGGCAATACCGGCATCGCACCGTTGCGTGCCCACTGTATGTAGTCAAACTAAAGTGGACTTATTGTTAGATATTGTTTCTTGATTTTACGAAGTTAAATTATTTTTTTTTAGTTTTCAAGTGATAGGGGTTAATTTCTGTAAAAAATACCTGTTTTTCCTTCTGCTTAAAGT
>CAISPO010000064.1 GCA_903887415.1 uncultured Bacteroidota bacterium | reverse complement strand
TAAATTTTTATCTGATTTGCAGTTTGGCACGTTTTTCTCATGGGTAATAAGAATCTTAATTAACTATTGGCTAATCTTTCATTTGAAAAACTGTGCTCGTATGAAAAAATTGTTATTTCTGCCTGTGTTACTGACATGTGCGTTCGTTGCAAGAGCAACGTATAATACGGTGAGCCTTACTGGTTTCAACCGTGATATTATTTCAAATGGTGCGGCTCCGGCGGCTTCCACAATTTCGCCGTCGTTTACGATGGGGGTTGATAGTGATAGTTATGCGCTGGTGGCGCAGGATTATAACTATGCAGGGTACACTCCGACGTACTATTTGCCAACCGGCGGTTTGGTTACAAGTGCGATAACTTCATCGCTGAATTACCAGCTTGCTGATTATTCCTCCAATAATGCGCTGCGCCTGGTGAACGTAGGAGACACGGGGTTATTAACGTTAACTACGCCGCAATCGGCGGGTGCGTTGTTCGTATTGGGGTGTGGACTCAATGGAGATACTTATGCCGACATCGTAATCACTTTTACTGATGCCACTACGCAACTATTCTCTTCCGTTTATTTTCCGGATTGGTATGCATCCGGTGGGGCGGTAGTAGGTATTGGCAGGGTAAGTACGGCGGACAACCATACCGAGGGTTACTCGTATGCACCATCTCTTTTTGAGAACAGGCTGGACCTGGCGCCAGCGAATTATGGTAAAACAATTGCGAGTATTACAATACGAAAATCCTCCGGCTCAGGATATGTAACGATAATGGCTGCTTCGGCAAATGATGTTTGTTCCGGGACACCCACAGCCGGTACAACCAGCGCTTCAGTGACATCCGGTTGTTCTGAATATTCCTCGGTACTTTCCCTGAGCGGCGCTTCGACATCCAGTGGTTTGCAATATCAGTGGCAATCTTCACCTGATGGCCTGACATGGACGAATGTAACCGGCGCAACCAATTCAACTTATACAGCAGACGTAACTACCAATATTTATTACCGCGCTAATGTAACGTGTGCTACGAGCAGCCTCACAAGTACTTCAACATCACTAGAACTGCTGCAAACAGCTCCCGCTCCCACCGTAGCTTCGATGCCGTTCGCTGAAAGCTTTGAGAGCTGGATCGCCGCGTGTGCTACAGCCGACAGGCCCGGAACACCCTGGGTAACTAGTCCGGCTACCGGAAATAACTCATGGCGCAGGGATGATCAGGGTGCTGACGCGTCTTGGACACTTCCGACATCGTATATGTACACCCCAGCGTTTACTACCGGAGCCCATTCCGCTCGTTTCCATAGCGGCTATACACCGGCTGGCGTTGTTGGTAATCTTGACCTTCATATAGACCTGAGCCCGGCCGGTACCAAGCAACTATCATTTGACTATATTAATCTTGATGGGACTGATTTTCTCACCGTTGAACTTTCTGAAGATGGGGGTGCTACTTTTTCCAGTCTCGGCACATTTAATACTACAAGCGGCTGGGTGAACGAGACAGTAACCACTACCTCTGTGGCCGCTAATGCCATCATCCGGTTTGCTGCAACCGCAGATTTTGGCGGCTCCGACATCGGGATGGACAATCTTTTCGTCAATGTGCTTACGCCTTGCAGCGGCACACCTGTGGCGGGTACTTTTACCGCAACACAATTGACGGGGTGCAGTGCATTCAACACCACGCTGACCCTGCCACCAACGACTATTTCCGGATTGACTTACCAATGGCAGTCGTCAACTGACGGGACAACCTGGACTGATGTTTCCGGCGCTACAGCAATAAACTATACGGCAAATGTTACCGGCAGCATTTATTACCGTGTCGTGGTTACCTGTACCGCAAGCGGCCTCTCAGATGCCACACCTGGCGTACTTTTCCAGATCGTCACGCCGATTGCTACAAATGCTACGCTGCCATTCTTCGAAGGTTTTGAAAGCTGGATAGGCACTTGCTATATGTTTGACCGGCCGGGTAATAACTGGCTGGAAACACCAACTTCAGGCAACGGAGCATGGAGAAGGGACGACCAGGGAACAGATGCATCGTGGCTTAACCCAACTGAGTATATGTATTCTCCAAGTTCAACTGAGGGGTCACATTCTGCACGATTCCACAGTGGCTGGGCATCAGCGGGCACCGAGGGAGACCTTGACCTGCATGTGGACCTAAGTACGGCAGGAACGAAAATGATACAGTTTGACTATAATAACCTGGACGGAAGCGATCATATGGATGTGCAACTTTCGGAGGACGGGGGAAGTACATTTACCACGCTCGCTACATTAACCACTACACCCTCCGGATGGGCTGCGGAACGTATAACTACGAGTTCAACCGCTGCGAATGCAATCATCCGGTTTCGGGCTATTTCAGATTATGGCGCAACAGATATCGGGATCGACAGCCTGTATATTTCCGTTGAGCCGACTTGCTCCGGCACACCGACTGCAGGGACATTTAGTGCTGACCATACGTCGGGTTGCACAGCCTATACGGCAAACCTCTCGGTTGATGCACCTATATTTTTGTCTGGCATAGCTTATCAATGGCAGTCGTCTGCTGATGGAATCAGTTATGTCAATGTTTCCGGAGCTACGAACACTACTTATGCTGCGTCAGTGAGTTCCAATGTATGGTACAGATTCTATGTGGAATGCACTGCGAGCGGGCTGGGAGACACCTCTGCGGCAACTGAGTTAACCTATTCACCTGTAACTCCGGTAACCGCTACAGTGCCTTACTTCCAGGGTTTCGAAAACTGGATCGGCGGGTGCTACAGTTTTGACCGGCCAGATGTCAGCTGGCTGCTCTCACCAACTACCGGCGACAACTCATGGCGCAGGGATGACCAAGGCTCCGATGCATCGTGGGATTTTCCTACAGATTATATGTATTCGCCCGCATCGACAGAAGGCGCACATTCGGCCCGCTTTCACAGTGGATACTCCAGTGCCGGCAGTGAGGGTGATCTTGACCTTCATATTGATCTCAGTGCCGCCGGCACCAAAATGATCCAATTTGATTATAACAATGTGGATGGTAGCGATTATATGAGTGTGCAGCTTTCGGAAGATGGCGGTGCTACATTTGCTACGCTTGCCACATTTACAACCACGCCTGCGGGCTGGGTTGCCGAAAGAGTATCAACAAGCTCAACAGCAGCAAATGCAATAATCCGTTTCAGCGCCATTGCTGATTATGGAGGATCTGATATTGGCGTTGACAGCTTGTCGATCTCTGTTGAGCCAACGTGTTCCGGAATGCCAACGGCTGGCACTTTTAGCGCCGACAACACTTCCGGCTGTGCCGCTTATACGGCCAACTTATCAGTGGATGCTCCAGTATTGATGACGGGGATTACTTATCAATGGCAGTCTTCTGCGACAGGCACCAGCTTCACTGATGTTGCGGGAGCAACAACTACAACCTATGCCGCTAGTGTAACGGGCAATGTTTTTTACAGGTTCTATGTCGTTTGTACCGCTTCAGGCCTTGCAGACACATCAGCTGCTGTGGAGCTTACTGAGAGCCCGGAAGTGGCAGTCGCAGCTACACTGCCTTATTTCCAGGGATTTGAAAACTGGATTGGTGGCTGCTATACTTATGACCGGCCCGACAATAGCTGGGTGCTCACACCAAACACCGGTAACAACTCGTGGAGAAGAGACGACCAAGGAGACGATGCTTCGTGGATTGCAGCTTCCAGCGGTGCCTATAGCCCGGTATCAGAAGAAGGCAGCCATTCGGCGAGGTTTCACTCTTACTATGCGCCAGCAGGCGACACTGGCAACATGGACCTGACTGTTGACCTGAGCACTCCAGGCACAAAGAACATATCTTTCTATTATACCAATGCGGACGGTAGTGATGCACTTACTGTTTATCTATCAGAAGACGGAGGTGTAACATTCACAGCGCTTGGCAGCTATACAACTACGTCGGGCTGGGAACATGAAGCGCTCACAACGACATCCGTTGCGGCGAATGCAATACTTCGTTTCTCTGCAGTATCTGATTTTGGCAACAGTGACATAGGCGTAGATAGCCTCTACATAAACGGGCCTGCGGTTTTGCCGACATGCGATACCGTAGCCTCGCTTACGGCTTCAAGTATTACGAGTACGTCTACAGTTATTAGTTGGAGTGCGGTTTCGGGTGTTACCGGATATGAGTATGTAGTTGATAACAGCCCATCTGCACCTTCAGGAGGGGGCACGTCAACTACCGGGACATCAGTTACCGATACCGGTTTAGTTTGCGCAACCACTTATTATGCGCATGTGCGGACGGATTGCAGCGTGGATAGCTCGACCTGGGAAACTATTTCGTTCACTACCGACACTTGTGTTACCACATCCGCGGGAAATGTGAATTCAAACGTCTTTGCACTTTACGCTTATCCTAATCCAGCCAAAGCAACGGTTACATTGACAGTGAAGGGTATGGCCGGCGAGGCAACCATAAAATTAACCGATGTGACCGGGAAGATCATACAGTTCATCAAAGTGACCGATGCCAGCACTGTGATTGATATAAACGAGCTAGCGGCGGGTGTTTATTTCATCAACTATAGAGATGAACGAAATAACCAAACTGTTGAGATCAGTAAACAATAAACTGATCATTTAGTCTTTACCTAAAACGGGGTTGCTTTATAGCAACCCCGTTTTTTTACTGCAGACCAAAGTTATTTCGGCTTCACTGTATTACGATTTTTACATAATACATTTCATCGCCATAAATACAAGTTGCTATGTAATTGCCTGGTGGCACGTTTAGTTGTATTTGTATTGTTCTATTGGTTTCGAAAGACAACGTTTTTACTAAAACGCCAGTTGCGTTCGTAATTGTAAAGTTCGCGATCTGATTTACGTTAGCTGACATGGTCAGGCTAAATACACCATTATTAGGTTCGGGCCAAATGTGTAATTCGCCAGTATGCGTGCGCAGCGGATGCACTTTCGTGGTGCCATAAGCCGTTACCATTCGTACGTCTTCATTGCCAAAATCAGCGATATAGAAATTGCCGAAGGTGTCAATGGCCACACCCATAGGGTTAGACAACTCTGCTGTATCTGCCAGCCCGCCATCGCCGCTGTAGCCAAAGACCGAATCGCCCGCGACGGTGGAAATGATACCCAATGTATTTACTTTTCTTATCCTAGCATTTGCTCGATCAGCGATGTAGATATTACCAGTATCATCGACCGATATACCGCACGGCCAAGCTAAATGAGCTGCCGTTGCAGCACCGTTATCACCGCCATATGCTGCTATGGTATCACAGCCCGCAACCGTGGAGATAACACCCAGTGCATCCACCTTCCTGATGCGATTATTCCCCAAATCAGCTATGAACAAATTGCCTGAATGGTCAACTGATACATCATTTGGCCCATAAAACTGAGCCGCGGTAGCAGGGCCGTTGTCACCTGTGAAGCCGAAGGTGTTATTCCCGGCCACGGTTGTAATGATCCCCGATGTGTTTATCTTTCTAACGCTACCGGCTGCATCCGATACATATACATTGCCTGTGTCATCAACCGCGATGCCGGTAGCTGAATAAAATGAGGCATTTGCGGCTGGGCCGTTGTCGCCAGCGGGGCCAATTGTTCCATTACCCGCTATGGTGGTGATAATACCTGCAGTGTCCACCTTCCGGATGTATGAGCCGGAATAGGTGTAAGAGGTAGTGCTGGGATTGGTAAGGCTATCGCAGGCTATATATAGGTTGCCGAATTTGTCGATGGCGATATCAACGGGAGCGTTGATGCCAGCAGCAGTAGCAGCGCCGCCGTCTCCGCTATGTGTATCCGTACCGTTTCCCGCGACCGATATTACATAGCCATCAGTAGTGACTACCCTGATCCGTCCGTTCCAAAAGTCTGCGACGTACACCCGGCCCTGCTTATCCACCGCAATATTGTTTGGACAATTAAATTCAGCATACTGGGCGAGCACACCATCCCCGGTATAGCCCTGTATCCCGCTTCCCGCAAGCGTTGATATGATCTGGCAGCGGGCATTGCCAAAAATAAATAGCAGGAATAAGACAGTAAGTTTAAGTCGGGCCATAACTTTGCTTTAATATATAGACGTATAAATTAAAGCAAAACTTGGGTAAGCGACAATTTAAAAATTGAAATATGCCTGATCTGTTGCCAGCTAGCGGTGGATATTACAATTGACTGAGCGCACGAAATTGTTACTCAATTGAACGAATGCCTGAATTCCAAAGGCGAAAAATTAGTTTTTGTCTTGAACAGCTTGCTGAACGATTGCGGGTGCTCAAAGCCTAATTCGTAAGCAATCTCGCTTACGGATAGCTCTGTAGTAGATAGTTTTTCTTTTGCCTTTTCTATCAGCTTATTATGTATGTGTTGCTGTGTGCTTTGGCCTGTCCATGCTCTGAGCAGACCGCTCAGATAGTTTGGTGATACATTTAACGACCCGGCAATGTACTGAACGGTGGGCAGGCCTTTTTGCAGCAGCGAATTACTGCCGAAGTATTCACTAAGAAGAGCTTCCAAACGGTCGAGGATGTTGTGATTGGTAATTTTTCGGGTTATGAACTGGCGCTGGTAAAACCGTTCGGCATAGGTCAGTAACAACTCGATCTGGGCGATAATTACATTCTGGCTGAATTTATCAATATTAGACTGGTATTCCTGTTGCATGCTTTGCATTAGTCCTATTACTGTTGTTTCTTCTTTTTCTGAAAGAAACAAGGCCTCGTGGACGGAATAATCAAAATATTCGTACTTCTTGATCGTTTTGGCCAAAGGCGTATTCCATAAAAAATCGGGATGGATGAGTAACAGCCATCCCGAGCGTTTTACTGTTGCACCTTTCTCTACCTCAATTCCAAAAACCTGGCCCGGCGCGATAAAAAACATTACCCCTTCATCAAAATCATACTCCTGCTGTCCATATTTTATTTTTGCATTGAAATTCCTTTTAAGGGAAATGGAATAGAAATCAAATACCACGCTTACTGATTCTGAGATTGGCGATTGCTGAATTGAATCCATATTTATGACACTCACCAAAGGATGCTCCGGCTTAGGGAGCCCCATAACCCGGTGGTATTCGGTTATCGTTTTTATCCGCAACGGTTGTTTGTGTGCCATACAGCAATCTAATCATTTTTGGTTATAAACGAAGGCAAATTCTCTCGTCCATTCTTTCAGTTTCGTCTTGCTTAATACCAGCTTATGACGATTGTAGTCTTCATACAACGCGCCTCCGCGCCTGCCTGCGTTCATTTCCACTAAACCTTTGGCAACACCCGGGTTCATTCCCGCGCCCAGCATGCCTTGCAACATTTGCTCATCAGGGATGATCAGCCATTTTAGATCAGGCTTGCCGATAGCTTCGCCCAGAATTTGTGCTACTTCATTTGGCGAAAGTTCCTCGCTGGCTATATAGCGGATAGTTCTGCCATTAAAAGGTTTTCCCATTTCTTCAGCTATGACAGCCGCAATATCCAGCGGCGAAACCCACGGTTCTTTGTCATCGCCGCCATAGTTGGAAACGATCACGCCTTGTGCCTTTATGGTGGGTATAAACGCAAGCATATTGTAATAAAAACCAACGGGACGCATAAACTTTACAGATACATCGGCAGGCAATTGGTTCAGTATCTGCTCTACATTGTAATGAAAAGCAAGCATACCGTTGCCTTTATCGGTATGCGCGCCAATACTGCTGAGGTGCACAACTTGTTTTACCCCTGATTTTTCAATAGCTTCCTTGTAATTACGCCCGATTTGGGTAATAGTGCCTATCACGTCAATATTGCGATCGGAAAACCTGCCGGCACCCATCGTTTCCATAAGGTAAACTATATCCGCACCGCTGAAAGCTGCTGCCAGAAAATCAGCGTCTTGCATTGTGCCAATAGCTGCAATTGCTCCCAATGCTTCGATGTCTTTTTGCCTTTCCGGTTTGCTGCTGATAACTGTTACTTCATGTCCTTTTTGCACTAATTCTTCTGTCAGTGGCTTGCTGATGTGCCCTAATGATCCTGTTATTGTGATTTTCATTTTTCTTTTTTTTGTTACTGCAAAGATCAGTAGCAATAAAGAAGCACATGTAACCAAATCTACTGTTGTCGTAGCCGGAACCACTGTTTTGCACTGGCGGCTGTTCAAATAATTTTCAAAATTTTAATACTAAAATAACAGTAAGGTTTTATCTTTATTTTACGTTTTTCATTCAGTAGTGAAGTAAGCAGGCTACACTAAACAGGATTTTTCCTTAGGACGATTACTTCATATCTGATGATGGCTTATCTTTATTCTTATGTAAAAATTTAGCCCTCAAATTACTATTATGAAGAAGATACTATCCCTATCGATCATATGCATGGCAATTTCATTAAGTGCGCCCTCACAAGTTATCTTATTGGCAGATACAGCTTTTACTACCGAAGTGGGTTTTGACAGTGGTTCTGCAAGCTGTTTATATACCGGTGGCCATGTAATGGGAGAAAATATGGCGCCAGGTAACTGGGTAGCTGATTGTTTCACGATTCCCCCTGGCGAGATATGGACAGTTGATTCAGTCACAGTTTTTGGATTCCAGTTTTCAGGCTTGTCGCCATCTGTAATGGCAAATTATCCGTTTCAGGAGGGATATCTGCAGATCTATGCAGGAGGGCAACCCGGCAATGGTGGTTATGTAATATGGGGTGACAGTGCTACCGACGTGCTCGCCAGTACAGGAATAACAGACATTTACAGAGTAGATACCAGCCCGGGACCATATACCGGGATAACAGGCTGCTACGCAACGATCAGGTATTTAACACTCTTCTTATCTCCTGCACCCAATTTAGCACCGGGTACTTATTGGCTGTCCTGGGCTGGTTTGCCATATACATCGCCGGGGGCAGGCCCAGGCTACCCGATTCCATGGTGCCCACCAAAAGTTTTGCCGGGACGCATTAATCCGCCTAACCAGCAGGGGAGATATGACAGCAGCGGCACCTGGAAAGTTGCAATTGATAACAGTGATACACTTGGTTTTAATAAGATCATAAAAGGAAGCTACACAGGTGGAACTGCAGTCGGGAACGTAAACGAAAGGCCATATTCCCTACTCAGTCAGAACGTACCTAATCCCTTTAGCGGTACAACCGGCATATCGTTTTATATGCCGCAGACAGGGCACGCTAAACTTACTGTTTTGAATGCAGTTGGACAAGTAGTAGCGAATCTCTTCGATGGAAATGCGGATGTAGGAGCGAATGAAGTAACATTTTACGCTGAAAATCTTTCTGCGGGTGTTTATTATTACCAACTGACTACCTGCAACAGCGTAGAGAACAAGAAGATGATGCTTTTGAAGTAGCCTGCTCTTTATTTTTCCCGAGTATCTTTTATAGCTGCTATATTTGGTGCTGCAGATCATGAGTATTCAAAAACTGGAGACTTCCGTAATAATAATAGGTGCAGGCCCGGCGGGTGCGGGCGCGTCCTTCTTCCTGTCTAAATACGAGATCCCGCATATTGTCATTGAGAAAGAAACTTTCCCACGGGATAAGGTTTGCGGGGATGCCTGCAGCGGAAAGACTGCATTAGTGATCAACAGGGCCAACACGGAATGGCTGGATGAAATAAGGCATGAGCCAGATAATTTTTTACCATCTTGGGGAATAAAATTTGTGGCCCCGAATGGCCGGGCACTGGATATACCATTTTCCCCAAAGCGCACGCCTGAAACCAAAGCCCCGGGCTTTACCGTACCCAGGTTAACTTTTGACAATTTTCTTTTTGCAAAAATGGCATCGCCATATTGCACCATATTGCAGGGCACGCAGGTTAATTTGATAAATAATTCACCTGGGAAAGTGTCTGTAACGGTAATGCACAATGCTGCAGAATATGAAATAACTGCGCCGGTAATAATTGGTGCAGATGGGGATAAAAGTATTATACGCAAAAAATATCTCAGTGAAAATGCTGCTCCAAAGGCTTATGCGGTCGGCCTTAGGGCTTACTACGAAGGTGTTACCGGTATGCACGCTGAAAATTTCATTGAGCTTCATTTTTTGCCAGAGATGCTGCCGGGCTATTTATGGATATTCCCGCTGCCAGGCGGCAGGGCCAATGTGGGTGTGGGCATACTGTCAGAAACGATAAGGAGGAAGAAGATAAATTTGCGTGAGCAGATGCTATATGCAATAAAGAACAGTCCGCAGATAGGGCCGCGGTTTGTAAATGCTAAGCTCATAGATAAAATACAGGGGTGGGGGCTGCCCCTGGCGGTAGAACAACAGCCATTGTCTGGCGATAATTTTATGCTTACAGGAGATGCAGGCTGCCTTATAGACCCGTTTAGCGGGGAGGGGATAGGCAATGCGCTTTACAGCGGGATGCTGGCTGCCGCCGCGATAAAACAAGGTATTGAGCAAAAAAAATATTCAGCAGCCTTCTTCAAAACAGCATACGATGATGTATTATATAAAAGGCTGGGCGATGAGTTTAAGGTGAGCGCAGCATTGCAGCGTTTATGCAAGTATCCGTGGCTATTCAATTTTGTGGTGAACAAGGCGAGCAAAAGCCAGTCGCTTCGAGACACGATAAGCAGTATGTTTACGGACATGGACCTTCGGGAACAATTGAGCAAGCCTTCGTTTTATTTTAAGATATTGTTTAATAAATAGTTGTGATTCTCTTCCTACCTGAATTTGTTTTTCAGATTTAACAGCGGTTGTTCTATGAATTTATAGGAGAGGATACATATGGGCAGCAAAAGTAAAGCCCTTACTAAGTCGGGCAACGGATTCAGGAGGTAATGATACAGGTATATCCCGTAACTTATTTTGCCAATGAAGTTAAGCGTGCTATTTTCCAACAGATACCTTCTTAACCGCTTCGATCTGTTATTGAAAATGGCAATAATAATCTGCAAGGCAATTACCCCATGAACCATGCGGAACTGTGTAGTAGTTTTGTGCCAGAAGCCATCGCCGGGAAATATTATCCAGTGAATATTTATGATAAGGCAGACTATAAAAATGGGAAACAATACCTTTTCAAACCTTTGGCAGCGTATGGTTTCCGTTCTTGCATATGCATAAAAACCTCCGAGTGCCAGGCAGCCAATGCAATCGAAGACCAGCACGGGCTGACATGGCCTGTTCATAATATCGGAGGTGATATAACTGCTTATGATCCCTGTAGTGATCGCCGCTACGAAAAGATAGCTTAAATATTTTTTGTTGGTAAACAATATGAGCCAGGGCCAGAGCAAATAAAACTGTTCTTCCACGCATAGCGACCATGTATGCGGCATAACGCCCCAGGCACCTTGCCGGAAGAACAGAATATTAGTCGTATAGGTTAAATAATACCACGCATGGGCGCGGATACCGTGATAATTTATGGCAAGCAGCAGAAATATCAGCAGGTAATAGATAGGGAAAATGCGCAGCACCCTCCGGATCATGAAATTTTTAATGATGGTGAGGTTGGGTTGGGGATTGTCCGCGTTTTTGGCAGCAAGAAGAATACCTGTGATCAGGAAGCCACTGAGTACAAAAAAGAGATCAACGCCCGCTTGCCCGCCGGGTACAATATAGTTTTTCAGGAAAGCCAGGAAAGGTATTGAATCGTTAATGCCCCAGTGGTCGAGGATAACAAAAAGCACGGCAAATACCCGAAGGGTGTCAAGGCCTTTTACATGATTCATAGATAGGGTTTAAGGTCTTTTATTAACGCAGCAACAGGGTATTTGTTGTATCCGCCGGTATGAATTGAGGCGAGTCCATCCCTGCGATTGAGTAAATGGCCCGGTGTAAATGGCAGGATAGGAATAAGCAAAAGCCGTTTTGTTGCTTATCTTTACGGCAGTAAAATATTATGGAAAAATACAGCAACGCGCGGGCAATGCGCGCTTTAATAAAAGCAAGCCTTCAATCAATTCTTAAGAGCCCTTCTGCTATATTCTTTACTATAGGCTTCCCCTTAATATTCATTCTTGTTTTTGGCTTTCTTAGCAATGGTTCCAGCTTTCATATACACGTGGCAGCGGCCCCAGGCAGTGATACTACCAGCGGTTTGTATGCCATACTCCAGAAAGTAGATGTGCTAAAGTGGGTAAGCGGGGATAGTGCCAGTATCAATAAAATGCTGAAGCAGGGTGATATAGTTGCTACAATAGATATACATACACAGCCGATAGGGTCGAAGCCCGCCAATAAGATCATTCTTAATGTGGCATCTACAGAGCGCCAGAAAGCAGACCAGCTCAAAAGGATATTGGAAGGAATTGTACAGAGCTTTGACCCTGAAATACAGAAGCGCCAGGCAGACATTTTAAGCGTGGAAATGCACGAGCAGAAAGTGCACCAATATAAAACGATTGATTTTGTACTCCCCGGCCAGCTTGGTTTTTCAGTTCTGGCATCAGGTGTTTTTGGTACAGCTTTCGTGTTCTATAACCTCAGGCAAACGCTCGTGCTGAAGCGTTTTTTTGCTACCCCGGTGCGCCGTAGCACTATTGTGATCAGTGAGGGTATAGCCCGCATGCTTTTCCAGATAATTGGTGCAATTGTTATTCTTTCGGTTGGTTATTTTACATTTGGCTATACCTTTTGTCATGGTTGGATCACTTTTGCTCAAATGCTGATCATGTGTATGCTGGCCCTGCTGGTCTTTTTAGGTTTTGGCTTTATAGTGGGGAGCGTTGCGAAGAGCGATTCGGCCATACCTGCATTCGCAAATCTTATTACCTTACCCCAGTTCCTGCTGGCCGGTACTTTCTTCTCTATAGACAACTTTCCAACATGGCTGCAGCCAATTTGCCGGGTGCTTCCGCTTACCTATCTTACTGACGCGCTGCGCAGAATAGCATTTGAGGGTGTTGGTTTTTGGGAGGTTAGAATGGATATTTTAGTGCTGTTGATTTGGGGAGTTGTAGTCTATGCTGTTGCTGCTAAAACGTTTAAATGGGAGTGACCTCTCCCGGCCTATCCGAAGGAGAGGAGGTGTGACGTACAATATAGATGAAATGAACGATAAGAGTGACGTAGAGACGCCATGCATGGCGTCTCTGCCGGGCACTGTTAATGATCAGATTGCGATTCGATATTAACTTTTTGATTTTTGAATTTTTACTTTTGAATTTTTAAAATTTGTCTCAGCTAATTATATACACAGATGGTGCTGCGCGGGGCAATCCCGGGCCGGGGGGATATGGGGCTGTGCTGCACTGGGGCAGTGTAATAAAGGAAATATCGCAGGGATATAAACATACTACCAATAACCGTATGGAGCTGATGGCAGTTCTGGCTGCGTTGAAACTCCTGACCCGAGAAGGGCTCGATATTACCATATACACAGATTCGGCTTATATAGTTAATTCCGTAGAGAAGAAGTGGGTGTTTGGCTGGGAGAAGAAGGGCTTTGCGGGCAAAAAAAATGAAGACCTGTGGCGGGAATTCCTGAAACAGAATAAGAAACACCGGATAAAATTTGTGTGGGTAAAAGGCCATGCGGAGAACAAGTGGAATAACCGCTGCGATGAGCTGGCTACTGCGGCAGCAGATGGCAAGGGGTTGATAGAGGATGTGGGGTATGATGGGTAAGAATACCATAATATTTTCTTTTTAAACTAATCTTATGAGTGACTTCCCGGTAAAGCTGCAATTACGCCTAGACTGGAGCGAAATGGACCTTTTCGGCCATGTAAACAATGTGACTTACTTCAAGTACATACAGGCGTCCCGGGTGAATTATTGGGAGAAAAGTATGCTCACAGCCTTGTTTACCGAAAGCAAAATAGGCCCGATTTTGCTATCCACAGGCTGCCAGTTCATTAAGCCATTACATTATCCTGGCAACATCGTGATAGAATCCCGAATAGAATTTATTAAGAACACCAGCTTTGGCATACACCATCGCATACTGAATGAACCCGGTGAAGTTGCCGCCGAAGCGCATGATGTCATCGTTACTTTCGATTTCAATAAGAATGAGAAAGTGCCCGTATCTGATGAGTTTCGCAGGGCAGTGGAGAAGATAGAAGGAAGGGTGGGGTAGAAGTTAAAAATGAGTGCAGGAGACGGTTCTTTTATTGCGTCCAGGTGCAGTATATCTGAATAACAGATTAATAATAAACCGCTATCAAAAATATTAAAAAGATATTTTAGTATCTTTGTGTGCAAATAGATAACTATGCGCACTTTACAATTAGCAGGTCATCTTACTGATACACAATTAAAAGAAAGGCTGACAGCTGCAAAAGAT
>CAISPO010000063.1 GCA_903887415.1 uncultured Bacteroidota bacterium | reverse complement strand
ATCTTTTGCAGCTGTCAGCCTTTCTTTTAATTGTGTATCAGTAAGATGACCTGCTAATTGTAAAGTGCGCATAGTTATCTATTTGCACACAAAGATACTAAAATATCTTTTTAATATTTTTGATAGCGGTTTATTATTAATGATGTGGAGAAGGTACTGGTCAAAATATTGGGAACATACCATAAAGACCCAGAAGCGATAAAGCAGTTAGCTAAAGGATATTTATTTTAATAAAATTGATAGCGGTTTATTATAAACATGGCATTAAGACTAGGGGACGCAGCTCCCAACTTTAAAGCAAAAACCTCCATGGGCGATATAGACCTTTATGAATACCTTGGGGATGGCTGGGGCGTACTGTTCTCTCACCCTGCCGATTACACACCCGTATGCACTACCGAACTTGGCAAGACCGCACACCTGAAAGAGGAATTTGACAGGAGGAATGTAAAAGCGCTTGCAGTAAGTGTGGACACGCTGGAAAAGCACGAAGGATGGATTAATGACATCAATGAGACACAAAACACCACCGTTAATTTCCCGATCATAGCCGACAGCAACCGGGAGGTAGCTACACTGTATGACATGATACATCCCAATGCATCGGCTACAGCTACAGTGCGCTCGCTGTTCATCATAGGCCCGGATAAAGTGGTGAAGCTGATGATCACTTATCCTGCGTCCACCGGGCGCAATTTTGTAGAGGTATTGCGGGTGATAGACTCATTGCAGCTCACCGCCAGGCACAGCGTAGCCACCCCTGCCGACTGGAAGCAGGGCGAAGACGTAATTGTAGTGCCGGCAGTATCAACAGAAGACGCCATAAAGAAATTTCCTAAAGGTGTAAATGTTATTAAACCGTATCTCCGCTATACGCCGCAGCCGGAGTAGAAGTGACGAAAAGAATATTGAGCCTGCTTATGGTCAAACGTAAGCGGGCTTTTTTTGTGGACATACCAGAACCATTCTTTGAACACTATAAAAACAGAAAAAAATTTATAATTTTATACTGCCCGTTGCCCCGGCAGATGATTTTTTGACCACAGACGATTTATTTTTTTAGCAATGATGTTTTCTCAATCTCTAAAAAATAAATACCATGAAAAAAGCGCTCAAAATTTCCGGCTTTATTTTATTGTTCCTGGTTATCGTAGCAGGTGGGCTGATCTCTTATGTGAAGATAGCCCTTCCAAATGTGGGCCCGGCAAATGAAGTTAAGATCAACAGCACACCCGATCGCATAGAGCGGGGAAAATACCTGGCCAACCATGTTACCGTGTGCATGGATTGCCACTCCACCCGCGACTGGACGAAGTTCTCCGGCCCGCTTACGCCAGGTACATTTGGCAAGGGCGGAGAGCGATTCGACCAGACTATTGGTTTTCCCGGAGTTTACTATTCGCGTAATATTACTCCAAAGGGCATCAGCCGCTATACTGACGGAGAGCTTTTTCGGGTGATCACGACAGGCGTTACCAAGGAGGGCAGGGCCATGTTCCCGGTAATGCCATATCCATACTATAGCAAGATGGACCCGGACGATATTATGTGCATCATCGCCTACATACGCACACTGGCGCCGATAGATAATGATGTACCAGCTTCCGTCTCCGATTTTCCGATGAGCATCATCATCAACACGATTCCGCAGAAAGCCCCCGGCGGCCCGCGGCCGGATGAATCGAATACACTGGCATATGGAGCATACCTGATCAATGCCTGCGCCTGCCGCGAGTGCCATACTCCCGACAAGCATGGACAAATAATCCCGGAACTTGCATTCAGCGGGGGGCGGGAATTCAAAATGCCGGATGGTTGCACCATTCGCTCCGCGAACATCACATCCAGCACTAATACCGGTATCGGGAACTGGAGTGAAGAAGCATTCATCAACCGGTTCAAATCGTATTGCGACTCTGCTTACACGCCGCAGCCAGTAGAAAAAGGAGCCTTCAACACTATCATGCCCTGGACGATGTATGCAGGGATGAAGCTCAGAGACCTGGCAGCGATCTATGCTTACCTGCATAGCCAACCAGCAAAGGAAAACTCCGTTGTAAAATTTACACCAGCAGGTTCGGTAGCGCAAAAATAACTTTCCGAATTCCAATGCAGGCGCTGCCGGAGAGTAGCGGTTTTTTTTGCTTTGATAATTGCAAGGTGTTAGCCTTTTCATACCTTTAGGCATGTCCAGTTCGCATGTACGGCCATCGGGGGAGTTGTCTTCGCAGGAGCGGGAGTATGAGAATACCATACGCCCGCAGACCATTGAGGATTTTGCCGGGCAGCCCAAGCTTATCGAGAACCTGCGCATATTCATAAAGGCGGCGAATATGCGCGGCGAAGCGCTCGACCACATCCTGTTCCATGGCCCGCCCGGCCTGGGGAAAACCACTCTTTCACGCATTGTGGCCAATGAGCTGGGGGTAGCGATAAAAGAAACCAGCGGCCCGGTAATAGAAAAGCCTGCCGACCTTGCCGGCCTCCTCACCAGCCTTGAGGTCCGCGACGTACTCTTTATAGATGAGATACACAGGCTAAGCACCGTAGTAGAAGAATACCTCTATGCCGCGATGGAGGATTTCAAGATAGACATCATGATAGACAGCGGCCCATCAGCTCGCTCTATACAACTTACACTCAATCCGTTTACGCTGGTAGGCGCTACTACCCGCAGCGGCCTCCTCACATCCCCTTTGCTGTCGCGCTTTGGCATCAAGTCTCGGCTGGAGTATTATACGTCAGATGTGCTGCAGCGTATCATCATGCGCGCAGCCGGTGTGCTGAATGTAAAAGTTACATCCGATGCAGCGGGCGAGATTGCCAGGCGCAGCCGCGGCACACCCCGCATAGCCAACGGCCTGCTGCGCCGTATGCGCGATTTTGCACAGGTGCTTGGCAACGGCGTTATAGACCGGGCAATAGTGGAGCATGGCCTCAAGGCCCTGAATGTTGACGAAAGCGGCCTGGACGATATGGACAACAAGATACTCACCACACTCATAGATAAGTTCAAGGGCGGGCCGGCGGGCATCAGCAACATAGCTACTGCCGTAAGCGAAGAGGCAGGCACCATAGAAGAAGTCTATGAACCCTTCCTGATACAGGAAGGATACATCATGCGCACCCCGCGTGGCAGGGAGGCAACTGAGAAAGCCTACAAACACCTGGGACGGAAAAAAGAGGGGGGCGGTATGTTGTTTTAAACCCTTTAGGAAACAGCACTTTTAATGGAAATGCCCGCGATAGCTATGCGGCCGCATACCGTAGCGGTGACGGCCCCAGAATGCACGGCGCACATTCATATGGCGCTCACGGCCCCAATGCCTGTGAAATCCGCGTGCAGGCCTCCATATGTGGGGTGTGCCCGGAATCATATGCATTGTGCAACTGCTGAGATCAATAAGCATCACTAAAAGCGCTATCGATAAGAGAATCTTCTTTGCCATAATAAAGCCCAAGGTAGAAAAAAATACTATTTTAACAATTATAACGCCCGGAAAATATTCCCGCAACGCTTTTTTTGATTACGCGATACCTGTTTCTGCTACATCGGGGGCCTTTTCTTCTTTTTTTTCTTTCTCGTGCTGGCGGCCTATGTCTGCCTTTGCAGTTTCAAACTTCTCTTTCAGGCGCTTTATCTTCTGTTCACCTTCGGCGATAAGCTTTTCCAGGTGGGCCTTAAGCTCTGCTGCTTTCTTGCCGGGTGTTATGTTCTCTATCGCATTCCTGAAGTCAACCAGTTTTTCTTCTTCTTCTTTCAGGTCATCTTTCAGCTTGCCTACCATGGCTTTTGCATGCTCAGCCCTGACTACTTTTTGAGTTTCCGCATGTTGTTCCCTTTGCGCACGGCTGGCATCCTTCTGCGCGAAAAAATATTTGCGCGCTGCATTAAAGTCTTCCCACATTTTATCGCCATAGGAGCGCGGTATGGGGCCTATTTTCTTCCAGTCTTCCATCATTTGCAGCATCTCGGTTGTGGTCTCCGCAAAGCGGGTAGAGTGCTTTAACTGCTCTGCTCTTTGCAGTATTGCCGCCTTCAGATCGTAATTATTCTCCAGTACAGACCTTATCTCATCCATATGTGTTTTCCTGGCCTGGAAAAATTGCTCTTGTGCCGCATTAAATTTTATCCACAGGTCATCGCCCCTCTCCTTGGGTACGCGGCCTGTTTTTTTCCATTCTTCCATCAGGGCCCCCATAGCCTGGGCGGTTTTGTTCCATTCTGTGCTGTCTTTCAGTGCCTCGGCCTTTTCCAGGAGCGAGGCTTTTATAGCGTAGTTGCGTTCCTGCTCTTCTTTCACCTGGTCCGAATGTTCGCGCTTCTTGTCGAAAAACGCACTTTTGGCTGCAAGAAACCGGTGCCAGAGCTCTTCATTCTTTTTGTTCAGCGTATGGCCTATTGTTTTCCATTCTTCCGTAAGCCGGTGAAAAGTCTCCGTGGTTTTTTTCCACTCGGTGGAGTTTGCCATTGCTTCGGCCTGCTCTACAAGGTCTATTTTCAGGTCCAGGTTTACCAGCAGGTCTTTTTCTTCCTCGTCGTGGTGCTTGCGCTTGTTGTTGTTGAATGTAGTGCGCGCCGCCTCTATCCTGCTCCACAGCTTGTCGCTTTTGTTGCGGTCTGCATGGCCGGCCTGTTTCCATTTGTCCGTTAAGTCCTTAAATGCCTGCGTGGTTTCCTTCCAGTTTGTGCTGTCTGCCATTGACTCGGCGAGCTCTGTAAGCTTTACCCTTGCTGCGTAATTCTCCTCAGACAAAACGTATAGTGTATGCTCCCAGTCGTGTACCAGGAGTGCGAATTTTTCGAGGTCGCCAAGTGCATTCACGGTATTGAGGTATTCTTTTAGCTGGGCAACTTTTTCTGCCATAGTATGCTTATCGTCTGCGGATATCCATTCGATCTCTGCTTCCTTTACTTTGGCCTCGGCCTCGTCATATTTTTCAAGCAGGTTTTTCAGGACGGTATCTGCATTCTCTACAGCTACTGTAGCGATCACCCGCTCTTTGATCTTGTTGTTGGAGAGCAGCGTGAGTGTGCCCGTTTCATCAAGGTTGAATAATTGTTTCCCGGTAAATGACTGCTCATTCCACCACGCCGTAAGATCAAAAGTCTGCTCCTGTGACATAACAGTATTATTAAATAACATAATAAGCCGTTTCGGCTCTCTCCATGCAATATAAAACATTTAAATCCATTCTCACAGCACGGTGTGATTTATTCTATTGTTAATTATCGTCTGAACCTTGATTAAAGGATTATAAGACTAGCTTGATTTTTTCTGGCGTTGTGGGGTAAAACTTCCGGTTTTATGCAGTTGTCTGAACCGCAGATTAGCCAAGATTTACCGATTTACCGACTCTGATATGTGTATCGTCTTATAACTACGTTATACATTTCATTGTTTATGCTGCGATAAAAATGTCACAGTTTTTTCAGAAAAAAAAGTTTGCGCAGGTTTTGATGGCTATCAATGAGTTGCGCTCGAAAAATATCACAAAAATATCACGTTTATATCACAGGCTTTTCTGTGCTTTTCGCGACCGGCGATTATATGCATTTATTTGATACTTGTAACTGTGCCCGCTAGTTTCTCGTT